>DGEI01000004.1 GCA_002385885.1 Firmicutes bacterium UBA3930
ACTCTTTCATCATTGATCTCGTATCTTATAACCTTTCCTGCTTCGACTTCATCACTGTATTCGGTGGTTATACGCACCTTGGTCATATGGTTATCCGCGGCCCATTTTTCTATTTCGCTTTTAGTCATTGACATAAAATCCGGTATAGGAAATGTCACAGACAGATCATAGCCCAAAGAAACAGTGAGCTTTATAAAATCACCTTTTTTAATTTTGGTACCGGCAGGTGTGCTTTGAGCAATAACTTTGCCGGCTTCAACTTCATCACTGTATTGCTCTTCAATCTGCAGGATGACACCGTGTTCCCTGGCCCACAGCTGTGCGTTATTTTCTGTCCAGCCTGTGAGATCGACTACCTCAATACTTTGATTCAAAAGGAAGAAAACTGCAATTGCTGCGCACAGGATTATTCCTGCCCCAATGGCAGCAGCCGTGATGATTCTCTTTGTTTTTGCATTAGCCGGGATAACGGCAGTGGAAGCCTTTTTCTCCGGTTTTATAAAACCGCTTTTTATATCGTATCTCATACTGGATTTCTGGCTGCCGGAAGCGGGAGGAGTTTCCTGAGAAGAAACTCCCTGCGCTTTATTATCAGCACTCTTTTCTATATGTTTTTCATTTTCGTCCGTTAACTTTTTCTTATATGAATCAAAAAAAGTATTGTTCCCTTCCATCTGATTACCCTCTCTAATTTGTTATATCCCTTGTTTTAAACACAAACACAGATGCGGCTATACACAGTATAGAAATAGCCAGCAGCATTATTATACCATAAGTCAGATTGAGGGGGATACCCCTTTGAATAATATGCTGTACGATGGAATACGGGACAAAAAAGGAGGATATCTGTACGTATGGTATAGGGGTATATGCAATCCAGTTCATGGATCTGCTGTAGGTAAATATACTCATCATTATGCTGCTGCCGATAAAAGCGGCAATAGGAACAGCAATGGCAACGGCAGCAATCTTAACGACAACAGAAAGCATAAATGCAACCGAATATGAAAACAGAATGGTTATAATACAGGCAAACATTTTTGGGAAGTAATAAGCGAAGAAGTTAATCTGGCCTGAAACCGTATAGTTGGGATACGTGTAGTCTGAAAAACCAAAACATATTCCGTTTGTTACCAGGTTAAGAATGCTTCCTGTTATATAAATGCCGAGACATATCAACAAGGCTGATATAAATTTGGCCATCAATATTTTCACACGGGTTTTTGGCCGGATCAGCAGCAGCCTGATTGTTCCCTGCTGAAACTCGCTGGCCATTAGCCATCCGCCCAGAAGTACCGCCAACAGGGCAACAAAGACTGAATAGTCCAGGAAACTGACTGTTCGGTTTCTGGAGCCACCCGGCACATATTTCATATCGGGCTCATTGGCATCCAGGGAATTCTGGGCGATAAGTATCGTTTTATTCAGTTCATCAATTTGAGACTGTATTGCATTGACATATTTTTGATAGGTTCCATATTGCTGCACAAGCCATGTATTCTTAAAAAATTCTTCCTCCGGAACTATTTCTGTCCACGATATCTGGTTTCTGCTGTTTTCGATATCAGACAGGGCTGAGTTCTGCCAAATGTCTTCCCCGGGAATAATATTCCTCTCCAGCCTTAGTTCCAATATAGGAATTGTGTTGGTTTTTATCAAATCTATCTGTCTTTTCAGGTTTTCTATAATTTCGTTGAGGCTGTCTTCCTGGGAAGGATTCTCAATAATCGCCTGTTCGTGAATGGCAATCTGTTCTTCCATGTTTGCAATATTTTCGTGTTCCAGCTGTATTCGCCATTCTATATATTTCGGAAAATCATTATTTTCCACTATGCTGTAAAGGGTATTTAACTTGTCTTCCAATTGGTCAAGAGCAGCCAGTTTTTCTTCCGGAGTGATATCGATATATTTCTTCTTAAAGTTTTCGGGATCCACACCCATTCTGTACATTACGGCTTCCAGCAGTTTGTCTTCAGGTACATCATTGTGCTCATAGATAAACTTATCATGTACATATTGCATGCTCCGCCAGGCCAATTCTACCCGGTAATCGGTGGGTTTGACTATATTCTTTGCAAAATTAACATATAATTTGATTTCCTCTTCCATTATAGAAAGCACCAGGTCCAGAACCTCGGGCTCTGAAAACCGGTTTTTATCGGTTTCCATTGCTTCCATTTCCTGCTGCATTCCTTTGATCTGCCAGTAAAACGGATTGTCTGCCTCAATTCTTATGCCGTCTACAACGATTGGCTCCTGTCCCATATCGGGGGGGAATATATCTATATCGAGTGCTGCTGCCTTGGAATAGTATACTGCATCAACCGGCATTGGCAGGGGACGCACAGCACCGCCGCCGTGTTCAATTACAGTCGTTTGAGTAAAATAGTTGATAACCGGGATAATTACGCTGACTGATGCAACCAGTATACATATAACTAACAAAAATCTCGATCTTAATATATTTAAAATTTCCATTTTTATCTGGCCTAAAAATTTCATAACAACATCCTCTCCCAATTCATTGTTTTGCTATTAATGCAGGCATTATTATACAGAATAATTTATAGAGTTATCTTATCTGCGTTTTGCTGCCGGTTGTTATGGATATGAAATCCTGTTCAAGAGATCTTCTCTTTTGATTTACGGCGTAAATCCCAATATTGTTGTTAACCAGTGTCTTTATAATATTTGGGATTTCACTGTTCTTCATGACGATTTCAACACCATCGCTTTTAAGCTCACAGTTTATATCCAGGCTTTTCATATATTCATAGGTCATTTCATTGTTATCGGTAACAAATGTATAATGATATATGGGTGCGTCTTCCGAATCCTCTGTCTGGTTTATGCTCTTTTCACCGATAATCTCACCGTTGTCTATAATATAAATGCGGTCGCACATAAGCTCCATTTCGGATAATATATGGCTGGAGACAAAAACACCCACGCCGGCTTCCTTGGCAAGGTACTTGAGCAAATCTCTCAGTTCCTTGATTCCGATAGGATCAAGGCCATTGGTTGGTTCGTCCAGAACCAGCAGACGAGGCCGGTGCAGCAGTGCCTGGGCTATACCTATACGCTGGCACATGCCCAAAGAGTATGTTTTGACCCTGTCATTGATACGTTCCGACATCTTGACCATTTTTACCACTTCATCGATATGGTTTTTGTCTACATCTTTGTACATGCTGGCAAAATATTCAAGGTTTTGCCTGCCTGTCATTCTTTTATAAAGATCCGGGTTTTCTACAATACCTCCCACATTTTCCATAGCATTTTCAAAGTCCGTTACAACATCATGGCCGCATATGGTTATTTTTCCTTCGGTAATTTTTAATAAGCCCAGGATCAGTTTTATAGTGGTGGTTTTGCCGGCACCGTTGGGGCCCAGGAATCCTACAATTTCACCTGAGTTAACCGTCAAAGATATGTTGTTTAGTATCTTTTTCTTTTTTATAGTTTTTGATAAACCTTCAATACTTAATAGTTCCACTGTTTCATCCTCTCCCATATAATTAATTTGCATAATTGATTCTACCTAAAAAATTTATGATGTTATATTATAGTGCGTATGCCTTGCTGCTGGAAAGCAGGGCTTTTATATATGTTTATTGTAGAATCATTATTCAGTTCAATGTAATAGACGGAATATGTGTTATAAAGTTGCAGTGAGTAATAAATTTTTCAGATTTTCTTTATGTATTGTCAATATATATTCTCTATTAACATTTTATTTCCTCTCTTTTACAATAAAATAATATGGTTTTATTCCTGAACTATTGTGTCATATAAATTTTTATTGCCGTTTTTATTCTTATAAAAAAGAAAGATACATATATTTGGTTTTGTCAGCTGTCCAATTTTTGAAGATACGCCATTTATCAACGTTTATTGTTTATAGTTTCACTATTGTGCTATGAATAGTAGTGTGGTATAATCAACACAAGCTATTAATCAATGAATAATAGTTGCGGGGGGAATAACAATGAAAAAAAGTGAATTCCTGAGGGAATTGCGAATCAGTCTCGAAGGTAGAATTGGAGATGACGAGCTGGAAAGCATATTGATGGATTATGATGAGATATTTGAAACGGGCAAGGACGATAACAAAACCGAGGATGAGATATCAGATATGATCGGGTCTCCGGCTTTGGTTGCCAGAAATATACTGGATGAATGGCCGGAAAATACAGGAGCAAAAACAGACAATGAGAGCGAATATCCAACGGCACCCCTTGGAAAGCGGGTGGTGGCATTTGTCATTGATTGCATACTTTCTTTGATTCCGCTGGTTTTGCTTTTATTTTTCAGAGCGCCCAGAATTTTGCTTCTTTCTGTTTTGCCAATAATGCTGTATAATCCTATAGTTCCTGTATTTATTGTTATGGGTTTGTCCGATATCCGTTCCCAGCCCGGCGTTATATATACATATGCTGAGCCTGGCATGAATATTATCCACATTGTTCTTATCTTATTAAGTTTTGTCTTTTTATGGCTGTACGGTTCCCTGTCTATGGTAATGCTGAAGGACAGGACCATAGGCATGCGGTTAATGAATATAAAGGTTATAAAGAGAGATGGCTCTAACATGAGACCTTTAGATGCCTTTATACGCCAGTTTGCAGGCAAGGTTCTGCTTGCCGGCCTGACCTGGAACATATCCTATATAGTTTCATTCTTCTGGGCGGTATTTTCAAACACACATGACACAATTCATGATAAACTGACGAGGACTCTTGTTGTTGAAGATTTATGAGATGACCGGAAATAGGATTATTCCGTGTAAAATACGAAAATACTGTCTGAGTTTAAAAACGGCTGCAGCCCTGTCAAGCAGCTTTTGCAGATTCAGGCTGATGCTGGACAATATAGGTTTGAACGGATAGGATAACGCAAAGGAGGAACTCAGAAGATCATGAATGCCCAGCTGAAAAAAGGTGTACTGGAGCTATGCATCCTTTACCAATTGAGAGATAAGGATCTTTACGGCTATGAAATTATGAAGACCATAAAGGATCAGTTCAGCGATGTGTATGACGGCTCAATATACGCCATACTCCGGCGGCTTAACTCCGATGGATACACACAGACATATAGAAAAGATTCCCCCAGTGGACCGGCAAGAAAGTATTACCGTATTACCCGGCCAGGCATCGACTACCTAAACGGAATGGTTGACGAATGGCAGAAGATGGTTGAAGGAGTAAGAAAACTGGGTGTACCATTCTGAACGGTTAACTCAGTCAAACAAGTTATTTACGGTGTTCATATAAGCCCCTGCGTTGCAGGCTGAATAGGGAAGTTCACATTTGGCTGTAATATGCCCATTGGTTGCAGGGCATCGTTTTTGTTGATAAAATAAGCATGAACATAAGCTTAAAACATATTGCTTGTCAGAGGTGATGATATTGTTTGTGATTTATGACAGCAAACGGCAGAGAGTGCCAATAAAGGTATGGCTGGAACACGGGGGACAACTGGAGGAAGAGTGCTTCCGGCAGGCGATGAATCTGTCCAATCTGCCCTTTGTCTACAAGTGGGTTGCACTTATGCCGGATGCGCACAGCGGTTACGGAATGCCAATAGGTGGTGTTATTGCTGCTGAAGATGTTATTATCCCCAATGCTGTGGGAGTGGATATAGGATGCGGTATAGCATATGTAGAAACCAATATTTCAAAAGATGAGTTATCCAGGGAGGGATACGAACGGCTGGTAAACCGTATAATGCGCAGAATTCCTACCGGATTTGCCCATCACAAGAGAAAACAGGAAAGCCAGGTACTGGATCAGGCGGTTAAATCAGGTTTTATGAAGAAGGATAACAAACTGGTTGATGAGATTGATGCAGGTTATTATCAGATTGGCACCCTGGGAGGTGGGAATCATTTCATTGAACTGCAGGAAGATGAAGAAGGCAAGTTGTGTGTAATGGTGCATAGTGGAAGTAGAAATTTTGGATATAAGGTTGCAGGTTACTATAACAGGCTGGCAAAGGAACTGAATAAAGAATGGAAGGTATCGATCCCTCCTGAATACGATCTGGCATACCTGCCGGTGGATTCAAAACAGGGGAAGGAATACATTGAATGGATGAACCTTGCTCTGGATTTTGCCAGGGAGAACAGACATGCGATGATGGAAGCGGTTAAAGAGGAACTGACGGATAGTGTAAAGCACATTTCCTTCAAAAATGATGTTAATGCTCATCATAATTATGCTGCCTATGAAGAGCACTACGGTAAAAAGGTCTGGGTACACAGAAAGGGTGCCATATGTGTGCGGAAAGGAATGCTGGGAATTATCCCGGGAGCGATGGGAAGCTACTCCTACATAGTTGAAGGCCTCGGAAATCCCGAAAGCTTTTATTCCTGCTCCCACGGAGCAGGGCGCCAGCTGTCCAGAAATCAGGCAAAACGTGAGTATTCAGTGGATTACGTGCTAAAGGATTTAAAAGAGCAGGATGTTATTCTGGGAAAGGTACGAAAAAAGGACGTTGCGGAGGAGTTCAGGCTGGCATATAAGGATATAGATTTTGTAATAAGCCAGGAACTGGATCTTATAAAGCCGTTAAAAAGGCTGAAGACTATAGCGGTGATAAAAGGCTGATGAAACCGGGAATCCCCGGTTTTTTTGTACTTAATGATGCTATTGCCGCATACTCTTGTAATATGATTGTAGTTGTGCTGATTAAATATTAGCGTAAGGAGGTAATATCTATGACCATTTATGATGTGGCTGTTATTCCGCTTATAGTTGGTATAGTCGAGTTATTTAAACAAATCGGCCTTCCCTCAAATTTTTCTGCTGTGGTATCTTTAATACTTGGAGTCGTTATAGGAATTGTATATATATCTCCAAACGACATAAAAAAAGGTATACTGATGGGCCTGGCCCTGGGTTTGGCAGCATCGGGGCTGTATTCCGGTACCAAGAGTACCGTTGAGGGAATTAAGGTGGTATTTGTTAAGGAAAAGAAAAAGAAGAAATATTGAGGTCTTTATTCAGGCTTATCGGCAAGTCATAAATAACTTAATGTTATATCTGCATGCGGCACAGAATCCTGCAGCTTTGCAGTAAATGCTTAAGCGAGACGGGGTTCGGTGTCGCTTTTATTTACCCGCAAAGTATTTTTGTCCAGGTGTACCCTGTTTTCACAAATATCGTATATAATATATATATATTTCGTATGCAGCAGGTTTTGACGGCAGGCAGCCGGGGAAATGCGTAAAAAAATACATACATAAAAGAATAATAAAGAGATTCTCAAAATTGGTGATGTAATTGATAGATTTGCCATGCAAGCGCAGATAACAATGAGATGCCCCGCAAAACAAGATTTTACATTATTAGACATAAGAAATAGTTTATGCTATGATGATTTATGCATGTAGTTTTTATATTGTAAGGGAAGTGTATATGTAGAAGTGAACACTAAGATTAGTAATATAATATCCAGTTATCGGAAAAAAGAACCTCGTAAAGAATATCAAATGGCTTTGGAACTTGTGGAACCGGGGAATGGGGATTCAGACAGCTATGGGCAGCAGGAACGGGTAAGCAAAAAGCTGCCATTGGGTGTAAGCTCCAGGATGTTGTACACCGATATAGTGCGAATAGCATGGCCGGCCTTATTGGAATTCATTCTTACACAAATTGTATCCATGGTAGATATGATGATGGTTGGGCGGTTGGGCCCATGGGCTATTGCGGCTGTAGGACTTACCACACAACCCAAGTTTTTATTAATGACCATGTTTATGGCCATGAACGTGGGATCAACAGCCTTGATTGCAAGGCATAAAGGTGAAGGGGATTACAAAAGGACAAACCTGGTTTTGCGTCAGGCATTGCTGCTTACCTTTGTGCTATCCTCTGTATCTTCAGTTATCGGATTCATATTCTCAAAACCTATGGTTCGTTTTATGGGAGCATCTGATGAACAGACTCTGATTGCAGGGACACAATATTTACAAATCCAGATGCTGGGGTTTGTGATGCTGGCTTTGACCAGTACCATAACCGCTTCCTTAAGAGGTATAGGAGAATCCAGGACAGCCATGATATACAACCTGACTGCCAACCTGGTTAATGTGGTGTTTAATTATCTGCTGATCTATGGGCATTTCGGTTTTCCCAGGATGGAGGTGGCCGGTGCGTCATTGGCTACTGTGATTGGGCAGTGTACAGCGTTTGTAATGGCTTTGTTAGCCGTTCTTAAGGGTAACCAGTACCTGCAGCTCAGAATAAAGGACGGATTTAAACCTGACTGGAATACAATAAAAAGGATATTCAGAATTGGTGTGCCCTCCATGATTGAGCAGTTGATTATGCGGGCAGGTGTGATAACCTATTCCAAGACCGTTGCATCCCTCGGTACTGTTGCATTTGCAACCCATAATGTATGTATGAATATCCAGGCCATGTCATTCATGAACGGCCAGGCTTTTGCCGTGTCTGCTACTTCCCTTGTGGGACAAAGCCTGGGTAAGAAGCGGCCTGATATGGCACAGGCCTACAGCAGGTATACCCGGCGGGTAGGAATGGTGGTTTCCATCATACTTGCCTTGTCATTTATACTATTTGGAAAGTTTATTGTCAGCTTGTACACCGATGATCTGTATGTTATTTCTAAAGGAGCCAAAATACTAATGCTGGTGGCTTTGATTCAGCCCTTCCAATCATCCCAGTTTATTCTGGCAGGTGCATTGAGGGGTGCGGGAGATACCAGGGCAACTGCCATAATAATGTTTTTAACCGTTTTGCTTATACGTCCCGGTGCTGCTATATTTGCTATAAACGTCCTGGGACTTGGGCTGGAAGGCGCCTGGTTGGCGCTGATAGCAGACCAGCTTGTCCGTTCTCTGCTGGTACTTCTAAGATTTAACTCAGGTAAGTGGAAGAGTATAAAGGTCTAGACGGAGAAGTGTCATACATTGAGCTTCCTTAGCAATTACATAATGATGCTAAAGCCCAGCCCACCGGATTGCCGGTCAAAAGGCTTGCATCGTTGGTTTCAAAACCTTCTGAATTATACCGTGCCGGCAAATAATCCCGGGGGAAGCTTTGTATGGACTCATATGAAGATGCACTGGTTTATACGGTTTTTTGGATGTCCGACATATATGCTGCAGTATATTTTTCCGCTTAGCAATCCACGGAATGCTTGCCTGTTTTGACAGTAAAAACCCTCCTTGATGTAGGAGCCGGGCCCGGCACTGCCATGTGGGCAGTTGCTGTTCTATGGCCGGCTCTTAAACACATTGTATTAGTTGAATAGGATCAGTACATTATAGATCATGGCAAAAAACTATGCACTTTTTCCGATTTATTTCCGGCAGTACGGGTAGACTGAAGAAAGACTGATATCAGGAACAAGACACCAGGATTGCGGCATCCTGCCATCATGATAAACTCTGTCCCGTTGAAGAGAATGATTGGTGCCATTTCTCACAGCGGGTAACCAGAAGCAGCGTGCACCGGCAGGTGAAAAGTGGGGAACTATCGTATGAGGATGAGAAATTTTCATTTGTATGTGTTTCCCGTTCGGAAAGTACGGCTGTTGAAGGATTGGTTATTCGCCACCCTCAGATAAGGAAGGGACATATATATCTAAAGTTATGTACCCCTGACGGCCTGGTAAATAAGATTATTAGCAGAAGGGATAAAGATATGTTTCGAAAAGCCAGGGAAATGGAATGGGGGTCTATTATAAACATAAAAGAAGAATGAAAGGAGGCTCATCAATATGAGATTGGGTGGAACGATCTTAATGAGTTACAGCAGTCCCCAGGAATGGATTGAGATTGTAAGAAAGCTGCGTTACAGTGCTGTTCTGGCTCCGGTTGATCATGACGCTCCTGATGATTTGGTCAAAGACTATTTGAAAGAAGCGAAAAAAGCGGATGTAATAATTGCTGAAGTGGGGGCATGGAGTAATCCCATTTCACCGGATGACAAGGTACGTAAAGCGGCTTTGGAATACTGCAAGAAGCGGCTGGATCTGGCCGAACGGCTTGGAGCAAGATGCTGTGTTAATACAGCAGGGGCCAGGGGAGAAATATGGGATGGTGTTTACCGTGATAATTACAGTGAGGATACCTATGCTTTGATAGTAGACAGCGTTCGTGAAATCATTGATGATGTCAAACCGAAAAACACCTTTTATGCCCTGGAACCAATGCCATGGATTTTTCCCGATTCTCCTGACAGCTATCTCCGCCTGATAAAGGATATAGACAGAAAGGAGTTCGGAGTACACCTTGATTTTGTGAACATGATCAATACGCCAAGAAAATACCTTTATAATGATGTATTAATTAAAGAGTGTTTTGAAAAGCTCGGGCCTTATATTAAAAGCTGCCATGCAAAAGATGTTATAATGAGCAACCGGTTAACTACAATGATTCGGGAGGTAGCCCCCGGAAAAGGCGTGATAGATTACACCGTATTCCTAAAACTTGTAGAAAGACTGGATCCTGATATGCCCGTTATGCTGGAGCATTTGGATACCCAGGAAGAGTATATCGAAGCCTATAATTATATTAAAGGCATAGCTGACGAAAACAATATAAGAATCAAGGGTGTATTATGAAAAAGTTATTATTATCGGTTCTCATATTACCGGTTTTGTTTTGTGTTTTAACCGGTTGCTCTAACGGCTCAAAAACGGTCAATGAATCTGTATCCATTGGCGTGTATGTAATGGAAGAATCGGAAGAACCGCTAAAACCCAGCGTATCGTTGGAAGAAGGTAATAGATTTACCTTTACTTACTCGGTATTGAGCAGCTATATTGCTGTGGGTACCTATGAAGTAAATGGTGATAAGCTGGTACTAAAAACAGATGATGACAAATACAAGTATGTATTTAGAGTTGAGGATGGTTCATTGATTTTTTGTGCAGAGGAATCATCGGAGATTCCGTCATATGCAGATGTGCCCGATGGTGCGGTTTTCAAGTAGATGCCCGGGATGTTTGCATTGCCTTATCAGAGTTCCACGAATCGCATATTGATTTTAACTGTAAGAAAGCAGCTGGCTTTTGAAACGCTGGCTGCTTTTGTGTATTTTGAATAAAAGCACTCCTTGATAATTCTCATAGGCTGCATTAGAATAGAATACTACAAATTGCTCGATTTGATAAGTAAGTGCAGCAAAGAATACTGGTATAGGAGGAAAAGAACAGGGGATGATTGATATGTTCAGGGAAATGAGGAGAAAAGACAGGAGTATTGATAAGCGTCAAGCTGTTCAACTGCTGGAAGCCGGCCAATATGGAGTATTATCTACAGTTGGTGAAAATGGATACACCTACGGAGTTCCGCTAAATTACGTGTACCATAAGGGTAATATATATTTCCACTGCGCTGTTGAAGGAAACAAAATGGACAACCTCATGTTTAATAATAGGGTTTCGTTCTGTGTGATTGGCAATACTGAACCAATCCCGGATAAGTTCAGTTACAGATATGAGAGCGTAATAGTGTTTGGACGCGCGAGAGAAGTACATGATGGAGAAAAAGAGGATGCATTGATTGCCCTTATTCGTAAATATTCCAGCGGATTTATGGAAAAAGGAATGGAATATATAAAGAAAGACTGTCATAATGTAAAGGTCATTAAAATATGTATAGAACACTTGACTGGAAAGGCAAGAAAGTAACAGTTGGGAGATATGGGCAGTTACAGTTTTTTGGGCGTCCGGATTACTGGTATATTGATAAAGTCGTGGATACAGGCGATTTGCCTGCACATCCTGGTAGTTTCCAACCACCAAGGCATTATTTTCATGCAGCGGAAATGATGGAAGTTATCAAGAAAGATGGACTGCGGATTAAGATAAGTATCCGGTTCCGATAGGTTGAATGCTCATAGATTTTATCAAAAACACGGTTATGTATTTATGAAAGATCAAAAGAACTTCAAAAAATATTTTCTTAAGTTAATGGAGATTCTTCATGATTCGAAAATCATATTTTTCAAGAGAGGATATAAAAATGGATATAAAAATACGAAGTGAAAAAGTATCGGACTATAATAGTATAGCAAATGTCAATTACGAGGCTTTCCTTGGATGGCATCCGGATAACCATTTTGTTGATGAGTTCATACTGGTGGATATGCTAAGGCATAATTCAATGTTTGATCCTGAACTATCATTAGTTGCTGAGTATGATGGCAAAATAGTGGGGCATGTGCTGTTTTCTCCGTTTAAATTTATAATTATTGGCCGGGAACAACTGGGAGTGGCGTTGGGCCCGGTGGCTGTAATGCCGGAGTTTCAACGCAAAGGGATTGGCAGTATGCTTATAGAAGAGGGACACAGAAGAGCAGGGGAGAAAGGATATGGTTTTTCATTGCTGTGCGGGCATGTGGAGTATTATCCAAGATTCGGGTATAGGACGAATATGTTTTCATTGTCCGGCACTGATGTGACCATCAATATGGATAGCTTTGACAATGAGGGATTTGCTGACAGGCCGGTCAATCAGAAAGATATTCCATGGCTCATGGAGGCATGGATTAGACAGCATGGGGCTGATGCACTGGCGCTTTACCCCGGTGATAATATAAGCGAATGGAGCAACCATGGACTTGGATGCCGTTGCGCAGTTGTTTCAAAAAATAACAGGATTTTGGGATATGCCAGGTATGTAAGGTCCAGGATCATCAATATAAAAGAGCTGCTTGCAAATGATGAGGATATGCCGGAACTGCTGGCTTACCTTGCCTGGAAAGAATACGGCAAAGCAAAGGGTAAAATGCATATTGCACTGTCTGCAGAAAAACTACAGGCTTCGCTTGGAAATACCGGCAGTTTTGAGGTGGATGACAGCAGAACCGCTCATGATGCATTTATGATAAAAGTTTTAAATCAGGAAAGCCCTGTTGCAGCATATTGTGAACAGGTTGAAAATGGATTATTAAAACCCGGGATTCTTATTTATCCGGCGATGTTTGACGCTGCTGAATCCAATTAGCTTGTCCTGTTGAAACTTGAAAACAGGGTAATCCATATAATAATAGTTTTATTTGCATGAATAAGAACTACATAATATTTGCGGCTTCCAGATCCTCCATTTCACACTCGTCCAGTTCTTTGCACAACAGGGCACGGATATAGCCCCGGTCGGTGGAGGTGGAGTGGATGTAAAAGCCCATGCCGTAGTAGAAGCGAATCGAGGATGTCATTTTGGAAGCAGTGTGCAGGGTAAGGGCAGAAACGCCAATTTCTTTTGCTTCTTGCTCTACAGCGCAAATCAAGGCTTTTCCCACTCCGCAGTTTTGCACATGGGGGCGCACTCCAAACCGGCTGATATATCCTATTTTACCGGGCGGCAGAACTTCAAAGCGTATGGTTCCTACAGGCTGCTGATCCAAATAAGCTATAAAAATTGTTTTTTTATGCATTTCTTCTTTTATAGTATGGGGGGTCTCCTTTAATGCTGCCACTTTTTCGGGGAGGCCAAGGTCCCTTGCATATTTTTCAAACGCTTCCTGAACAATCTGGTGTACTGCAAAGATATCCTGCTCGGAAGCCTTTTTTATTGTCAATTCCATATCAGATTTCTCCTTTTTATTAATATTGCAAACTGCACAGTTTTATCTGCTGGCATTTGAACAGATTTTATCACTGACCGGTATACGCAATATCATTGTTCGCTTATCATCTGTCATTTATCCTTATCAGCCATCAGGAGGGCCATTATTGCTTTTTGAGCATGTAAGCGGTTTTCTGCTTCGTCAAAGACAACCGAGTTCGGGCCGTCAATTATATCGGAGGTTACTTCTTCTCCCCGGTGAGCCGGCAGACAATGCATAAAGATTGCGTCATGTTTAGCATGTGAAAACAGCTCCCTGTTTACCTGGTACGTTGCAAACTGGTTTATCCGCTGTGCAGATTCTTCTTCCCGGCCCATGCTTACCCATACATCTGTATAAACTACATCAGCATCACGGATGGCTTCTACCGGGTCCTGGGTTACCAGTACTTCAGCGCCGGTTACCATTCCATTTTTCCTGGCCTTTTCAATTATCTCCGGTTCCGGCGTGTAGTTTTCCGGGCAGGCAGCAGATATGTGCATGCCTACCTTTGTACAGCCGATCAGAAGGGAATGGCTCATGTTATTTCCATCCCCTATATAGGCCAGCTTAAGGCCCGCCAGGGTGTTCTTTTTTTCATATATTGTCATTAAATCAGCGAGTACCTGGCAGGGATGAAAGAGGTCGGTAAGGCCGTTTATAACCGGGATTGAACTGTATCTGGCCAGCTCTTCCACATCCTGTTGCTTATATGTCCTTATCATTATTCCGTCCAGGTAACGGGATAAAACTTTTGCAGTATCGCTTATGGTTTCACCCCGGCTTAATTGAATATCGCCGGTATTCAGGACAACAGCATATCCTCCCAACTGGTAGATACCTACATCAAAAGATACCCTGGTACGCGTGGAAGACTTGCTGAATATCATTCCAAGGGTTTTACCGGAAAGATAGGGATGGGGAATTCCCGCTTTATGCTTTTGCTTCAAATCTAATGCCTTGCCCAGGATCTGGTATATTTCATCCTGGCTATAATCCTGCAGGGTAACAAGATCTTTTTGAGAAAAGGGTTTTTCAGCCTGGTAGTTGTATAGATCGGGGGTCATTGTCTTTTCCTCCTATAAATAGATTTTAATATACAAGCATCATTATATTACCGGTTAACGGCTAAAGCCGGCGGTATTATTGATCCGTTGGCATGAACGCTATACCTATGGAGAGGTATTATGTCAACTTCCTCATTGCGGTGATTTAGTGTTTGAAGAACGGCTTTTGCCGTGTCCAGTGAGGTTATACAGGGTATGTTAAATTCCATGGCTGTCCTTCTTAAGGCAAATCCAAACCGGGACGGGTTTTTGCCGCGGGTTGGCGTATTTATTACCACCTGGAATAAATCATTCTTCAAAGCCTCTAAAACCTGTGATTTACGATACAGCCGGACAGACAGGCCTTTTTTCAGAAAATATTCGTATGTGCCATCTGTAGCATAGATGTTATAGCCCTTGGAACCAAGAGCTGCTGCCATGCTGAAGGCTTCCTGTTTATCCCGGTCAGCTACTGAAAACAGTATATTCCCGGTGGGAGAAATATGCATACCTGCCGCTAATAATGCTTT
>DGEI01000010.1:0-8329 GCA_002385885.1 Firmicutes bacterium UBA3930
ATTGGTGATAGCTTCACCGCCGAGGAAGTATATCAGCCAGGAGTTCATAGCAGAAACTTCAAGCTGAACAGTTTGACCTGTTTCATCTTGCCAGAAGCCGTCTGCGCCTTTCTTCCAGCCGATGCTTGTCAATATTTCCTCAGCCTTTTGCGGATTGTATTCATAGTTCTCGAGCTCGGGCAGGAAGTCCTTAATCCAGCCGTCTCGTACTGTGGGTGTTAATCCGCATACATAGGTATCGGGCATCATTGTTCCCGGTTCAAGTACTTCCAGGAGAGATTCCCTGTCAATAGCGTAAATTATAGCTTTTCTTACTTCTACTTTGTCTACAGGAGATTTTCTTGTATTGAACTGCATTGAAGGCTGGCTGTACTCAGGTGACCATACTATTCTCATGTTGGGATTAGCTTCTTTCAGCTGATTCATTATATCATGAGTGACACCGCCGGCGTCAAAATCAGCCAAACCCTGCATCCTGTTGGATACATATGCTTCAGTTGAAGGTTCTCTGATTAACATCAATTCGTCGAACTTGACATTGTCAGAGCACCAGGCGTCATCTCTCTTCTTGAGAACTGCTTCTGATGCTGTGACCTTTTCAACTGTGAATGGGCCTGTGCCAACAATTTCTGTTACATCAGGCTTGAAAGCATACAGATCTTCTCTTATCTTTGTCAGCTCTTCGTTGGCAGCATCGTCCAATGCTCCTCTATCGTCTCTCTTTTCGGTCAGAGGAATTACCTGATCAGCCCATTTTCCGAAGATGTGATAGGGCCCCTGGACCAGGTTGGCAAATGCAGTGGGAGCCATCAAAGCGCTGTCTTCTCTCCAGGTAATCTTTACAGTGTAATCATCCGGAGCTTCGATCTTGTCTACATACTTCCACATGACCCAGTTCCTGATAAACCCTAAATAATAGGTACACAGAACGTCTTTGCTAGTAAAAGGTGTACCGTCGCTCCATTTTACATCCTTCTTCAGATGGATGATAGTTTGTTTTTCAGTATCTTCGAAGGATTCACCCAGCATAGGAATATACTCAGTTGTACCTTTTCTTACGTCAGGAACAACTTCAAACAACCTGTCAAACTGCCATTCGGCAGCGATTCCAACCAGACCGGACCAGGACCATGGGTTACCATGCTGTGCCGGTGGAGGATCCCAGTTTCCTCCTAAGACTAGTTTTTTAGGCCCGTCATCTGCCGGCTCCTCGTCGGGTTCTTTTTCATCGTCTGGTTTGTCATCATCAGAAGGTTCAGTTACCTCACCCGGTTCAGGCTTTGCAGGTTCTTCAGTCTTGCCGCAGGATGCCAGAACCAAAGTTACTGATATAAGGAGCGCTAGAATTATCAATAACTTTTTACTGATTTTGTACATTTAATTGTACCCCCTTCTACCAATTAATTCTTGTTTTACAAACAACTGCTTTCTTTTAAATATTGATTTCCCCCTACTTTTTTCATATCACCCCCCTGAATTTAATAAATTTTATAGCAAGAAATGATATTTTTTTATATTTTTCCAATAAAAAGCTTTGGTTTATGGAATTATTCAGAATTCCTTGAAAACCATCTCCGATATACTATATTCATATTTTCTGGTTGATATTATAAGAATTATTGTGAAATTCAAGATTTAAGCTATCTCCTACTTCCCCATAAACTATACTGATATACTTCTACCACTGCACCGTCTTGCCATAATAATGAAAAGATATATTTTATTTTTGATTTATAAAACAGTTGTCAAAGATCATATAAATTTATCGGGTTTAATTCAGAAATAAGCATAAAATACTGGTTTGACATATTACAACGAATGGTAGGTCTGTTTCTGCGAATTATGCTTCGTGAAATGCGTTTTTTGCGGCATCTATAACTACATATATTAGATAATAACTTAGAAAGAATACTGTATAAATATACTTATATTACTTACAAATATTAATATATTAAACTTTTGTTTAAATTCTTAATCATAGGATATCAGATATAGCTGCCCTTGTCAACAACTTTTTTTTGCTCAGGGTATGTATCGATTTTTGCTGAATATATAACTCATGATATCATATGCGCGTATGTAATGTATAGATTGTATGATCAGCTTTATGAACGGGCGGTTCCTGATGTCGGAAACCGGATTATTCATTTAAGATGTATAATATTACACCAATGAAATATACATCACTCAATATTTGTGTTATACAATATTATATAATGCCGGGTAAACCGGGTTGAAATACAGAAGGTTGGGATGATAAAGTATCCCAACCTCCTTAAACACATTATTCCATGCGCAGTATAATGCCGGTATCGGCCATGTAAGGGAAGAATACCAGCTGCAGATCTGAAAACGGAAGTATTTCTTCCGGCAGGTTTACATTAAGAACATTTCGTATGAAATCCCTTCTTGCTTCAATACGCTTAAAACATGAAGGTGACAAGGCTTTTACCTCATCGCGGAGCTTGTCATCCGCAACTGCAAAACCATCCTCAATATGGACGACCAGATACGGATCCCTGTGCATGGCCGTATAATCGCACTGGACCAGCATACCCGAACGGATCGGTGTGGCGGAATTCTTCACAAACGGGGAATTTGTCCATTCTTCGGTATGGATCAAATGCCCGGGATTCAATCCGATGTTGAATTTCTTTATGCCGCCTTCCTTCCCCCCGCCCAGTATGCGATCAACTATATCATAGATATCACCGCAGGTATTTCCTATCTTGAAATTCTCGTAATAAGCTGCCACGGATTCAAAATAAGTATGGTAGAAATATTCTCTGACTGCCCTTTGTTCTTCGGTCAGATCGTCGGGGGTTCTGATATAAACACCGGCTTTATGTACCAGGTTGCCCCTGTATCCCATTCCAACCCCTATTGTATCCCCGAGATTAAGCTTTTTATAATAGCTTGGGCTGGCAATGCCGCAGGATGTATTGAAATCGCCAAAGTTCAGAATTGGATGTATGGATGCAGGTTCACCGTCTATGTTCAGAAAATGGGAGGCTTCCATTTCCGTCATGCCTTCCCTTAAATTCTTGAGCACATTATAGACATTCCTGGAAACCTTGGTTCCATTAAGCTCGAAATGCACAATTTCCTTTGCAGATACAGTATTCCTTAAACCGTATTCATTGCTTAAGAATATATCAGCTGCATTTTCCAGGTTTTCCCGCTTTGTGATGCGGCACAGGGTTTCCACGATGTAGTTTGGTATGTCCAGTATGCTTGCCTGCAGGGTGTGTTTCGAGGGATCATAGTATTTCCACCCTACAATCCCCAGCTTTGATGATGCGGTAATTCCGCAGTCTCTGAATATATCTTCAAGATAACGGCTGTCGTCACTGGGCTGGCCGATAAGGCTGAAGGGCTGATACAAAATTTTATCAGCATCAATTTTAACCTTTTTTGCATAGTCCATACATTCATTGCCCAGAATTAATTTTGGCCTTTCCCCTTTTGCAAGAACCAGCAGAGCTTCCTCAAATCTTGGATCCATACCGGATAAATAATGGATATTGGAAAAGTGTTCCCTGTCTCCATAGACAATAAGATGGGTATAACCCCTCTCTTCACATATCCTGTTCACTTTTCCGATCCGTTCTTCATAATCCTCTTTTGTAAATTCGGGTACTTCCTCATAATTGATGGGAATTGGATTCTCCAGTAAATCCAGTACCACTTTCTCTTCTACTACTCTTCTGGCCATAAATATATCACCTCTCCTTATCTTGTTATATATACTATACCATAAAATCCTTTCTTATGCTGCCATACCCGGGATAATGATACATCATTCATGGCAGATTTTATTCCTTGCCTGCATAGCGCAGGGGATATACCGGAGGAATAATGTTTTTGTATTCCAGGTTTTCCACCAATTGATGGGTAGCACCGGGAGTCAGCGCCAGTATGGATAATTCGGATATCTCTCTCAATTCCGGAAACAGGTAACCCTGCTTCACAACTATAACATGGTAATCACTGATATTCAGGCCTGCCCCTTCAAAATGCCCGACTGTTATAAAAGATCCCGGCCTGTCGGTTATAACCACATCCACCGGCCCGGCCGTAATGGTAACGGCTTTCCCGACAGCTTGCTTTTCATTGCCCATAAACCCATACAGGCTGCCTTTCTTCTTTAATACACCGTTGATGGTAACCGCCCTGGTGTTATCATCATAATCCTTTCCAATGGAAACTGTAATCCTGTCCCCTTCATTATACCTCATGCAGTGCTCAACCGCTTTTTCATCCCACACCGTCGTGACAACAACCCGCTTCCCGTTATAATCACTGCATTCCAGGTATTCCCTGAGCATAACGGTGTGGTCCCCGACAGCTCCGCCGGTCGTATTGTCTCCGGAGTCGGATACAAATACAGGGGATTCCTTACAGCTGATTGAATGCCGCACGGCTTCACGGGGGGACAAAGGCAGCTGCTCAAACTCAAAGCTGTCTCTGAATGAATATACATAATCTGCCAATTCCCTGGCCAGTTCCATTGCCCTGTCAGTATATCGTTCCTCGGCAGGCGTTACGGCCACATTAGTAGCCAATGACGCGCAGTCGCACCAGATCATCCCGATGCCCAGTGTGGCAATGGCCACTTCCTCCATCCTTTCCAGCTCATTGAGCTTTTGAAATATGGCGGACAGAGGCCATGCCTCCCCCAGCGCCTTCTCAGGATGAATGGCATAAGGAAGCCTTACAAACTGCGGGATAGTTTTCTTATGATTCTTTATACAGTCTACCATGTGTTCGGCTACTGCCTTCTCGGTAACATCCTGATCCTGGTGCGGGACAGTTCGGTAGTTTCTCATTGCATTAACCAGTGCGGGAAGCCTGGGATCGGTATTGGCGTGGGCGTCAAGGCACAGCCCGATGATAACGTCGTCTCCGAGAAGATCCCTTACGCTCTTTACCAGGTGGTATTCCCCCGAACCCAGTTCATTTACCTCCATACTTCCGTGAAGGTGCAAGAAAACACCGTCAACATCCTTGTTCTCGCTTAATATGCTTAAAATCCGGTCTGCATAATAGGTATATGCATCTTTGTCCACTATTCCGTTAGGCAGCGTTGCTGCGTATATCAAGGGAACAATTTCCGCATTTTCCCTTTGAAATACTTCCGATGCATAAAGGCGCTTTATTACTTCCTCACCTTCACAATATACAAAGTCTTCCTTCTGTACCAAATCAGGGTTAAAAGAATTTGCCTCATGATAAAACATGCCTGCTGCAATTTTCAATACAAATTCACCTCGTGCATTCTTTTTTACGTATTTTTACGGCCTTTTCCAGCCAAAACGGTATACCTCTTTGTACAGCGGTTTGTTCAGCAGTTCAAGGCCCGGCGATTCTTTGCCGAAAAACTGGTAATCTGCAAAGTCCAGCAGTGCCAGCCATTCTTCCCGGGAATAATAGTGAGGTCCTTCCCGGTAGAAGAATGCTGTCTTGCCTTTTGCATCCAGGAAATCATAAACTTCTTCAGCAGCCAGATATGTAATATAATCGCCGTAGAGGTTACCCCAATCGTCGTCCAGAGCATTGGTTGCGATTAACGGCCGCGGTGCCATCAATGCCCGTGCAAAATGCATATCAAAGGGCAGCCGGTATTCGTTCTTTACGTTATGGGGCGGCTGTATGCTGCAAAACGGCAGCATTTTTTCAGAAAACCAATGCGGGAACGCATACATAAGAGATCCCATGGTCTCTGTCCTTTTCGGGTTCTGGTCAGGGCCGTTCTTGTCTCCCAGTATTCTGAAACACCCAAGGCCGGCACAGCCTGAACCGGCAATCCCGGCCAGGGCAACCCTGGTATCATGGATAGCGGCGCACAAAGCCTGTTTTCCCAGCCTTGAACAGCCGGTTACTATTATTCTATCCGGATCGATATAATCGCAGGTTAACAGGTAATCGATTATCCTCATCAGGCCCCATGCCCATGCCATAATCGTTTTGCCTTCCCAGTCCGGGTAAGCGTCATATATGGGCCCTCCCCCTTCCCGCCTGTCAAAAGCAATCTCATTCACGGCAAAAGAAGCAAGGACATATCCCCGTTCGCACACTGCTTCCCACTCAGCCGGCATGGTGCCGAAAACCTTTGAAAATGTGGTGTAGCATATAGCCGGAAACCTCCCCGGTTTATTCGGCCTCATAACATCGATATTGAAGGTAAAACCTTCAAAACAGAGTTTTACGGTTTCATATACAACATCACCGCCAAAACGGCTTTCCCGGGACAAAACCTCGCCTTTTAAAAATGCAGGCACCGGGGGCATAGGCCCATACAAGTAGTAGTCCAACATGCTGAGCAGGTATTCCCGCTGCTTAGGCCATTCTTCCTTGCTTGTAATCCTCTTCCCGTCCGGGCCAATGAAAGGATCGGGCAAATCATGGATTACAGGCAGTTCTTCAAAAGGTTTGAACTTATAGCTGCTCATCTGTTTTTCCCCTTTCCATTTAAATTATCAGGCCAAAAAACCAAAAAAGGACCCGTGAAATCACACAAGGTCCAAAAAACACTAATCCTCGATCAATTGGTTAAGGCGTCTCCAGTAAGTAATAATTCCGGGCTGAAACCAATCAGGATCACCATACTGCTTTGTTGTTTTAAATATTTCATGCACAAAACTGCATATAGGAATATAGGCTCCACTTTCATGAGCCATATCCATCAGGTAACCCAGATCCTTATAATGAAGGGCTAATTGCCCTCCGCTCTCAAAATCATCGCCGAACAAAGCATCGTTTATATCAAACTCGAGAAAATCCTTTAAAAGATGCGGATCCACACCCTGCTTCCCGGCAAGCTCAACAACTTCCGCTTCAACAGCCCACATTGCTGCAAGGTATGCCTGGTTAATCAGCTTAAGCACTTGCCCGGATCCAACAGGGCCGACATGCTTAATTTTATAGCTGATGCATTCTAAAATTTCCTCAACCTTTTTATATGTATCGTAATTACCGCCCACCATAATAATCTGGCCGGGTTTTCTCCAGGTTAAAGGGGCATCTATAAAACCAGCGCCTTTCTCAGCACATATTTTTTCATACTTTATATCAGTCTCAGGCCTGCTGGTACCCGTATCAATGACAACCTGGCCTTCCACCAAGCTGCTTAGTATCCCATCCTTACCCTCCATTACATCCTCAACAGCATTACTGCCGGGAAGGGATAGTATGATCACCTGTGATTTCCCGGCCAGATCGGCAGCATTAACAGCCGCCTGAGCCCCCAGCCTTACAGCATATTCAACTTTTTCCTTGTCAACATCAAAAACCGTTAACTGATACCCGGCATCCAACAACGTTTTGGCATAAAACTTCCCTATATTCCCTACTCCAACCAAACCTATTTTTTGTTTCATAGTATTCAACACCTTCTCTTTCATTAAATTATAGGCTAATTGAAGTATAATATCATGATTTACATTACACTAAAACTTTCAAACTCGCCTTCTTCTACAGCTTCAACCTGTACCCCTTCAGCTTCGGGCGCCAGTTCCACGAATTCCTCAGCACCTGCTTTTTTCAATGCTTGTATGGTCTTCTCAGGTTCAAGCGTCAGTGCTATTATGGTGCCTCCGCCGCCTGCTCCTGCCAGCTTGGCAGCCAGCGCACCGTTTTCCATGGCCGCCTTCATCATGTAAAGGTTTTGTTCGCCTGAGTCAGCCAAACTGTTTTGTATCTGGTGGTTTTTATTCATAAGGTAAGCAAGCTCGTCCCAGTCCTGGTTTATAAGGGCTTTTTTGCCTTCCCGGGCTATAGAGGCGATCTCTTCATAACCTTCAATTGCCGCCCTGTCGCCCTCCAGCCAGCGTTCCCTTAAGGGTTTATGAAAATTGCCCGAGTGATGCTTTATCCCTGTATGGGCTACTACAAAGGGGAGCTTGTCTACAAACGGGTGAAGAGGTTCAACTGTTGCGTATATTTCCCTGTCCAGATCCTTGTAGTATTCCTTGCCCCTGAAATCAAGGTAATTCAGCCCGCCAAAGGTGGTCATATAGGCATCCTGGTAACCGCATTGGCATTTCATGTAATGAAGCTCAATAATCCTGTTCAGCTCAGCAAGATGGTATTTGTGAAATTTATATCCCAAGTAAGTGGAAACCGCTGCAAGAACGGCAGACAATACGGCTGTGGACCCTGCCAATCCTGCCTGAACAGGCACATCGCTGCGAATGGATATCCTGGCTTTCATATCATAAGCCTTAAAATATCTCAGTATTGACCGTACAACGTCAAAATAATCCCCCTGGTTTTCGAAATCGCTTTTCCACAGCAATGCCTTCCTGCCAAAGTCGTTTTCTATAACAAG
>DGEI01000010.1:8577-8887 GCA_002385885.1 Firmicutes bacterium UBA3930
CCTGGCGCTGTTGCTGTAATCATACCTTTCCTCCATTCCATTACGTCAAAAACTATAAACCAAATTTACGTATTATATACTGCTTTAAGCTGTAGCCGTATTTGTCATCATTCATTGCAAAGTCCACAAAAGCCTCAAAATATGAATTAATATTCCCTATATCGTATCTCTTCTCTTTATCTGTTAAACTCACTGAATAGCCCTTTATGCCTTCTTTGAGCAGCAATCTAATTGCATCGGTAAGCTGAACCTCACCGCCTGTACCGGGGCTTGTCCTATCCAAGGCATCAAAAATCCCGGGCGGCATTAT
>DGEI01000040.1 GCA_002385885.1 Firmicutes bacterium UBA3930
ACTACTCCTATCCGGTCTCCGCTGTATATCTTCAAATCCTCTATATTCAGTATCAATCTATCTCCATAGTATTTTTTTATGTTTTGTGCGTGTAACAGCAGCATGAAAAAAACCTCCCTGTATTATTCCAGAGAGGTTTATCCCTAATCCTGAATTGCCTTGCGGCTGCATACCGCCTATATCGATGCCAGGCCTTACCTTCCATTGAGGAAGATTTTGGTTTAAGCCTGACCAGGCAAGCCTGCTGTATCAAACCGCCTTTCATCATTCAATTACACCCGGTATGTTAGTTTTCTATAGACGGTACAGCACAAGTACTTTATCCTATCATTGCATCTCTATATCCATTATAATAAATTTAATGTAAAATAATGGAAATCCAGCACCAGGGAATAACCAATCCGGAATATCTAAAATAATGCATTTACCTTAATGCACCTATCAAGCAAACATCAATATTAATTGGATTTACGTATACTATTCCTGACTGGTTACTTCCTCATGCCGTTAATACCTGTCCTTTCCTGCTTTATAAAACGTTGTTTCACAACGCAAATAACAATAATATATTATAATACCCAATCTATATATGTCAACATTTTCTGCCCTTCATTTACCAATTCACAAAAAACATAAAGTCAATCATGTGCAAAAGGGCTCCACACTTTACCCCCTTCTTCAATGTCGGCGTCATCCTGGGGAACACCACCGGCCATGGGGCTTAAAGGTGAATACAGGAAACAGGATCTGATTATAGAATGCCAGCCATATTTGCTGCGGATATTATCCACTGCATAATCCAATGCCTTGTATTTTTCAGTACCCTTATCAAAAAAAGACAGTTGAAGAAGTTTGTTGCTGCATAATTCCGCCACCCTAACCCCCAGGTGGCGTATAGGCACTCCATCCCACAGCTCATCAAACAACTCTTTGGCCTTGCAGTAGATTTCATTGGTGCAATCGGTAGCCATATCAAATTTGCGCTGGCGGGAGCAGGTTTCAAAGTACTTGTTCTTTATGGACACTCCTACCAGCCTGGCACATTTCCCGGCTTTGCGAAGGCGCATACCCAGCGTTTCAGTCAACGAGAGCAGAACCCTATGGGCGATATCCCGTTCCTTTACATCAAAGGAGATAGTGGTAGAATTGCTTAAACCTTTCATGGGGAAATATTCCTGGACTTCAGAATTATCGATACCATGGGCAAATTCCCAAATCAGCTCTCCGTAGCTTTTAAACCACTGGCGGAGCAGAGCCGGTTCCAGGGCGGCCAACTGTCCAATAGTAAAGATCCCTTTGCGTCTGAGCTTTTGAGCCGTTGTCCTTCCTACCATAAACAGCTCGCCTATTGGGAGGGGCCACATCTTTTGGGGTATCTCATCGGGGAAAATAGTATGCACCCTGTCCGGCTTTTCCAGTTCCGAAGCCATTTTAGCCAGAAGCTTATTGCATGATATGCCGATATTCACGGTAAAGCCAAGTTCTTTCTTAATCCTGTCCTTGATCATGTATGCGGCTTCTACGGGAGGGCCGAAATGCCGTGTCATACCCGTAAAATCCATAAATACTTCGTCTATTGAAAACCTTTCAATGATCGGTGAATAATCCTGTAAAATTTTCAGCATATCGGAACTGCACTGTATATACAAGCTATAGCGCGGAGGAACAACCACCAAATTGGGACACTTCAGTTTGGCTGAAAACAAGGGCTCACCGGTCTGGATTTTATACTTCTTTGCAGGAATGGATTTGGCCAGCACTATACCATGCCGGGTAGACGGATCGCCCCCCACTACTGCAGGAATGTCCCTTAAATCAAGGGTTTCACCATGCTTAATCCTGTACGCTGCCTCCCACGAAAGAAAAGCCGAATTGACATCAATATGAAATATGATCCTGTCTTGTTCTGACACCGGGCCGCTGCAGGACACCATGTTATCCCCCCCTGGATAAAAACATGCTTAAATTTTCCGAACATATGTTCTTTCACAAGTATTATATTCGAACATATGTTCGATGTAAAGGGGGTAAAATGGTAAGATTTTGCTGAATTTTAAAACTATCTGAACCCGTTTACATGGAACAGGATAATATCGGCATATATCAGCCTGATACTCATTTTTCTATGGTTTATGATTAGAGACTATCATTACAAGTTTTTATTCCAGTATTTTGGCAAACTCCTGTTTATCGGTTATTGGAGCCTTACATGCAAAATTCTCGCATACGTAGACCGTGGTTCTATCGTCTGCCGGCGTCAGATATTTTATATACGGCACCATTCCGGCTAACCTGTCCCCCTCCTCATCCCTGGAATACAGCAAGCTGACAGTTTGAGGCATAAAGGTTGAGTTTAAAATCTTAAGCATTTCCTTTGTATCGCTGTTTTCCCTACGGCCTGAAAATACAATTTCTTTCACCGGGTATAACGCAAACATGGCAGCCATCATAAAGTGAGTATAGGCAGCAGGATATCCGGAAACAACACCTGCAAAAGCCCTAAGCTGTTCGTATGCCTTATTTTCAATATCCTGATCCCCTGTTAAGCGTGCCAATCTCAGCAAGTTCATTGCTGCCACAGAATTTCCCGATGGCATGGCTCCGTCGTAAACCTCCTTAGGCCGTGTAATCAGCTGCTCACTATCCTTACCGTACAGGAAAAAGCCATGCTTATCGGAGTCCCAGAAAAGATCAATCATTTCACGGCTCTTTCTGAGGGCATAATCCAGGTATAGCGGTTTATAAGCGGCCTGGTAAAGCTCGATCAGCCCCCACACCAGGTATGCATAATCATCAAGATAGGCCGGATAGGCTGATTCGCCGTCCCTGTAGCGGGCAAGCAGCCTGCCGTTTTCATCAACAAGCCTGGATAATATAAACTCCACCGCTTTTTCGGCGGCTTGTATATACTTAGGTTCTTGCAGTATTCTGCCCCCCATTGCCATGGCAGCAATCATTAAACCGTTCCAGGAAGTAAGGATCTTGTCATCCTTGTACGGCCGGATGCGCCTTTCTCGCGAATTAAAAACCTGCTGCCTCAGAGGTAAAATTTGGGATTCATACTCATTTACATCAGCTTGAGCATGGAGCCTGTTGGGTATATTCTTGCCCTTAAAATTTCCCTGAACAGTAATATTATAGTAATTACAAAAGAGCTGCCCATCGGCCTCACCCAGGATTTCCATGATCTCATCCCGGGTCCAGAGGTAAAACTTGCCTTCTTCTCCTTCAGAATCCGCATCTTCAGCTGAGTAGAACCCCCCTTCAGGCGAGGCCATATCCCTGAGGACGTACGTGAATATCTTCCGGGCTGCATCAGCATATACATCCTTTTTTGTACACAGATAGGCTTCCAGGTAAATAATGGCCAAAAGGGCATTATCATAAAGCATCTTCTCGAAATGGGGCACCAACCATTTCTCATCGGTTGAATACCGGGAAAACCCGTATCCAATATGATCAAAAATTCCTCCCCGGTACATGGCATCCAGGGTCTTTTCTACCATGTCAAGCGCCTGTTTTTCCCCATTAAGTTTCCAGTACCTTAAAAGGAAAGACATATTATGAGGTGTGGGAAACTTTGGGGCATGGCTGAATCCGCCATATATCTGATCAAAGGAGCCGCTGAGCATTTCAAAGGCTATGGATATATCCTCCTTTGTTATATCCTGTTTCCCGGCCTCCATGGACACTTCCTGCTCGATCGCCTTTACAATCTTATCCCCGGATGCAACAAGATCTTTTTTGTTTTTCTCCCATGCCTCTGCCACCCTTGTCAGTATTTCAATAAGCCCGGGCATGCCCATACGCCCTCTTTTCGGAAAATATGTTCCTGCGTAAAAAGGCTTTTGTTCCGGCGTCATTATAATGGTCAGGGGCCAGCCCCCCTGACCGGTCAATGCCTGGCATACCGTCATGTATATATGATCGATGTCCGGCCTTTCCTCCCTATCCACCTTTATGGATACAAAATTCTTATTCAGGATATCGGCAACTTCCCGGTCCTCAAAGGATTCCCTCTCCATGACATGACACCAATGGCAAGTGGAATAGCCTATGGATAGGAAGATTGGCTTGTCCTCCGCTTTTGCTTTTTTAAATGCTTCATTACACCATGGGTACCAGTCTACAGGGTTATAGGCATGTTGTAATAGGTATGGAGATTTCTCATGGATTAATCTATTATGAGGTTTATCCGTAATCTTCATCAAGCTCTTTCCCTTCATAATGCATTTCTAGTATTATACCCTGGAAAGCTGGTTTCCTATCAGGATATCAATGTGATACAAGGTATCTGAAATAAAAAAGGCCATAAACCTTATAGCACTGGTTTATGGCCAT
>DGEI01000045.1:0-1534 GCA_002385885.1 Firmicutes bacterium UBA3930
CGCAGTGATCCTTACCATCAAACCTCTTCCAGGACTTCTTGTGATCTCCGCAGGCAACAATAATTGCCGGAGCCTCCTTGAGCCATCGTCCTCCATAGGCTGAGGCCACTTCATTTTTTAGTTCCTCATCAGTAACCACAACAAAACAGTAGGGCTGGAAATTGCATGCCGAGGGTGCTACCCTGGCAGCCTCAAGAACCTGCTCAAGCTTCTCTTTCTCAACAGGCTGCTTCCTGTACCTGCGGCATGAATACCTGTTCTTGGCAAGTTTCAGAAAATCCATAAAAAATACCTCCCTTTACAAGTCTTTATTCTTAACTTATATATAAAAACAAGAGACGTTTAAAAGATCCTATCCGTTCTTTGGCAGGTATAAACAGGGTTTTCAAAATACCATGAGCAAGCTGTATTTCCACAGTAAACATTCCCTGTATCTATGACGGCAAGTTTGGCTAACATCACTTCAGTTCTACAACCTGGAAGTCCATCTTACCTGCAAGTTTATCCATAAACCAGTCGTGGCAGGTAAATATAAAAACCTGCCGCTTTCCGGCCATATCCTTCAATAGTTCAAAGCCGCTGTCCAGGCGGAAACCATCCCAGTTTACAAACACTTCATCCAGAAACACCGGCAACGCAAGGCCATTTGGATCCAGGTGATCAGTAAAGGCCAAACGCAGTGCAAGATAGATCTGCTCCAATGTGCCCCTGCTTAAATAGCCATCCCTGACTTCGATGAGTTCGTCATTATGCTCGCATTTGACCACCAGGCCGGGTTGATCGCCTTCCTTTTCAAACAGATGTGTATATTTCCCCTGGGTTATAACTGAAAGATACTTCCCGGCTTTTTTTAATATATCGGGCTGGTGTTCTTCCCTGAAATGCTTCTCGGCCTCCAGTATCAAATTTTTAAGAAGCATTAGGCGATCCCTCTGCCGTGATACTCTCAAATACTCATCCTCGTAGGCAGCTATCCCGCCCCTGACTTCGTCAAGCCGCACCCCTTCCATTCCCAGCTCTATAGCCTTCTTCAAAGTACCAATTTCGCTGTTTAGGGAATTCAGTTCATGCTCAATCTGATCCCGCTCAGCTTTTGCCTTAGCCAGGGCCATATCGTCAATGTTCAGTTCATTTTTCCGGCTTAACTCCTCAAGATCCCTTTTAATATCTTCCAAATCCGGGTATTCACGTTTCAGCTCTTCCATAATACTCCGGGCCTGATATGCCAAATCCCGGGCTTCCATCAATTTTTCAGCCCGATCGGTCAGGTCCTCGCCCGGAAGTGTGTTAATCCGGCTAATAACAAAATCTTTTTCATTCTTAAGCTTTATAATTCTATCATCCAGATCTTTCAGCTGAGATTGTAATTCTTCTGTCTGAGCTTTAGCTGCTTTGGCATTCTGACAGCGTTGTTCAGCCTCCTGTAAAGCCATCTGAAGAATGTCTATGCGTTCCAATATGTCCCTGGACCCATGGTCCATGCTGCAGGAACGGAACAATCTATTTACGATTTCCTCATGGTGTTCCATCCGCT
>DGEI01000045.1:1720-6276 GCA_002385885.1 Firmicutes bacterium UBA3930
CGGCTGTTATCAATCCGGTCAAGTAAATCCCTCAGCCTTTCGATATCTACCAGGATAGCGCTGTCGGGAGACTCCAATCTTTGATCCGCAAATGGCAAATCCTTAAGGAGTCCTTTTATAACTTCCCGGGTTTCCTCCAGTTTTTGCTGACGCTGTCCAAGCCTTGTTTTTTCGGCATCCAAATCATGGCGCCCCGTTGCTTTTCCGCCAAAAAGCCACCATGCCAGCAAAAAAGCGGCGCCCGTTGCCATGATAAGCGCTGATATCCATCCCAGGGGCGATGCTCCTGCAATGATGAAACCGAGCGCGCCTGTTACAGCCAAGGCTCCGGACAACCAGGGAACATACTTTGTTTCAGGTTTTGCTTCCAAGCGTATCCTTAGGGCATCTACCCTGTTTAGCTGTTCCTGGTACTGTTCCCGGGCCTGTTGGAAGGCATCTATTCCCGCCCTTAACGCCGCATTATCAACAGCCCTTACAGCATCTTCATGTTCCGGCTTCCAGCCCCCTACCAGGCAATCAGCAGCACGCTGCCTTAGCTGTTCACGGTAACTCTTTATATCTATATCAATACTGTTCAGATCATCCTTATCATTTCTTATTCTTTCATAAGATCTCACTGCCAGTTTAATCTCAGTGGCATTCTCCAGTATTGCTTCATCCTGCCGGGTATAAGATGAAACCGCAGCCTCCAGCTGTTTCATTCTGTCTTCCAGCTTATCCCGCTGAAGCTTTAAGCTTTCCAGCTCATCATCAATCTGCTGCAAATATTCAAGAGGTTTATCAGGCAGATCATCATAACCGGCGATATAAGCAGAATCAGCCCTCAGCTGTTCAATTCGCTCCAACTTTTTCCGGACTGGATTCAGCCTTTCGCAGCGATCTATATAGGCTAGCAGTTCGGCCTTTTTGGTAATATACTGCTGGAGTTTATGCTGCCGATCGAGCAATAGTGCTTCATCCCGGTGCAGCTTATCTTCATTATCACGGGCTTCGCCAAGCATTTCCCTGAGTCCTCTCAATCTGTCCTGAATTTCCTTTGCCCGCGGCTTTCCCCTTCTGTCCGGACGCCAAAGACGGTTGGCTTCTTCATCCAGTCCCCTTATAACATCGGTTACAGGCCTGAGAAAGGAATTAAACTGTCCCCCCAAAAGCTGCTGCATGGATTCCCATGCTGCAGTTTCGGGAAACTTTAAATCATGCAGTTCAATTGCATAAACCTCTTCGAATACATTCCTGGGCAATACTTCTACATAAGGCAGTGCCCTGTTTCTCAAGTCAGCAATCCGGTCCCCCCGCTCCAGCATTCCAACCGGCCTGCTCAGCAGCCTGCGGTGTACAGTTATATTCTCCTCTTCATTCAGTATGATCTCACCCTCGCAGTCAGCTTCGGCCAGGCCCCATGGTATAAAGGGGTTTGAATCCCTGTTTGCCGGCTCCCAACCGTAAAACAGGGTTGTTACCAGGTTAAACAGCGTGCTCTTCCCGGATTCGTTGCGCCCGCATACCAGGATAAGCCCCGGCTTCAGCAGCGGGCTTTCCCAATCCCTCAGGCAGCCAAAAGCCTTAGCCTTTATTCTCATAAGCCTCATATCCCTTCCTCCTCCAGCAGGCGGGCGGTAACATCATACTCCATTCCCTGGAGCAGTTCGAGCAAATACGAAAGGGTTTCCTCGTTATCACCGGCAGTACACCCGGCCAATCTTTCCGGTTTCAACTTCATCAATATTTTGGGATCGGTTTTGGCTTTTTCAATGATTTCCAGAGCTGCTCCCAACACATGGGGTTTCCCCTTGTATTCATCCGGCAGCACCGGGCGCGCAACATCCCCGGCATTTACCTCTACATGCCGGAATCCGAGTGATACCAGAAGGTATTCCTCCAATTCCCTGGTATTATCCTCATTCCCAAGCTCGGCATACAGCGGTGAAGGCCCTTCCAGGAACACCCTGGCCATGATATCATATGCCAGCTGTTCCTCCTGCATCTGATCTGAAACGGCCTTAAGGATATGTTCCTGGAGATCCGCCAGGCTGTTGGCAGCCGATAAACTGCCCACCCGGAATGATGACCAGCATACCGGCGCCAAAGGATAGAATTCGGCCTTTGTCTCCCCGGTATCGTCAATTTCAACCAGGTAAGCGCCTTTTAAGCCTTCTTCCTTGAAATGCCGGCCAACCAGATTCCCGGGATAAACCACCAACGGGCGATCGCACAAACGAGCCCTGGTATGAATATGTCCCAATGCCCAGTATGCATAATTTTTGGCAAGCAGGTCCTCGAAAGTACACGGAGCGTACCTGTCGTGCTCGGCTTCTCCCCTGGATCCCATAACCCAGACATGAGCAAGCCCGATATAGGGTACATTGTCATGCCCGGGGTCGGGGAAACTTTTTACCAGGTTCGTTCTTTCCTGCTGTGTTTCATGGCCAACGCCCGCAACATACGCCAGCAGCCTTCCCTGATCGTCATATACAGGGCAAACCTCGGGTTCTCCACTGCTAAAGACTTTCACGTTCTCCGGCCATTGAACCGTACTCCGCCGATAGGCAGCTCCGGCAGGGTCATGATTCCCCGGGGCATAGAATACCATTACCTTTCCATCTTTAAGCCTTGCCATCTGTTCCAGGATAAACCTCTCGGTAGCAAAGCTGAGAGTTTCGTTATCAAAGAGATCTCCTGCAATTAATACAGCGTTTACACGTTGTGACAAGGCTATATCTACCGCCTTTTGAAACGCCTTGCGAATGGACTCCCGCAGGTAGATCCGCAGCTGCTTGTCCTTGGATTGAAAAGGTGTATCCAGATGAACATCAGCCAGATGCAAGAACCTAAAACCCATCCGGCAGCCTCCTTTTATGTGAAATTACAATAAAGAAATTGTATGAATAATCGGAACTGTTTTATTACATGCAAATACCGGTATACGCAGAAAACATAACCTGGCGCTTTAAATGCTAAACAGGTCAGATACAATACTATTGCTAGTATACCATAAAAGCCCGTTACATAGAATAACGGTTTTCAAGTTTGCAGATAAACGTATTTTCAATTTGCCCCAATCCGGCTAAAGAACAACGACTGCATTAAATACAAAAAAAAACGGGCAAAGGCGGTAAACACGTCGCTAAACCCGTAATGGCCGGTATGCTTTTGCGCCCGGTTCAGAAGCTTAATTTAAATTATAAGCCTGGTAAAGCCATTACACTCTTTATTTTTTCCCGTATCTGCGTTATAGACTTTTCAGCGTTTGTACCAAGTTCGAGAACCTTAACAAGCTCTTTTTTAACTGTCTGCATGCCGCTATTTATCTGGGCATTCTCCTTCTCCAGTTGTTCTTTGCCTGCCCCTACAGCATCGATTATTGCCAGCATTGTGGCGGTATCAACTATGCCGTTCTGGGGAAGACTGGCAGTTTTTTTAAACGCATTTACCGCTGCCAGAGTTTCATCGCCGAATATGCCGTCAGCACCGTATTTAGGCAGCGGATAGCCCAGCTGCATCAAAACCTTCTGGAGTTTCTGAACATCATTACCCCTGTCGCCTTTTTTCATACTATGCACCTCCTTAAAAACGGTATAATCCTTTACAGCCTGGATAATTTCATCTAAGGGGAAAAATTTGCCGGGGCATACAGTGGCAGCCCCCGGCACTTCTTTATGCCCTTTTATCCAAATAATGGAGGGATACTCACGGAGCAAATCCCTGGCAACCCTGACCATAGCATCGAACTGCGCCTTGGGCATTACCCTGTCAAAAGCCTGACTGTCTGACGGATGATACATCCCTTCGGCGCACACCCCGATACTGTCAGAATTTGCTCCCTGGGCATGGGCTCCAACCGCCCACAGCGGACGCAGCTCCCATACCGAACCGTCTTTCCGTACCAATATATTGTATCCTGCGCCAATCCAGCCCCTCTTCAGATGCCACTCATGGATCTGCCGGGGAGATGCCTGCTGTGCCGCTGCATGATGAAGCACAATCCCGTTGGTTGCATTTCTTTTTTTCGGCCGGCCGGTGAATTTCAAACCGGCATCCTTGATATAATCCTTAACAGGCATTGCGCCACCTCCCTTTGTTAATGATGCTGCAGCATACCTTTTGAACTATGCCCCCTGTATAATAAATTGATTATATATTGCAAAAAGATACATTAATTGACACCGGTTTTTGTTAAATTGACATCACATTGACAGAGTCTTTTCTGAAATGGCAGCAAATTGATACCGGTTTTTGCAAAATTGGCAGCAAAAAGCCCTTCGGTGTATTCCCGAAGGGCTGAAACACTGGTGGGCGCAATAGGACTTGAACCTATGACCCCTTGCTTGTAAGGCAAGTGCTCTCCCAGCTGAGCTATGCGCCCCCGAATATTCATTTGTTTCCCCATATCAGTTGATGTATATTCTCCAGTCTGGGGGATGGTGGCGGCGAACGGATTTGAACCGCTGACACTTCGGGTATGAACCGAATGCTCTAGCCAACTGAGCTACGCCGCCGTAAATAATTGGTTGCGGGGGAGGGATTTGAACCCCCGACCTCCGGGTTATGAGCCC
>DGEI01000045.1:6457-58050 GCA_002385885.1 Firmicutes bacterium UBA3930
TACCTGACTGCTCCACCCCGCGACAAACCGTCTTTCCTGACGGTGATTTATATTTTATAATAAAACCCGGCTTAAGTCAATACCCTTTTTGCAGGAAGCTTTTTACTGTATATTATACATAGACTTTATAACCTTTTAGCAGGAATCCATCCGTTTCCCTCATTACAGGTACTTGTTACGCCTCGACTTTATAACCGAGTTTTTGCGATGCTTTGCTCGCAATTTCCTTTATTATAGTCTGTACATACTCAATTTTTTCTATATTCATCCTGCTTACCGGGCCGGAAACGCTTATGCCTGCTACCACTCTTCCGGTATAGTCCCATATCGGAGCGGCCACACACCTGGCGCCTATCTCACATTCCTCATCGTCAATTGCATATCCTTTTTTCCTGATCTTTTCCAGTTCCGCGATCAAATCCTCTTTTGTTGTTATTGTATGCGGCGTAAGTGGTGTAAGTCCCCTTTCTTTTATCATATGCTCAATCTCATGATTACTGTAATCAATAAGCAAAGCTTTTCCTACACCTGTGCTATGAAGGGGAGCTCTCTTTCCGATACGCTGCATGGTTTTAAGCATGTTATCAGGGCCATCCACCACATCAACATACACTACCATCATATCCTGATCAATAGCAAGACAGGCTGATTCCTGACACCTGTCAGCCAATTCCACCAGGTAAGGCCTTATAACATTTCTGATACTTATTTGACAGCTTACAAGATATCCAATATGGCAGAATTTCATCGATAATGAATATTTTTGCGTTTCGGGGTCTTGGTTTACATAACCGCTTAACATCATAGTCTTCAAAAACCTTAATACGGTACTGGCAGGCAGCCCTAATTTCTGTGAAACTTCCTGAAGCTTTATAGGGCCTTTATTGCTTGCCATAACCTCAATTATTTGAAAAACCTTTTCAACAGACTGATTTGTTTTTGTAGATGTTTTTTTCAAAACTCCCTCTCCCCTCATAAACAATTGCTATTACACATTTTAGCATAATTATTAAAAAAGGGAAATCATGCCAAACCCCAAAACCCCGAAAACACACTTAGCTAAAATATCAAAATGCCTTTGTGTTTATCATCTCGCTCTTTAATGTTATTTAATCAAAGCGAGAACAATGTACGCAAATGAAATCATAATAATTTATTTTATTCAAACTCTCTGACAGATGCTATATCAGCTCCCATTGAACAATCGGTATTCTCTTCTACAATTATATCTATAACATACGGTTTTTCAGATTCAATGGCTCTCCTGAAAGCGCTTTCGATATCGCCCGGATTAAAGACCCGTTCAGCTTCGCAGCCAAAACCCTTGGCAACCTTTACATAGTCTACAAAGGTATGGTTTTCTTTCATCTCAACAGCATACTCATAATTATACGCATATTTCTGATTCTGACGGATTAAGCTCAAGTATGCGTTATTTAAGATTACTACAACTATCGGCCTCTGGTATTTAGCTGCTACCGCCAGTTCCTCCACCATAAATGTGAACCCGAAGTCCCCCATTACTGCCACCACTTTCTTCCCGGGCTGCGCTACACTGGCGCCGATTGCGGCAGGAATATCAAATCCGAGTGTGCCCGCCCCGCCGGAAGGCAAATACTTCCTTGGCTTGTTAATCTCCTGGAACTGACCCGACCATATCTGGTTAAGCCCGCACCCCGTGGTAAACAGGGTTTCGTCGTCAAATACCCTGTTAATCTCGTGATAAACTCTCTGAGGTTTGATTGGTATATTCTCATAATAGGTTTTTCTCTTTAAAGATTTTCTAAGCTCAGGCAGCAACTTTACCCTTTCACCCGGTTCTTTCTCCGGTCCCCGGCTTTTTGCCTCGCTCAACAGCGCCTGTAAAGCCAGTTTGGCATCCGACACTATCCCCAGTTCAGTCTTTATTATCTTGTTTATCTGTTTAGGTTCAATATCAATGTGTATAAACCGCCTGTCTCCCTGATATACATTTATATTCCCTGTATGCCTGTCGGTAAAGCGGCATCCTATTCCTAAAACAACATCGGATTCCAGGAATATTTTATTGCCCAGCGGCGCTCCTACCTGAATTCCCATATGCCCCGCATTCAAAGGGTGATCCACAGGAATACCGCCTTTAGCCATGTACGTAGTAATCACGGGTATTTGCATGTACTCTGCAAATTCAATACACTCTTTCACGGCATCGGCAAGTATTACTCCACCGCCCATTATAATAACGGGATTCTGAGCTTCTTCCAGTATGTCCAGCGCTTTTCTGATATCTTCAATTTCCGGCTCTACCGTAGGAATCGGCAATGATGCATCCTTTTCCGGATCATAATCTATATCGGCCATCTGAACGTCCAAAGGCAAATCTATCAGTACCGGTCCGGGTTTTCCTGATCTTGCTGTCTGAAATGCCTTCCTCATGATCCCCGGGAGATCTTCGGCATTGGTAACGCACCATGTTGCTTTGGCAACAGGTTTGCAAATTTCAGCTATGTCAACGCATTGAAAAGCATCTTTGCCTAAAAGCGATGATACGTTCTGCCCCGTAATTGCAATCAATGGTATAGAGTCTATATGAGCAGTATACATTCCGGTTACAAAATTGGTTGCACCGGGACCTGAAGTACAAATAGCAGCCGCCATCCTTCCACTGGCCCGGAAATACCCGTCTGCCGCGTGGACTGCAGCTTCTTCATGCCTTACGGTATAATGTTTAATCTTATCAGATTCTCCCAGGTACTTGTAAACAGGGTTTATGCTTGCCCCCGGAATACCAAAAATATCGGTTATGCCTTCATCTTCAAGAATACGTACAACAACTTCAGCAACTTGCATTAAAACTACCTCCATTTCACTATATAAAACATGTTTTCACTGTTAATATAAAATAATAATATGGAAACGTCAACCATTCAAAAAATATTATTCCTATTCAACAATCACACCTACGCCATCCGGAATCACTGTTATTGAAGAATCACTTCCCACTATGGCTTCCGCCTGCTTTATTGCTTCATCCAAGGAACATGCATAACTCATATGCATTGATTCAACCATTTCCTTGTTAGCTAAATCCGTTACCATAATAACTCTAGCTTTCAAGAGAACTCTGGCCAATATTTGAGCCTGCCATTGATCAGCCATTGTTTGCTCCGGAGGAACTGCCAGGATTTTCTGCATTATTTCCTCCGGCGACTTTCCCCGGGTCATCCAGTTGTAGAAAGCTTCCCCTCCATGCCCGTCACAGCAGCCGGCAACCATTATTATGACTCCGTCTTTTCTTACACACGTCTCAGCAGCTGTCATCCCCTTAACAGCCTGATAAATATTCTGATCCAACGGATATCCTCCATTGGATGTGATAACTATATCCGATTCCTTTCTCCTAACCTTCAAAAGATTTTTTACAAACTCACATCCTTCATAGTGGGCCTTCTCGGGATGGCCGGCAAATGCCTGGACAATTTCTTTTTCACTGTTAATGCACACATTAAGAATAAATCTTAAACGCGCAGCCTTTGCAGCAAAAAGCATGTCCCGGTGAATAGGATTGTTGTTCAGTATCCCGGTATTTGCATTAACATCAGCTATAAACCGGGAATTATGATTCGCCAATACCGTATTCTGTCCTGCAATACCCGGCATTATGCTTTTCCGTCCGCCCGAAAAGCCGGCAAAAAAATGCGGTTCAATGAGCCCTTCGCTTATTACCAGATCCGCCCAATCCACCAACGAGTTCAGCCAGAGTTCCCCTCCTGAAGGCAATATTCCTTTATATACATTTTGATCCGTATCCTTACAATTGTGATTGATTATTTCTTCTCTTTCCACTATATCCTTTCCGAACTTGTCAAGCATTTCCTGGTAAGTAGTTGGCCTATGGCATCCTGTGGCAATGAGTATCTTAATCCGTGCTTCTCTATTGCCACAGCGGATCTCATGTAAAAGGATCGGAAGGGTAATATTGCTGGGAAGAGGCCTGGTATGATCACTTGTTACGAGTAAAATATTGTTTGATTCCCGTGCCAGCTCCCTAAGAGGCAAAGATTGTATTGGATTTGCTATAGCCCGTTCTACAATTTGATTTTGTGTCAAACCGGATATATAAGTATCTATATTAGGACGTAAAATACCCTGAACCCTTCTCTCATCCAGCTTTGCTTCCAGATAGGCTGACGAATATGGTATCTTAACAGTAATCAAATATTACCCTCCCTACCTCAATAAAACTAATAATTTCAATATTTATTAAGCCATAAAGGAAAGAAAAGACATCATCCAAGGAATACGCCCTGATCGCGCAGAGTTTTCCGCAGCATCTGCACATCCAGCTCCCGCGGATTAACATTATGCTTTGCACAAAGCGCCGCAGCAGCGCCAACCGCTTCACCCTGAGCCATGCAGGAAACAGTATTGCGGGTTGACATGTGAGCTGCCCAATCGCTGGTAATCAGGCGCCCCGCTACCAACAGACCCTCAATTTTCTTGGGTAAAAATGCGCGATAAGGAATACCGTAGTATCCGGCATCTTTAATCATTATTCTTGGTGCACAGTCATGGAAACCGTAGAGCATTACCTCATCATCAAAACGTTTGCAGTTTACGATCTCGTCCAATGTCATATCGTGTTCACACTCTACTACGCGGGTATACCGCACACCGGCTCCGACAGGTGTCCAGTTGACATAGGCCTTTTCAAAGCCTGGAATATGCTTCTTGAGCATCCGTGCCAAAGACATAACTTTCTTGCGCATGATTATTTCTGCTTCAGAAAGCGCTTTGGTATCTGTTGCATCCACAGCATTTAACTTTACTGAGTTTATATAAGAATAATCGCCTTCATACCTGGATACGCCCAAGGGGCCCCACATTTCCTCTTTTTCCATAAATTCTGCAAATATCGGAACCTTCTTCAGGTCAAATCCCAGGCGAAGAACGTCATCAGTCTCACTGCCCTTGTCTCCGCGGACAATCTGAGTTACCATATCATTCTCTTCCAGGAAGGCCAGTAAACGCGGCATATCGACACCGCCCATGCCAAAGGGCATGCCAAGTGCAGATGTATCGTGTTTCTTTATACAGTTGGCACCGGCACGAAATGCGACATCCGCATCTCCGGTTGTATCAATAACGGTCTTTGCCATAATCGCTTCACGGCCTGATTTGCCTTCAATTATAACACCCTTAACGGTATTGCCATCCATAATTGCATCAACCACCATAGTGTGAAGCAATACCTCTACGCCGCTTTCCATCATCATATCGAAAATAACCTCTTTGAAAATCTCCCAGTCAATAATAGTAATGACCGAATCATAAGAACCACCCTTATCCTGTTCCAGATGCCCGGGAGAACCGCCGCATTCTACCATGCGATCGATAATCTCACTTGATATTCCCCGTACAACCTGAATCTTTTCTGCACCGGGGAAAGCCTTATATAGATTGAAAAAACTATGCAGCGGACCGGCGCCGTTCAGCATTGTACCTCCCAGGAAACTGTGACGTTCAACAAGAATGGTTTTTGCACCGTTGCGCGCAGCTGATATGGCTGCCAACACACCCGCTGTTCCTCCTCCGGCGACCAGAACATCACATTCATAGTTAACAGGGGTTTCTTTTACCTCTCTTATAAACTTCTTACTCATTGAATATCACTTCTCCTTAATATATATTAAACTATTTTAGGCCCGGTTATCTATTTCAAAACCGATATCACATGATACGGATATGGGAATTTCGGATGATAAATACCAGGAAGCATCAAACACGAACCGTCTTTATCCTGCATTGTTACATAAACCATCAAATCCCATTCGGGTGTCAGGTATTCTGCAGGAATGGTCGCTCGGAATCCCCTGTCCGTAGGTTCCATTTTAATGGTTTTGAATTCACCTTCAAGGTGGTTCGTATGCCTGTAATGGAGCACAAACGGCTTGTCATACAGATCTGCAAGGGTGCAGGCATTAACCTCAATAGTAAGAGGTGTATTCGCCTTGTGCGTCTCCGGAAGATTCTCGCTAAAGGTATACATGCCAGCATCAAAGCTTACTGGCGTATAACAGTGTGCAAGATCACTGCTTAATTCAACATCATATTCTTCTACGAGCCCGAGCAGTGTTTTTTCGTCAGCCTCGAACTCACTCAGCAGATCCTTCCATGTACCGTGCCGGGTTTTTGTTCCAGCAGTAGAAAACTCCAAATCGTGATGATAAGCCTTTAACCCCAGCTCGGATAATGAACTCCAATATTTCTTTGCCTGTTTAAACAACAATACACAATCCGACAAATATGATTTGTCCTTTGTAATATCAAAACACTTAAGTGCAAATGCGGATAGTATCTTATTAGCATGGTAACGCGCAAAATCGCACAAAAGCAGCATATCAGTCTTCATTGCCCGATATTCTGCATTAGTGCTGTTTTCGCCAATGGCATCAGCCTGCTCAATTGCCCGATACGTGTCTTCAGCAAACTGCACAAGCCACTGCGCTGACTGAAGCGGTGAATACTTACCGCTCAATTTTTGTGATAACAAAGCTTCAGCAAACTCGTCAATACCATAAAACAGTCCATGGTCGCTTGGTTCTGTTGCACCATAGGAAACGTCATCATGGGGATGTATATTGTTTTGGTAGAATAATGCTCCGCCGGTGCTCATCTCCGTCCAGTATCTCAAAGAAGGATGTACAGGCATGTGTATGGTAGTAACAAACGGAACTATCTTGCTGGCTGCACGCAAACCCCGTTCTATTACTTCGGCGCTTTTTTCACCAAAATGTTTTCGGAATACCCGTTTCCATACCTCCGGATCCGTATCGGCCGAATATCCCAATCGCCCGTATGCAATATACCACATCCAGAAGCGCTCATCTTCCCACTTCCCGCTGCGCAGGGAAGGGTCAGCAAACGTATGCCACGCATCCTTATGCAATAGTTCGTATCCATATTTCAGGGCAAGTGGAGAGTTAATCGTAAATCCTATCGAATTGGACAGTGAACAGCTCCTGGAAAAACGCCGCGCGTAGTCTGCATCACCCCATATAAACAGGTTGGTGGAACCGTAATTCCACAGCCTGTAGAACACATCATAATATTTTGGTTTCTTTAGCATATCAGCATACGAATAACGGCGGCTGTGATTAAAGTTGTCAAGCCGTTCAAGTTCTTCGGTCCGCATTATTGAAAGGTGATGCGGCAGTGCAGCATGCTCACACCAGTACTTGGTTGGAACCTCCACATGCAAACCTTTCGAAAATGCATAATCGATCATTGCATCGGTAAGGCCTTTTGCACGCAAATCCAGGATCAGCGGCCGGTTGTCCTCCTGCGCAATCTCTGCAACAGCATCAGTGCAGTGGTTCCAGAAATCCTCTGCTGAAACCTGGGTGCCGACACCGGATTCATGGTTGACACGAAACTGTACAATATCAATTTCCGGAACAGCGCGGATCAATGCGCGCAAACCGTGGTAACAGTACTCGCTGAGTCCTTTCTCATCCTCGGGAAGGCCGTTTACCATCTGTTTTTGCGACTCAGTCCACGGACGCTGCTGCCAGGTAGCAAACCCAAACATAAGACCGTATTCTTTACAGAGCTGACCTACACGACGCAGCGCTCTCAGATTGTCATCCCGCGCTTGATCGCTTAAGCCTTCCACAGTAATGTTTTCATAACCTTCTACCGTAGTGAAGAAAGGATACGGAGGTGTCAGGTAAGGTGTATCAAAACCTACAATAAGATAGAAACGGTTAAAACGCGCCTTTGCAAGCCGAGCGAGATAATAGTGCCAGAACTCTTCGGACTTAAACCACTCATCGTCCAAATGTCCTACAATGTACCGATCCATACCTCTGATACGGTTGTCAGGACTTTCTGTCAGGTTCTCTGTATTTACAAGCGCCTCATAGCCTCCTGCCTCTATTCTCTCAGCCATTTCAAGCAGAGCATACATAAGCCCGACGTCATCACTGCCGGAAATAACAAGAACCCTGCCGGCATGTGTTTCACACCATTGATATATAACACTTTCAGGCTCAAGATGATATGAAACACCCGCATTCTCCAGTAAAATTTGAATATTGCGCTCTGCAGTGGTCCCTACAACAATAACCGGTTCATTTTTTCCGGCACAGGATACCCAATGGTTTATCTCATTTATTTTAACGTTATATCCTGAAAGTGCAGCGGAAAACTCTTTTTTGCCAAACTGAGCACACCCATTTACATTTATATATTGTACAAATATTTCCCGCCCGGATAATGATGTATTCATCCTATAATCCTCCCCTTAATACCTTTATCATAATCTTCACTTTCCCATCTTTATCCATCAGTAAAATCCCAACCTGTATTATAAGGCTAATATAGTACATCAGGGCTTGATCTTTCAATATAATCCCTTTTTGTCTCCTCTTAAACATAAAGTAAATATATATCTTGTATTATCATTGCGAAAAAGCTATTTTTTTATTACTTTCTGTAAGTCCGTCTGCCAGGAAATTCATTGCTAAATAAAGCATCCCAATTATTCTTTCAAACCGGTTGTAACAATTCCTTGAACAAACTGTTTCTGGAACGCCAGGAATACGGCAAAAATGGGAATGAGCGAACACACCGAAGCAGCCATTATTGCGCCGTAACTCGTTGAATTCTCTTCCTGGAAATAGCTAAGGCCTAACGGTATAGTAGCCAGTTCCTTGCTTCGCAGGTAAACCAATGCAGCCTCATACTGATTCCAGTTCGAAACAAACATGAAAATAATTAAAGCGGCAAATGCTGAAGTAGATAACGGCACTATAATACGTGAAAAAGTGATAAAGTGGTTGGCGCCGTCAATCCTTGCCGATTCGCACAACTCATCAGGAATCGTTTCAAAAAACTGCTTGAGCATAAACGTACCAAATGCCGTAAACATACCCGGTAAAATTAATGCCCAGTGGGTGTTGTAAAGGCCCATATTGCTAAACATAACAAAACGGGGGATCAACATCATCTGTGCTGGGAAGATCAGCGTAGATATATATAGAAGAAATGCCAAATTTCTACCCTTGAATTTAATTTTTGCAAAGGCATAACCGGCAAGGGCACTTGTGCAAACTTCACCGAGCACCGACAGTACAGTAACCTTAACCGAGTTCATAAAGAACAAATAGAATGGAACGCTGGAAGCCCATACCTTAACATAGTTTTCAAAAGTAAATGTTTTTGGAATCCATTTAATTGGAAAGTCAAAAATTTCGTTATCCGGTTTAAAAGAAGCAGAAACCATCCATACAAACGGTATTACCATTGTAATTGCAAGGATAGACATGATAACCGTTAGCAGCAATTTTATATGCTTTTTCCTGGCCCGATAACTTCCGGCACGATTCATTAATTCCTTCTCCTTTCTTTCATTTTATTTATCTATATCTTATTGCTTTTATTCATCATCGTCCGTGCAGCTGTAAAGATAAATACCATAAAGAATAATACCCATGACATACTGCTGGCATATCCTATATTACTGTACTGAAATGCTGTTGTGTATATATAATATACAATTACCGACGATGAATAACCAGGGCCACCTTCAGTCATTATCTGAACCGGTGTAAATACCTGGAAAGACCTAATAAAAGAAATTACCATTAAAAAGAACAGTGTACTGGAAAGCGATGGAATAGTAATTTTGAAAAATTTCTGTATTACATTTGCTCCATCAATATCCGCTGATTCATATAATGATTCAGGTATTCCCTGAAGGCCTGCCAGAATAATTACAATATTGTAGCCCAGTACCTGCCAGATACCAAGAAGCATGATTGTCAGCAGAGAAGTGCTTGAACCGTGAAGCCATCTTGGCGGATTCGCAATACCAATCGACCTCAATAGCTCATTTATGGGCCCATAGGACGGTAAAAACAAGGTCATCCAAACAACCGATACAGCTACCATAGAAGAAACATTCGGCAGATAGTATGCAAGACGCAAAACATTCTTATAATACACGTGTTTATTAAGAATAGAACCCATAACCAAGGATAAGAATATAGCAACAGGAACCGTACCTATGCTATAAATAATGGTATTTCTCATTGAAACAAGAAAGACTTCATCCTTAAACAGGTTTGCATAATTTTCAAGCCCTACAAACTTAATTCCAGCCCAGCCGGAAATAAAATTCCAGTCGCAAAAGCTTAAGATTAATGCAATAACAATCGGAAACAGTTTAAACATAATATATCCGATAAAATTCAGCGAAAGAAATGCCCATCCGGCAATATTCTCCCTGAACTCCATATTACTCATTCTGCGGCGTTTTGTAGGTTTGGAGATAACAAGTGAAGAGAATATAATCACCACTTCCTTTCTGGGATTATATAAGCCCAACAGTGATAACGGCCAAAATCTGACCGTTATCACTGTTGAACCTCATGAATGTCCCGTATAAATTACATCTCGATTGCTTATTTCAAATCTTCAGCAATATAGGCATCGCCTTTGGCCTTTAAGTCTTCAAGGCATTCATCAACAGACATTTCATTGTTAAATACCTTGGAGATGTTGGCCTTAATCAGGTCGTTAATCTTCATTTGACCCTGAACTACGGACAGATCCTGGCTGACAACATCAAAATCCATCATCATGGTATCGATGCACTGTTCCTTGTCAATGCCCGGATGTTCAAAAATTAAGTCTAAGAATTCGCGCTCTTCTTCTTCAGTAGCAAATTCATATCCGGGATGCATTGCCTTAGGACCTGCATATAAATCGGCGCGGTCGAAGCAGATATACTTAAGAAGTGTCCACGCGGCTTCCTTATTCTTTACATTTGCAGGGATACTGCAGGTGGATGTATAGAAAGTTGTGATGGGTTTGCTGGATCCTGCAGGTGAAGGTAAATAAGTTACACCGATGTCTGTGCCTTCGGGAATCTGGCCATAGCTTTCATTTGTGTAAAGGCATCCGTAAACAGGTACGAAGAACATCGCATATTTACCCTGGTAAAGCCCTATCATTCCATTGACATCGTTGTTATACTGCAAAGAAGTATATTCTTCCATCGGAACGGCTGTTTTGTCAACCATTACAAGATCATACCAGAACTGCAAGCTTTCTTTCATCGCAGGATCGTCAAATACTGTAGCAGTAAAGTCATCATTGTAGAAATAGAACTCGCCGAGTTTCTGTCTGGCAATTGACGGCCAGTATTCCTGGAGGTCAGCCATTGCGCCGTAGACCTTGTTTGCGCCGCTTCCCTTAGTCAACTTCTTGGCGGCTTCCCTGAAATCTTCCCAGGTCCAGTCAGGCTTCGGATACTCAACACCTGCTTCATCAAACAGATTCTTATTGTAATAAACCATCTGGATATTTTTGCAGTATGGCACACCATAGTATTTGCCGTCAAAATTGTTAGTAACTTCGGTTGCTTTACCTAGTTTCTCCTCATATGTGGTGCCCCATTGTTCAAAGAATTCATTTAGCGGCAGATAAACGCCACTGTCTGCACGAACCCTTAGATCGAATGTGCTTGCCTGTGTCATAACATCAATTTGCTCACCCGAAGCAAGGGCGGTGTTTATTGTTGAAGTATCAGCGTTAGCCAATTTCTGGTAAACTAATTCGTATTTCCCTTCGTATTCTTTGTTAAACGCCTCTGTTATCGGGATCATGTTGTCCTCATGTGTCCATGCATAAAAATATACCTTATACGGCTCATCAGACTGTGAATCATCTGAATCGCTTGGTTTTTCGGTTGTTGTATCAGGTTTATTAGGTTCTTGGGAACCTGGTGTTTCCTTTGAACAACCAACCGCCATAGCCAAGATCAATAGTACAACACAAAGCAGAGAAATGGTCTTTTTCATTTTTTCCTCCTCCTTAAAAATTTATTTTGTTTAGAATATTGTAGAACCGCAAAATTCTCATTTTTATCAGGGTTCTACTTTTTATTTCAAGCAGTTTTCCCTCTCTTTTTGTTTAATTGCTTGATTTTTTGATTTATATGTTTCAGCATATAAGAGGAAATACTGCCTGATATCAAAATAAGGTCATTCTAAGATATATAAGCGGCATCCGCTATGATTCTGATATGTTATAGTTCTTAAAGTACCAATCTCACCCCTGGATACATTAGAAATAGATAATTTACATAGCTATTTACAGTTTTGAACTGCCCTTCTTAAGTTGTACAAATTCCTGCTTCAATTATGGTTTTACATCGCATTAGATTTTACTATATGAAATCTAATTTACCTATTTTTTATTGATAGTTTCACCATAGCACATGATCTCTTTCATAAATATAACTTACTAATATACAATATTCACATCATTTACAGAATATTCGCATCACTTCAGCTGCTTTGCTTTTTACCAAGCTTTTATCTTAATCTCAGCAGATGAATTTCACTTAGTAGAATCTTATTGCACATTATTTTTTCAGCTATAGATTACCACTTTTATATTTGCTTGTCAATCGACTTCTAAAAAAAGATCTCTGATTTTTATTTGTTTAATTGTATGGATTTATAGAAGCAAATACCATCACCGCTATCTTTTCCACTAAGATAAGACCCAAAAAAAATTAATTTGTACTTCTTCAGGCTCAAAAAACTCTTTGGAGAAGAATAGTTGACAGGCAATGAAAGAAATAAAAGAAAAGACGGTTTTACTATTTGAAATTAGTTTCTGCTAATATCACATATAACGTTCTAAAACTTTTCTCACATGTTTAGTGTTCTTAATCCAGATTGTTTCTTTATGATCATTACACTAAGAAACAGTATACCAGCTGCAAGCATAAAAAATCCGGCTAGAAACATCGTCTCTGTTTCTACCCCGGACTTACTGTTTCGATATATCAAACCAAGCAGCAGTTCTTACAGAGAATGCTAAACATCAAAACGGCAATTATCTCAGCCTCTTCCGCGCCAATAGCCTCCGCCCCGTTTTGATTCACGGTTCTTCTTAATATCCTGCAATCTTTCTTCGCTGTCCTTTAAAAACTTGGCCAGTCTTTCTTCAAAACTAATAGAAGGTTCCTGAGCTCTACGAATAGACAGGCTTATTTTTCCCTGATCATCCACTGCCAAGACCTTTACCTTTACCTTTTCATTATGCTTCAGGTACTGGTTTATATCCTTTACATAGGAATCGTCGATCTCAGAAATGTGGACCATGCCCGTCCTCCCATTGGGTAATAATATAAAAGCACCGAACTTTGTAATGCCCGATACCGTTCCTTCCAGTATTTGTCCTACTTCGACAGACATATAAAAATGGTTTCCTCCTCTTTTAATTCTTTTTTTCAATAAACTTAATTTCTCCCTCTTTTACCCAGCCAAAGCTCTCACGAGCGACCTTTTCAATATACTCTTTCGACTTGGTGTATTCAATCTGGCGTTCCAAATCGGCATTCAATTCTTCAACCTGCTCGATTTGCTGCTCTAAATACTCCATTTTGGCATACTGATCGCGAATTCTCAACTCCTGCTGCACATAGGTAAGCAAAAAATATCCAATGACCAGCATCGCAATCATGAACTTTACTCTTGTTTTTAAAACATACTTACGCCTCGCCATGGTATCACCTTCTAAAAGAATACACACCCGTCTGAATATATACAGGCCCTATATACATTCGACGCATAATATTAAATTCCTCTTTTCAATCTTTAATTTTGCGAAAAAATTTATAAATCATGCGGAATGGCCATAAAACAAATCCAATTATTCTGCTTACAGCCAGATTCATTCCCCTGTAAAATAAAGCCAGCAGTTTTAATACCCATGGGCTTATCGTAAGCAAATAAAGGCTCCACCCCATTGCCAGTCCGATAAAATTGTACAATCTTATCTCCCCGTTGTTAGCAAAATAAAGTACTGCAAAAACTATAACAGCTGCCATTAGCCAGAATAACAAATCAAGCGCTCCCACAATCCAGCGTCCGGGTTTGGATATGCGTCGTATCATCCTGTTTAAGTCATATACCAGGCCTATTACCATCCCGGTATATACAGTCGACAAAAAAACATACACCTGGTTTGCTGTGGACATCAGCATCGGCATGCACCCTTATCTGAACAGTCTGCTGAATAAGCCCGAACCTTTTCCACCCATCCCGTCGCTATCGCTGTACTGAAGGGCAATTATTTCCCCTTCCACGATAAGCTGTCCTTCCTCCAAATTCAATTTATTTATATGAAGATCCTGCCCATGCAGCGTAATAAACCCATAATCGGTTACAAGCACCACACTTGCCTCATCAAAACTGTCCACATCAACAACACCGGTTATGGTAACCTTCTCCCGGTTCTCCATGAGTATGCTGTGGCTTCTGCTTCTGATCCCCTTTTTCTCTTCAATATCCCTGATCATCCATACCCCTCCATATAAAATGCCTAATTGAGTATATGATTTACCCCTGTCAAATATGCACAAAAAAATCCCGGCGTATTTGCCGGGTTTCGATCTTTAAGGCCACATCTTAACAATTTCAACATCCTTGAAGTAATGGCGTATAATATCATTTGCTTTTTTGCCCTGCTTTGCCATATTATAAGCTCCCCATTGAGACATACCTACACCGTGGCCGTATCCCCTTCCCTTGAATATCACCCTGTCCCCGTCAAGGCTTACCTCGTCCAGCAGAGTTGATTTCATCTCGGTGCTCCCAAGGGCTATACGGAGTTCAGGCGCAGGTACTGATACGGAATCAAGTTTAATATCCAGCGCACGTCCTGAAGGCCCCCGTTTCCCTATTGAAATATTCGTAAAATTCTCCAGTGATTTACCGGCCTTCCGGGCAGCGTCCAATACCTGAGCTTTTGAGAATACTGCCGTCCAGCTCCTCTCGTCAGCAGGTATCATTGAAGAGTCGTCGGGAGAGTTTACAGTCCGAATATAGGGTGGATTCCCATCTTTAAAATTCAAACCCTCAACAGCCGTTGCAGTTTTCCCCCCTGCATTGGAATGAAACCAGGCATTCACATATTTCCCATCATAAATCATCACCTGTCCCCGTGTTTCATTCACCGCCTGCTTTATACGATCATTCACCGCCTCGGCATTCCAGGCCTGGGCTTCTTCAATGTCTGTTGAAATATGGGCATTTCCGTACTTTGATTTGCCCTTTTCCTCCACAAACTTCAGCACAAAGGTCCTGGCTATGATTGCCTGAGCTTTTAAGGCCTCCATAGGCCAGTCGTTTTTTATCTCGCCTCCCACAACACCGGCAACATACTCCTCAAAAGCCATATCCTGTACTCTGTCCTCGTCCTTTATATACACCCTTAACCTGGGTTCCTGTCCGGTTGTTCCCCCGAGAACCTGGGGAATTGGCGGCTTTTCCTGCTGCTGTGGAACAGGCTCCGGAGCCTGTGGCTCCGGTTCAGTTCTCTTTACTCCCGTACAGGCCGTAGCAAAAAGCATCAATGCGCATATGGTTATTGCAATGATCCTGGATTTATCACAGCTCATTCGCATACCTCCCGATTTATACTGTACTTGTAGTGTTTTTAGCCATCCAATCTGATTCATGGTTCGATTATATTGTTTGCATTAAATCATGAGGTAATACATAAGAGCTGCAAATCTGCATTACAGTTATAATTCACGGTACATACCGGTTGCCTCTCCTTTTGAAACATGTTCCTTTACCGATATAACCTCATATCTCCGGATATTCTCTCCAAATCGAATCTGGATAATATCCCCTTCCTTTACTTCCATACCCGGTTTGGCCACTTTTTCATTTATCAGCACTCTCCCCTGGCTGCAGGCCTCATTAGCCACCGTTCTTCTCTTTATGATCCTGGATACTTTCAAAAATTTATCTATACGCATGCCTTTATTCCTCCAAACAAGCCATTTTTAAAACCAGTATACTATTCTTAAGATATCTTTTCAATCGTAAACATACCTGAAAATGTTACAGTCTATGATTCTATTATATATTTAATTTCTCCATTTTCTATCCAGGATCTTAATATTGGTACTTTTCCATTCTCCCAATCTGCAAATATCAACAATGGTACTGATAATGACCCTCTTATTGGTGATATGGTCATTCTATCAGCAGCCTTATCATAAGAAAATCCAGCTGCAGCATCTAAATAACCATAAATTGCAATACCGCGAGGATAAAAAGTAAGATTGTTGCCATAAAAAGTTTCAAAAAAAACTTTCAATTCCTGTGAATTTGTTGTGCTCTGCCAATCCCAGTAGCCGTCCGACATTTCCAGCAAATCAATTCCTCTGTACGCGGCAGCTATATCTCTCAATATATTCATTGATATCCAGCCTACTTTAGGAGCACAGGCAGATGGTATGGCATAACGGAAATCAACCGGATCCGGATTCATATAACTAGTATGCCTGCATCCGTACCTTCCTTTAGTTTTCTCCCATGCTATTAACAAATCTTGTTTCAACCTATCATTATTCATTTTGCTTTTGTATCCAACCATATCCAACAAAACAAGGCCGTTTGCAGTATATATATGATATGAATCCCATCCGTCCAATGGGCCATGCACAAGATCATCCGATTCATTCCAGGGGTTTACAACAGAATCTACTTCACTGACCAATGATACAACATAATGATCGCCTTTCCATCCAAGAGTTTCTATCGTCGTTAATGCCTTATCCGCAAATTCAATATACTTGCCTGCCCCCTCCACACCAACAGCATTCAGGATCTCGGCACCAGCACGGCATGCCTCCATTGCTTTTACTGCAATATATATCTGTTCGGGACCATACTGGATTGCTTTACATCCGTCGTCAATTGTATTAGCACATATTTTATCGGGCACACCATTGCCGTTTGAGTCAGAAGCAACGATATAATCAAGCAGTTTTTTTATAAATTCGGCGTGCTTAGTAATAATTTTTTCCCTGCCGGTCCTTTTCCAGTGGGCATAAGCAAGCAGTACATAATCCGTTGTTGATTCAAGCTCCATGTTTATCCAGAGTACCTGGCCCATGCAGTCACAGTATTGACCGACATCATGTGAAAGATATAATGTATCTTTCCCGGCAGGGCCGAGACTTTTTTCGCCGTCAACCCCAAAAAGCGGCCACTGATCTAACTCCATTTCAAGTAGTTCCGGCCACACCGAAAGATAAAAAGGTGCCTGTGTATATTCAACATCTACTGTGGAATGGAAGTATCCATATCCTTCCCACACACTGAACCAGTCTGTACCGTCCGGCTTTATGACCCACCATGTATTGATCAGCCAGCTGTGCAGAGTTTGAGATAAAAGGTGAGTCAGCGACTGACCCAGTGAATGCCCGGTAATAATACCATCCACTGTACGCGAGTTTTTTTCAACCAGACTATAGTTTTCATGTATCCAGTTTACTACTTCATCTATATTTTTGAAATAGGAAGTATATTTGAACGGGCATAAACTCCCCATAACATTTAAAATCGGGGCATCGTAAGCACACCATGCAAGTTTTAAATTTTCTCCTTTATCCCCCGGGGCTAAACGGAACCTGCCTTGAACTCCATTGTTCTTCATAATCCCGCTAATTACTGTGATGGCGTCTGTACACTGTATTTCTTCTTTCTCCGGATTTCTACCTGTACTGTCAGGATGTTCTATAGAATATCTAATATCTACGTTTATTTTTTTGTCTTGACGGGTAAACTCCATGGATTTGCCGGAAAATTCGATGAACATTTCACCTTCAATTTCATCTGTAGGTGGCTTTATCCAGCGAAATTTGGATGGCAGCCTGTCAATAGACATATTTATAAGTACAGCAGGGACTGTACTGAACTTCTCGTTTCGAGGCTGAAACGGAACTGTTATTGTCAGCTTTACATGTATACCTGTATCAGGATCTATTCCTGTCATGATCATAGAAGTCGGTGTCATCTCCTGGTCAAGAAATCCGAAAACGGCTCCCTGACGACATAAAGGGAAAACAATTGTTTTTCCGTTAAACGTTACACCTGCTTTGATTTCAATTGGTATACCCGGGTAGGAACCGCAGCGTATCAGATAGCCACGTCTTTTTGAGGGTTCCCATGCCAAACCAAGTTTCGAACCTAAAACTGCTATCGCATCCCCCATTAACTGCATATTGTTTGCCCTCCTCACTGCCTTTATTTTTTATTATTACCAGCTTTTTATATACAACAGCCTCTTTATATGTGCTGTTAATCTCAGATTCTGTTCATTTTATTTATATTTCACCAAATTCCAAAACACTTTGGTTCCAGCTAATTTTTTAGCCCTGTAGTTGCCAAACCTCCTATTAGCTTATCTTGAGCCAGGAAAAATACAATAAGTGGAGGTATAGAAAACAGTGTCGTAATTGCCATCATTTTATTCCACGGTATATATACCCTATCTCCCTTAAGAGCGGATATACCCAATATGAACGTCCATTTGTCCGGTGTTTGTAAAAAAATTAACGGACCAAAAAAATCGTTCCAGCACCACAAAAATTGAAATATAATGCAGGATGCTAACACAGGCTTTATTAATGGCAAAATAATCCTGTACCATATTTGAAATGGCCCGCAGCCATCAATTGTAGCCGCCTCATCTAAATCTATCGGTATACCCATCATATACTGCCTCATGAAAAAAACAAAATAAGCTGTTGAAAATAGACTAGGTACAATTAATGGAAGATGAGTGTTTAGCCATCCAATATATTTATAGCCGATATAAAGGGGAATAATCTGTACTTCATACGGAATCATCATTGTTGCAAGCAATATAATAAATAAAATATTCTTGCCGGGAAATTGCATCCTTGCGAATCCAAATGCAACAAGTGAAGATGAAATTGTAACGAATATAACATTAAAAAATGCAATTTTAAGTGTATTTAATAAAAACAGGCTAAAATTGTTTGCTGTCCATGCATCACCGAATATTTTAAAATTTATCGGCCAGGGAAATAATTTAGGAGGAAAAAGGACGATTTCTGCTTCCGGTTTTATAGCCGTTATAAGCATCCAGTATAGCGGAAATAAAAATATTAATGAAAGTATTATTACTACCAAATATTTAATCAGTAATTTGCTAAAACTATGAATCTTTTTAGGCATCTTTAATTCTTCCTTTCTGCTTCATAATACACCCATATGGAAGACGTTTTTATTAGTATTATAGTAAACAGCATTATAATCAAAAATAAAACCCATGCCATGGCAGAAGCATAACCCATATCCGTATACTGAAATGCCCTTTTGTATAGGTACAATGAATACAGCATAGTAGAATTCATTGGCCCCCCTTTGCCGTCAGTAAGAATATATACCTGGGTAAATGTTCTAAACGCATTTATAGTCATTGTTATAGCATTAAATAGTATGGTTGGGCTTAAAAAGGGCAGTGTTATTTTAAAGAATTTCACAATCCTGTTAGCACCGTCAATACTTGCTGATTCATATAAATATTTTGGTATGTTCTGTAAACCGGCTATAAATATAATCATAGGGCTGCCAATATTAAACAAGCTCATTAAGATTAATGTCCATGGAGCATATTTGGGATCACCGAGCCAGTTAGGCCCTTGTATTCCTATTAAAGACAGAAAATAATTCACTATTCCGAAATCTACATTCATCATCCAGGCCCATACTGTTGCCATTACGACTCCAGATATAACAGACGGAACATAAAATAGAGTTCTGAAGAAATATACACCACGCAATTTACTGTTTAACAGCATTGCCAAACATAATGCCAGAATCAGAGAAAGAGATACAGAAAAAATCACATATCTTAAGGTGTTTATAAATGCAGCCTTGTAAACCGGATCTTTTGTGAGCATTGTAATGTAATTTTCAAAGCCTATAAAGCTAGGTTTGTTAATAATTTTCCAGTTTGTCAAAGATATAACAAATGAAAATAATGTCGGTCCGACAAATAGAAATATTAATCCCAGTAGAAACGGTAAGATGAATAGATAACCTTGTAAATAACTTCGCCATAATTGATTGCTCTTTATTGACTTAAATAATTTCATTTCGTCATACCACCATTTATATATTTTAGTAATATCAAATGACTTGTTTATTAAGCAGAGTGCCGCTAAACGGCACTCTGCTTAAATTTTTAACTAAATGAATTCTTATTAATTAATTGCAGCATTAATCGTTTCTACTGCCTCATCCAGTGCTTCTTTCGGCGTTGCTTCTCCAAGGATTATCTTATCTATAGCCGTTATCAACGCTGTTTCAATATCAGTGAATTGAGGACTATAATACATGGTCATCTTGTTTAATGTATAACCATCCTTAAACCACATATCTTTAAATGGCTGCATTAATCTTAAAACATCATCAGAAAATGTCAGTCTGTCAGCAATTTCAGGAATTGCAGGCTGTCCATGACCATATTCTGCCCTCAACTGCTGACCTTCTTCTCCAACTATCTTCATCAACAGCTTAAAAGCTTCATCTTTATGAGAGCTATCTTTTGATATATGATATCCTGATGTAAAAATACAGGCAGGCTTAATACCTGTCGGTCCAGTAGGGAATTCAACGGTTCCAATACTATCTAAATCAAATCCTTCGGTGCTTTTGAGGCCGTTAATTTCAAAATGGCCCGCCAATACCATAGCTACTCTGCCTGTTTTCAGCATTTGAATAGCACCGCCCATGGACTTAAGTGTATTCGAATCAGGGGAAAGCCCTTCTCTGTAAAAACTGGTAATCCAATCTACTGCATTTATAGTTTCTTCAGAATTCAAAACGTTTTGATACTCCAGGTCATCATTGATAACACGACCGCCTAAACCCCAGAGTAAAGGCTCAAACCACCCACTCCAATCGGTTGGTATAAAAACCCCATAAACCTTATTCGCACCGCTCCCTTTTGTAAGCTTTTGAGCCAGTTCTTTCATGTCGTCATACGTCCAGCCGGCTTCAGGGTATGGCAAATTAGCTTCATCAAATAATTTCTTATTATAATATATGGCAGTACCATTGATATCGTTAGGCAAGCCATACTGTTTACCGTTATAATTCCAGAATTGCAGTATGGATGATGCATACATATCAAGATCCACATCATATTTCTCAAGATAATCATCTAAGGGTTCAAAAGCAATGGGTTCCATAGGATAGTAAGTAACCCACTGATCCATGTTCATTACATCAGGCGGATTTCCAGCCGCTATTGCAGTCCTAAGCTTAGTATTATAATCCTGAGTGGTAGGTTCAAATTGCACAATAATATTCGGGTTTTCCTCCATGAAGCTTTCGATTAACTCCTTCGTTGGCTTGGCTTCTTGTTCAGTATCCCAGTTCATTAGGCGAAGGGTAATTTTTTCATCTTGCTTATCACCTGTATCTTCATTACTTATCTTGTCTGTTTGATTTGTATCATCAGGTCTATCTGTATCGTCGTTTTGTTGACTGCTGCACCCTGTCAATACCAGAGAAAAAACCAATAAAACTGCAAACAGAGTACATAAAACCTTTTTCATTGCAATGTCCCCTTTCTATTTTCTTTTAATGTAGGGTTTAGCAACCACTGCAGCGCTACAGTACATCTAGATTATACTCTATATATTACAATTAAAAAACGTAGTAAATGTTAGATTATGTTTGATTTTCTCAGGTGATGCTGCATATAGTCATATAGCTCTGTTTATACTTACTTGATTCACGACCGCATCCACCATATAATATAGTCAAACTTTTGCATTGCAATGGTGACCGTAAAATATGAATATTACAGGAAAACTCAAATTAAATATCCGAACAAAATTGATCCTATGTTTTATAATGCTTTTAACAGTCCCGATTATTATAAGCGGACTTCTTATTTTCAATAAATCATATTCTGTGTTGGATAAAAGGGAACTTGAATCAGCAAAACAGCGTATTCTGCAGTTGCAAACCAAATTGGATACCTATATACAGAAGATAGAATCGCTTTCATTTGATATTTCCTTCAATGAAGATATACAAAATATGCTGATAAACTATACTAATTTCCGGTTTATGAGTATGGAAGAAGAATTCAGAATTTTTAACAGGCTTTTTGGTATCAGCAGACTGGATGAATGCAGTGTGTTCTATATAAAGCTGTTGAATACTAATAACCAAATCATTTCAATTGGCACACTGCATAGGGAAAATAACAATTTTGATTCCTCTTTCATTGATTCCAATAAGAAAAATGTCTGGGTAGGCCCCTACAAGTCATATACATATAATACAAATGCCGAACACAACATTATTTCTTTTTACCGCAAAATTATAAACCCTTATAAAAGCCAGTTTATAGGCATATCCCGAATTGATATCAGTGAAACTTCTCTAAGAGATCTCTATACCAGTGACGTACAGTTAAAAGGTGTTCAAACTTTTATACTGGATGAAAATAATATTATTGTATCTTCCCTTAAAGATGATGAAGTTGGAAAAAATTTTGATGAATTAGTCCAAAATAAAGTGAGACTGGATAAAGAAATAGATCATTTATCCCTCAACGTAAACGGCACTAACTGTATGCTTGTATACAACACATTAAAATCCAATTCGTGGAAAATCGTAATTTTGTATGATATATTGAGTTTTAACCAGCATGGTAAGCTATTAAAAACGTATATTTTTGTAATCGTTATACTATGTCTGATTTTCTGTATCATATTCTCGATTATTGTTGCGAAGATTATTTTAAATCCCTTAAACCAGCTTATTAGAGCCATTGAAAAAGTCGAAACCGGGAATCTTAATGTATCTATTCCTATTGCTACCAATGACGAATTTGCCCTATTAAGCCGGTCTTTCAACAGCATGGTTATAAGAATTAAGGAGTTGATTAATAAAACAATAAAAATTCAAAGGCAGGAAATGCGCGCTGAGGCTTTATATTTACAGTCACAGATCAACCCTCATTTTCTCTACAATACACTCGATACTATAAGATGGACGGCCAGAAAAAACAACGACCTCGAAGTCAGCGAGTATATTGAAGCCCTCTCGAATTTATTCAAACATCTGCTTATCAGGGACAATGAGTTTACCACATTTGCTGACGAGCTGGACAACGTCAAAAATTATATGCTCATACAAACCAGGAGGTTTGAAGATAGAATTACATATGAGATGGATATTGATGAAGATATTCTCCCCCTATATACCCTAAAGCTGATTTTGCAGCCTATTGTTGAGAACTCTATAGTACACGGTTTGAAGAATAAAACGAACAATGGTAGAATTATAATATCAGGCAGAATTGAGTCAGGCCAAGTAATCATAAGTGTGGCGGATAACGGGGCAGGTATGGAAAAATCGTATTTGGAACAGCTCATGACTGACAGCAGCAAGAAAAGCCTGACAATTAACAATATCCAGACAAGAATTCAACTGCATTTTGGTAGTGCTTACGGTCTAAAAATTGAGAGTGAAAAAAATAAATACACTAAAGTTACATTAACACTGCCCTATCTGAAAAGCATGCCCAGGTGGGAGGATTACAGTGAAACTTTTAATAGTTGATGATGAAGTTCAAATAAGAAATGGCTTAAAAGATACAATAGATTGGCACTCTATTGGTATAAACTCTGTCCTTACAGCCCGAAACGGCATCGAGGCGCTCCAAATCTTTAACAATGAAACACCCGATATCGTCCTTACTGATATCAGAATGCCCGGTATGGACGGTTTGGAGCTGAGCGTGCAAATAAAAACTGTGCTTCCGGACACGAAAATATATCTTATCAGCGGCTATTCTGATTTTAACTATGCAAAACAGGCAATCTCCATAGGTGTAGAGGACTATTTTGTTAAGCCGGTTGATATAAATGTATTAATGAGCAAAATACAAAGTTCAGTAAATGATATAAAAAAAAGTAAATCCCGCAAATCTATTCATAGCCATAATTCTGTCAGTATAAAGAATAAGTTTTTCTCCCGTTTGATAAAGGACAGTCAGGACAGCTCACCAACACCTTTGGAAACTCTGCATAAAATGGAGATTTATTTTAATAACAGCAGCATACTGTGTTTACTGGCTGAATTGGATAACTTCGATATCTTAATACAAAAGTACGGACATCAGAAAATTTATGAACTGAAGGAAGATCTTGAAAAGAAGATCTATGCTTCTGTTTACGGCACTTTTCCTGTTGTATCATATAATGACTTTGAATCTAAACATATAGTCTTTTTTGTTAACCAAGTAAATGCCAATAATATAAAAATATTAAAAAACATTATAAATAATTTTCTGTTCAGATATCTTGACACTGATCAATACCAGGCAACAATTACTGTAGCTGCAGGTAATATTATAAATTCAATTAATTTCAGCGCTGCTTACAAAGATGCACTTAATACTTTAAAATATAAATTTTTTCTAGGCGGTGGTATAGCCTTTTTCCCCGACGATATTAAACATCGATCCTATACAGATATAATCCCGCCGCACAAGTATGAACGAGAAATAATAAAGGCAATTGAACAGCAGGATGCCAATCAGCTTTTTCAAGTAACGAAAATACTATTTGATTCATACAGATTTGCCAAACCATCTGAGATAATTCTCATAAAACAGTATCTGTACGATATATTTGAAATAATACAAGCTTCGCTAAAGCATATAGCAGTAAAAAATCTGCACAAAATTAACCTTGAAAAATACAACCAAACCCCGAAGGCTACAGAGTGCCTGGACGACTATATTATTTGGATAGAAGAGTTCGCACTTGAACATCTTGAGAAACTTAATAAAACTGCCCCGGGAGCAAGCAGCTGGTTTGTAGAGCGTGCAAAAGAATATATCGATAATAATTTTTCCGATGATATCACTCTGGATGATGTTGCTGTGTATGTAAACCGTAATCCCAATTATTTAAGCCATGAATTTAAGAAACAAACCGGTATTACATTTACTGAATATCTTAACAACAAAAGGATTGAAGAAGCAAAACGGCTTCTCCGATCCACATCAGACATGACATATGAAATAGCAGAAAAGGTAGGATACTATAATTACAGGTATTTTTCCCAGATGTTTAAAAAAGTTGTCGGCTTAACTCCTACACAATACCGGCAGCAATCTTGAACAATGCTTTTCTCAGTCAATCAAGATTTACAGAATTGCACTATATAATAGTTTGTCAGCCAAAAGTATAAAAACCGGGAAAACCCGGTTTTTACGTTTGTTTGACCTGTCTTCTGCCACCTCGAAGCCAGGTGAGCTTTCTCTTATAGAAAGCTTACACATTATGTAGGGAATGCTCCCCGTTACCCGTACATTCTCTGTTGTCTCCGCCGGCTTTTATCCAGATCAATCCAAACCCCGCTGGATAAAACCATTTTATTCCACCGGTTAACTTCACCCTGCCTATAGAGGTGGCAGCCTGGCGTTAATAGCGACGCCTTTATTGCCGGTTCAGCAAAACCGGTGGTCTTCCCTGCGGAGATTGGCAGTTTATTGTACCGCGTCCTTCAAAGCTTTACCGGCTTTGAACACAGGAGCTTTTGAGGCAGGTATAATGATCTCTTCTCTTGTCTGAGGATTCCTGCCCTTCCTTTCGGCTCTGTTACGTACTTCGAAAGTACCAAAGCCAACTAGCTGTACCTTTTCATTTCTTGAAAGAGCGTCAGTGATTACGGAAACTATAGCATTTACAGCTTTTTCAGCATCTTTTTTGGTTAACTCGGATTTTTCTGCAACTGCAGATATCAATTCAGCTTTATTCATAAATGAACCCTCCTTGAAATGAATTCTTATAGCATATTCGCTATATTTCTTTAAATTCCTCCTTTTTTCCTAATAATTTTTTGGTTTTTTCAAAATATTTTTCAATTTTTGGGATAGAGGAATCTCGATAATATCTTTTCCATATTTTTCTTCAATTATACATCATTTTTACCGGAAAACAGCGTTTTCGCCTGCTCCCACAGCCTGTCCATCTCTTCAAGAGTCATATCCTTCAGAGGACGTTTTGCATTTTGTTCTATATAAGCAAAACGATTTATAAATTTTTCAACAGTATTCACCAGCGCCAGCTCGGGATCCACACCTAAAAACCTTGCTACATTAACCACAGCAAACAAAAGATCTCCTATTTCCTCCTCGATCTTCTTCCTGTTATTTTTGCTGGCAGATACCTCCTTTACTTCCTCCAGTTCTTCATTCACCTTGTCCAGCGCACCTTCAACAGAATCCCAGTCAAATCCCACCATAGCAGCTTTCTCCTGTACTTTGTAACTCCTGACAAGAGCAGGAAGCACGGCAGGTATATCTCTCAGCACCTGGGTGTGGGTTTTAAATCCTTTCTCACGCTTCTTCAGATCTTCCCAGTTTTCCAGTACCTGCTGTGAATTCTCCACAACTGCAGTTCCAAATATATGGGTATGACGATCAATCATTTTCCGGCACACCCGTGTAATAACGTCCAGCATGTCAAAGGCGCCTCGTTCCCTGGCTATCTGGCAGTGGAACACCACCTGCAAAAGCACGTCTCCCAGCTCCTCTATAAGCTTGTCCTCATCCTTCCTGTCAATGCTCTCTATTACTTCATAAGTTTCTTCCAACAGATACCTTTTCAGGCTCTCATGGGTCTGTTCCCTGTCCCAGGGGCACCCTTCAGGCGAACGAAGAATATTCATAATCTCGCACAAATGATTAATATCATAGGTTTCCAATTGTTCAAAATTCATGCGGGGGATATACAGACAGGTGGTATGATGATATACTGTTTGCTCATCCAGCCGGTGTAAAGGTATAATGCTGTACTGCAGATTACCGTTTGCATCCCGGCTGCTTAAAAACACCTCCAGGTTTGGCGGATAAAAGCGAAGCAGTATCTTTTTCACTCTCGCTGCCAATGAATCATTGCAAATATTCACAATTACCGAAGTCATTCTCACATTTATACAATTTTCATCCAGTTCAGACCCCGTCAATATCTTTAAGCCCTCCACTCCTGAAGCCTGTACCATTGCTGCCATTGCGTCAGCAGCGCTTATCCCCGGTATGATATGAACATCGTATACAGACCGGTCGAGTTTCCGGACAAGTTCAAATACCAGGCGTTCTCCCACCAGGGGATGTCCGGGAACACCCAGTACCACATCGGCCTTCCCCAGTTGGCATAAAATCAGCTGTATCATGGCATTGCAGGCATCGTCATAATTATCATAATTCCGGCATATATCATCCATTGATTTATACTTAACCCCCAGCTGCTGCAGGTACGGCACCGTTCCATGCTTTCCTGTCAGAAGCAAAGCTTGAGGTCCCTGCTGCAGTGCTTTTACAGCTTCCAGCGTCAGCTGATCCTCATTACCGTGACCCAATCCAACAATAGTAATCTTTCGTTTCATTCTCAACCCCCTATCCATTGCGCAATCTTATGCTGGCGATCCTGTCAGCAAGTTTGCTGTTTCTGAACAATATCCGAAGATCTTTTGCATCAACAGCGCCCATGACGATAAGAGCCAGGGCGTATATAATAATTCCTATGAAAATGGCCAGTATTGTAGCCGGAATCCCACCTACAGCTGTCATAAGCGGTTTAAACATAATAATCACCACGGCTCCCATAAAACCCGAAGCAAATGCAAACTTTGAAGCCTGTACCGCAAATTTCTGCGAAATGCCGATATGCTTAACCATCGCAGCAAAGTCCAGCAGAGAAGCGGTTAAATAGCATACTACGGTACCAACTGCTGCACCAAGGACATTTAAACCGGGTATTCCAATCAGGATATAGCTGACCCCAATCTTGGCCAGCGCACCTATTAACAGGTTTCTTACCGGTATGACTATTCTGTTTATCCCCTGCAAAATCCCGGTCAAAGTCTGTATTCCGGTAAGGAATACAATGCCAATTGACAGCACGCTAAGGATATTCCCGGCTTTAGCAATCTCGCCCGCATCAAGGGATGCGTATAAAAGTTGTATGACAGGCCGGGCCATTGCCGACATCCCTACGGCTGCAGGCAGCCCTATCAAAAGGGTTAGGCGCATGGCTGTTTCAGCCTTGTAAGATATTGCCTTCCAGTCTTTTAAAACATATGATTCAGATATGGATGGCACAACACTCATGGCCAAAGCAATGGTTATGATTGTTGGGAAGTTGATCAGCGGACTTGCATACGCCGTTAACAGGCCATACAGCCTGGTGGCTTCTTCAACCGTATACTTTAGCCCCGTATCGTAGTTTATAACATCTACAAGCCGGTTAACAACTATAATTTCATCAGCCAACGCTACAAGGGGCATGAAGGAAGCCCCTATTGTAACCGGTACGGCAATATTCATCATCCTTGTCATTATGCTGCGCGTTGATTCCCTGTACCTGCCGAACCGGTTCTTTTTTATATTATCCCGGATTTCGGTTTTTTTGCGCCGGTATATTCCCAACAGCAGAGCAAGGGCCATCACTTCGCTTAGCGTTACGCCCAACATAGCACCTGCCGCTCCAAACTCCACACCCCGTTTCACCCAATATGAAGCCAGCCTCAGCCCCAATATCAGTTTTCCCATCTGTTCAATCACCTGGGATATGGCAGTGGGATTCATATACTGCATTCCCTGAAAATATCCCCTAAAGGATGATATAACTGAAACAAAGAACAGGCCGGGAGCTATAGCCAGTATAGAATATACGGCATTTGGATTGCCAACAGCCCTTGCAACAGCGCCGCTGAATGAAAACAGCAGCACCGATGTTAATGTGCCAATACCGGCAAGTAAAAGCAAAGATATCCTGAAAACCCTGTGGGCACCGGCATAATCATCAAGGGCTATCTTTTCCGATACCATCTTTGATATTGCTACCGGTAAACCTGCTGATGATGTTACCAGGAGAAAAGAATATATCGGATATGCCATCTGGTACAGTCCCATACCTTCTGAGCCAATCAAATAGGTCAGCGGTATCCGGAATACGGCACCCAGAAACTTGGCAAACAGGCCTGCACCAGCCAGTACAGCCGCACCTTTGATGAAAGATTTCCTGCCCATCGTAAACCTCCTGCCGTGCCCGCAAATAAATGCATCTCTCTATGATATTATACTACTTCATAAGCTTTTACAATACAACTAATTTGGTATCTGTCCGGAATTCATTGCTGTCCTTATGGGTTTTGCATACAATATAAAAAAGGCACTGAGTATAACTCAATGCCTCCTTGTTCATCCCTCTGCTATTGCTCCATTTGTTTACCCAGAAATGCCGCTGCAGCCTCAGCTATTTTGCTTTCAGTTTCGCCCATGGTAACATTCGGATCTTTTGATAATAGAATAACAGCGCCGATTGGTTCTCCTGCAGATACTATGGGAGCGATGACCTGGGCTGTATATTCCGATTCTTCCGGTTCATTCTCTGATATTTGATGAATAGTCCCCTGTTGATTGCGGTTGGTTACCACTACTTTTTTATCATGTATAAGACGCTCCAGATCAGAGCTTATTCTCTCGTTCCTCATATGTTTTTTTACTTCGCCGGCTATGGCTACAACAGCATCTTTGTCTGTAACACAAGCAATATGCCCTAAAATCTTGTGCAGGGATTCCACATACTCATTTGCAAAATCGCTTAACTCCCCGATAGGAGAATATTTCTTCAGAATTACCTCTCCTTCGTGGTCAGTGAAAATCTCTAAAGGATCTCCTTCCCTTATCCTCAGGGTACGACGAATCTCCTTTGGGATAACCACTCTTCCCAGATCATCGATCCGCCTGACTATCCCTGTTGCTTTCACATAAATCCCTCCTTAATCTGTATTTATTTACAAAACCATCCTTGCATTCATATTATTTTACTGTTTCTGTGCTTTTATGCATGCTAAATTTGCGGAGGGATCAAAATAATAATTATTACAATCTGTTTTCATACTTCTTTATCTTGGCTTTTTCCTTCCATTCCTCAATCAGACTGTTCCACCTGTCATTTTTTTTGTCCTCTATAATTACCGTTTTTATTTCTTCCTTTTTATCCTCAATGCTAAACTCCTCTTCAGGCAGTATTTTATATAATTTTATTATATGGTATCCATAAGGCGACTCAAGAGGTTGGGAGATCTCGTTCTCCTTCATTTCCAAAATAGCCTTTTCGATTTCATCAATAAACATCCCGCTGCCTTCATATATAACATATCCTTCATCCTTGTTATAAGCAGTGGTATCGTCACCATAAGTCTCAATAAGGGATTCAAAGCTTTCTCCCGCTATGGCTTTTTCATAAACCTCCTGGGCCTTGGGTTTAATAGCTTCCAGCTTTTCCTTCAGATATTTATCGGCCTCTTCCTGGCCTTCCTCCTGGACCAGCCTGTTGTACTCATCCTGTTCACTGGACGGAAGAGGAAGGGTTATATGCTTGATCCTTACCATGCCGGGGGGACGGTACAGCTGTACTTCAGCAGTCTGGATCAGGGTCGGGTCCTCTTTTTGTTTCATCAGATTATCGAGATAATACGCCTGGATATCTTCGTCGGTAACCTCAACATCCTCCAACATCTTTTCGCTAAACTCTATAAGCATAAGATCCTCTGCCAGCATCTCTATATACTCTTCCTCGCTTATACCAAGGCTGGTCAGCTGCCCTTCCCACACCTCACGTGCTTCCCGGTAGTATTCCTCGTCGGTTTTTTCCTCCTCACCCTGCTTCTTTAAAAACTCGGCATATTGTTTTATCTGGGCTTCCAAATCCTCCCTTGCCTTTTCTGTATACCCATCATTTACATCAAAACCTGATTCTTTTGCCTTGTTTTTCACCAACTGCCGTTCAACAAGCTGTTCCAGTATATCCTTTTTCATTTCTTCTATAAAATCCTTATACTGCTCACTTTTCTCTATATCTTCGGTTATGCCCCAGTAAACTTTCTGTTGATTGTAAAGATCGAGAAATTCACCCTTCAGGATCTTGTCACCGTCTACCTCGGCTACCACCCGCCGCCTGTCCTTCTCCGGATCTACCTTTACCAAACCGCATCCGGCGATCCATGCAAGGGACATGATCATGACAATCAGTAAAGTAATATACCTGTAATACTTCATACCTTTTCATCCTTTCGTTCTATGTGATGCACAATAGCTTCCAGAATTTCCCTCGCAGCTTTTAAAGCTGTGTCAGGCAAGAAATCTCTAAGCTTTATTATAAATGCCGGAAAAGGAGTTGAAACGAAACTAAGCCGGTTCAGCTTCTTATCCGGAATAAGTACAAGTTCCTCCGGCGATACAGCTTTATCATCAGCCAGTCTCATCCTGACTTCCGTACCATTGTGGGTAATCTCAATAATCCTGATCCTTCGCGCCAAAGCTTTTATATAAGCAATATCTATCAGGTTTTCCACGCTGGCAGGTATATCACCGAATCTGTCAATCAGTTCATCTTCAACATCTTTCTTATCCCCAAGCCCGTTAATTGCGGCAATCTTTTTGTAAAACTCCATTTTGTGACTCTCATCGGCAATATAGTCCTGATCGATATGAGCATTTACTTTTATATTGATAACCGTCTCAACCGGCTGAGTAAGCTCTTCGCCTTTCATAGCGCGGATGGTATCTTCAAGCAGTTTATAATACAGCTCATATCCCACTGCTGCCATGTGACCGTGCTGTTCAGCGCCTAATATATTGCCGGCTCCCCGGATCTCCAAATCCCTCATGGCAATCTTAAAGCCCGATCCAAACTCAGTAAACTGTTTTATCGTCTGAAGCCTTTTTTCAGCCTGCTCCGAGATTATTTTGTCCTTTTGATAAGTAAAATACGCATAGGCCAAACGGTTGGAACGCCCCACCCGGCCTCTCAACTGGTATAGCTGGGACAAGCCAAAGAAGTCGGCGTTATACACTATAAGAGTATTTACATTAGGTATATCCAGCCCGTTTTCAATGATGGAAGAACACAGCAGTACATCATATCTATGTTCATAAAAATCCATCATTATCCTTTCCAGAAGATTTTCGCTCATCTGGCCATGGGCCATGGCCACTCTTGCCTCGGGAACAAGCTGTCTGATCCGCTGCATGATAAAGTCCATGCTCTTTACCCGGTTATATACAAAATATACCTGCCCGCCCCTTTGCATCTCCCGCAGAATAGCATCCCTGATCAGAGATTCATTATATTCAACCACATAGGTCTGGACCGGATACCTGTCCTCAGGCGGTGTATCAATTATACTTATATCCCTGATACCTAGCAGGGACATATGCAGCGTCCGGGGAATGGGAGTAGCTGTAAGGGTTAAAACATCAACGTTTTTCTTAATATCCTTAATAATCTCCTTATGGGAAACACCAAACCGCTGTTCCTCATCCACCACCAAAAGCCCCAGATCCTTAAACTTAACATCCTTCCCAAGGAGGCGGTGAGTACCAATTATTATATCAATGTTACCGGTTTTGAGTGCCCTTATAATATCCTTTTGTTCAGCAGGCGTCTTAAAACGGCTCAATACCTGAACGGTAAAGGGAAAATTCTCAAACCTGTTTACAAATGTATTATAGTGCTGCTGTGCCAGTATAGTAGTAGGAGCCAGTACCGCCACCTGCTTTCCGTCCATAACGGCTTTAAAAGCTGCCCGGATTGCCACCTCGGTCTTCCCGTATCCTACATCGCCGCACAACAGCCGGTCCATCACCTTGGACGACTCCATATCCCGTTTAATCTCTTCAATTGCCTGAACCTGATCGGGTGTCTCCTGATACGGAAATATGTCTTCGAACTGTCTCTGCCACTCGGTATCGGGCGAAAAACGATGTCCTTCTACTGCCTGTCTGACAGCATATAATTTTACCAAATCGATTGCAAGTTTCTGAATTGACTGCCGTACCTTGTTCTTGGTCCTTTGCCATTCAGCCCCTCCCAGTTTGGAAAGCCTGGGTGTTCCGTCGCCCATACCTATATAAGGCTGGATCAAATCCATTTGGTCCGCCGGTATATAAAGCCTGTCGGTGCCTGCATATTTTATATTCAGATAATCCCGTTTCTGTCCATCCACTACAAGGGTCTTTATTCCGAGATACTTTCCTATACCATGGGTTTCATGGACAACATAATCCCCTATCCTCAAATCGGTAAAGCTCTCAAATCTCCTGACTTTTTTAGCATGCTGGGTACGCCTTTTCCGGGTTCCGTAGATCTCCTTATCGCTGATAACGGCAAAACCGGCATCAATATATTCAAAACCGCTGCTTAAGAGCCCGGGCGTCACCATTACCCTTCCGGGAGCCATGGATTCATTGTCCGGCTGTTCTTTAAATACCGCCTCCAGCCCATTATCGCTAAGAAATGATGTTAAGCCTTCACCCCTGCTTTTACTTCCTGTAAGTATAAGGACTGAATAATCTTTCTTACGCCAGTGTTCTATATCCTCTATCAACAGCTGCAGCTTTCCATGGTAGGCCGGAATACCCCTGGTAGTGATATTAAAAGCTTCCCGGGGCCTAAAGTCAGGATGGGATGTGGGTAAAGCCTGTATAAGCAGAGAAGAATACTTAGATACCCTTACCAGGAAATCATGGTAATCAATGGTATTATACAACTGCTCAGGCAGCACTTCACCTCTACTCAACAGCTCTTTAAAATGCTCCTGCATTTCAACACCGTATCCTATACCCCGCTCCCGCAGTCTTGCCGGTTCATCAAGTACGATCAGTGCAGAATCGTCCAAATAATCAAACAGCGTGTTCCTCCCGGGGTATAAAAAAGAAAAAAACCCTTCCAGAGAGCTGTCATATATGCCTTCATCCAGCTTTTCCAGAATTAATCCCACTTTTTCCTTCAACGAATGATTTTTCCGCCCATGTTCCTCAATATACCGGGTATAGCTTTTATTGATTCTTTCCCGGGCTCCGGCAATGGCTTCTTCTGTCAGTATCAATTCCCTGGCCGGCGATATAATTGCTTCTGATTCATTTTTCACCGATCTTTGAGACGATACATCAAACGTCCGTATTGAATCAACCTCGTCGTCAAAAAACTCTATTCTATATGGGTTATCGGAAGTTAGAGGAAAAACATCCAGTATACCTCCCCTTATGCTGAACTGGCTCTTTCCTTCAATGGCTGCTACACGCTCATACCCCATCTGTACCAGTTTGTCAGCCAGCTGCATAAGCGGTACAATATCACCCACCCTTATGCTGAATATACTGTCTTTAAATATTTGCGGAGGGCTTTGAAGCGACAGCACTGCCTCAATGGATGCAACTATTATCATATTTTGTTTAAGAAGCAATCCCTCCAGAACTTTCAGCCGCTGCTCGGTTATTTCAGTGCTTTGGGCGGCTACATTATATAGCAGAACCTCCCTTTCGGGAAAAAGCATGACGTTTTCAGGATAAAAAAACAGCAGATCCTCCTGTATCTTTCTGGCTTCAGCATGGCTGCCGGTTATATACAAACAGCTTCGATCCAAGGGGTAAAGCATACATGCAAGCATATGGCACTTTTGAGATTGGTTTAAACCAACAAGTTCTGCAGACCAGGTTTTCCTGCATATCGAATCTTTGAGTTTGGAAAACCCGGCCCATCTGACCATCGGCTCCAACCAGAACGGAGTCATTCTATCACCAACTCTTCATATCGATTGATGTTCCGTACATTTGTATCTGTAACAATTGTTTCTCTATCCATTATATCTGCTCATGGCCTCCTGTATACCCCTTGTAAGAATAAGTTCCACTCCTTTTACAGCTCTTTTGCAAGCTTCCAGAATAACAGGTATCTCCTCCTTGCCGAAAGGCGACAGGACATAACTGGCCAGATCCTCTCCAACAGGCGGGGGGCCTATGCCAAGGCGGACACGGGGAAAGTCTTCCGTTTGAAGCTGGTATATAATGGAACGCATACCGTTATGGGTCCCCGCACTTCCCGAAGGGCGTATACGCACCGTCCCCAGGTTCAAATCAACATCATCATAGATTACAATAAGGTTCGAAGGGTCGATCCTGTATGCGGAAACCAAATCCAGAATGCTTAACCCGCTTAAATTCATGTATGTCTGGGGCTTGACCAGTACCACATCCTGCCCGCCGATAGTGCCTTCTCCAATGATAGCCTTAAACTTTATTCTGTTCATATTTATATCAAATTCCCGGGAGATCATATCTACAGTTATAAACCCCGTATTATGCCTTGTATCGCTATACTCGGTTCCCGGGTTGCCTAATCCAGCAATAATATACATCTGATTCTCACCTTAATTCAAACGCTATTCAAACAAAGGACTAACCGCAATGTCTTCATAAATCCTGTCAATAGCTTCAGCAAACAAAGGGGCTACTGACAGAATCTTGATGTTATCAATGCGTTTTTCCGGAGGCAAAGGTATGGTATCGGTAATAATCAGCTCTTTTATAGGAGAATTCTTAATCCTTTCAATAGCGGGGCCTGACAGTACGCCGTGGGTACAGCAGGCATATATTTCAATAGCGCCGTTTTTCTTAAGTTCAACTGCCGCCTGTGTCACGGTCCCTGCCGTATCAATGATATCATCAATCAGAACGGCCCGTTTGCCCTTAAACTCACCAATAATATTCATGACTTCGGATACATTGGCCTTGGGCCTGCGCTTGTCCACAATAGCTAAAGAGGCGTTCAGACGGTTGGCAAATCTTCTTGCAGTAGTAACATTTCCAACATCAGGGGATACCACAACAGTTCCTTCTCCTTCAAACCCCCGTTCAATAAAATGTTTCGCCAAAATAGGCAGGCCTAAAAGATGGTCCAGGGGAATATTGAAAAAACCTTGTATCTGGGGTGCATGCAAATCCATGGTAAGCACCCGATCGGCCCCTGCACTGGTGATTAGATCTGCCACCAGCTTTGCCGTTATAGGATCCCTTGCCTTGGCTTTCCGGTCCTGCCTGGCATAACCATAGTATGGGATCACAGCAGTAATACGGCCGGCTGAAGCTCTTTTGAAGGCATCTATCATTATCAAGAGTTCCATAAGGTTATCGTTTACCGGATGGCACATTGATTGAATGACAAAAACATCCGATCCCCTTACCGTTTCGTATATATTGACACATATCTCTCCATCACTGAATGTTCCCACCTGAGAATCCCCCATACGAACCCCCAGGTATTTGGCAATCTCCTTTGCCAGCACCGGATTTGAATTACCGGTAAAGATTTTAATACCCGTACCATGGGTAATCATCTATCCCCTTCTCCTTTCTTCTTCATTCGCCATTTCTCAACCCAGCCTTCTTTGTTTTCCTGCCGCGCCCTTGCTATGGCCAGCGAATCTTTAGGAACCTCTTCCGTTATGGTAGAACCGGCGGCAATGTACGCTCCTTCCCTGACCGTTACCGGAGCAACCAGATTGACATTACAGCCTATAAAGGCTTTATCCTCTACAACAATTCTGTGTTTTCTTACTCCGTCATAATTTACAAATACCACACCGCATCCTAAATTGACGTCCTTACCAACGCTGCCATCCCCGACATAGGTCAGGTGGGAAATTTTTGAACAATCTCCTATTGAGGCATTCTTTATCTCAACAAAGTCTCCTATCCTCACCCTGTCGCCAATATTGCTGCCAGGACGTATATACGCGTAAGGCCCTACTGTTGTTTCCTTTCCTATTTCACTGTCCAGTATAACCGAAGCCTGTACCTGGGTTCTGTCTCCAATGACCGAATTAACCATACGGCTATTGGGATACAATATACACTCCTCACCAATGATGGTTTTCCCTTCCAGAACATTCCCCGGATATATTATGGTATCGCAGCCTATAACCACATCCGGTTCAATATAGGTGTTATTCGGGTCAATCAAGGTTACGCCCTCTTCCATATGACGGCGGTTTATCCTCTGCCGCATCTTTTGTTCTGCCTCGGCCAGGTGCACTCTTGTATTAATGCCCAGCACCTCATCCGGATCCCCGGCTGTGAAAACACCGACTTTGTTCCCCTGTTCCTTCATTATATGAAGCACATCGGTCAAATAATATTCGCCCTGGGCATTGTTATTATCTAACTTAGCCAGACTGGACAAAAACGGCTGTATGTTAAAACAATAAGCCGACACATTAACCTCTTTTATCCGCCGCTGTTCCTCGGTAGCATCTTTTTGTTCCACAACTCTTTCCAGGTCCCCGGCTTCATTCCTGATTATCCTTCCGTATCCCGTCGGATCATCCAATACGGCTGAAAGAGTAACGGCATCATACCGGCCTTCATAAGCATAGTTAATCATCTGCTGAAGAGTACAGCTGCGTATCAGGGGAGTATCACCGGCCACTACAACTGCATAGCCGTCTATCTTTTCAAAAAAGGGCTGTGCAATCATGACTGCATGTCCGGTTCCCAGCTGCTGGGATTGATAAGCATACCTGACCCTCTGCCCGAGATATTGCCTGATTTCTTCAGCCTTGTGGCCTACTACTGTAACGGGGAGAGATTCAGATATTTCTGCAGCAGTCCTTACCACATACTCAATAATGGGATAGCCGCATACTTTATGCATTACTTTGGGTTTTTTGGATTTCATCCTGGTGCCTTCACCTGCAGCAAGAATTACAACAACAGCACATTTGCTCATACTCTATACTCCTTTATACCTACCCACCTTATATGAGGATAAGTTTCCAGATTTGGTTCAAACTGGCTGATTACCAACGGATTGAACCGGTTTTTATTCCATAAATATTATACAATACGCAGAGAATAAAGCAAGATCGCCATATGCCCACCACAGTTTTTCATGCTGTTCATGTGGAGGGCTTAAGCAAAAAAATATATTTGTTTATGCATACCTATAAAATAAAAACAAGCTTTAAAGGAGAGCTTGTGCTCTCCTTTAAAGCTTATTCGTCGCCCATTTCATTATACTTTTCTAAAATGAGCGTCTGGAGCTTTGTCCGTGTTTCGGAATTTATAGGATGGGCAATATCCCGATATTCGCCATCGGGGGTCTTTCGGCTGGGCATTGCTATGAACATTCCGCTCTGCCCTTCTATTACCTTAATGTCATGAACTACAAATTCATCATCAAAGGTAACAGATGCTACCGCTTTCATTTTCCCCTCGCTATTTATTTTCCGAACTCGAACATCGGTCACATTCATTCAGGCTCACCACCTTCCAGTTCATAAACAAAGAATGCATATATATATTCGCCAAAAATATGGTTTGTCCTTCTGTTTTTTATAAAAAAAATGAAGAAAAAGTAAAGTTTATTCGTTAAACACCCACGCTGCCGGCTCCAAGACAACCTTACGGCTGTTTTCATCTACCTGTTTTAATTCAATAAGAGCCGCATAATTTTCAACCATCTTTTCTTCAGGCTGCTGGGTCGCAATCATAACTCCCACCCCGGCAATATCAACCCCAAATTCACCAAGCAGATCTATCATTCCCTTTGCCGTGCCCCCGCCTTTCATAAAATCATCAATTATTAATGCCCGCTGTCCTTGCCTAACAGCCCTTCTGGCCAGTGACATGGTCCGGATCCTTTTTGATGAGGCGGAAACGTAATTTATGGTAACCACAGAACCCTCGGTAACCTGGCTGTCCCTCCTTGCAATAACAACAGGACAGTTAAGGGCTTTTCCGGTCATCAGAGCAATCGGTATTCCTTTAGTTTCCACCGTTATTACAAAGTCAGGATTTGTGTCATAGAACTTATTGGCCATGATCTCTCCCACACGCTCGGCTACATGGGGCATGAACAACAGATCCGTCATATATAAAAATCCGCCTGGCAGAATGCGTTGAGGCTCGGACAATCTATCACATAACATCATAATGAAATCAGAAATCCGGCTTCCACCAGGCCTTGGTATATACTTGACGCCACCTGCTGCTCCGACAACTGTTTCCAAAGTTCCCAGGTTAAAGGTATCAAGAGCGCGGCGAAGCAGCATGACATCATCGCTGATTGTAGATTTGGCTACTCCAAAAAGCTCACTGAAATAATTCAGTGTATATATCTGGTTAGGTTGATCCAATAATATTTTTGTCATAACTCCGATTCGTTCGCTTCTACTCATCTTGTCCATGGCTACCACCCTCAAATTATTTTACCCATTGTTGGACAAACTTTTCATCAATAGATTATATCACAAATCTGTAAAAAAACTGAATATTTTTTCAAATTTTATTAAATTTTTTCCGGATTGTTTTTAACTTTATTTCAAAAAAACAAAAAAACATATGTGTTACGAATCCATGGGGAAACAACAGCAAGGCATATGTTTATCAGTAAAAATTTTTTTCATGATCTTAACTGTATAGTATCGATGTGGTATAATAAATGAGCTTTTCTACATCGAAACCAGCCCTTGAGAAAAGCAGTATAAACTGGCTGTAGAATAAACAACCATGCAGGAGATGAAAACACTATGAAAAGAGTTCTGGGATATGTCCGAAAAGCTGTGGAAGACTTCAACATGATTCAGGACGGAGACCGCATAGCGGTAGGAATATCAGGCGGAAAGGACAGTATGGCCCTGCTCAAAGCCCTTAAACTGTACCAGTATTTTGCGCCGGTTTCCTTTCATCTTGAGGCTGTAACGCTTACCATGGGGTTTGATAATTTTGATGTTACACCGATAGAAGAATTCTGCCGTGAACTGAATGTGCCATATACAGTTGTACCTACTTTAATTGGAAAGATCATCTTTGAAGAAAGAAAAGAAAAAAATCCCTGTTCCCTCTGTGCCCGTATGCGCCGGGGCGCATTTCACGACGCTGCTTTGAAACTGGGATGCAAAAAAACAGCGCTGGGACACAATTTGGACGATACCCTGGAAACATTTTTCCTCAGCCTGTTCCATGAGGGAAGGTTTAATACATTTTCGCCCGTAACATACCTTGATCGAAAGGACATAACCGTCATCCGCCCCTTGATATATGCGCCCGAACCCGAAATCATAGGAGCAGTCCGCCGTCATAATATACCGGTTGTGCCCAGTCCATGTCCGGCTGCAGGCTATACCCAGCGGGAAGAAATGAAAACACTGCTGCGCAGCCTGGCAAAAAAAATCCCAAACATAAGAAACCAGATGCTTACAGCCCTAAAGAGCAAGCACAACAGAAACCTATGGGATTAAATTATGGGATTAAAGAATGTATTAACACTAAAAAAGTCTCCGCATTATCCGCCGGAGACTTCTTTTATTCAATCCATATTAAACTTAATGAACGGCTCAGGATCCTTCCCGTTCAACCAGGGCAAACATGATCTCCCCCTCAACGGCGATTTTATCTTCCACTAAAGCCTTTACAAATCCCTTGCCCATCACGCCTCTTACCCTGTCAATCTCGGCTTCCAGGCGCAACTGATCCCCGGGGACAACCTGCCTTCGGAACCGCAGCTTGTCAACTCCTGTAAAAACGGGAATCTTCCCCCGGTTATTCTCATCATGAAGTACAATAACCGCTCCCAGCTGAGCCAGTGCTTCCAGTATCAACACCCCCGGCATTATAGGCATACCGGGAAAATGCCCCTGGAAAAACCATTCGTTTGCCGTCACATTTTTTATCCCTACAGCCTTTTTCCCAGGAACAAGTTCAATAATCCTGTCTATCAGCAAAAAGGGATAACGGTGTGGAATACGCTCCATTATTTCCTGTATATCCATTCTTACCTCCTCAAGTTATTGGCAATATGCTCCATTTCATCAGCGGCCTGCAGTACCCTTGAACTCAGCTGATAAACCCTTTGTGCAAGTATCATCCGGGTTATCTCTTCTGCCATATCTACATTTGAAGCCTCCAAAAATCCCTGCTTTACATCGTAGTTATAAGAGGGTACAGGAACGCCGCTGGCTTCGGTCCCAATAAACTGATTATTCCCTATGGCCTCCAATCCTTCAGGGTTTGGGAAGCTGACAACCCTCAAACGATAAGGCAGTGAATCGTAATCATCCACCTCAACAGGCTGTCCGCTATGATCCAGGACATACTCACCCCGTACGGTTACGAGACGGTTCACAACCTGATCTCCCTCGAGCTCGCTGGATATCTGAAAGCTTCCATCCCTGGTATAGGATACACTCCCATCCTGACGCAGAATTTGAAAAAACCCCGGCCCGTCTATAGCAAAGTCAAGAGGACGATTGGTTGGCTGCAGTACACCCTGCCCAAAATTCCGCTGAGTGGCAGCCGCCCTGCTTCCATTGCCTACCTGCAGATTAACGCCCTGTCCGTCTCTTCTTGTTTCCATAGCCGAATACAACGCATCCTGGAAAGTGACACGGACTTTTTTATATCCAACAGTATTTACATTGGCTATGTTATTTGAAATTACGTCCATACTTTGCTGCTGAGCTGCCATTGATGATGCTGAACTATACAATGCGCGGATCATACCACTCCTCCTATACGCGTCCGATCTCATTTACCGTTTTATCAAGGCTCTCATCTATCATCCTGATGATCTGGGCATTTGATTCATAATTGCGTGTAGCAGTCATCATTTCAATCACTTCACTGACAGCATCTACATTGGAGCCTTCAATAAAACCCTGTATAACTTCCCCTTCAAAACCTATAACCTGGTTTTCCGGGTCTGAGTTTATAAACAGGTTATGCCCTGCTTTTCTTAAAGCTTGCGGATCCTCAAAATTGACTATCTGCAATCGATCAATATATTCTCCATTGACCATTATGTATCCCAATGAATCGACAGAGAAATCCGTTGTACCCACATATACCGGACCCATCTCTCCGGCAACAAGCCACCCGTCTGCCGTAACCAGGCGCCCTAAACTGTCCAGCATAAATTCTCCGTCCCGTGTATACCGCTGTTCGCCGTTATCGGTAATGACCGTAAAAAATCCGGGCCCGTTAAGAGCCAAATGGGTGTTTTCGCCGGTCTGCTGCAGCGCGCCCTGCCGGAATGACGTCACAACATTCTCAACAGTAACCCCATGATTTATAGTTCCTATGCGCCGGCTCATCGCTGTCTGCCCTTTTTCCAGCCTGAGCAAAAGCTCATCCCTAAACGCACGGGTTACCACCTGATCTTTTTTATAACCGTTAGTATTTATGTTGGCAATATTGTTAGCCACTGTATCCAGCCTTCTGGCCTGGTGGATCATGCCGGTAGCCGCGGCATATAAACCCCTTGTCACAACCAGCCACCATCCTTGTATTCATTATATATTCTTGTCCGAAATTATTCTTCTTATTAAATATTATCGTCATAACACACTATAGTCTTTAGTATAAAATACAAAAAAGCTAAGGATAGTACCTTAGCCAATAAATCCTGAACCCGGTTGTAATACCCGGCAGCTTTAACTGAAAGCTTCACCCCGGGAATAGCTTCTAAGCGCCACAGATCCATATAAATCAAGAGCTTCCAGCACCCTGCCCGTTCCAAGAGCAACACATGATACTGCATCTTCCATAACGTGTACCGGTATCTTGGTATGTTCCTGAATCAGCTGATCCATACCATTCAATAGGGCTCCGCCACCTACCATAACAATCCCCCGCTCGCTGATATCGGAGGCCAGTTCGGGAGGTGTCCTTTCCAGCAGAGCATGTACTGCTTCCACAATTGCCTGCAGCGGTTCTGCTAACGCTTCAGCAACTTCGCCGGAAGTAATTGTCACGGTCCTGGGCAGCCCAGAAATGAGATTTCTTCCCGTTATCATCATGGAGGAGCTGTCTTCCTTCGGATAAGCCATTCCTATGGTGATCTTCAAATCTTCAGCCGTTCTCTCTCCAATTAACAGGTTATATTTTTTCCGCATATACCGGATTATAGCTTCATCAAATTTGTCACCGGCTACCTTTATCGAATTTGAAACCACTATGCCCCCTAAAGAAATAACGGCTATATTGGTAGTGCCTCCCCCAATATCTATCACCATATTACCATAGGGTTTGCTTATATCAATACCCGCTCCTATAGCTGCTGCAATAGGCTCCTCAACCAGGTATGTGCGCCTTGCTCCGGCTTCATATGCTGCATCCAATACAGCTCTTTTCTCTACCTCAGTAGCCCCGCTGGGTACACACACTACAATGCGCGGCTTAAACAAAAAGGGACGCCCTACTATCTTGTTTAAAAAATACCTCAGCATCTTTTCGGTGATTTCATAATCTGATATAACGCCATCCCGCAAAGGACGAATGGCAACAATATTACCCGGCGTCCTTCCTATCATCCTCCGCGCTTCTTCACCTACAGCAAGCACTTTATTGGTGTTTTTATCAATTGCAACAACTGATGGTTCTCTAAGAACTATACCTTTCCCTTTTATGTATACCAACACGCTGGCAGTACCTAAATCTATACCGACATCCCTGAATACCATATTATTAACCTGTCCTTTCCTTGGTTTTGCAAATTACCTCAACCGAGGTACAAGTTTTATGATTAAGACAGTTTTCTTCCTCTGTTGAGTAGTTCAAGCATATCATTGATTTTTTGTTATATTTGATATCTGCATAATATTCTTATAGGATATTCTATCTTCTTCCTAAAAATCCTCTTTTTTTATATAAATTTTTCCTTTTTTCGAGAATTTACTTTGCATTTGCTTTTTCTTCTTTTATTCTCTTATACTTCATGCGGGTAGCCCTGCCGCCTCTTATGTGTCTTTCAGCCTTGTTTTTCTCCAATATTTTCCTAACTTCCTCCCACATGATGGGATTTATCTTGGGAAGCCGTTCAGATACATCTTTATGTACCGTACTTTTACTTACTTTGAAAACCTTGGCCACCTCCCTCACGGTAGCCTTAGTTTCAATCATATAATTAGCTATTCCTATGACCCTTTCTTCTATATAATCCTTCAAATTCAAGACCCCCCTCACAACAATCCCTTAAAAGCCATAGCTTTTTCAAACATTATTAAGTTTATACATTATTATGCGGAAAAAGGCTCATATAGAAGAGAAAAAGTAAAAAAGAAAAGGGTTTAAGGGAATCTGATTCCCTTAAACCCCAATTTCGCAAGCCTGCTAAAACAGCATTTCCAATCCACAGATATAACGAAACTCACACAAGCTATAACCTTAACGCCATTTTTCAGCATCGCAAACGGCCGGCAGAGTGGTAACCCTCATGTATCCGGCTTATTCAAGATAATCTTTAGGGTCAACTGCTTTTCCCTGTCTTAACACCTGAAAATGCAGGTGCGGAGGATCCAGTATTTCACAGGAGGCTGTTCTGCCTACTCCACTTATAGTCTGTCCCTGTTTTACCTTCTGGTTAGCGGTAACCATATCTTTTGTAGATAGATTGGAATACCGGGTCTTAAGCCCATTTCCATGATCAATGGTTATTACAATGCCCATCAAAGGATCCTCTTCCACACTCTCAACAGTGCCTTCCAATGCGGCTTTTACTTCGCTTCCCAGCCGGCATTCAAAATCAATTCCGTCATGGGTTGTCCATTCCTTAAGCGTCCTGGAATACACGAGGCTGTCAATGACAAAATCCTTATATACTTTCCCTTGTACGGGCATTTGCATCTTTACCTTTGATTTGGCAGTAGCGGATGCTGACCCGGGTTCAACATTTGCCTGAACAAATCTTTTATCCGAAGTGCCGGTCTGAGCTGTTTTCTTGTCCTTATCATTTGTTTGAACAGCCTTTGGGCTGTCTTTTTCCTTAGTATCAGGCAAATTATTTTCCTGCGTTTTTTCTTTACTGTCGTCCTTTTCCTGACCGGCCGGTCCTTCAACCACATCTCTTATTTTTATATCTACTTTATCTGTATTCTGGCCTGCATCGGCCTGCTGCGCAACCTCTTCACCGGAATCCTCCTGCTCCTGACTTTCCTGGTTTTCAGTGATATTTTTTCCTTCATTCTTACCCAATATGCCATTGCCTATATTTCCTGATGTCCATAAGGCCGTAGCCGTAATTACACAAATACAAACAAATAATACTATATAAAAGCCCTGTTTATTTATAAAATGCCTTAATGCCCGTTTATTAAACGCCTTTTTTATACCTTCTTTAAATTTGCCAAAACCCATATTTGAACACCTCCATTTAGGATTTTATCCAAAAAATAAAAAAAAATACAGGTATATGCAATTACCTGTGTTTTTCTACCTCTATTCCTTTATAGTAATGTTTTAATATATCAACATATGTGTGTCCCTGTTTTGCCATGTGATTGGCGCCTACCTGGCTCATCCCCACGCCATGGCCGTATCCGGTTGTGTCAATCTTTACGCTGTCCTTTTCAAACCGGAACTTAAAATCGGTAGAATTCAGCCCATAGAGAAAGCGGAAATCGGTTCCTTTAACCGTTACTCCCCCTACTATCACTTCTTTAACCCTGCCGCTTTCGGTATAGCTTTTGATTCTGATTTGGGACGCTAAATTGGAGGCATTCAAATTGCTTTTTGGATACCTTTTTTTAAAGATCCGCACAAACTCCTGGTTAGAAAATGTAAAGGTCTGCCTGTATCTCGGACTGTCCTCCTCACCGGGACTGTTTACCACACCGTAATACGGAAGGGATGTGGAAAAAACCTCGCCTGCATCTGCGGTCCTGCCATTACTGGTGGAATGATAAAAAACCTCAATGGGATCATTCCTGTATGTAATGATATAACCCCGGGTCTCCTCAACGGCCTTTTTTATTTTTTCATAATTGGCCTGGTAATTCTCCTTCCAGTTCTTTTTCATCTGCTGATCGGAAATCCATGCCTGACAGTGGCTAAACATACTGCAGACATCGGCCTGAGGATGATTTTCGCACCCTCTTCCTCCAAAAGCCCTCATCTTTTTTATTGCCAAGGTCCTGGCTGCAACCGCCTGCGCTTTCAAGGCCTCCAATTCAAAAGAGGCCGGCATTTCGGCGGCAACCGCCCCAACAACATAGTCTTCCAGGGCAAGCATGACCACCTTTTTAGCAATATGATCATACATTGCCACGTCAGGCTCACTTGCCTGCCTTGTAATATTTATGTTATCCCCTTGTTGGTCACCCCTGGAGGCCGGGGAATTGTTCACAGTATCAACCGGTGAAAAACCCTTTATAATCAACGCCGGAATAATCAACACAATCAGTATTATGGATAGTATTAAGCTGATCCACCACCGCATCCTCTTTCCCCCGTTCTCAAAGAATAGCCTCAATATCATAATCCTATGATGAAACAGGAGAAATTAGAACCGGGACGTCAATACGCAAAAAAATTGCAGTTCGTATAGAATTCACTAGTATTCAATGCTTATGATAGGAATTCCGATCCAGAGATATGTTTTGTCTTTATATGAGTTATAGCGCATGGCTGCCTGGATATTCACATTACTGCCACCCGATGTTATACATTCATCTATGAAAGGAGAATAACCGCTGATGCTTATAAATTCTTCATCGATTATTCCTTCTGCTTTATCAGCCTGAATGCAGGCAAACAGATCGCTGCAGATGTCTTCCATATCTTCCCGTTTCAGCTGTCCTTTAATGCTTCCCACCAGTGTGGTTGTTATTCTGGCATTAAGCCCGATGGCATTAAAAAATGCCTCCATCCGTGATTTTGCACCGGATTCACCGGCCTTTTGAAACCTATCCACAATATCTACTACTATATAGCTTTCCCATCCACCGTTTTTACTGCCGGATGTATCAACACTGTGGCATATTATGCTTACCACTTGATTCTTTTCATTTACCCCTCTTACATTTACCTGTTTTATGTTCTTTCCCTGGTTGATAATATGATCGTAATCACCTGTAATTCCGAAAAATTCCAATGCCTTATCTGCCAGGGACTCAAGAACCCGGATAGATGCGCAATCCTCCTCAAGCCTTGCCCATGTGTTTATATTCAGGTATTCCCTTTGAAACCCGGCATATGCCATCAAGTCATCAATAGATACTGTCCTTTTTTCAGATATGTTTCTTTCCTCGTTTTGAAGCCCGGACCACCCTGCCCATCCCTGCACCGAAATCGGTAATATAGCCAGGCATATTATTATTGTAGCAAGCAGCGCCTTTTTGAAAAACATCCGGCCCACAACCCTTTCAAGAATTGGTATTATATAATACAGTTCTATTGTTTCCATTTTTATTATTTGTATACCGGTTGTATATTCCATTTGTTAACGCTGCTTGTATCTTTGCTTCCCAGGTCTCATGTTTTATATAATTTTTATATACTGCTTGTATATAGTTTTTATCTTCATTGCCTCCGCTTTATAATCTGGTTTTTATCTATATGCCGGTTTTCCATATTTGGTTTATGAACTCTTACAGTTCGTTTTTTGAAAAACTGCAGTTTTCTCATTCCTTTCACATTCAGTTAATAAAATTTAGTTCTTGAATGTACGTTAGAACATGGATATCTGTTCATACCCCTTTTCTTCAGGGGGTTTATCGTCACACTTCTCAATAATGAATTTATGGCCAAAATTTGAATTGAGCAGTTCCGAAATCCTGTTCATAGACATATCTTTCTTTAGCCATAGATCCACCGCATCATCAGTTAAAATCAGGGGCATCCTGTTATGTATTTCTTTCATGCTTTCGTCGGCCTCGGTAGTTATGATAACAAAGCTAAGATGGGGTTTTAAATCCTTATCCAGAGATACTTTATAAACCCCGCCCAAGGACATGATATCGCTGTCCTGCAGCCCAATTCTGTATTTTATCTTTTTTCTGCCGCCCTGATCCTGCCATTCAAAAAACATATTGGCGGGAATTATACATCTGGTAGTAGCTATAGCCTCCCTGAACATAATTTTTTCCGTGATGGTTTCTGCACGGGCATTGATGACTAATCTCTTTCTAAAATCAAGAGAGAAACCCCATTTGGCCAATGCAATTGTCCTTTCGTCTTTTTCGAACACTACAGGCAAATTCTGGGAGGGAAACAGCTCGCCTCTTGCATAATCGTCAACCAGCCTGTTCTTTATCCTGAACTTCTGGATCATCTCTATTATTCCGCTGTCCAGCAAAACCCTTCCGCACATGCAAATGCCTCCTTTGGAGTATTTTACTCCTTTGACAATTCACTCTTCTCCATAGCTTCCTCACGGATTTCAGCCAATGTTTTCCCGCTCTCTTTATGCACTGCAAAAGCATATGTTTGAACACTTGACCAACCATATACTTCTTTTAGCCATACCTGCATGGATACCTCTTTACCATCCACCATATCATTACCATTAGCGAGAAGTATAGCTTCATCTTCTCTACCTTTGGCTACTATAATATCTCCCTCTTTTACAACACCCCAAGCCAGCATCTTATCAATTTTAGGCAACGTTCGCCTTGTAATACCCTTTCTCTTTTCTTTAGAATATACTGGATAATACATGAGGTTTATATAATATTCACTATAATCAGTTATAGGCAATATTTTTTCTGCATTCAGATATACTTCTTCATTGATCTTGTAAGGCGTTAACTTGTAACAGCTTATATCCACATTATTGCTATTAAGCCAGGCTACTGCTGATAAAGTTTGATCATCAAAATCCGAAGCTACAAGAACTATCCTTTGCTTTTTGTTAAAATTGTTTTCAGCATCGTTTTCGTCCAAAAATTCATTTAATTTCCGAATTCCAAGTTCATAAGTAGTCAATTCGCCCTGTTCAAACTCGCTTCTATATTTCTCAATATATGGTGCATAGACTTTCTTTACAAGTTCATCCGGACTTTCAATAGTAGCATAGCTTGCTGCATAACGAATAGCCTGAAATTCAAAGGACTCCTTGCGACTTTCGATATCTCTGCGATCTCGTTTAATTTCGATTATAACTATACACCCATTATTATCGATAGCAGTTAAATCACTTCGAGCGCTTTTTTCATTTTTTACCTGTCGCCCCACAATAAGCATTGACTCTTCTTCATCGCAAATCATATCTATGTTACATCTTAATATTTCTTCTATATCATTTTCCTGCATTCCAAGATCAGTAAAAGTTACGGCTTCAATCCTTTCTGCTTTATTCCCTTTAATATGGTACATAATATACCTCCACTCATCTGATCTATACTAAGTCAAAATACCTTTCAAAGAATTCTGTTAACTTCTCAATTACAGTTTTCTTTTTACTTGCACGCCCTCCCCCAAATCGGGACATTGGGGGTAATATATTATCTATATCCATGCCTGTTGTTTTCAATACACCGTCTCTAAACGAGTTATTAATAAACATTTTTGTTTCTTCCCTCTTTAATCTTTCTGTTTCAATTATTTTTTCCAGATCAGACTCCATTTGAGCGTCAACGAAAATTCTCCAATCCCTTTCAACATCCGTATTAACATTTACCGTGTTTATAAATGCTTCAATAAGCTCTTTTTTATTTCTCAATTGCATGCTTGCCCCTATGGCTTTGTTAACATCCACAAGAATACTCTTATCTTTGCAATTGGATTTGCGATATTTTTCTACCATCATAAGTATATAATCAATATTTACCTCAATTTGCTTAACTAATTCTATTTCAAACACAATATCATCGTTTATATCTTCCTTATCTGCATCTTTATGCCTTCTGTACTCCTGATACAGATCAAGGTAAATACTCTGGTAATCCTGAAAATCCCTTTCACTTAAAATTTCGTTGCCTTGGAAGTCATCAAAAGAAGTCAGTATATTTTTTAACCTTAGAATTGCTCCAAACTTCTTTATAAAGTCTTTCTGCGCTTCTTCTCCTATTATGGGTTGACCAAGAGCATAAGTACTCTTAAGCTCCTCTATCATTTCTTTATATCCCGGATAACGCCTGCCCTTTTCTTCATAACCATTGTAATACTCTTCGTACGTTTTTAGTAGAATTATACTCTCTGCATCTTTGTCTCCAAACAGTGCAATAGCTTTATCCACCTCTTCTTTTAAATCGCGAAAGCAGATTATATTGCCGTAAGTTTTTACACTGTTTAGTATTCGATTTGTTCTGGAAAAAGCCTGAATTAAACCATGGTGTCTTAAGTTTTTATCTACCCATAGCGTATTAAGGGTCGTAGCATCAAAACCTGTTAAGAACATGTCGACCACTATAAGCAAGTCTATCTCACGATTTTTAACTCGCATTGACACATCTTTGTAGTAATTTTCAAACTCAGCTGAAGAAGTATTATAATTAGTCTTAAACATTTTGTTATAATCATTAATTGCATCTTCTAAAAAATCCCGGGACGTTTGATCCAGCCTGTCAGTATCAAATGATACATCATCATCTAAAATATCTGCCTCACCTTCATTTGGATTATAGCTATATATAAGAGCAATGTTAAGCGGGTAATTTCTCTCTTTTGTTTGCTTTTTAAACTCTGAATAGTATTTCATAGCCATTGGGATCCCACTTGTTGTAAATATAGAATTAAATCCCCTTACCCGTCGGCCTTTGTGGGAATAATAAGTATTGCGTTTCGTTTTCTGGTCAAAGTGATCCAATACATAGCTCACTATATCCCGTATACGTTCCGGTGCTTCCAAAGCTTTTTTCGTGTCAATAGCTCTAACTTTTTTATCTTCAATATCATCCTTTATTCTCATTGTGTCAACAAAATCTATTCTGAAAGGCAATACATTCCCGTCATTTATCGCATCTACAATTGTATAAGTATGTAATCTATCTCCAAAAGCCTGTTCCGTAGTCTTTAATAGAGGATCCCCTCCACTGGGAGCATTAACTGCAAATATCGGTGTTCCTGTAAAACCAAACATATAGTACTTTTTAAATGCTCGTGTTATTCTTTTGTGCATATCTCCAAATTGGCTGCGGTGGCATTCATCGAATATAAGAACTACATGCTTGCTGTAAACATCATGTTTTTTGTTTCTCTTAATGAATACATCCAGCTTTTGAATAGTGGTAATTATAATACGGCAATCGGGATCTTCCAATTGTTCCTGTAGAATTTTTGTAGAGGTGTTGCCATTGGCTGCACCCTTTTTAAATCTGTCATATTCTTTCATAGTCTGATAATCCAAATCTTTGCGATCTACTACAAACAAAACTTTATCAATATAGGGCAACTTTGTTACCAATTGTGCTGTCTTAAAAGATGTTAATGTTTTTCCGCTCCCTGTAGTATGCCAAATATATCCGCCTGCATCAATTGTCCCATATTTCTTATAGTTATATGCAATCTCTATACGTTGTAAAATGCGTTCTGTCGCCGCAATTTGATAAGGCCTCATTACCATCAGGACTTCATCAGAAGTAAATACACAGTATTTTGTCAGTATATTTAATAATGTATGTTTAGTAAAGAATGTTTTTGTAAAATCAACTAAATCGGGAATTGTATTATTTTTAGCATCTGCCCAGTAAGAAGTGAATTCAAAACTGTTGCTTGTTTTTCTGGTGTTGCGATCACCGGTCATCTCCCTGATGTGAGTATCTCTGGTGGTATTTGAATAATACTTTGTATGAGTTCCATTGGAGATTACGAATATTTGGACATATTCATACAAACCGCTGGCAGCCCAGAAACTATCCCTTTGATATCGTCTAATCTGATTAAAGGCTTCCCGTATATCCACACCTCTACGCTTTAATTCTATATGAACAAGGGGCAAACCATTTACTAAAATGGTTACATCATAGCGAGTTTTTCGCCTGCCTTCCGTTTCTTCATACTGGTTGATCACCTGCAGGTAATTATCATGTATATTGTCTTTATGAATTAAATAGATATTTTTTGTAGAACCATCATCTCTTTTTAATACCTGTATATGATCTTGTTGTATT
>DGEI01000003.1 GCA_002385885.1 Firmicutes bacterium UBA3930
TAGTCACAGCATGGAACACCACCTACTTTCGCGGATATATCTTTCAGGATTCCTCCCGCCTGGTTCCAGGCTTCTTTGCTGCCTCCCGGCATGATGCTGGGGCCTTTCAACGCTCCTTCTTCCCCGCCTGACACCCCAACACCCATGAAGTGTATGCCCTTATTTTCCAGTTCCCGGGCTCTCCTTACGGTGTCCTTAAAATAGGAATTCCCGCCGTCCATCACTATGTCCCCTTTGTCAAGCAGGGGAACCAGCTTGTCAATTACACCGTCTACCGCTTGCCCTGCCTTTACCATAATTATGATTTTCCGCGGACGGGCCAGGGATGTAACAAAATCTTCCAGGGTATACGCCGCTGTAATTCCCTTCCTTCCCTTTGCGGCGCCTGACATAAATTCCTTTGTTCTTTCAGCAGTTCGGTTATATACCGAGACTGAATAACCCTTGCCCTCCATGTTGAGTACAAGGTTCTGGCCCATAACCGCCAGGCCGATCAGCCCGATATCGGATAATTTCATAATATGACAGCTCCTTTCTTCATCCAGTGTCCATTGACCAATATTAAGTTTTTCCATTATATATTACACAATCCAAATATGTTTCCTTAAAACCAAACTTGTTTATCCAAGTCTGCAGAATCGGCTGCCTTGCCGGACAAATAGCATTAACAACCGTGGAAAATATATGCTGTACACTTTTAAAATATCAAAGCATCCTGCTGCCAAAATAGAAATGTAAGCGTTTACATTCAGTGTAACATAAAAGAAAGGGCCAGTCAATACAACAAACCAAACCTATCCCTAAACAACCACCGCTATCGCCATTCTGCAATATCCACCATGGGCTTCCCGGCTCTCATCCCCGGGTTTCATCCGGAATTTCCAGCGAAACTGCAGCAATTAAAACATCATCTTTCCCAGGTCAAAAAACATAAAAATACCTCTATGAAAAAAATACCTTTTGTAGTATAATATCAGATCGGTTCATTCTATCTGGTTTATTCCTTTGCTCATTCGGGAACATCGTCTGTCTCAATACTGCACTGCATTACATTATATTATAGCGAATCCTGCATTAATAGAAGCAAAACCTGCTTCCAATTTAGCTGTAATACATTTTCGTTATATCAATCACTAGGGAGTTTAATTAATATAATTCTAACCGGAAGCACACCTGGATGTATCAAGCATATCTTCCTATGTATACAGTTTTGAAAATCAAGGACATACAAATAAACAGGAGGTACAGTCAACATGCCCCAAATAGAAGTTTCGGGTATATACAAGACGTTCAAAGTCGCAAGGCGTTCGTCAGGGCTTCGCCAGGCGGTAAAGTCCCTGTTTTACCGGGAGTATGATACGGTAGAAGCTCTCAAAGATGTATCCTTTACCGTTGATACGGGAGAAATCGTAGGATATATAGGCCCTAACGGCGCCGGCAAATCCACAACAATAAAAATTATAAGCGGAATACTGGTGCCTGACAGGGGAAAATGCACGATATTGGGACGCGTCCCCTGGAAGGAAAGGATATCCCATGTACGGAACATCGGTGTGGTATTCGGTCAGAGAACCCAGCTTTGGTGGGACGTTCCTGTAATTGATTCCTATGAACTTCTTCGTGATATCTACAAGATCCCCCGCAGGGAATACATGAATAACCTGGATCTGCTTGTTGACACCCTTGATCTTAAGGGTATCATAAACACGCCTGTCCGCCAGTTGAGCCTGGGACAGCGTATGAGATGCGAATTAGGGGCTTCCCTTCTGCACAGTCCCGGCATCCTTTTTTTAGACGAACCTACCATTGGCCTTGATGCCGAGTCCAAGATTGCGGTCAGGCAATTTATTAAAACCATTAACAGGGAAAAAAATGTCACCGTTATTCTTACCACACATGATATGAGCGATATTGAAGCCCTGGCAAACAGGATTCTTTTGATAGGCAATGGACGGATTGTTTATGACGGCAACCTGAATGATTTAAAAGGTCGTTTTTCAACCCATAAGACAATAATCATAAATTTTAGAGAATACAATTCCCCTATAGACGACAAAACACTTGGTATCCCCGGAGTGAGCATTGTATCCTGTTCTCAGGAAAAGCTAACCCTCAGGGTGGATGGAAATGGAATCCTTTTGACAGATATAATTTCCAGGTTATCCAATATCGTTGATATTGTGGATATATCAGTAGAATCACAGCCAATAGACGAATTGATCGTTAAGTTGTACAGGGAGTACGTGATATGAAAGCCTATTTTTCAGTTTTTAAGCTGCGCCTTATATACGGCCTGCAGTACAGAGCCGCCGCCTTAGCCGGAGTTGCCACACAGTTTTTCTGGGGTATCATGCATATAATGATCTATGAAGCCTTTTATGCCAATGCTGCCAGTGCTCCGCCAATGTCCCTGAAACAGGTTATAATATACATATGGCTTCAGCAGTCGTTTTTGGTTTTTGTTGCCCTGTGGATCAGGGATAATGAAATCATTAATCTCATAACCAGCGGGAACATTGCTTATGAGCTCTGCAGGCCCTGCAGTATTTATGGATTCTGGTTTGCAAAGCTGATTGCACAGAGGCTGTCAGGCGCCATGCTTCGCTGCCTTCCCCTGCTCATAGCTGCATTTTTGATCCCCGAACCCTATAAAATGGCATTACCGGGCAGCCTTGCAGCATTTTTGCTTTTCACTGTCTCTTTATTCCTGGGATTAATGGTCCTTGTATCAATATCAATGTTAATATATATATCGATGTTTATTACCATTCTGCCTGTTGGTTCCATGGTAGTTTTTTCATCAATAGGAGAGCTTTTTTCAGGTATGATCATACCCATACCCTTCATGCCTTCATGGCTGCAAAAAATCGCATATTTTCTTCCCTTCAGGCTGGCGGTAGATATGCCATTCAGGATATACACCGGGCACATACCCGTATCCCAGGCATTGCAAGGTGTACTTATACAGCTTATATGGCTTGGAGTGCTTATATTGACAGGATATGCTTCCATGAAAAAAGTACAAAAAAGAGTAATTGTACAAGGGGGATAATATTTCTTTGTTCCAGGCATCCTGTATCATGCCGGGATATTAGAAAATCAATAAGATCATGTTCCCAGGGGGTAAAATCATAAATGAAACTGTATTTTAAATATATGTCAATATTATTGAAATCACAGATGCAATACCGGGCTTCTTTCTGGCTTCTTTCAATAGGACAGTTTTTTGTGCCGTTTTCAGTTTTTGCCGGTCTTTACTTCTTATTTGAGCGTTTTGGCAGCATCAGGGGATGGAGTTTTTTCGAAGTAGCCCTTTGTTTCGGAGTAATCAACATGGCTTTTTCAATAACCGAATGTTTTGTTCGTGGATTTGATATATTTTCGAATCTTGTGGTCAGCGGGGATTTTGACAGAGTTCTGCTGCGTCCGAGAAGCACATTCATCCAGGTCCTGGGCTCTCAATTTGAGTTTACCAGGCTGGGACGGCTTTTACAAGGTGTTATAGTATTGGTTTGGGCCGCAGTTAACCTTTCCATTCGTTGGACCGTATTTAAAATAATAACGCTTATACTGATGATAATCAGCGGAATCTTTATCTTTACCGGGATATTCGTACTGGCCGCCACCCTGTGCTTTTGGACCATACAGGGTATTGAAGTGGCTAATATATTTACCTACGGCGGCAAAGAAATCTCACAATATCCATTGAACATATATAAAAAATGGATAACCAGATTCTTCACCTTCATTATTCCCTTCGGCTGCGTAAACTACCTCCCGCTCATGTATCTATTGGACAGAACGCAGTACAATTACCACTTTTATATGCTGACACCGCTGATAGGCATTTTATTTATAATACCCTGCCTTGGTGTTTGGGAAATGGGAGTTAAGCACTACAGATCCACGGGTTCCTAGATAAGCAGCCAGACTCCGGTTTAATCCTCACCCAGCTTTATAGCCTGATGGATTTTTATTCTGGATATTATAACACCCAGAACCGATAAACCTATCCCCAGCATTACCAATACCACAGAATATATCCTGATATAATCTTCCCGGGCGGCAGCTACTTTAAACGGAGGCACCTGTTGAGCCGCACTGTACACCATTTGGAGCAGGGGAACAAACAATTCGCTGGTTATACCTCCAATGATAATACCTGTTAATATAGCGGTTCCGGAAATGAGTATCTGCTCACATACAAGCATACCAATAAGATTTTTGACAGACAATCCCATAGCTCTGAAAATTCCAAACTGGAGCACCCTTTGTTTAATTGATAATGTCCAATAAATCAGGAAGCCAATGGTGCTTATGGTCATAGTAACTATAAACCCTAAGGTCAAAGCACCGTTTGTACCCTGAAGCATGGGATCGTTCTTCTTTTTGATTATCTCCTGTCCAGCATCCTGAAGCTTACTGATCTTAAGCTTTTTGTTTTCAATATCCTTATAGAGCTGTTCGCTGGTAGCGTCAGGAGCTTTCTTAATCCATACCTCGTAAGGTTCCAAAGCCATTTGATCCTGTATATATGATAAATTGGCCACAACAAGAAACGGATCGCCGGGATTTGCAGCCTCCGTATTTTCCGGGTTAGGATTGAAGGTCGGCCAGTAATCTATAAATTCGTATACAACTACCTCCAGGTACCCCTGACCGCCCCAGTTAAGCCACAGGGAATCTCCCAACTTTACATCATATTTTTCCTTAAAAGACGTGGACACCAAAGCAGCTGTTGGATGATGCGCCATGAGATTGAGATAGCGATACCAATGGGGTTTTAACAGATCCGGCCTGAACCAGGCTACCTGGCCAAACTCATTCGGTATGATTCCCATAAGATATACGCGGCTTACATGTTCACGTGTAACAGTTTGCGCAAATATGTTATCTCTCCTGAATACTTTTGTGGCGGATTCCACCCCCGAAAGCTCCGCAAAAGATTGGAATGGAGGTTCTATATACAGTACAGGTTCCTGTGTCCCAAAATCCGAAGTCTGCGGCAGAGGACCCGCTGAAGGATCAAGAGATACCGGCCTGTTATCCTCCCATTGAGCTTTGATAACAATATCGGCACCAATATTGTATGCAATTTTTTCTTCAATATTGCTGTTGAGTGTCCGCGCTGCATTAGCACTAAAAATCCCTACAGATAGTGTTAGTATAATAAACAGCATCAAAAACCGATCCTGGCCCCCTGATCTTCCTACATGAATAAAAGAAGCATACAGGGCAGGTGACCATATTTTCCTGCCCAACAGGAAAATCAGTCTTACAATTAAAGGAAAAATCCTAAGGAAAACCAAGCCGGCTCCCAGAATAAACAGAGTTGAAATAATAAACAGCAGTGGATCTATGGCCAGATCGGTTCCGCTGACACCGGCTATCATAAGGGCTTGCTGCCTCATTTTATAGGCATATAATCCATATCCGGCTATACCAAGAAGCGCAATATCAATAAATAACTTTCTTAAAAGCAAAAATCCTGTTGACCGGGCTTTACGCTGCTTATAAATTACAATAGTCGTTCTCGAGGATAAATAGGCAGGAACCAGCATGGTAATTATAAATACAGCAACGGTCCAAATTGAATAAATATAGGCTTTTGAATTGAGAGAGATGGGCAGCGCGGCCCTGTTCACAAACTCCAAAAACCCATTGGAAGCACCCAAAAAAGTACACAAAAGCAGTCCCAGGGGCGGACCAAGGATCATTGCCATTCCACTTAAAAGCAGCGCTTCGAACAAATAACTTATAAATACCTGCAGTCCGCTGGCACCCCTGCTCCTCAAAACAGCAATCTCATTCTTTTCATTTTCCACTATAAGCTGAGACACCATAAATATATAAAAAGCTAACATAAGCAGAATAGGTACCTGAACAACCCACAGCGTAATCTTAAGCTGCTGTTCACGTTCATGATAGCGCTCTATAATAGTAATGGAAGGCATATAAAGACCAAAATTTTTTTCAATCATCCATCTTTTTTGCTGTTTATATGCTTCCAGAATTGGACTAATATTTTCCAGTGTAATTTTATAATAGTCAAAAGCATAATGCCAATTTGCCTTTGTTAATACAGGAGATTCAGTTTCAATAAATTCTTTATGAAACAAGGAATGATCAATCATAAAACTCTCATTGTATGTTCTTAACGGTTTATACCAGTAAGTATCAACACCGGGTTTTATGGTAAAAACACCAACAATCTTTACTCTGAGGGGTTCGGTCAGATAATTATTATAATCCGTCACCCGGTACACCTCATCAAGGCGCAAATCCAGCCTTTGCATTGCCTCTTCGGTTACAATGGCTTCAAGTATGCCATCCTGCTTCTCACCGGAATACATACGGCCGTGAACAATATCTATATGTTCATCCATGTCTGTCATGGCTTCGATTACTATGTATCGCTTATCCTGGTTTTCCTCCAGCTGTTTTTCGGATACAGCAATAAGATGATCAACGACTAAATCTTCTGACTGAGAAAGCACAGGCAAATCGATCTCTTTGACCATCTGCCCTGTAACCCTGTTCTTCACCATATGATATGCTTTGACCCGGTTCTCTGCTTCATAATAGGAATAAATATTTGCTTCAACCAAATACCTTCCAGGGAATGTCCTGGTAGACAGCTGGTATTCCTCTAAATCCTTGGTAAGCATACGCTGAAGCACTCCATCGGTATAAATGGGAATACTGCTTACCATAGCCACTGCAAGCACCGCACCCGCCAGCAAGCAAATGACCATCCATTTATTGCTGAGCATCTTTCTGATTACCATTATTAACAAGGTCCAGGCCCCCTTTTAATTGACAACTACCTCTTCTCCTTCTTCAAGGCCTTTTATAATCTCCACATCTGTAGAAGTCTCCAAACCGACTTGCACATCCCGTTCTTTTTTCAGTCCGTCTTCCAGTACCTGAACATATCTGCGCCCCATGTAGTTTCGAACAACATTCCGGGGCAGTACGATCACATTCTCCCTTTTATCAAGGGTAACGCTGAATTGGGCATATGAGCCCATTTTAACATCATCCGGCAATTCCGGTACATTGATGCGCACAATATTTTTAAGGCTTTCTTCAGCATCAGCAGGAACGGTATCGGGAGTCATTATAATCTCGCCTTCATACACCTGATTTTTTATTGATACGTCTACTTTCATTCCGACCTTTAATTGTGAATTGTCTTTACCCGAATACTGCAGCTGCAGCTTTGCAGGATCTGCAATCCTGATAAGAGTAGAATAGGCGTTAATATAATCTCCTTCACCCAGCCTGGTATCAACATATACTACCGTCCCATCCATGTTAGAATATAATTTTGCCTCTTCGAGTTCCCGTTCAAGGTTTTTCAGCTGAAGCCTTGCCAGCTCAATATCATAAGCAGCTATGGATAACGAATATTTATCAGCCCCAGCTTCTTTCATCTGTGTATATCTAAGCCGTGTTTGCTGCAATCTGATCTTCTGCTGTTGAATTTCGTTTTCCAGTGTACCGGTATCAAGTTCGGCCAACAGATCTCCTTTTTGGACTACATCACCTATTTTGACATGAATAGCCTTTAAACGGCCTCCCCGGTGTTTAAAAAACATGTTTTCCTGCTCAACAGATACAAAAGTGCCGGAGCCGCCAATCTTCTCTTCGATAGTACCCCGTTTTACTTTCATAACATTATAAGTGATTTTAGGCGGTTCCACTAATGGAGGCGCCAACACCTTCTCCTCCTCGGGAAACAGGTAACACCCTGACATGAAAATTGAAAAAAAAGCACATACAATAAATACGGCTGCTATTTTGGCTTTTACGGAAATGCCGTCCATATTCAACCCCCCGAACTATACATCATTTATATTATTTTGGGTACCTGCACTTTATAAATACGGGTTCCCTGTTTATGATTATATATAGATCCACCACCGAACCAATGGATTCGGTGGGCAGAAAAGATTGTCAACCTGTCTGAACAAAGATCGGATTCTTATTACTTATGAGATACAAATCTGCAAAAAAATCCAAGCCTATATAGAATATTATAGTGCAGTCCTGATACAATGTCCAATTTTATTTTTTCCGGAAAAACAGACAAACACAAAAATAAACAGTTTGTGTGTTTGTGCTATTATTTGCTCACCATAGAATACAATAGTAACTGAGGTGATAATAATGCAATACCGTTATAAATCAATATTAGCCGTTCTTGTTATAACGGGTGTTATCGTCATTCTGGCAAACAACGGCTATATTCCCTACGGTGAATACACTCATCGTCAAATCGAAACATTTTCGCAAATAAATTCAAAATATAACGCCCACTATGGATATATCCAGCCCCGGGTGGTCGACGGATTCAGCGAAAGGCCCATTGAAAAAGCCAGAGTAGTTATTCCTGAAATTGGCAAAAAGTTCATTACCAATTCCGAAGGATATACACCAATCATCCGGGTACCAATCAACACAGATAACCATTATCAAAACATTCTGCCAAAAACCTGGGGGGAAATAACCATAATAGTTTACAAAGACGGTTATGTGGACTATGCCCTGTTTCACGTCCATGTTTGGGAAAACCAGTCAAGGATAGGCCCAAAAATACTGTTATTCCCTGAAACAGAAGGACAGGAAAGCGACCCAATGGTCATTATAGAAAGCCCTCACAGATTATGGGTTAAGCAGTTAATCAAAAAATATAAGAGATGAAAAGAGCATCAGGCCTGGGGCACAATAATGAATTCCAGGTCCGGCAATTTACTTTTCAGTTCATTTATTATGCTCTTGTCCCTGTTTGTATTTCCTGCAGATTCTCCGAGTACCACAACAGATATATCACTTTTCCTGGCAAACTCAACAAGAGTATCAACTACATGTTCAGAACGCAGTACAGTCATTTCAGCCCCAGCCTCTTTTGAGACCTGAAACAGGTAATCCAGCGCCTCTCCTTCGTCAGGATTTCCCAAAAAATTTACACCCTTTTTTGCAACATGAACCGCATACAGCTGGGCGTTTCCATTTCCTGCAGTATCTCTCCCCACCTTAATCAGGCGTTCACAAGTTTTTTGCCGAGTCACACATATCATAATGTTTATCTTTTTACCCATTTAGCAACCCCTTTTTCAAAACAAACCGGCTGTCCTGTTTAAAAGCCTTCCCCCATAACTTCTTTAACATCGGTAACCAAAACGAAGGCCAAAGGATCCACCTCATTGATGATGGACTTCAGCCGTGTCACCTGCATTCTATTTACAACGCATAGTATAATATTCTTCTTTTGGCGGGTATAAGCTCCCTGTCCATCTATGAATGTAACGCCTCTTTCCATCTCTGATATTATCCGCCGGCTGATTTCTTCAGTATAATCCGAAATAACCACAAAAGCTTTGGCGGTATTCATCCCCTCAAGGACAAGATCCACAACACGGGCGCTAAGATATAAAGACACCAAAGCATATAATGCCTGACTGGGCCCGAATACCATGGCCGCTGTAAATACCACCAAAAAGTCTACGGTAAACAAGATCCATCCTACACCAATAAATGGGTAGAAATTATGAATGATCTTTGCCAATAAATCGGTTCCCCCTGTTGTAGCATTGCCCCTGAACACCAGTCCCAAACCCAGACCCATAAGTACGCCTCCGTAAATAGACGCCAGTATGGAATCTCCGGTTATGGAAGGAACCCTAACCAAATCTATAAATGCCGAAAGCAATATGGTAGAGATAACAGTTTTTAACCCGAAATCTCCTCCCATTTTTTTTACGCCTATAATGAATACAGGAACATTCAACAGCAGCATGGTAATGCCAACCGGAACATGAAAAACATAATACACTACTGTGGCTATACCGCTGAATCCCCCCGGAGCAATCCTATGAGGTACAAGAAAAAAATTAAATGCTAAAGCCGTTAAAAAAGTACCTGCAAGTAATAATAGGTAGTCCTTTACAATCTCCCACTTCTTCATGAAGCGCTCCTTCTTATCCTGCTTTATCTGTATATATTATATCATAAATAATTACTTCCAAATCATAAGAAAACAAAAAAGGCTGTTTTTATAGTATATAACAGCCTTATAAATCAATTAGTCCAAAGCTTATTTGCAGGGCCTCGTTTACTTTCTCCATTATCTCAGATGACAGATATCCAATTTTCTCTTTTAACCTTTTTTTATCAATGGTTCTTATCTGTTCCAGCAATATTACCGAATCTTTTGGCAGGCCATACTCAACCGCACTTATCTCTATATGCGTGGGAAGCTTGGCCTTGTTTATCTGGGAGGTGATCGCAGCTACAATTACTGTAGGACTGTATTTATTTCCAATATCATTTTGTACTATTAATACAGGTCTTACCCCACCCTGCTCAGATCCTATCACCGGACTTAAATCAGCATAAAAAATTTCTCCTCTTCTTATCATATCAATCATTCACTCTCCGATAAGATAGCCTCATAAACTACCAATGCCTCATTGGCAGACTCAAATCCAACTTTTGCTAATTCAACATTTATTTTTGCCATTTCCTCGTAGCCCTTTTTCATTTTCTCCCTTATTTCTATTCTATGCCTTTCCCTGATATAAAGTTTCATGGCTTCACGAATAAACTCGCTTCGATTTCTTTTTTCCATGGCCACGATCTCATCAACTTCCCGTAACAGGCTATCAGGTAAACTAACTAAAATTTTTTTCAATTCGGCCACGGTGGCACCTCCTACTTATCTATGTACTTTGCCCCATCCTTTACCAGACCTGCTCTGAAAACACATTTTAATCCATACCTGATTAATGCAAACTAACAATATTATATATTAAACAACAGCATTTTACAAACGTTTTTGAGCCTGATTATACAGTTCTTTCAGGGCAGTCGGAAGGGCCTCCAGAATATCACCGGCTATCATGCCAGCTTCGCCGCACAAAGACGCTGCCAGGTTCCCGGCATAACCATGTAGAAAAGCCCCCAGTGCTGCAGCATCAAAGGCATGATATCCCTGGGCTATCAATCCGGAAATAATACCGGTTAAAACATCGCCGCTGCCTGCTGTAGCCATCCCTGAATTCCCTACAGTATTAAAGTATATCCTTCCACCCGGCTCGCATACAACCGTAGTTGCTCCTTTCAGCAGTACTATTACTCCCTGTTCCTGTGAAAATTTTTGCGAAACCTGCACAGGCGAATCAAGAATCTCATCTATAGTCAAACCGGTTAACCTGGCCATTTCTCCAACATGAGGAGTTATCACCACGGGTTTAGTATGCTGTCCCAGCAGATTTATATTCCCGGATATACCATTTAACCCATCTGCATCTAATACTATGGATATATTGATTCTGCCAAAAATATTCCTTAAAATTTCTGAAATTGTTATGTTTCTTCCCAGTCCGGGCCCAATAGCCAATACATCCATATTTTCCGCCAGAGTGAAAATTTCATCCAGACAATCTGCCTGAAGATAACCCGTTCCATTATCACGCAATGGCCTTGTCATAACCTCTGTCAGTTTATTCTCCAAAATACAATTAAGGCTGGCGGGAATTCCCAAAGTAACAAGTCCCGCTCCGCTCCTGAGAGCAGCTTCAGCCGTAAGGGAAGCAGCTCCCGTCATACCTGTGGAACCGGCAACAACGGCAACTTTTCCAAAATCGCCTTTATGGCCTGTCTTTAAACGTTTTTTAATTACGGCCGCTGCTTCTTCTTTATTTAGGGTAAAGCCTTTTACCCCAATTGCTTCGGCACTGTCGGACGGCAATCCTATTTTTGCCACATGTAATCTCCCGGCATACTCCCTTCCGGGATACAATAGATGTCCCCTTTTTGGATACCCGAATGTTACCGTATCCCAGGCTTTAACTGCCGTTCCCATTATATGTCCGTTCTCACCGCTGATCCCCGATGGGATATCTACGGCAATAACCGGCACTTCCATGCTATTTACAATTTCAATGATACGGGCAAACACACCTTCAACCGGTTTCGAAAGGCCCGTACCGAAAATAGCATCAATAATAAGAGATGCCTGACAAATGCGCTGTTCAGCCAAAGGTATATCGCTGTTGTCCAGTATGCAATTGACTGGTATGCCGGCTTTTTTTGCGATATCCAGATTAATCCCTGCGTCACCGGTTATCCTATCCTGCTGTGCCAGCAAAATAACTTCTGCCTGTACTCCATCAAAATATAAATGCCGGGCAACGGCGATACCATCCCCGCCGTTATTCCCGCCGCCGGCAAGTACAACCACCCGATCCCGTTTTTTTAAAGAATACAGGCTGTATAGCTTTTCAACTACCCTGAGGGCAGCATTCTCCATAAGCACAATACCGGGTATGCCGAATTCATCGATGGCCCTCTGGTCAATCTTCCTCATTTGTACAGGAGTAACAACATACATATAAAAACCTCCCTGGGAATAGTGAATCTCCGATAAATTACCGGTAACACTCCATATGTCACACCGCTGTTCTAATCCTCAATAATTGCCTGGGCAGCTGCAAATTCCCGGATATGGGATATTGAAATCCATACCTTCTTTCCACCTAATTCTGACATACGCAATAACGCTCTGCCGGATAACTGTACATACGGTTTCCCCTCTGGTTCACGAAGTATCTGGATATCCTTCCATCCCACACTGCCAAACCCTGTTCCCAATGCTTTCATAACCGCTTCCTTTGCAGCAAAATTTCCTGCCACCGTCTGCATATTTTTTCCCCGGCTCTCAATATAGTCCCATTCTTCTTCAGTAAAAACTTTTTTTATAAACCTGGGATTTCTGCATGCGTTTTGTATACGCCTCACTTCGATTATATCGATGCCGGTACCAATGATCACCAATCTCATTCCTTTCACAAATCCGGCTTTTCCATCTGTAAAATATAATACTATAAATCAGGACTGCATACAATGTCATTATCCCCTTGTCCCACTATAAATCCGGATAATATGCTGTTGGGCTCAGATAACATCTTGCCTGTTCCCTGGGAAGAAAAACAAATGCTTTTCACAGGCCGCCCAATATGATACAATTCAATTAACTTTTACTCCGGGAGGTTTTTCATGTCAGGTTCAACCTTTGGAAAGAATTTTTCGGTTACCACATGGGGAGAATCCCATGGCAAAGCATTGGGAGTTGTGGTAGACGGATGTCCGGCAGGAATCCCTTTATGCGAAGAGGATATTCAAAAAGATCTGGATAGACGAAAGCCTGGGCAATCTTTCTTTTCAACACCCCGAAAAGAAGATGATAAGGTAAACATACTGTCAGGTGTATTTGAAGGTAAGACCACCGGTACACCCATATCCCTGGTAATTTTCAACTGTGATCAACGTTCAAAGGACTATTCCCGTATAGCCGGCGTTTTCCGTCCCGGTCATGCCGACTATACGTATCATCAGAAGTATGGTATATATGATTACAGGGGAGGAGGACGGGCATCAGGGAGAGAAACAGCAGCCCGGGTAGCTGCCGGCGCCATAGCTAAAAAAATACTGAGTCAGTTTGGCATACAAATCCAGGCATATACACTGTCCATAGGGCATATAAAGATAGATCCCGGGAATTTTGACAGCAGTGCAATATACGATAATCCTCTGGCCATGCCTGACAGGAAAGCAGCCAAAAAAGCCGAAGAATATATTCAGCAGCTGAAAGAAAAGGGTGACTCTGCAGGCGGTGTTGTAGAATGCATAGTAAAAGGATTGCCCGGCGGAGTAGGGGAACCGGTTTTTGAAAAGCTGGATGCTGTGTTGGGAAAGGCCATACTGTCCATAGGCGCAGTTAAGGGAATTGAATTTGGCAGAGGCTTCGAAGCGGCTTATATCACAGGTTCGCAAAACAACGATCCATTTGCATATAATCAAAGCAACGAATTAGTCAAAAAAACCAATAACTCCGGAGGCATCTCCGGAGGAATAAGCGAAGGATTCCCCATCGTGTTCAGGGCAGCCTTTAAGCCTACCCCTTCCATTCGGATACCGCAGCAAACCGTAACCCGCGAAATGCAAAATATGGATCTCAGTTTGAAAGGCAGGCACGATCCAGTGATAGTCCCCAGGGCAGTAGTTGTGGTAGAAGCTATGACAGCTATCACTCTTGTAGATTATCTGTTTCAGCGTATACTGTCCAGAATAGATTTAATAAAAAAGGCATTGAGCTGATTATCGTTTTCCTTGCTGTTCGATTATATCAGCCAGTTCATATACCGCATTAGGTTTGCCTATCTCCTGCATCATCTCAATCATATGCCTTCTTCTATCGCTGTTTAGCAGATAATAAACTGCCTCATCAACAGGGAATGTTTTGCTGGTCTTAATGGCAAGACCGTTATTCAGCAAGAACTCCGTATTCCTCTCTTCCTGCCCGGGAATGGGATTAATCAATACCATTGGGATACATTTGGCCAAACTCTCAGATACGGTAAGCCCTCCCGGTTTAGTCAGCAAACAGTCGGATGCATCCATCATAACATCTACGTTGTCAGCAAATCCGTAATTATAAAGTTTTTTCTTTATTTCCAATGAATCTATCTTCTTTTTCAACGCAGCATTATTGCCGCATACAGAAATAATCTGAAAATCTATATCCATATCATCAAGCTTTCTTATAACATCATCCACGCTTCCATATCCCATGCTGCCGCTCATAACTAAAATCGTTGCCTTATCGTCAATTCCTAACACTCTTCTTGCTGTTGATTTTTCCATTTTCTTTGCAAATTTGGTATGTATGGGGATACCGATAGCTTTAATTTTCTCCAACGGAATTCCCTTTTTTTGGGCCTGAAGATTCAACAGATTATTGGCGGTAATATAGTAATCCAGATTGGTATCCTCCCAAAAAGGATGAATGGTGAAATCCGTTATTATGCCAATAGTTTTGCACGACAGACCTTTAACCCTGAGATGGCTTATTATTTGTGCTGAAAAAATATGCGTACAAACTATCACATCCGGATTATATTCATTTAAGAAAACAATCAGCTTTTTTGATAAAAGAGAGTTAATTATCTTCCCTATATAAAGCTTATCGTTGCTCTTTTCAAGCCTCTCAGCCAGTTGATACAATCTTCCGTAAACTTTAGGGGTAAATTTTGTTGAAATCAGGTAAGCCCGGGCAATAGATTCACTCAATACGGGATTAATATATTCAAAGGTATCCAGGATCACACAATCTATACCCCGGGCTTTTAAACATTCCATACCGGCTTTTGCAGCCTGATTATGGCCATGGCCTGCCGTCACAGACAAAAACAGTACCTTCACGGCTCTCACCTCACTTACATGCCGGAAGCTCAACACTATTGTAAATCAAATAAACAATATTTTCAAATAGCAATTATACAATCTGATAAGTGACCGAAGCAGTATATCAGGTAACAAAAAGGAAAATCCCACATCCGATGCCGAATTTATCATTAGAGCATATATTTTTTTCCTGGCCATTCGGGCAGCGCCGCAGACAACAGCAGTACTATAGAGAACACGAATACAGAACCCCCAAGCCATACAGACAGAATCGGAAAAACCGAAGCTATAAATAAATATTTCTGACAAGCGCACCAGATTAGAATTCCAAGGAGAATAGATGCTGCACTAATTCGAAGCAGCCTGAACCCCGTTCGTTTTTGCTGATAAAAGGTCAGGACCGGTCCAAATATCACCAGCAAGCTTGCCGAGAACAACATACCGATCACGACGCAAAGTCCGAAATGCCCCCAGATAATCCTTCCCATGCCGACAGAGGGAAACCCTCGCCACTGCGCCCAGTCACTTAAAACACAGGCGATGAACGGCCAGCTTCGCTGGCTGTTTGTGAGAAGCACGATGGCATCGCCTGCCTCCGGTACAGCCTGTAAATGCGTCATAATGCCGTTGCCCTGGCCGCCGTGAGAAACTGAGAGCATGCCGTTTGGCAGCTTTTCGATAAAGTGACCAAATCCATACGCTTCAAATATCAAACTGTAAATACCGATTTTACGGCTCTCAGGTTGATACATCCGATCAATGCTCTCGATGCTTAGAACCGGGTTTTCCTTCATACCTGCTGTCGCAAAACGGGCAATATCGCAGGCTGTCGCAAACAGGCCGCCTGAAGCCTTTGATGGATAGAGATAGACCGGAACCGGCTCCCCTCTGAGGTTATACCCCGTGGGTGGGTAAGGCGTCACCGCCTTGTCTATATCAAAGGCAGCGCTTTCCATGCCCAGCGGGAGTAAAACTTCCCTGCGCATATATTCTGAAAAGCTTTGTCCGGTGACATCCTCGATTAATATTTCCAATAGGTTATAGCCTGTGTTAGAATACGAAAATCCTGTCCCCGGCTCCCGCATCAGCACCGCTTCCCCGGTCATCACATCCCGGTTGGAGGGCATTGCTTCACCCGGGGAATAAATGTTGGCAAAATCCCCCAACGGCATCCCTGAAGTGTGACTTAAAAGCTGCCGTACCGTAATTTTTTTTGCCGGATAGTCAGTCAACGGAAATTGCCAGCTTTTCAGATACTGCGACACCGGAGCATCCAGGTCGATGAGGCCCTTCTCCCCAAGGCGCATAACTCCCCAGGCCGTAACAGACTTTGTAATGGATTGAACACTCATGATGGTATCGACCGTCAGCGCTCTGCCGCTTGCCACATCCGCATACCCGTAATCCTCAGTCCATACAATTTCATTGTCCTGCACAAGCGCGATGTTGCAGCCCGGAATTCCATACAGCTTCATCAGGGCGGGAATTCGTTCATCCATATGTGCCTTAAATTCATCAAGCGGCACATCGGCATGCATATTCCGCTTGATTTGCAGGCTGCCGGAAAACAGCATGACAAGCAAGCTAATTATTACGGATGTAAGGATAAACCATATCCACATCCTGCAGCTCCCAGAAATTCTTGATTTTTTCATACTTACACCTCATAATTTGCTCACTGCGCGGTACGAACATTCCACTCCAAATCTGAACTTCGACAGGGTCATATGGGATCCTCCAGGAGATAGCCTATTTTGAATTCCTTCTTTCTTCCCACCAAGAGGAACAAAACAGGTCCTATCACATTGACAAACAGGCAAATTAAAAACCATGCCCATTTGTTTAAGTTTTGAACCCCTTCTGTAAAGATTTTAGTGCCGCAGTATACCGCCAGACTGAGTTGAAAAAGAATAAGCGGGGAGAGGATCAGGAGCATGTTCTTTGTAAGCATAAACTCGTTCATAATGTTACACCTTCTGTTTGATTGATAGGTTATTTGTCTCGCGGTTTTTTATTTGCGGAAACTGCCCCAAGAACTGCGCCCACACCGGCTCCGATGCAGAGCCACAGAACTACGTTTTGCAGCAATGCACCCAGCGCAATACCAACAGCAGTGCACAGGCCTATAGCTGTACCCATATTCCAATAATCTGACATTTTCCGGTTTTTCATGTAACTCGACCTCCATTCGTTTACTTATTAAAATAGTTGATCCTATTAATTATATCTCCGGCCTCAAAACATGTTTGCTTTTTTTCCGCTGAATTTCGCTCATCCCGGCAACATAGAAGCTTAGGCGGGCATAATCCTGCGATAGATGTCGCAGAAATTCAATTATTTTCCTGAATATACGCTTTATAAACCTCATTATGATACCTCTCTCGGACACGGCTTCTGGTTTTTCCATGTAAAGTATAGAAGATAAGGCGGTCATATGATAAGTTACCGGAGTCATATATCGGGTAATAAAAAAAACGGAAGCCGCAGCTCCCGCTCTTAAAACCCTAATTTTTTGAAATGCAATATGGCATTGGCTCGGTCAGTAATTCCGGCTTTGCTGTAAATTTGACTGACATAGTTCTTGACCGTACCAACGGTTAGAAAAAGGGTTTGAGCGATTTCCTGATTACTTTTCCCTTGCATCAGTAAACGAATGATATCCTGTTCACGCCGGGTAAAGTCCTCAAGCGATATTTCCGTTTTTCCCTGCCTGCCGATATGCTTTGTGATTTTGGCGGCAATGTTTCCCGGTAAAATGATGCTTCCTTGCACAGTGTCACGGATAGCATCGGCCAGTTTTATCCCGCTGATGTCCTTTAGAAGATACCCCGAAGCGCCGTGGGCGATGGCACCGAGAATGGATTCATCATCATCAAATGTGGTTAACACCAAAACAGCCGTTTCGGGAAAATCTCGTTTGATCAGGCGTGTAGCCTCCACACCCCCCATTTCCGGCATACGGATATCCATGAGAACCACCTGCGGGTGATGGATTTCCGTTTGTTCATAGGCTTCCATACCATTTCTTGCTTCCGCTACTACCTGAATATCAGGATTTGTTTCAAGTAATGCGCGCAGCCCATCCCGGATAATTGTCTGATCGTCCGCCAACAGAACGGTAATTTGATTCATTGCACATCCTCCTTTCTTTGCACGGCGGGGATAATGAGGCTGACGGTAAACCCTTCTCCCGGTGCGCTTTCTATTTCCAGTGTTCCACCTACGCTTTGCACACGCTCCCTCATGATGGATAATCCGGAGCCGGATTTTATATCATCTGTTCCGCTGCCGTTGTCTGTAAAAGCTAACCGCAGCTGTCCTTTATACTCGCCAATCAGGATGTCCACATGTGTTGCCTGCCCATGTCTGATTGCGTTGGTTGTACATTCCTTTACCGCCGAGAGCAGTATACCTGCTTGAAGCAGGGGCAGGGTAATTTCTGATTCCATAACAAGATGAATATCAAGCCCGGTGTCAGAACGGATTTCCTGCAAATGCTGCTCAAGGACGTCAACAAAATTGGTTTCGTTTCCTGCCCTGACTACTTTGACAGAAGCGCGAAGCTCCGAAAGCCCTCGCCGCACTAGCTCTTTGCCTTGATGAAGCTTTTGTGCTGCTTGCGGCTCTGATACAAGTCCCTCCGCCGCTTCTAATGTCAGGACGGCTGCAGTGAGTGTATGGCCGACCGTATCGTGCATTTCGGCGGCAATACGATTCCTCTCCTCCACGACTGCTAAGTCTTTAAGCTTTTCGGATTGCTCATTCACCGTATGGAGAGCTGATTCTAACTTTACATTTGTAATCATCTGCTTTTTTAATGTGTAAAAAGCAAGTAAGGCAAGCAGAACCACAATTGTGTTGACGAAAAAGTAGCGGACAAGATCAGCCATTTCAGCGCTTTCGGATAAAAGTATTGTTCTTGCCGTGCTGCCCAAAAGATAAGCACCCAGTGCACCTATTCCATATGCCTTTGAGTGGGATAGTGATGCGTGGTTGATTGCACTGAACCCCGCAATGATGGAAAGAAATAAATTATCCCCCGAAACATCCAGGTATTGGATTGGTATACACAGGCCAATCTGCAGCATTGGTAAAAGCGGTTCGGCTATATAGCGCTTTTTCTCAGGGAATAGATTATACAGCAGCATTATGAGAAAAGAGATTGATAGCAGCCAAATCAAGGGGATGTACATCGGAGTTCCGGCATTCTCTGCCAACATATGCAGCCCCATCACTTGATAAGCAATCAGCAGCAGAAAAAAAATGCCCTTATTTGTGAGATGGTTAGCCCTTTCCACTTCGGCGGTGGTGGTATCTTTGGGCGGTGTCTTTTCGGCGCGAAGCAGGTAAAATGCAATGGCGGCCAGCCCGAAAACAGCAATAGACAAGATATATAGGGCACGATGAAACGGCTTTCGATTACCTTCTCTCACGCACTCCACAATCCAGAGTATCTGAATCAATAACTGAAGCAATACCCCCGGCAGCAGAAACGGCCATATTTCTCCTATTTGCATATTCCTACCTCGCCTTCTCGATTAATCTCATGGTTTCGGTGAGTGCATCCTTAGCGGGAACTATCACATCCGGAATCAGAGGAGAATCAGATTTTGATGCATCTGGTCGTATAAAGTATTTATAGGATACGGTAAAAACAAGTCGTGCATTGGGCGTCTGAAAAAAAAGAATATCCCCGTAAGACGAAGGCATGTTGCCGGGAACCTCCCCGACCACCATCCCCAATTTATTATCTGAAATCAATGTTGCAAAGTCCATGGCCGAGCTAAACGTATCTGCCCCGGTCAGTACATATACATCACCTGAAAAGACCGGTGTAAGCTGTTGATTTCTCTGGCTCTGCGACTTGTTCTTCCATAGGATTGAGCCAAAACGAACCTCGCAGGCACCGGTGAGATAACTTTCTGCCGGCAGATAGCGGATAAATTCGTTTGTAACCAGCGAGTTTCCACCTGGATTGTTTCTTAAATCCACTATCACGCTGCGGATGTTGTTTTCCTGAACAGCCGTAAAGAAATCCCGCAGGCCGTTTTTGTATTCTTCATCATATACACATTGACGAAGAGTGAAAATCCCCATACCGGCAGATGAATCAACCGAATAATCAAAATTTGGTTCCGCCTTTTCATCACCGGCAGTAACACTTTCACACAATGTAAACGTTGCGGTTATACGGCTGCCGTCATTTGGGTTCTCCAGTACAAGCGGAATATCCGTTAGTGTATCAACGCCAACAAAAGACAAATATTCACTGCGATTTAATCGTGAAGCGAAGGAATGCCGCGCCCAAGACTCCAGTTCGTAGGAAAACTGAGAAAGAAAGCGTTGGTAGAGGTCATCAATCGAAATGTTTCCGACTTCAACCACGATATACCCTTCATATTCATCCCCTAAACAGATCATTTTGTCATCCTTCCATGCGAAGGTGAGAGGTAAGTGCGCGCTGTTCTCGTAATTCACACCTACGGCTGTGTGAGCGTCTCCCAAACTGCTCAAAACACGCGCCGCACTTTGCCACAGCGACAAAACCGACACCTCCTGAAGCACAGCAATTCCAGCGCGCTCCCGCTCATATTCAAACTGAACGTTACCGGTCAGACCGTTTATACAGGCGGGATGGCGCTCTATCAAGCGGTGTACAATATAATCTAAATCCTCGACCGCTTGCTGCGTGGTCAAAACATCTTCCAATTCTTCGGACGGCCATAAAACGCTCACTGTACTGCGATAAGGATTAAACCAAAGCTGCCACGCGCCCCATAGGGCGGTGCCACACAATGCAAAAATGCAAACGAATATCCCGATATGCTTTATGTATTTCGTCATAATTCGACCTCTTCCCAAATCTCGTCAATGTTTGCCAAGAATAAACTCCTGCCATCAAGAGTGAGGATATCTGCAAGCCGCTTAGGCATTGAACAACTAATAACTAAACCATCAAAACAATCTATTTTGGAGGAAGATATAATTTACCGGCTGGAATAGAGACTTATCTGTTTTATTAGTACATCACCGGGTAACAGTTCTTTTTCCAATTATATAATGTTTCCAGGATTATGTCATACTTTTTTGTTATGTTTTCAGCAGTACAGGTTTAGTGTTTTTCTTGAAGGATGGACAGCACAAAGTCCGAAAGCGGCCTATTGCAAGCACCTTTAGACAAACAAAAAACCACCTGTCGACAAAATTTCTTTTGTCAACAGATGGTATTTGATTTGGCAAAGGCACTAACTATTGATAAAATGCACCGCTCAAATCAAATCGTTAAAATTTGCACCTCTTTTGCACACCCCTCGTTTGGAAGAATTCAATTTCAAAAAGCAACGCACACTGATTACGGAAAACTAAAACCACATCCAAATTAGCCTTTTATTTTCATAGCGCTGTTCCACACTGACCGCAAAATCGAGCACCGAGAACAGCGCCGGAGCCACATTTCGAGCAGAACTTTATCTGCGGCTCAGCTTGGTATGTCAGCGGCAGATCCTCATTCGGCGCAGCGTCAGACAGAAACAGCCAATCGATGTCCTCGCCGTCGTTACATAAGCCGATAGCTCCGGCAGGCGATACCACATAAAAGCTATCCTCATCGATTGGGTCTTCACTATCGCTTGTTTCGGCAAGCACCAGCAAGCCTTTTACATCGTATCTATCATTTGAAGTGGCAAAACTCCAGCTTGTGCAGCGTGTTGCCGAAAACTCCGCAGCCTCCAGCAGCGTGTCAAATCTCTCCATTATAAAATCCTCCTTATTTAAATAATAGGTTATTACACCGCTTGCAGCGGTCATTTTGTATGGGGTTCATCATGGAGCAGACATTGCAGTAAATGATACGGTCTTTAGATTTGTCGTACTTCTCGTATGTACCGAATTTGGGATGAAACCGCACCCTGTCACCAAC
>DGEI01000006.1 GCA_002385885.1 Firmicutes bacterium UBA3930
GGCCCGGTAGTTCAGTTGGTTAGAACGCTAGCCTGTCACGCTAGAGGCCGAGGGTTCGAGTCCCTTCCGGGTCGCCATATGCTGGCGTAGCTCAACTGGCAGAGCAGCTGACTTGTAATCAGCAGGTTGCGGGTTCGAGTCCCATCGCCAGCTCCAGTATTCCCAAGGGTTTGAGGCCCTTGGGATTTTTATAATAAACTAGTTTTGCAAACATTTTGCAAACGACGCAAACCAAAGAAACGATACAAAAAGGCGGTTTAAATAAGAAATTAAAGCTTGAAAGCCCTGTAAAACAGGGCTTTTTTTAATTGCCATTTGTACTTTAGGCAACTATAAATAAATTTTTTTGGTTTTATGGAATATAATAAGGGGTAAATAATATATAGAAAAAGGCACTGTTCTCAGCGGTTATATTATTCATGTTTTAAACAATTCCAGTCTATTTGAAGGTAAGAAAGGAGGAGCCATCATAATTAAGTATTTGTGTACAGTATGTGGTTATATATATGATCCCGAAGCAGGTGATCCAGACGGTGGTGTTGAACCCGGGACAGCTTTTGAGGATATACCGGATGATTGGGTATGTCCGGAATGTGGTGTTGGAAAGGACATGTTTGAACCGTTGGACGAATAGGTTAGTTTTGATTATGTTTTGTATAAACAAAAATTTATTTTTCAGCAGGAATCAGGTGAATTACAAAATTGGAGGAATAAGCTATGGCATACATACCCGACAGCAACAGGTATTCCAATATGAAATATAACCGCAAAGGAGAAATTTTGACCCCCTGATATCTATCTCTGTTTTTCCACACCGTGGTAATTTGGCATAGCAGAGAAAATTTCAAACTGGCAGAAAAACAAGAAATAAACTTACTGAAACAGATACAGTCTTCGTTGTTTTGCAATACAGCTTGATATATGATAAGTGGAATAATGACCGGGGATAGATGATAAGCACAGACTGCCATATTTAGGCAGGCTGTGCTTTTTTTGTACTGATGCAGGCTTTTTTCTGCCCAGGCACCAGCGGCTGATTTTATGCATATATTGCCTTGAGAAACTTTTTTGCGCCAGAGACTGTATTATAAATTTTTAACAGGAGCGTAAGGGGGGCAAAGTATGGACCGGTTGTCAATTCCTTTAAATCTTTTGCCTGTTGGTTGTACCGCAAGGGTTAAGGAAATAAAAGCTAAAGGGAATATAAGGAGGAGGATGCTGGATTTAGGACTTGTTACAGGCACTGAAATTGAGGCAGTGTTGAGGAGTCCATCGGGAGATCCTGTTGCATATCATATAAGGGGCGCAGTAATCGCATTCAGGTCCGATGAAGCGTCCGGAGTATTGGTTGAACCGACTGAAAAACTGCGACAGTGGAGATGAAACATATGGTTATTACCGGTCACTTAGATGAATCAGGAACAACGCAGCGGATGTTTCAAACCCGGATGGGTTCTTTCGATGATATTGTTATTGCCCTGGTAGGAAATCCTAATACCGGCAAGAGCACATTATTTAACAGCCTGACAGGATTAAAGCAGCACACCGGAAACTGGCCGGGAAAGACGGTTGCCAGCGCTTTCGGCAGATACACACACAACGGCAAGAGCTTTTTCCTGGTAGATCTCCCCGGAAGTTATTCCTTGATGGCAAACTCACCGGAAGAGGAGATTGCGAGGGATTTTATATGCTTTGGCAAGCCCGCGGTGGCCGTTCTGGTAGCTGATGCCACATGTTTGGAGAGGAACCTGAATCTGGTGCTTCAGGTCCTGGAAATGACCCGGCAGGCTGTAGTATGCGTAAATCTGATGGATGAAGCGGAAAGGAACCATATCAGTATCCGGCTTGATAAACTTTCTCAAATACTGGGAGTTCCGGTGGTCGGAACCAGCGCATCTTCAGGGCGAGGGTTAACCGAACTCAAAGATGCAGTGGGAGATGTATTGTACGGCAGGTTTACACCAGAGCCTATCAGGATCGAATACGATTCTGCAATTGAGGAAGCTGTTTCTGTTATTGAAACGTGCATAAAAGAAATAACAGATACCGGCATAGACAGCCGCTGGATGGCTTTACGTATTCTTGAAGGTGATGACACCCTGATAACAGCATTACGCAGATATACAGGATATGATGTATTGAGTTCTGAGGAATTAAATGAAAGGCTTGAGAAAGCCAGAAAAATACTTGAAAAGAAGCAAATTCACAAAGAAGATCTCCGGGACAGGATTGTTTCCACTATTGTTAAGACAGCCGAAAGAATAAACCGGGAAGTATGGCGGGATGACGGAGACTGGAAAAAACGGATTGATCGCAGGATTGATGATGTGCTGACTTCCAGGCTATTTGGTATTCCGGTTATGCTGTTCTTACTGGGCGTATTACTGTGGCTCAGCATTGTGGGAGCTAATTATCCATCCCAAATGCTGGCAGATGCGTTCTTCTGGCTGGAGCATCAGCTAACCCGGTTATTTGTTCTTGTAAGAGCGCCTGACTGGCTGTACGGCGTGGTGGTGGAAGGCCTTTACCGTACTCTGGCCTGGGTAGTATCCGTTATGCTGCCGCCTATGGCTATATTTTTCCCTATATTCACTCTGCTGGAGGATCTGGGGTATCTGCCCAGGGTTGCCTTTAACCTCGACTATT
>DGEI01000016.1:0-20637 GCA_002385885.1 Firmicutes bacterium UBA3930
TGTTATAATTGTTGCCATAGGAAAGTACCTCCGATTCTTGTTCTTGGTTTGGTAAAGAACATTATATCAGAGGTCTTTCCTTTTTTCATATCTTCTTGTCACATATGTATTGTCTCATAACATAAATTCAGAGGTTATTGCTTCTTGTTATGTCAGGTCTGTTTATTGTTTTATTATTATTGGATTAGAAGTATTTTGAGAACTGTTCCTCCAACTGTGCTGCTTTAGTTTATGCTGATATTTTTTTCTTTTCTTTTAGTTATTTCGTTTTAGCGCTGATTAAACTTCACCATAATCTTTTTAGGGTTTTCCCGTACCCCCTGTATTTTTCTGCCAATGTTTTATACTGATTTTTATTTTTCGCGTCTTCTATAGAATAATATGAGGCCAACTGTATAAATTATGTTAAGTTGACCTCATATAAATCTTCAGCTGCTTATCAGGGTAACTTTTATTCTGAATGTTTGTATGGTTATTTACTTGTTTTTATATCCATCACCATATATCCGTCACTTAAGTATTTTTTTGCCGGCTATACAAGCATACTTGCATGTCATTAATCAGTGATATTTCTAATTGTTTCTCCGGCTGCTTCAATCATTTCTTCAACCTGCTCCTCAGACAATTTTCCTGCGTTTCTAAAGGCACTGACCTGGTTGATAAAGGCATTTAATATATTAACGGCTTGTTAGTGCCCATCACTGTAAAGACTCCCGGACCATCATTGCCATATTTGTACGGATCAATTGCTTCCCACACGACCGGACGTTCTTCTGCACAGATTCCCGTAGCATTGTAATTTACATTTACAGTAACCCTTTCCGGAAGAGCTGGAGCAACCCCGGACACAGTTTGAACCGAAACGTCGGCAATACCTAAAATTGCATATGTTTTGTAATTTATTTGACTCAATAATAAAATAGCAGACAACCCATTATATGTCAATATATATAAATTGTAGTATATTGTGTGAATTTTGTTATTTTTTGTTATTTTATGCTGCAATATTAAAACGATGAAGGTATCCGGATTCAAAGATAAGGTTAATATAATTAGAGCTTAACATAATATAATAAATGATCTGAAAGGAAGATGCCCCTCATTTTATATATATTGACAGGAGTAAAATAACCATCTATAATAAATAGCTGTAACGTTATAGCTTTTATATACACCCTTTCAAGTACTCTGGATATATTAAAAATAATGGCAAACGATTATGAATATATATCAAACTGACTATTAACTGTCATAGCTGTGATCATACCATTGAAATAATAATTGGAGAAAGAATAATGCCGGACAATAGCTCTAAACCATCTGTTATTTGGAACAAGAACTATATCATTCTTCTGCTGGTTAATCTTATATCAGCCATTGGCTTTAATATGGTCTATACCATGATTGTTGATTATACTGTCAATGTCCTTGACGGATCGCTGATAATGGGAGGAATTATAGCAGGAACATTTTCCATTACAGCTCTGTTTGTAAGGCCATTTGCAGGAATCATAGCCGATAATTTTAATAAAAAGTCGGTATGTTTTTTTGCAATAATACTAATTATAACCGCTTCGTTAGGATATGCATTCGCACCAAATATTAATCTTATGCTGCTGTTCCGTATATTGCATGGAATTGGTTTTAGCATTAATGGTACTACAAGCATTGCTTTAGTAAGTTTCTGTGTTCCGGAAAACCGCATTGGAGAAGGCCTTAGTTATTTTGGAGTAGGACAGGTGTTTTCTCAGATTATCGGCCCAAGGCTAGGGGAATTATTAAAACAAACCTTCGGATACAGAATACTTTTTGTTACCGTCGCTTTTCTATCATTATGTGCACTGATTCTATTAGTTAAGTCATTTTCATACAAAACAGAAATTGAAAAAGCAGACCATAATAATAAGAAACCGGTTTATTCCGTTAAGAATATAATAGCGACAGAAGTACTGCTTTTTGCTTTGCTTGGAGGCATGTTTTCGTTCGGAAATGGCATTGTAAGCTCCTTCCTGAAGGTAATGTGCAATGAAAGAAATATACAGAACTATACTATGTTTTTCTCAGTAAATGCTTTGGTTCTTTTTTTGATACGTATGGTTGCAGGAAAGCTGGTTGATAAAAAAGGTCTTACCATAGTAATTACTTCTTCCTTTTTTGCTTCAGCGATTTCAATGGTTTTATTAGCATATGCATCCAACTTGAATATGATTGTTTTTGCTGCAATACTGAAAGCGATTGGACAGGGTGGAGGCCAGGTAGCGCTGCAAGCCGAGTGTATAAAAAATGTGGACGCGGGTAAAAGAGGTGTTGCTGCAAGCACATTCTATATAGGAGCGGATATTGGACAAGGAGTGGGTCCCTGGATAGGAGGATTTTTATCAAACACGTTTAATTATAAAACAACGTTCTCTTTCACAGCGTTCTTAACTTTTGTATGCGGCGCTGTATTCTTTATAAATCAGAGTGTAATTCAAAAGAGAAAGGAAAGGACGACATAAAACCAGGCAAAAAAGCCTGATTATTACTAGATAAAATATAATAAAAAAAGGAGATGGAGAAATTATGAAGATTCTCTATAAAAAATTTGATGTCAATGACCAGTCCAGAAGCGCTTACATATGTGTTGAAGATACTTCCTGGGATTGCCTGACGAAGCCATCTTCATTAATTATCTTAAGAGATGATAATACTAAAGCATCTGTGAAAGAGATACTGGATTCCGGTCTGTCAAAACTGGCTGAAGAGCACCATATCATAATTGTTTTTCCAAATCCGGCAGAAAAAGGTTGGAATTTTAATCATGTTCCCGGTAAAGCAGATGATATAGCTTTTTTTAATACCTTATATGAAAACATCAGAAAAGGCATTCTGGGACCGGAATGGAAAATAATGAATGACGCAAACTATATTATGGGAATCGGACAAGACTCGTGTGCTATGGCTACCAATTTTATCACTCTTTATCCCGAACTGATTGCAGCTACTGCTCTCATCGGCGGCAGTATCATACCTTCTGCAATAATCAATAGCGCATGCGCGCCCATGCCCGCATTACTGGCAGGTTGTGACGATAGCCTGGTAAACTATTATAAAGAATTAAACAATACTGATACAACAGAAGCATCTAAAGATGCTTTATCCGTTTATACTGATTCAACCCATCCCTTTCATAAGGTAATAATAATCAATGGAGAGATCCACAAATTAACAGGCGGCTTAATGCGGAAAATCTGGTTTGATCTTTTTCACAGGGTAAGGAGGATCAATACCAGTCCTAAAGGCAATATATGCAAACGCATTAATTTGGAAGAGTGCCGGTTTGAAAAACATATAGATGACTGTTCACTGGGAGATAATAACGGAATGCCCCACAGCTGGCTGGAACATGTTCCCCAGGCCGTTATGGACAATCCTGCCAGGCCGGTGCCTCTGCTTATATTCAGCCATGGAGCTACCGATAACCCAACCAAAGCAGCGGATATGAGCAAATGGCATGAAATCGGGGAAAGAGAAGGTTTTATCACCGTTTATCCACTGGCCGGCAACGGGGTTAATTTCAACCTTAATCTGGATCCCGATTCCCCCAGTGATGTGGATTTCTATTTGGCATTGATAGAATACCTGAAAAACAAATATGTTATTGACAGTTCCAGAATATATATATCGGGATTTTCCAACGGAGCAGGAATGGCTCATGTTATGTGCCTGTTACATCCGGAAATATTTGCAGCAGCGGCCCCCTTCAATACCATGTGGCCATATGTTAAACCGGGGCCTTTCAGGCCGGAAAAGTTCAATTTGGAAAAGAATCTTCAAACGATAAACATGGGGCTTGAGCTGCAGATGAAACATAATTACCGGATGCCAGTCTGGTATGTGTATGGCACGCGTGAATCCGAATATCCCGTAACCAAAGGTGTGGGACAGCAATACCAGTATGATGCATGGAAAAAGTATAATAACATAGCTGTATTGCCAACCCCGGAAAAACCTTTGGACAGTGAATACAGTATAGGCGTGGAAGGCGAATCTATCGAAATTATTTATCCCTGCCCGGAATATCCGGAGTATAAGTATTCTATTCATAAATTCTACAGTATGGATGACCGCAAGGATTATTATAATATTGCCTTAGCCCATGGCAAAGGCCATGATGTCCACTATGTTGACGCTGAGCTGGCATGGCAATTCATTTCACGCTTCAGCCGGAACCCGGACGGGTCACTTAATGACGCCGGAGACAGCGAGAACTGATTTTACATGCTTCAATTCTATTCGGGGAAGCCTCCACAGCTTCCCCGAATTATAAAATGAGTTTCCTGGATAATATTAACCGGCTGGGAGATACTCCCATTTGCCATATCTATAAGCAGGTTTAAAGCTTTGGATACCATTTTTTCTACAGAAAAATCAATAACTGTCAATTGAGGTTTCAATAATTCACAAGTTGCCATATCGCTGTATCCAATGATTTCTACGTCATCCGGTATGCGATAGCCATTTTCATCTAACACCGAATACACGCCGTAAGCCATGGTAGAAGAAAGCAGGAATATGGCCGTTGGCAATTCTCCTGCTTCTATCATTTTTTTCATACATATTTTCCCATACTCAGTATCCGCACCGGCTCCACTTACTATATGACTGTCCGATATTTCTATGCCATACCGGTCACATCCATCCAAAAATCCAAGCTTCCTCATGCTGAAATTCCTGTTAAAGGTATCCGGTCCAATCAGGCCTGCTCTTTTATGCCCCCTGGCTGCTAATAATTCAGCAACTTTTTCTCCTGTACCATAATCATCCACATATATTGAACTGAACTTTGAACTATGCCTGTTAAACAAAACAACAGGCATTATACTGTCTGTCCTGTATATATACTCGATATCGCTATCTGTTGCACCTACTATAATGACTCCGTTAAACAAATTATCAATAAACAGCTCCTCTGCCTGGCTGATTTTAGAAGAATAATACGGTTTAAAAACAATCTCTATATCCATTTTCTTATCCAGAATACACTCCTGGATTCCATTATAAAAACGTACCAGCAAGTCCGATAAATACGTCGCAGGCCACAATATTCCCACGACCATGGTTATATCGCCTCTGGCTTGTTTTCTTAATCTCCTTGCATATATATTCGGCCTGTATCCGACTTTTTTTGCTTCTTCCCATATTTTTCTCTGGGTTTCTTTGGAAATGCGCATTTCATCACCGCGGCCATTCAGAACAATTGAAACCGTTACCGGCGAGAGATTGGTTCTTTCCGCTATTAGTTTTATGCTCCCCTTGTCACCCTTTTTTGCCATAAATATCTCCTCCGACAGATCCTCTGCTACACGTTCTTTATATCTATTTATGAAAGAGCCTGTATTCCAGCTTTTTCTTTACTTATTAAAAATGGGATTACCCGCATTTGGTATATTTTATAAGCATTCAGCTTCTTTCCAATGGCAAAAGATTGAAACAGTTTATAAGTATTTTTATGTTATCATGTGACAAACAGCATGTCAAACATGCATATATATCCGGGAATGTTTATAATCCGCATAAAAAAAACCTTTTGTTAAAGGTATATAATATATACTTACCGGGTTTCATCCCACGCATATTTAAAATTACAAAAGGTGGGAGAAGTAATATAAAACCTTCTCCCACCTTATCTGCTGCCTGGACAAACTTATATGCTGTCAGTAATATCTGCTGTATTGAAGCATTTAAAAGCTATTTGGAAAGCACTCTCGGGTCAATGTTTATCACATACCTTCCCGGTTTAATGCCGGTAATTGGTCCAGCCGGGCGTTTTCCTGTTACTACATTGTTAAAGTAATCCGTCTTTACCTTTTCATCAGGAGCAACTTCCGGCAGGCCGTCCTTTACTATTATCTCCATAGTCAAGTCTTCACTGTTTATGTTAATCTCTCCGTCAAATGTGCATCCATTCAGATCAAAGCCGCAGAATTCCCTCCATGTTTCGAGATCAAGGCACATTTCAGGCTCTGGATACATTACCCTGAGATATCCGGGAGGCATTTTCATATACGTGTTTCCTTCAGCCGTATTATACTGATTCGGAAGGATAATGGCTGCATCACCGCAGTTATAGAAAATATTGTTGATAAGCTTGTTATCGCGACAGGTACCGCCGCGTTTTGGATAAAGCCTGAATGCGACTACCCTTGAAAAGAAACCTGCTTTATGGCAGTTGCCAATCAGGTTGTTCACTATCCTTAGCCTGTCCGTACCCTCAAGATATATGCCGTAACCGTTCTTTATACCGTCTTCAGTTGTCTTATACCATCCGGAAGAACCGCGTTCCTCAGGCAGAGCATCCTTATTATACCGTCCTTCTACATTCCATATGATATTGTTATCTATCAGGTTTTCCGTATCCTTTGTACACTCAATGAAAATATGTTCTCTCGAGTTTATTCCATCAACGAACAGATTTGATGTAATCCTGCAGTTGTCATTGCCTACATCCAACCACAGCGCATCGCATCCATAGCATTTTCTGAAAACATTTCTGCGTATCAGGGAGTTTTGTGCATTATGAAGCTTTATTCCTGCTGCTTCCCAGGACAGCTCCATACGCTGCCATCCGGTTCCTTCTATAAGGTTATCTTCAATTAAAACATTCGAAACCCAAAGTCCGGCTATACCGCATACACCCGCATCCCTGATTATATTGCGCCTAATTACCGTATATCCGATTTCATGCTCTTCATAAGTTTCACGATGCCAGCATTCGTTGCCGCAGTCAATGCCAACGGTGTTTGACCAGTCAATAACACAGTCTTCAATAATCCAGTGATGTCCTCTGTTGCATGATATAGCACCGCGCTGCGGAACGGGAGCTCCCGTTGCTGCATGAGCCATAGTCAGCCCTTTAACCCTTATGTATGAAAGGAATGGTTCTTTGGGAGCAAAACACTGTTCACGGTTGGTTACTTCAATTACATGATTGGCAGGATCATCGTCATTTTCAAGCCGGATGTGCACTTTCTGTCCATTGGCCTCAACCCAGTATGCATTTTCCGTTGAAGAAAGCATGTAATAAAGGGGCACCTGTTTCATTGGTTTGCCGTCAACAAAAACCATGCCTCTTCTGTTAAGATAAGGAGTCATGTCCACTCTGCCGTATTCCAGGTAAATCCGATCATGCAGGACATTAACAGCACAGAACGGATTATACCCCTTGAAATCTTCAGGATTAAGCTCAATTTCCCATACCTTTACATGAGAGACATCTTCTTGCGCTCCAAAACCCCGCCGCTGAAGCCGCCATCCTACACTGGGTTTGAAATCACGAACTTCAACGGACGCTTTAATTATTACCTCTTCATCGTTGTATGCCTCATAGCTGATCATTCTTTCCGGGCTTTCCCCGCCCATTGCCGGCTGTACCGTTTCCCTGTAAACACCCCCATGAATCAATACTCTTGTTCCCGGTGTCGCTGCCTGGGCAGCAGCATTAATTGTCTTAAACGGCCTGTCCTTTGAACCATCATTGTCGTCAGATGCGTCAGGATGGTTGCAGTCAACATGAAGTTCCCTTTCAAATTTTGGTTCTGCCTCCCAGAATTCAAACATTTCACCATTGGGCAGCTGAGCTGATAGGTCCTTTAAATCTTTCATAAAATTCACCTCGTTCATTTATTTTTATATTGTTTTTATTATGGGCATATGTTATTGGGTACCTTAATATGAAATTTTATCTTCACAGACCGCCTTGCTCATGATAACCGGAAAAGAGCCAAAATTTACTCAACTTCCCTAAGCAAAATACTATATTTTTTTATTATATGGCTTATCAATCTTCACGATATGGTCACTATGATATTGTTTTCTTCATTTGATTTCGTAATTTGATACAAGATAATTGCTGTATTTCATCAGTGTTCGAAACTTTGTGCATTTCCTGCTGCAAAAATCGGTTTTTCCAACATAGTCTGTCTTTATTATACAATATAATCGGGTAAATATCACTATATTTCTATAATAATTCTTCAGTCAAAACTATAAAACGGTTTCTATAAATGAGCAGTACAATATGCGCTAAAAACGGTTACTATTCAAAATCTATCTCAACTACAATTTTCTCCTCAGCTTTGAAGTCATACCGTATGCGGCCGCCATCCATATCCATCGGTATCCCGTTTATTCTAAATGACTTCATATTCCTGCGGCAGCGTAAGGCAAGGGCCTGGGTTTTATTTGACAAAAGCACAGCCTTCAGTCCATTCTCATCCCAATCCATACGCTCAAGCTTTGCCCATGTATACAGCCATACACCTTCAATACAGCCTTTTCCAAGGGATTCCGGAAGGGCAGGCAAAAACTCAACCGTACCGGGTTCGGAGAATATACACATTTCCAGCAGTATGCACGGCATTGCGCCCTGAAGATCCGGAAACCGCCCTCTATACGGGAAGTGCCTGGTCTGAAGGGCAGGTGTTATAAATCCATGATTAATCAGCTGGGATAGATTTTGGACGGCTTCTTCAGTATCCTTAAGACGAATTGCGGTAAGGCATCGGTGAATGATACCATGTGCCGAATCATCCTGCTGCCCTCGCATACGGTTTGAAATCCTGATTGCTCTTGCAAGTTCCGGTTCTCTTTCCGGGGTTACAGCTCTGCCTGGCCATACATCATAATGATGTGAGACATGACGATGGTTATAATTTTCTTCTATAGAAGGCCACGCCCATTCTTTCAGGCCGCCGCTCTCGTCCAGAAGGTATGGAGGCAAAGATGAACGCTGAGCCTCCCAATGCGGGATGTTTTCCTCTTCTATGCCAAGTACCTTACAAGCTGTTATCAGATTATCAAGCACCTCGCGGCAAATTGCGATGTCCATTACAGAGTTTATACGGGTAGGACTTATATCCTTACATGTCACTGTGGAATAGTCCGGGTTTGGTGTAGGATTTTCCGGTGAGAAGGATGGATAAAAAATCACATGTCCATCAGGGCCACGGTCGCAAGCATAATCCTCAAAGAACAGTGCAATCTCTTTCAATGCGGGTACCACACGATTTCTGAGGAATTCTTTATCTCCGGTAACCAGCCAATAACCCCATAATTCATTATAAATCCATCCAAGACAGCCCGTCCAGCAATAATGCGGATAGGTTTTGGAGAAGTGGTAAAGCAAACCCGAGTCATAATCACAATGAACACTGCAAAGCAAACCCCTGGCACCGAAAAGCTTTCGGGCATTTATACGGAAATCATCAAATTTAGTCTCATAATATCTGAAGTATACATCCATCTCATCAAACAAGCCGGTACTGTTTCCTGCACAAACCTGAAGATTGGTATTAATGTTATGCTGTCCCCACATAGGTGGAAATTTGCCTGTGTTTGTTATCTGAAAAAAACGGCCGCTGTCATAGAGTTTATCCATTAACATGGGATCAATCTGAGTATCAGTGCACGACCTTATAAGCAATTCTTCAACCGATAATGCAAAATCTTCCTTATCACCGGTACAAAGGCGGGACCGCTTCATACGGGAACCTATATATTCTCTGTTATAGTCTATAAGCACATTGAAATCAGGATCGATAGCCATCACTTCATCTGCTATAGGCTGTGCACATGCAAATGTAAATTCTGTTTCAAACTTAACCGTTTTAGAAAGAATAATAAGGCTATCAGCACCGGTTATACGTATACCGTTATCTATTATCTCTGTTTTTCCACCTTTTCGGATAAAACGTAATACGGAAACATAGCCTTTCTGTCCGTATTCCGGATTGTATGCCCATTTTATTGTTATAAGATCCTCGTTTATTTCAAGTTCATGTGAACACCGCTCGATATCGAACACTCCTCCATATCTTCCCTGCCCTTTTCTGTTCGGTAATGTGATTGTAATTTCTGTATTCAGTTCACCCTCTGGTGCCGTAAACCGCTGTACTACAACATCATCCTTATAAGCAGCAAATACCTCACGTGCAAATGCACCTTTATCATTCTCCCACTGCACGGTAATGTTACCTGTCATCATGTCAAGCCAGCGCAAATAATTCTTAGTTTCGCCTGCCTCAAACTGTTTGATGCTCAGCCAAAAAGCTGCATGTTTTCGTAGACTCGATGGCGGAACAATATTATCATTCCATTTGCCCATGAGAGGCCCAAAACCAGCATCCAGCTGTGCCCGATGTACTAAATCACCTGCTTCTTCAAACTTACCCTCAAGCAAAAGCCTGCGTACCTCCGGCATTATGGCAGTCAAATCCGGCGGCTCAGGTGTCTTTGCCCATCGGGGTGAATACAAAGCCTCATGCATAAAAGCAAGTTCATCGTTATAGGGATCACCCAGAACGTCAACTTGCTGGAACCCATTACCTGTACTGATGCAGTCTTCATAGTCCCTGGCCGGTTTTATGCTGCACACGTTTCGCTCCGGCAAGACAGCTTTCCGTTTTACAAAAGGCATTGCCGGGTATTTAAATTGATGCGGAATCAGTTTTATATGGCTGCCGAACATTATAATCCCTCCTGTTCTGCAATATCTTTTGTTGGCAGACCTGCCTGTTTGAAAACTATATCGCTTCACGTATCCTTAATTTTTCTACATAAAGTGAAAAAAGCTGACAAAGCATAAACAAACAGACGCTCCACAGTTATTCAGTATTGCCTGATGGTATCTTTGCCAGCTTTCAGCATCCTGCTATTGTTTACAACCAATATCCATTAAACACATCATAGTATCATACTCTGAATAAACAGAGGAAATTCTGCATAAGAACACTAAATACTAAGGACGCCGCCTTGGATCTATGGAAAACCTGCCGCTCATATTAAGCAGGCCGGAAAACGGGCCGGGATAACACTCGCTTTCCCTGTGATTTCCAAGAATATCATTTCTTACATGTTTATAACATGTTACTCTTGGTATATCAGTTTTAATCTCTATTGATAATGTCAGGGTTTCGGGATCAAGTTCTATCTCAGCATCAGCCACAGCACCGTTCATTTCCCAGTTGAAATACCTCTTTACGGATTCCAGATCCAGCGCCTGCATGGGATCGGGGTTCAGAATTTTTATGTATCCCGGCGGCACATCTATATATACATTGCCGTCTAAAAAGTTATTTATATTGTCAAAATTAACTGCAGACTGCCGGCAGTTATAGAATATATTGTTTATAATCTTAAAATCTCTTTCAGTACTGCCTCTTCCATCAATCATTCGCAGGGGTATTGAGTAAGAATGAAAACCTGAATTGGCTGCATTAATGATAAGATTGTTGACAATGGTAACATCATCGCTGCCTAACGAATATATACCGTTGCCTTCCTCGCCTCTTTTATCCATTGTCTGCCAGTTGTTAAGCCATAGTTCTTTTGCCTTATCTTTATATAACAGAGCCCCAATGTCAGCAATAACATTGTTGTCCACCAGGTTATGAAAACGTGTTCCTTCAAAAATAATCGCACCTCTCAATGTATCGGGCATATCTACGAATACATTGGATGTTATTCTGCAGTTTGAGTTGCCGCAGTCCAGCCACAGGCCATCACAGAATTCCATATTTCTCACGATATTTCTGCGGAACATCATATTTTTAGCATGATGAACCTTTATTCCGGCTGACTCCCATGAATAATATACTCTCTGCCAGCCGATATCCTCTATAATATTATCTTCTATCAGTAAATAATTACTGCCTATTGCTGCTATTCCGCATACACCGCAATCACTGATGACATTATTTCTTATTATGTGATAACTGAACTCTTCAGGCGGAGGCGGAGCATTCCAGCATTCGTTGCCGGCGTCAATACCGACGGAATTTGCATGACGTATCACGCAATCCTCTATAATCCAATGGTGTCCCCTGTACGTCGAAACCAGGCCTTTTTGCGGAACAGGATTGCCGTTTCCTGCAAATTCAAAGGTAATGCCCTTTACCCTGATATAACCCAAATATGGTTCCTCTGGCACAAATACCTGCTCTTTAGTGGTTATCTCAATAGTGTGATCTTCCGGGCTGCCGTCATCTTCAAACCGTACATGCAGGCAAAGGCCATTTTCTTCAATCCAGAAAGCACCTTTCTCCTTTGCCAGTTCCCTATACTTTCTGACTTGCTTAAGCCTTTTACCGTCTACATAAACCATTCCCCGCCTGTACGAAAGCACGGGATCAATTGTTTTTTCATCATAATAGAGGCAGCTTGTATCATGTAAAATAGTCGCAATAGCAAAAGGATTGTATCCATCTTCAAATAAACCCGGTTCCAGCTTTCTCATCCAGATTTTTGGATTACCCTCTACTTTTTCACCATGAAAGGATAAAGACCATCCTCTGGATGCTTCCCATTTGTCATCCAGAACAACCGAGCCTTTAACAATAACTTTTTCCCCTTCAGCAGCTTCATAACTGATCATATTTTCCGGACTTGTACCGCCGAAGCGCGGACGAACGCATTCCCTGTAAACACCTTCCCGTATTATTACCCTTTCTCCAGGCTGTAATACTGCCGCAGCTTTACCTATAGTACGGAACGGCCTTTCATAGGTACCGGGACCATCATCGTCTGCATTTTCCGCTTTATTATCCACATAGTACGTCTTGGAGAATTCTAAAGGTTTCTCCCACATGATAAAATCGGAGCCGTCTGCAAGCTTGTTAATCCAGTTGTCCATTGACATGAAACACCCCTCCCCTTCTTGGTTAAAATATATTTTTAATGACCGGACAATTATTACAGCTTCTTCTTTCTTTTCCTAATCTTCTCCATCTGCTGCATAGTTTTTTTCCTGAATTCTTTCATGTCAAATATCTGATCAGTAATATCTGCTACATCAAAAGCATTGTAAAGGTCACTCATGTGTTCAGGAGCCCCAACAATGGAAAGGCCCCCATCTATCCGGATCACCTGTCCGGTTACATATGATGCTTTATCGGATACCAGCCAGGAAACCACATCTGCCATATCTTCTGCATACCCGTTCCTTCGAAGCGGTATAAACCTATGGGTGTTTTTATAAAAGGGATTTTCTTTTTCATCTTCGGGTTCAGGACACATTACATTTGTAACACCGGGGGAAAATCCATTTACACGAATACCATACCGGCCGAGATCAATGGCAAATGATCGAATTGCCCTGTTTAGCGCCGCTTTCAGCCCACCGTATATAGCATCGGAACTATGAGGCGCAAACGCCCGTACCGATGTGTTGAATAATATGCTGCCTTTGACTCCGTTCTCAACCATATATCTGGCTGCTTCGCTCGCACCCAAAATCATACCGCGGAAATTGACCTGATACAATCTGTCCATTACTTCAGCTGTTATATCCCTGATTTCTTCAAATATAGTAATACCTGCATTATTTACCATTACATCAAGCCGGCCAAGTTTTTCAACCGCCTCGCGTACAAGACGCCCTGGGACTTCAGGATCTCCGGTATCGCCCTGAAGCACACATACTTTGACCCCCAAATCTGTAATAATATCTGCTGCTTCCAGGGCATCTTCTTTTGATCTTGAATAGTGAACTGCTATATCGTATCCGTCCTTCGCCAGGGCAATTGCTATTGCTCTTCCTATGCCTCTGCTTGAACCGGTGACAAGTGCTGTTTTGTTAATCCCCACAATAGTCACCCCCAATACTCACTATTTGATATATGCTGCCAAATGATTGCCAATATAGGATTATGATACTGCTTTTATGTTCATACATGAATTGATTATATTTCTGCCACAGAACCGTCCGGATTGAACAATGGCCTGTATTGAATATTCCTGTAGGGGTACTTATCCAGTTTGGATTCATCAATTTCTATGCCAAGCCCTGGTTTTACAGGTGCCTGTATATAGCCATCCCTGGGTTTTAAGTCCATTGAATATATATCCTCATAATCATACAGTAATCTTGAAAACTCAAGTATAGCAAAATTTTGCGTTGAAAGGGCAACCTGTATGCTGGCAGCCGTCGCTACAGGCCCGTTTGGATTGTGGGGAGCAAACCCGATATGATATACTTCGGCATATGAAGCGATCCTCCTTATTTCGCTGATACCGCCACAGTGGCAGATATCCGGCTGAACATAATCCACCAGCTGATTCTCTATAAGCTCCCTGAAATCAAACCTGCTGAATAATCTTTCACCGGCTGCGAGAGGAACACCGCCTAAGTCTTCCCTCAGGCGTTTATACTCCATGGGATTTTCCGGGGGAATCGGTTCTTCAAAGAAAAACAGATTGTATTTAGCAGCGGTTTTTATCAGCTTTATAGCTGAGGCAGCAGGCATCCTGCCATGGTTATCCGCCATTAACAGTTTATCATCACCAATGGCCTTTCTTACCTGGCACAATGTTTCATCCAGCTTTTCCGGCGGCGCACCGGTTTTTACTCCTGCAAATCCCATCTCTACCCATTTCCCGGCTGTTTCAGGATTAGCAGCATGGGTATATGTTCTTACCTTATCGCGGACTAAACCGCCCATCAGCATATATGCAGGGACATTATAATATTTACCTAACAAATCCCAAATAGCAATGTCTATGCCGCTTATGGCAGACATATAGATAAAGCCGCCTTTCCAAAACCCATGATGGTACATCTTTCTCCAAATTTTTTCCACATTGCGCGGATCTTCACCGATTACACTCCGTTCAGCCAGCAAATGAATACTGGCCTCTACAGCCTTTTCCTGGCCTTCAACGGATGCTTCCCCCCATCCAACCAATCCATTATCTGTAGAAACCTTTACAAACAACCAGTTTTGTCTTAAAGCTTCGACCAAGTATGTTTTTACTTCAGTAATTTTCACATGAACACCCCGCTTTCTTTCATTATTTCAGAAGCATAGAAACATCATATTCTATTCCCTTTTCAGGCACAAATACATTTATATCCTTATCTAAATTTTTAAGGGCATTAACAAAATTCCGGGGATTTTCAGTATTATGTTCAATCATGTCATAGTGCGTAGGAATTGCAAGCCTGGGTTTTACCATGCTGCATAAAACTGCCGCTTCGTAATAGCTCATATTGCCGAATTTGCCATTTATACATACACACATAATGTCAGGCTTATAATTCTTTATGCTCAGCAATCTCAAGTCGAAAAGCGTATCACCGCTGAAATACAGCGATAAGCCGTTACAGTCCACTACCGCGCCAATGCTGTCCCGATCATGATTTGCATATACTGCTGTTACCGTAAATCCCCGCCGCTTTATACTGTCTCTTATATCAATTTCAATCCCTTCCACATGATTCCGGATTTCAGATTGATTCAGCATTTTGATGCATGACCTCGGCCCTATAAGAGCCTTTGGAATGACATAATCACGATAGGTTGTAATATCGAAATGATCCCAATGACTGTGAGTAGAAATTACAAAATCAACTTCCGTTTCTCCCTTGGGTATAACCGGATCATACAATCGGCGCGACCCGTCCGGCGGAACACCGCAGTATGGATCCACAGCAAACGAACCTTCCTTGGTTTTAATGATAAAACCGGCCTGCCCAATCCACATCATTTTTAAATCCATAGATACCTGCCTCCCATAAACAAACTTAATTCAGTGAAAACAACAGAATGCTATTTGATGAGTTTTCTCGGATCAATACTGATTACATACGTTCCCGGCTTGATACCAGTGATTGGCCCCGCCTGGCGCCGCTCTTCGGTTACCACATTGCTAAAATAGTCCGTCTTTACCTTTTTATCGGGAACAACTTCGGGCAAATCATCCTTTACCGTTATTTCCATAGTCAAGTCTTCGCTATTGATGTTAATTTCTCCGCTAAAAGTGTATCCATTCAGATCAAAGCCGCAGAATTCCCTCCATGTTTCGAGATCCAGACACATAGCAGGTTCGGGATACAATACCCTGAGATAACCGGGGGGCATATTCATATAAACATTTCCATCAATTTCATTATGTTCGTTTGGAAGAATAATTGCCGCCTCACCACAGTTATAGAATATATTGTTGAAAAGCTTATTTTCCCGGGAAGTGCCGCCGCGTTTTGGTGCAATCCTGAATGCGACTACCTTTGCAAAGTAACCTGCTTTATGGCAGTTGCCAATCAGGTTATTAACTATCCTTAATCTGTCCGTGCCCTCCAGGTATATGCCGTAACCGTTCTTTATGTTTTGTTCGTAACCTTTCTTTATTATATATTCGGTTGTCTTATACCAACCGGCTGAACCGCGTTCCTCAGGCAATGCATTTTTATCATACCGTCCTTCAACATTCCATATGATATTATTATCTATTAAGTTCTCCGTATCCCTGGTACATTCAATAAAAATGTGTTCTCTTGAGTCTATTCCGTCAATGAACAGGTTTGATGTTATCCTGCAGTTATCATTGCCTACATCCAACCACAGCGCATCGCAGCCATAACATTTTCTGAAAATATTTCTGCGTATCAGTGTGTTTTGTGCATTATGAAGCTTTATCCCTCCTGCTTCCCAGGACAGCTCCATACGCTGCCATCCGGTTCCTTCTATAAGGTTATCTTCTATCAGCAGATTTGAAACGCCCATTCCCGCTATGCCGCATACACCAGCATCCTTGATTATATTGCGCCTTATAATCGTATATCCTATTATCTGCCCCTCAACAGGTGTGTGATGCCAGCACTCGTTGCCGCAGTCAATTCCAACGGCATTTGACCAGTCAATGACACAGTCTTCAATAATCCAGTGATGGCCTCTGCAGCATGATATTGCTCCGCGCTGCGGAACGGGAGCCCCCATTGCTGCATGAGCCATAGTCAGCCCTTTAACCCTTATATATGACAGGAATGGTTTTTTTGGAGCAAAGCACTGTTCGCGGTTGGTGACTTCAATAATATGATTGGCAGGATCATCGTCATTTTCAAGCCGGATGTGTACCTTCTGTCCATTGGCCTCAACCCAGTACGCATTTTCAGTTGTTGCAAGCATGTAATAGAGAGGTACCTGCCTCATTGGTTTGCCGTCAACGAAAACCATGCCCCTTCTGTTAAGATAGGTGGTCATATCCGTTTTGTCATATTCTATAAAAAAACGATCATGCATTATATTCACGGCGCAGAACGGATTATATCCCTTGAAATCTTCCGGGTTAAGCTCTATTTCCCATACCTTTACACCGGCGGGTTCTTCACTTTCCTGGAAGCCCCACTGAAGCCGCCATCCTACACTGGGTTTGAAATCATGAACTTCAACGGACGCTTTAATTATTACCTCTTCATCGTTGTATGCCTCATAGCTGATCATTCTTTCCGGGCTTTCCCCGCCCATTGCCGGCTGCACCGTTTCCCTGTAAACACCCCCGTGAATCAATACTCTTGTTCCCGGTGTCGCTGCCTGGGCAGCAGCATTAATTGTCTTAAACGGCCTGTCCTTTGAACCATCATTATCGTCAGATGCGTCAGGATGATTGCAGTCAACATGAAGTTCCCTTTCAAATTTTGGTTCCACTTCCCAGAATTCAAACATTTCACCATTGGGCAACTGAGCTGAAAGATCCTTGAAATCACTCATTGGTTTCACCCCGTTCATTATTTTTATTTTATACACTTTGCAAACGCAATCATAAAACACGTAAAGCCTATTTCAGTTGATTCATTGCCAGAACAGCATTTCCATACAGATGACAGTCGTAAATGACTTCGAAATCATATCCCTTTAATACTTTTTTCTTAAGGCCAATAAAAGCTTCATCTACCATACCGCCGGTCAGTTTAATAATATTGTTCAGTTCAAGAAAAGAGCCTGAAATTTCTATAACAGTTATTATCGGTTTGTGAATTCCAACAAGAATTGATACCAAAAGATCTTCCCTGGTGCTGTCAAGGGTAAGACCGGTAAAAGCCCCCGTCCTCTGCATAAGGCTTTGGCGATCCCCGGCAATATATGGGGCAAACCGTACTTTTGTGCCGTAATACTGCCGGATAGCCGCTGGCAGCGCTTCCCGGTAAAATGTTGTCTCATCCATTTCCTTATAGAATTCTCTTCGGAACCAGTCGATTACCAATCCACTGGCAGTAATGGCAAATATCTGCCATAAACCATCTGCTGCCGCTCTTCGCAAATAGTATTTATCATTAACAACCGCCTTATCTGTCAGAATTGATATCATTTCACTGCTGCCTGAAACAATTAACATGTCACCTGCCTTTGTATTGCCGGCACCCGCCTGAGCAGCAGCCGCATCATTGGTACCAACGGCAACGGGAATACCCTCGCGAAGACCTGTCAATTGGGCAGCCTTTCTCGTAAGATGTCCTGCAATGACACCCGGTTTTACAATATCGGGCAGTTTCTGTTCCGGTATACCAACTGTTTTGCATATTGTATCAGACCATCCGCTGCCTTCAATCGTTTCAAACAGGCCGGTCATAGAGGCATTTACCGGATCTGTAACCCATATTCCGGTTAATAAATGATATACATATGTGTTAAAATGTCCAATCTTGTATGCTTTATTAAATAACGAAGGTTCATTCTCCTTAAGCCATAACATGGAAGTAACCGAAGCTCCGCCGATAAATGGTTTGATACCTGTAATATTTTGAAATTCTGTAACCCCTATTTCTCTTGAAATATACTTCATCTGCTTTTTGCTTCTCCGGTCCAGGTGGGTTATAATCGGGTAAAGCGCTTCCCCCTCCCGATCCATAATTACAACTGACGGCGAAAATGTATCAAATACAACAATTTCGACTTTCTCCAGGTAATCTGATAAATTTTTCAGTCCTTCTGCCATAGCTGCAATTACATCTTCTATATCCAGCTCTACCCAATTGTGATTGTATACCCTGTACCGGTATTCGGCTTTAGCCGTTTTTATTAATTCCAAGTCCCGTGTCAATATACCCATCTTTATTGAAGTAGTACCGAAATCCATTGATAGCAGATACATATAAAATCCCTTCCTAACCTTTACAGGAAAAATTCAAAATAATACTGCATAGTCATATATATGGATTATTTTACTATCTTATTTAAGTCATCAATTGTAATGTATTTAACTTCCCTGTCTAAAGAGAGACTGGCCTTTATCACTTCTATTTCAGTCAATTGCGGATCACCTAAACTGGAAACGACAATATCGGCTTCTGAAAAATCCTCTTCATGGGAATAAAAACTGGGGGTAACTATACAGTACATCCCTGCAGCTTTAGCTGCCTTAAGGCCGTTTTCCGTGTCTTCCACCACTATGCATTCATTCCCTTCAAGGTTAAACCTCTCTTTGACCAGCTCGTAAATATCAGGATGCGGTTTTTTCCTTTTCACAATATCTCCTGCCAGTATTCCATGAAACTTCTCAAGCCTTTGTTCACCCATCAGGGCTTTGACCAATGATTTTACGCTTTTCTCGTTGGAGGTTGAGCATATTGCCAGGATTAAACCTTTCTCATATGCTTCGTCAAAAATCCTGTTTATCCCGGGCCTTACAGGCATTTCTCCTTTAGCAGCCATTTCCATAAATATCTCTGTCTTGCGCTTATGCAGCTTTAGCACCAATTCGTCCGGATCTTCACCCGAATCAAGGAGTTCAGGATGGTTCTGAAAGTAATTCTTCATCCTCTCTTTGCCCCCTGATATCTTTACCAGCCTGCCGTATTCTTCAACATCCCATTCTGCATCTATCCCAAACTCTTTGAAGGTTTTATTAAAAGCGACTCTATGCCCGTCCCTTTCCGTTTCAGCTATTACTCCATCACAATCAAATATCAAAGCTTTCAGCATAACGCATTACACCCCTTTTTCAGTTTTTTCTGCACTGCCAAACACATTTATATATGACGTTATAAGATTTTCTATTCCCTTTTCCATATGAGCCAGTACCTTTAAAGGTTCATATTCACCTGGATTCTCTTTATAAAAAGCTTCTATTGATGTTCTAAAGACATGCTTTAAATCCGTTGATATGTTTATTTTGCAAGCACCATTTTCTATACATTTTTTGAACATCTCTTCAGTCAGGCCAGTACCTCCGTGAATTGCTATGGGGATATTTGTCCTTTCGGCAATATTTTTCAACAGGTCAAAATTGAGATTTGGCTTCTTTTTATATAACCCATGAGCAGTTCCGATTGCGGGAGCAAGCACATCTATACCTGTTGCTTCAATATATCTGACACAGCTTTCAGGATCAGCCAGATAGCTTTCATCTTCATCAACAAATATATCATCCTCCACACCTACAATAGCTCCCAGCTCACCTTCCACCGTTACGTTATATTTTTTCGCCATATCAACAACCTCGCGGGTTATCCGGACATTCTCTTCGAACGGCGACAGGGAAGCGTCAATCATAACGGAACTCCAGCCGGCCTCTATGCACCTCCGGATAACCTCCAAATCTTTGCAGTGATCCAAATGCAGCGCTACGGGAACTTCAGCGTTATCGGCCAGATGTTTCACCCAATTTACTATTGGGGTATAGCCATAATAATTAACCGTTTTAACCGAAGTCTGAATTATTACCGGTGAATTTCCCCGCTCTGCAGCCTGAATTACGGCCCGTACAGTGGAGTAATCCACTATATTAAAAGCCCCGACTGCATAATTCCCTTCCTTTGCCTTCAGAAGTATTTCCTTAACATTTACATATGCCATAGTAAAATAACACCCTCCATGTTCTTATATT
>DGEI01000016.1:20824-32172 GCA_002385885.1 Firmicutes bacterium UBA3930
CATGTTCTTATATTTATTATTTATATAGTTATTTTATAATTATATGCTGTACATTCGAAGTTATGAAAATCAGAAGTTTGACCTGGATATCATGCATTTTTCAATCAAAACCATGTGAATAGCTGCAAAAAAACAATCCGAACTGATTTATGCTTAACATTTAATAAACAAAAGTGTATAGAATATGATGATGTCTAAGTGTTTGTGTCCTTATCTTTATTATTTATTCCAATTTATACTATCACAGTCCATTACAAGCTAACAAGTTTATTTTTCCCTTCCTTTGAATTTTACATGGTGCTCTTTCTTGTCACATCCTTGAATACATCCTTGCCAGCTGCATTATCCTGTTTCCTGCATATTCAAAAACTCAGAATAAGCCCCGCAAAGACGGTTCAACTCAGGTTTGCTTTCTTCAAAAGATTCCCTGTCTCTCCTGCATCCTCCGCGACACAGGTTAAACCATATGCACTCAGCACAACTGGGATCTATATACTTTGAAACCTCAATGAACCTGTTTGCTGTTTTACAACTTCTTATATCTTCAAAGGAAGATTGTGTCAAATTTCCCAGATACCATTCATCAATAACATAGAAATCACATGGATATACACCCCCATCGGCTTCAACAACAAACTGACATGTGCAGATACCTGACATTCCACATGCCTCAGGCCTGCAGCCCATAGCCATGCCAATAATATTGTCAAATTATCTTATGTTTATCATTTCCCCCCGGCAAATATCGGTATACCATCGATCAAACAGTGCCTCTAATAAGTATGCATGCCTTTTATAAGTCAATGAATGCTTTTTTGCCCCCGGTTTTTCGCCGAGGGGATCCAGACATTGGTCTGTCTGTTCTCAGCAAGAGAATGATAAAAACAGTATTTGCCCCTTAAGCTGCAGTTGCTGGAGGCAGGCTTGATAAGCAAGCTAACAGGAGGCATTGATATAATTCCCCTTTATTACATCTAAAATGTCAAAACTATTTTACATGTTTTTTCAGGTTCACTGTCGTACATTTCTATGGCTTCCCTGACTTTTTCCATAGGGAAAACATGAGAAATAATACTTGAAGGTTCAATCTCTTTTGCCTTTATCCACTCAATAACCTCAGGGAACATATTTCTGTTCAGCCTGGATCCTATTATATCAAGCTCTCTTCTCATTATATCCAGGGGGGTAATTCTGGCAGTTTCCCGGGGATATCCCAGGACTACTATACGGCCAGCCTGGGAGACCAGTGCTGATACACATAATTCCAGCACACTTATGCTGCCCGTTGCCTCAAATATGAGATTTACACCTTCTCCGTCTGTGAAATCCATTATGGCCTTCACCAGATCAGTATTATTTGTGTTAACCACTTTTTCGGCACCCATTTTTTTCGCTCTCTCCAGACGGCTGTCTATAATATCCATTATCATAGCTTTGGCTCCAGCCCTTCTGACTGCCTGAAGGATGGCAAGGCCAATAGGACCGGCCCCACATATGAGAACGCTGTCATCGGCAGAAAGCCGTCCCCTGTCAACAGCCTCGGCAGCAATTGTGAAAGGCTCTATTACGGCTGCTTCTTCCCACGGTATATTATCCGGGATTTTATGGACATTACCGGCATTCACCTTGATATACTGGCTAAAACCGCCATCAACGTGAATCCCGAGGACTTTCACACTGCTGCATACATTATGCCGTCCAATTCTGCAGGCATAACAATTTCCGCATGAAATCACAGGGTCTATTGCCACCTTATCCCCTGGTTTCAGGTCCGAAACCAAACTGCCTGCCTGATAGACTTCACCGGCCAGTTCATGGCCGATAATCCTTGGATATGCAGCAAATGCCGATCTGCCATGATAAACGTGCAAATCAGAACCGCATATTCCCGCTGCTTTAATTCTTACAATAACCTCATTTTTTTCCGGTTCAGCAGGCATGGGGCTGTCAACAACAGCTATTTCACCTGGTTTACGAATCATAACAGATTTCATAAAATCACCTTCTCCCTTATTTTGTATTCTTTTCTTATATGTGTTCAAAGTATTATGCTGATAATTATCAGGGACTTATTCATTCGCTTAAAATGCTCACAGGTTGGCAGCTGCCCTTATTTAACCGTCATTCTTATATTTCCGCCTAAGATCATATCAATGATCCCGTCTTCTGTGTCCGGTGCATCGTAATCACCGGTTAGTTCACCTGGATAATGATATGATATGCCTCTTTTCTCGTTGTTTTCGAGGCATTCCAAAAGAAACTCCTGATCATGCTCCCTTATGAATTTTGCAAAAGCCCTTATTCGAATATTGTCCAGCATGCCACCATTGCACGGAAATTCATCGCATTCCCAACAACCTTCCAGTCTCTTTCCAACACAACACTGCAAGTTTTTGCACCATTCTCTTGTTTCACAACCATCATTACGGCATCCGGCACAGTTTACATTTTTACTGCAAAAAGCACAAACAAGGCCGCAGTATGCCACTCCTTTTTCCCTTTGCATATAAATCGGTCCTTTCCATTAAAGAATTCAACACTAAACTCCTGCAAACAGATTATAATCCAGTATATAGAAAATCTATGCCGTTTTCTGCTATAATCAGCTCCATAGGTTCCCTGTTTTTAAGCATGGAAACCAGATCATGGATTGATTTAACAGGACGTTGGAGTATAATACCGCCACGCCCAACGTCCTCAACCCGATGGGAATCGGAGCCTGAAATCATAAGCAATCCATATTCTTCCGCAAAGGCATACGCCATATCATTACCGGAATTATGCCGGGGATTTCCGTTGAAAACCTCCACTCCATCCAGCAGCCCGGGTTCGGCAGGAAGGCAAGCCGGCCTGAAGGGATGAGCCTGAAAAATAAGGATATCCTGTCCTTTTATCGAATCCCTGTAACTTTTCAACGTATGATTGTATAACTTCGGATTGTTTAAAAGATACTCTTCATCTATCCCGAATATCAAATAATCATCGGGGGAATCATGAAAGCGGATCTCCATGCCCGGAAACACATCGACACCTATACGCTTTCCTTCATCCAGTGCCGCTCTGTAGCCCGATAAATATATATCAGTTTTCTCCTCCCAGGAACCTTCCAGCATACTTTCAAAGTACTCTTTATAGTAATGATCGGTTATGATTATACCGTTATAGCCGGCCTCTTTATAATACCTTACCATCTGTGCGGCCTCAACCTTGCCGCAGCTGCTGACTTCAGATGTGTGTACATGAGTATCCAGCAAATACGCTGATTGTTTCAAAAAGCATCGTCTCCTTGTACTCTCTTAGAGCATATATTAACAGGCGATTATTGCCATGTATATTATTTATTATAGTTTAAAAAGACAGTATGTTCAATGGTACGCACCGCATTTTACGCCATATCCAATATTTTTGCGCCTTTTTTATGATGCACGTCATGTTTTCGAAATAATAAAGCTGCCCATGCTATTTGAATACAAAAAAGAATATAACGCAAAACAGTTCTTATTGCCTATATGGACAATCTGTAGCGTGTTCCATTATGATAATATCAATATATTGTGTTTAGCCTATGGTTATAAGACTTTGAAAATGTATATTATGGAAATAGCAGCCCTCAAAAAACTCTTTTTCGGACCACATTCGAATCTGAACCGGAAAAAGAAGATACGGCGGAAATGGCAATTTCCCAGCAGAAAAGCCGCCCGCCTTTTCAAAGGCGGGCGGCTTTTCTGTTATAATGGCATTCCATACATATGTCATATATGGTCAAGGGACTTAGGGCAGTTTTGCCCTCCCCATTTTTTGACCGCTTAGAATAATGAGTAGTTTATGAACAGTACGGCTGCAAGAGAACAAATCAACGATACGACTGTTATCTGTGTATTCAAAGATGGCCCTGCTGTATCTTTACAGGGATCACCGACGGTATCACCGATTACGGCAGCCTTATGGGCATCGGAACCTTTACCGCCATACGCTCCGGACTCGATATACTTCTTGGAATTATCCCAAAGCCCTCCTGCATTGGCCATAAACAGAGCAAGGAACAAGCCTGACATGATGTTTCCTGCAAGGAATCCTCCTACAGCATGAATTCCACCGATAAAGCCCACTGCCAGCGTGACAAGTATGGCCATTAACCCTGCAGGGATCAGTTCTTTCAAAGCACCAACGGTTGCAATGTCAATGCATTTCTCGTATTCCGGCCTGGCACCCGGCCGCCCTTCTTTCAAACCGGGTATGCTTTCAAACTGGCGGTGGATCTCCTCAACCATTCTCTGGGCATTGCGATCCACACCCATCATAAGCATAGCAGCAAATACCGCCGGAACTGCAAGGCCCACCATTATACCGAAGAACACCAGCGGATTCATTATGTCAAATCCAATAACCATATCAGTTGCCTCTCTGACTATTTCCTGGTATGCGCCCAACAGAGCGATAACGGTAAGCCCGGCTGCACCAATAGCAAATCCCTTGGTTATGGCTTTAGCAGTATTCCCTGCTGCATCCAGCTCGTCGGTAACGGTCAGGGCGTCATCTCCCATTCCTGCCATTTCAACCAGACCCCTTGCGTTATCGACAATAGGTCCAAAGGCGTCATTTGAGATAATCATTCCTACAACCGACAGCATCCCGATTGCAGCCATGCTTATACCGAACATGGCATATCCGTCACCAAGCGGTTCACAGAGCTTATAAGCTGTAAGAGCTGAAACGCCAATACCCAGAAGTGCCGGGAAACAGCTCAGCAGTCCGTAGCAAAGGCCGCTGATTATGGTAAATGCAGGACCCGTATGCGAAGCTCTTGCTACTTCAGCAACCGGCTTTTTATTATCAGCGGTGAAGTAATCCGAGGTTATACCAATTATTACTCCGACTACAAGCCCTACCATAGTAGCTCCCCAGATGCGGAAGCTGTAATTGAATATTATTGATGCCACAGCTGTCAAAACAGCAAAAATTCCTGTTGTGATATATGTCCCGGTATTCAAAGCTTTCCCGGGATTTTTATGTTTTCCCAGGCTGATAAATAACACACCCAGTATTGAGGCCAGCAAACCCAGTGTTGCATAGCTGAACACCAAATTCTGTTCTCCAATAACCAGTCCGATTACCATTGCAGCTGCAATTGACGCTATGTTAGAGTCAAACAGATCAGCGCCCATTCCGGCTACATCGCCTACATTATCGCCTACATTGTCGGCTATAACGGCAGGATTCCTGGGATCGTCTTCGGGAATTCCCAGCTCAACCTTACCCACCAGGTCGGCACTGATATCGGCAGTTTTGGTATATATACCTCCACCGGCTTTTGCAAATAAAGCTAAAGTACTTGCACCAAAACTAAAGCTCAATACCGTGTTTGGATCCCTGGTAGTAATGTACAATATGCCGGCTCCAAAAAGGCTGGCTCCGACTACTGCCATTCCCATTACAGCACCGCCCTTAAAAGCAATTGCAAAAGACGGTACTATGCTTTTTTTTGCTGCTACGGCTGACTTAACATTGGCGATTGTAGCAATATCGATACCGATTTTACCGGCAAGAGCCGACAGAAATGCGCCAAACAAAAATGCGAACGCCATTCTTAAATTCAGCAGTACATTACTGCTCTTCCAGACTAATTCAGGCAGGAATATAAATATGATTACTGCAATAATTGACGCAAATACTGCCAGTATTCTATACTCTCTGCTAAGGAAAGTGTTAGCCCCTCGCCTTATGAGCATTGCAATTTCTTCTGCAGTTTCACTGCCTTTGGGCTGGTTCTTTACCCAACGGTACAGATATGCTGCGATGCCAAATGCAGCAATTGATACTACAATGGCTGTATAAACCCAGAACATTATCATTTCTCCTTCCCTTATAAAGATTAAATATTATTAATAAACATCATATACTATATATTATTAAGCCGGTTATATTAGTTGTTTGTCTTAGCGTTGCGGGTAAAGATTTTTAACAGCACCTTTATCATGATATAGAACAGCAGGAGGGTGGCATGAGTTCCCAGCACTCCCACAACCATCAAAAATAAGGATTTAGTAATATTGGATGCGCCGACTAAAAAATCAAACATACAACAACACCTCCCGTTTTATCCTACCAAAAGAGGTACCAAAGCCAGGATTAAACCGCCGGCGATTATGGAACCCAGTTGGCCTGCAACATTTGCGCTGACTGCCTGCATCAGTATGAAGTTTGATGGATCCTCTTTTTGTGCCATCTTCTGGATAACCCTTGCGGACATAGGAAAAGCCGATATGCCTGCTGCGCCTACCATGGGGTTTATCTTCTTCTTCAGGAACAGGTTAAGGAATTTAGCAAACAGCACACCACCCGCGGTGTCAAATATAAAGGCTGCCAGTCCGCCTAAAAGAATAACCAGGGTCGTAGGCTGTAAAAAAGCCTCCGCTTTCATGGTCGAACCTATCGTTATGCCGAGAAGTATAGTAACAAGATTGGCCAATTCGTTCTGGGCAGATTGGGAAAGCCTCTCCAACACCCCGCACTCCCTTATCAGGTTTCCGAACATTAAAAGACCCACCAATGGAACGCTTATTGGAGCAATTATACCCGCAATAATAGTAATTAAAATCGGGAATAAAATCTTTACAGCCTTGGGGACCTTAACGTCCCGATAATCCATTCTTATCATGCGTTCCTTTTTGGTGGTCAGAAGCCTTACTACCGGCGGCTGTACAATGGGGACCAGGGACATATACGAATAGGCTGCCACCGTAATCGGCCCCAGGTATTTCTGTGCAAACTTAGTAGCCACAAATATTGCCGTAGGACCGTCTGCTGCACCAATAATACCTATTGCCGAAGCCACTTTCAGATCATCCGCGCCAACCAGGAGCGCTACTACAATTGTGGCAAATATGCCGAATTGTGCTGCAGCTCCAAAGAAAAGCATAGTAGGATTGACAAACAGGGGAGTAAAATCGATCATAGCTCCGACTGCTACAAATATTAAAACCGGAAAGAGCTCGGTCTGGATACCGGCATCAAACAGTATTTTAAGTACGCCGGGAGCTCCTTCGTATTCCAGTACCGCTGAAAGAGGCAGGTTTACAAGTATCGTCCCAAAACCTATGGGAAGCAGCAGCATTGGTTCATACTCTTTTTTTACAGCAAGGTAAATAAGAATACCACCAATGATAAACATGACAATTTGTCCAATGCCTAAATTATAAAGTCCAACAAATAGCTTATCCATAACTACCTCCATTGCTAATTATTCAACTTGGACTAAAGCCAAGAATAGCATTGTTTTATCCTTCCATGCCCATTGTTCCGGCTTCAGCCCTGCCGTGTAAAATATATAATTTGGACATGGAAAAACAATAATCTGATATGTATATGGAGACAGGGTAAATCCATAATGAACAGTGCAATTTACCGCTACTCTGCGGAAGCCCATATGACAATATTACCGGCCACTTGTTCATAAAAAAATACTGACGGATATGTCCATCAGTACAGGTATAACTAACCTATATAATACACCCATGCACCCCATTGCTACATATCCTGTTACATCAAAACTACAAAAGCAATTATATCATATCTATCTCTAAATGCAATAGTACATGCAGGGCAATTTGCATCATTTTTAAAATATTAATCAACCGTCTCCAAAGGTTTTCCGGACCTTTTAGCCTTTGTCGAAGCCAGGCTGGCAAGATTCAATAGTTCTCTCATATGTCCGGCATAGTCCTGGTACGGACGCCCCGGACTGCACCGTGTTCCTGCAATCCCTGCCGAGGCTGAAACACTGACTTTATCGGCCCCATATACTTGCATCGATATGGTTTTCAGCAATTTCACAGCCAATTCCTTACATTTTCCTTTATCATAAGGTGTCAGTACAGCAAACTCATCACCGGCATAACGGCACACATAACAGCACTTGGGTACTGATTCAGTCAGCAAATCTCCTAATTCCCTCAATATAGAATCACCGAACATGTGACCGTATTTCTTGTCAATATCACCGAAACCATCGAGGTCCATAAATATAATCGAGATTTCAATACCCTTTTTTAGAAGCCTGGAGCCCTGGTAAATCAAATAATCAATTTTATTGAGTTTCGTCAGTATATCATAATGCTTGGCAACTTCTGAAAATAACCTGGTCTTGGTTACAAGACCGGCTAATTTCTCACCTTCAAGTACAAGCAGCCTTTCTATGTTATTTTCCTCCATTATTTCCTTCGCTTCCCATATTGATGTTGCAGGTTCAATACAAATGACCGGAGCAGTCATCACATCAGCTACAATATCACCTGGATCAGACATCATTGCATCCCATGTAGTTATAATGCCCACCAGCTGTTTATCTTCATTCATTACAGGCAGGCATCCTATTCTATTTTCCCTCATCAGTATCTGCGCTTTGCTGATACTTTCATTTTTACTAATTGTAAAAAGATTAGTCTCCATAACATTTGATACTGTTGTCATCATTTTCCAACAGGCTTGCTAACATAAAGCCGACATGTAAAGTGAAAGAATGGGAGTAGTTAGCTACCTTTTCCCCCTTCCTCCTTTGTTACGCAATAGCTAACCGACTTTTATTACATAAACCATACTATATATAAAACACTGCATTTTTCTATGGCTGGTATTATATTCCCAGTTCAATAGTTCTACATTCCTATTTATGATATATATATATTTTAATACATTTATATGTAATATACAAGTATAATAACTAAATCGTTCCAGATAGGGTAAATATCTGCAAATATTGGCATTTATAACTGCTGCTTATCAGTCTCAATTAACGGTTTGTCAGAAATAATTGTCAACTCATAAATACGGTAATCAAAAAAAAAATGGAAAGGAAATAATCCTTTCCATTTTTTTCTGGTTTTAGTCTTCCTGCTCAATATCGGTGGACTGCAGACGTGGATTTGGGGATCGAGGCGAACAGGATGTATCTTCAAGCTGGGGTGGAAACAACGGCAGCCTGAAGAATTCTTCACATACATTTTCTGCAAATTCTTCACAGGGCGGTATTTGACAGAATCCAAATGAAGGTACCAGCAGTTCAACCTTAGCCACAATCTTTAATATAATAGTGACACATACATCCACGTCAAATCTTAACATATCGCCTGAAACAGCCTTGCCGGATACACATATGGCATTAACGGTACTTTCCAGCTGGAAGGGGATAACCGATTCATCAGGCACAAACAAGATAACATCCTTAGGTACTGTTATAATACTATTGCCGCTGCCCTTTTTATTGTTCGCATCTTCAAACACTACTTCAACCGGTATCTCTACTTTTGTTTGAACCCTTGCAAAGTTGGGGCGATCAGGCAGCCTGGTAATCTGGGTTCCTATCAGTTTACCTTTAACGCTGGTGCTTCGACAGCTTAATAAAGTGAAAGGCGGCACAAAATCTGACCAGTGCCCCTTGACATCCTTTACTATAATCCTGACATCATTAAGCGTTTCCTGCTGCAGACAAGCATCATAAACCTTATTTACCTGTATACACACCTTTTCAATGATCTTTCTGCATCCATCAAATCCGATTCGAGCAGGACTGAGTTCATTTCCTTGGTTTTTGTAGGAATAGAATGACATCCCTAACCCTCCTTTTTATCTGCATTTAAGAAATAAATGAGTATTTCCTCTCAATGCATAATATGAAAAAGAGGTACTATATGTGATAATAAGCTTAACATTATCCAAAAACCAAAGGTGATAAAATATTGACAACTGTCATAAGATGTAGTAAATGACGAGTTTTGAAACGGGTGATAATAATGACATATAGCGATAATAAGTCTTTCCTGCTGAAAACACCGTCGGAGACATCCTGGCATTTTTTCCTGTCTGACGAGCATACAATAATATACAGATCATTTAAGGAGCAAGCATTCGGCCCTCCTTCCACGCTAAACCTGCAACACATAAAAGACTTCGAAGCAGCAATAGACCCGGAGGGTATAATCCATCTTTTGGCTTTAACACAGGCAGATCAGCTGATATATTGCCGGTGGGACGGTCTGAAATGGCAGTATCAGACGGTAGAACATAACCGTTATCGCACCCAGATAATCCCTAATTTTTCTATATTGGCTTCTCATGCACTTACTCATATTGTATATTGTATAAAAAGCCTATCAAGGCGTTCTTCGGAAGCTATAATACATTATTCGGGAAAGAAAAACGAATGGAACGGCGGAAAGGTATGGGTATATACTCCCGAACGCTCAACCAGCATACACAGTGCTGCAGTTGACTGTGATTCGCGCCTTCATCTGCTTTTCAGCCAAAAAAATGCCAATGATTACCTTCTCCGCTACTCGCTTTTTAGCCCTGATTCACATGAATGGTCGAAACCCGTAAACGTATACAAGTGCGGATATAATTATCCCGACTGCAATCTGTTTGTACACGGGGACGGACAAATGCATATAGTATGGAAAGAACAGGAAAATAACCAATACTCGATAGTATACCTCTCATTTACCGATGCTTCATCCTCATCAACCGGATTTCATCCGGTCAAAACACTGTACAAAGGCCAGGCAGAACCCATCCGTCCTGTTGTGGTTTTGGGCGGCAATTTGTACTGTCTGTGGGAAATGAACGGCGGCATCCACTATGTTGTATCGAAGGATATGGGCAATACCTGGAGCGCTCCGCAAACGCTCCCCGGCAATAAGTCCCGTCCACCCGTCTTTTTCACCTATACTTCTTTTGATAAACCTGGTATTCCTCCATCTATTAAACTGTGGAGTTCAGATTACATGATAATCCCGGATATCATTGATGTACAGCAGGTATCCGTAAAATATGGGACAAACGGAAATTCACATGCATATTATCCATCATACAACAATAACACTGAGCTGATGGATGTCATGGACAAAAACCTTAAAAAACTTGAAAAAAGGGTAAAATCCGTTGAAAGGCAGCTGGAAAATATAATTCCAACAGTATATGCCCTCCAGGATCAGTTTCACCAGGCAAACAAGTCAATATATTATATGGAGACCATGATAAGAAGGCTGAACTTTCAACTGGAACAGCTGTATAACCGCAGCAGCACATATCCTTATGTATCTGAAAAGAAACAGGAAAGAACACCGGCACATTCGGACGCTCAACCCATATCAAAGCTGCAGGATGTTCAGTCAACCAACCAAAAACAGGAGGATAATCAAAATCACCAGGATGAACACACCGGGGGATCCGGACAGAGTTCTCCAGATGAGACTGAACAATATCGACTGGATAAAGCAGAAAAAATAGAAACTCCGCAGACCGACGGTTCTTCTATAAATAATTCCCGGCTCCGGCCTGCGGATATGGTAAGG
>DGEI01000033.1:0-1143 GCA_002385885.1 Firmicutes bacterium UBA3930
AAGTCCAAAAAAATGTCCGCACCCCCATTTTCGGTCAAAAACAGCCCGGCGTTGACACAGCCTTATTGCAATAGAAAAAACACGCCGTAGTGACGTGTTCTTTCATCAGCGGCTAAAACTATAAACCAAATTCTATATCGCTTATATCCAATTCATTTGCTGCTAGTTTTTATTTATGTGCCTTGTAATCAAACAGCCTTCCTATAGACAATTTCACCGTTGATAATAGTCATTTGGCAGTATGACTTATAGTCAAGAGGATTTCTGGAGAATACTGCTATATCAGCGTCTTTACCCACCTCCAGGCTTCCAACTCTATCATCTATGCCGATAACTCTGGCCGACTCCAACGTAATCGATCTTAAAGCTATTTCTTCCGGTAACCCTTCACTTACTGATAAAGCAACCGATGCCAACATAGCTTCATAGGTTGATACAGGAAAATCACTGGCTATAGCAAAAGGAATTCCGGCATCATATAGTATTTTCGGTAATTTATGCCCTTCTTTATTCTTCAACTCAAGTTTGCTCTTATAATTAGAAAGAGGGCCAATAATAATTCCTTTGCACCTTTTATTCAACTGTTCTTTTAAATAATCTGTAATCAAATATCCTTCAGTACAATGATCGAGCGTATAATAAAGGCCAAATTCATTGGCTATTCTGATTGCTGTTGCGATGTCATCTGCCCGATGTACATGGAATTTCATGGGGAGCTTACCTGTAACAACAGGTAATAACTCCTCCCATCTTAGATTGCGTTCTATCTTTTTTCCAGGATCATCTTGTGCTAGCCTTAGTCTGTCACCGTATTCATTTGCAGAAACCAGGGCTTCACGAATTATTGCTGCCGATGCCATACGTGAATGGGGAGACATTTTTCGTTCTGTATAACGATACTTTGGGTTTTCTCCAAGAGCCGCCTTCATTGCAACTGGGTATCGTAAAACCATTTTATCGACTATATTGCCACAGGTTTTAACAGCAGCAAATGTACCACCAATAAGATTAATACTTCCGGGCCCTGTGACACATGTTGTAAACCCTGAACTTCGTGCTTCACTAAAAGCAATATCAGCCGGATTTAAGCCGTCAATAGCACGCATATGCGGTGTTATTGGATTTGTCCTTTCATTATGCTCC
>DGEI01000033.1:1534-6986 GCA_002385885.1 Firmicutes bacterium UBA3930
CCGGATTCCCAACATTTTGAATCTGCATACATACAACGCTTTGCAAAACGACACTGATCTGGCAGGTTAATAGGGGAAGTCACCTCACCTTTGAGAATCATTCTTTTTTTATCCCTTGAGGATACTTCCGGTATCGGAATAGCTGAAAGTAAAGCTTTTGTATAAGGATGAATTGGATTAACAAACAACTCTTCTGCCCCTGACTTTTCCACTATTTTCCCCAGATACATAACAGCAATTTCATCAGCAAAATGATTAACAACAGCAAGGTCATGTGTAATGAATATATAAGTTAACCCAAACTGTTTCTTAAGCTTACCTAACAGATTCAATATTTGCGCCTGAATAGAAACATCTAGAGCCGATACCGGCTCGTCACATACGATAAATTTAGGGTTCGTTGCCAAGGCACGGGCAATTCCCACCCGCTGACGCCTTCCCCCGTCCAGTTCATGGGGGTATGCGTTAATTAGCCTTTCTGTCAGGCCTACGATTTCCATTAATTCCAACACACGTCTTTCCCTTTCCCTCTTATCTTTTATTATTTTATTCAATTCAATAGGTTCGCTTATTATTTGATTGATAGTCTTACGAGGATCAAGCGAAGAATAGGGATCTTGAAATATTATTTGCATATCCTTTCTTAATTTTCTAAGCTCTCTCTTGCTAATCCGCGTAATATCCCGACCATTAAATATAATTTCCCCTACAGTCGGCTCAATAAGCCGCAAAATAACCCTTCCTGTGGTTGACTTCCCACAACCTGACTCTCCAACGATACCGAGGGTTTTTCCTTTTTGAACCAAAAAACTCACATCGTCAACAGCTTGCAGCATGCCACGTCGTGTTTTAAAATATTTTTTTAAGTTTTTAACTTCAATCATATTTTCGGCCATTATCTTTTCCCCACTCTCCTTCTGATATGGAAGTCCTGAATGTCATATGCATGACATGCAACCATATGCGTATCGTTAATTCTTTTCAATTCTACCGGACGTTCATGACATTCCTTCATAACATATGAACACCTCGGCGCAAAAGCACAACCCCTGGAAAGATTCGTAGGGTCGGGCATTAAGCCTGGTATCGGTATAAGTTCAGCTTTTCTGTCATTAATCTTGGGAATGCAATTAAACAGCCCTTCGGTATAAGGGTGCTTAGTATTATTGAAAACATCTTTAAGAGTACCTTGCTCAACAATCTTACCAGCATACATAACGGCTACCATATCGCAGGTTTCTGCCACAATTCCCAAGTCATGAGTTATCATTATCATTGATGTTTCATATTTTTCTTTTATCTCGGCCATAACCTCAAGCACCTGCGCCTGGATGGTAACGTCCAGTGCTGTTGTTGGCTCGTCCGCAATGAGCAGTTTAGGACGGCATGCCAAGGCAATGGCTATAAGCGCGCGTTGTTTCATTCCACCAGAAAATTGATGCGGATATTCATCAGCCCTGTCCTGCGGTATCCCGACCAGTTCGAGCAACTCTCTCGCACGTTCGTAAGCCTCCCTTTTGCTTACTTCCTCATGCAACATAATGCTTTCGGCAATTTGCTCCCCTACTGTAAATACAGGATTAAGTGACGTCATGGGGTCTTGGAATATCATAGATACATCCTTACCACGTATTCTCTCGAGTTCCTTTATATCTTGATTTAAAATATCCTTTCCATTTACTATTATTCTCCCGCTTTTTATTACCCCGGGAGGATCGGGAACCAAGTTAAGAATTGCTAATGCCGTCGTGGTTTTCCCTGCACCTGTTTCTCCGACCAAACCGAGCACACGCTTTCGCTCTAACTGTAAATCTATACCGTTAACAGCTTCTACAATCCCATCCTCTGTTTCATAGTGAACGACAAGATTTTCTATTTTTAAAACTAAATCCGTCATGCCTTTACTATTCATGGCAATATTATCATCCCTTCTAGCGTTTTAGTTTAGGATCCATGGCATCCCGTAAACCATCCCCTATCAGATTTATTGCAAGTACGGTAATCATAATTGCAAGACCGGGAAACATGGTCATATAACTATAATCACGGATGTATGCACGCCCATCAGATAACATACCTCCCCATTCCGGCGAAGGCGTTGGAACTCCAAGCCCTAGAAAACTAAGCCCAGATGCTGTAATAATAGCTTGAGCCACTCGCAGGGTACACTGCACAATTATGGGTGCCATTGAGTTAGGAACAATATGTCTGATTAGTACCTGCCAGTTTTTTGCCCCGGCTGCATGGGCTGCTTCCACATACTCCTGCCCCACAACTGTCATCACTGACGCCCTTGCCACACGGCAAAAAGCCGGCACCCCTACTACACCTACTGCAAACATTAGTACTAGTAGGCTTTGTCCAAATGCTGCGGTTATAGCGATGGCCAGCAGTACACTCGGAATAGAGGCAAACACATCTGTTATTCTCATTATGATGTTTTCAATTACACCGCCATAATAACCAGCCACTATCCCAAGCGTAGTGCCAATGGAAAATGATATTATTACAGCCACCACGCCGACAGAAAATGAATATCTCCCCCCGTAAAGAATGCGGGCAAAAATATCACGTCCGTACTGGTCAGTACCAAAGGGATGCTTCCATGATGGTCTTAGTAACCTTTGGTCAAAACTCTGCTTAACAATGTCTTCATGATAATCATATATGAACTCCCCAATAGTACATGCCGACAACACTACAATAAGAATGATAATTCCGGTCATGGCACCTTTACTTTTCTTAAAATTTCTCCACACTTCAGCCCACATGCTGCGTCTTTTATATCTTTTTATAACAGCTTTTTTATCCGTTTCATTCTGAATAATAGGCATGGCTCTCCCTCACTTTGTATAACGTGCTTTTATTCTCGGATCAATGAAGGCATAAGCAATATCGACTAATAGTATTAAAAAACTTGCAAGCATCGTTGTCAGAATAAGACACCCCGTAACCATAGGTATGTCTCGCGAGTTAATAGCATCTACAACTAAACGCCCCACCCCCGGCCAAGCAAACACTGTTTCGGTAAAAACCGCTCCGCCAAGAGATACCCCCAATTGTGTTCCCATAACAGTTACGATTGGAATCAATGCGTTCCTAAGAGCATGTTTATATATTACTGTCCTTTCAGGAACACCCTTTGCCCGTGCGGTACGAAGGTAGTCCTGACGAACAACTTCCAGCATAGACGAACGTGTCGTTCGCATTACAAGCGCAGCTTGCGCTGTTCCTACTGTAATTGCCGGTAAAACAATACTGGACCAGCCTTCACTCCCATAGGAAGGAAAAAGTCCAAGTTTGAGTGAGAAAAAAATGATTAACAATAATCCCAACCAGAAGTTAGGCATTGACAACCCAAGCAAACCAAAAATCATACTGATAGCATCTTTCCACGAGCCTCGGTGCATAGCTGATACAACGCCAAGAGGAACCGCAATCAACACTGCAACAAACGCTCCTGCCAGGGCCAGTAGAAGAGTATTTGGCAAACGTGAGAAATACACTTCAAACACATCCCTATTATTCACGTATGACTTGCCCAGGTCTCCCCTCATTAAACCCTGCATATATCTGGCATAACGTATTATAAAGGGATCGTTAAGCCCCATCATTTCACGCAACAGTTCTTTATCTTCCGGGGAGGCATCGTCCGGTGCAATAACGTCAACCACGTCTCCCGGTGCCAAGTCGACAATAAAATAAACAACCAATGATACTGCGATAAGTATCGGAATAAGCATTAATAATCGCCTGATTGTGTATCTGATCATTAGGTCTCTCTCCCTATTCAGAATTATCATGATTGATTTATAATACCTAATCATGCTATCAACCTGTGTCATCAAACACAGGTTGATAGCTCTTCACTTGAAAGGTTTTATTCTATAGGAATATACACATTTTTGAACTTTTGAATCGAGCCTTGCGGAGGAACAAAACCTTCCAAGTCTGACTTGACACCCATGTCAATCATCTCTATAGCTATGGGAAGAAATACTGCTTGATTTGTTATGTATTCCTGAAGCTCTCCGTATAGCTTTTTCCGTGTTTCGATATCGGATATGCTTACGGCTTCATCCAGTGTTTTATCTACGTATTCATCTGAAAACCCGAAGTTATTGTTATTTCCGCCGGTATAGAACATGTTTCTTAAAGCATTATCCGGTCCTACTACATATCCCCCCCAGCCGTTAACACACATGTCATAATCAGAGCCGGGAGCTACCGTAGCATTGAATGTTGCTGTCTCCAGTGACTGAACTTCAAGGTCGATACCTATTTCAGCCATCTGAGCTTGCATGACCGTAGCTACCGCCTTTTGAACCGTTCCTGACGATGAATAAATTGTTGCCGAAAAACCGTTCGGATAGCCGGCTTCCGCAAGCAGTGCCAGTGCCTTTTCCTTATCATATGAATACCCTTCAATTTCCTTGTAGAACAGATTCCCCGGGTGCATTACATTGTTGTGAACTGTAGCATTTCCTTCATATACGGCCTCAACAAAACCTTTTCTGTTAATACTATGGGCAATGGCCTGGCGCACGCGGATATCATTAAACGGCTTTTTACTACTATTAATTCCTATGTAACGGCAATTTGCGCCCGGTATTTGTAAAAGGGTCAAATTAGGATCCTCCGCTATATAGTGAAGGTCAATTTGGGGAGGTGATATGCAAATATCAATTTCGCCTGTTTGCAGAGCAATAAGTCTTGAAGCCGCTTCCGGAATATTTCTAATCACAATCTCTTCGGTTTTGGGGGTTCCTTCCCAGTAATCCTCAAACCTCAATAAAGATAAATAATCTCCCTGCTCCCACCTGTTGTAGGTGTATGGTCCGGTACCGATCTTGTACGCCTCTTCTTCACTCAAGGTCTCGAAGGCGTTCTTGGAAAGAATAACACAGTTGGGGTCAGTCAGTTTATATAGTATGTCTACATCAGGCTTGCTCATTATAATATGTACTGTATAATCGTCCACTATCTCTACTCTCTTAATTGATTCAAGTTTAGCCTTTGAAGCACCCTGTTCCTTTCCTCTTTCTATAGTAAACTTCACGTCCTCTGCAGTAAAATCAGTGCCGTCATGAAATTTTACACCCCTACGTAACTTAAACTCCCAGGTATCATCCGAAACCAGTTCCCATGATTCGGCCAACGAGGGGATTAATCCACCTTTCTCTGTGTCCTGTTCTACCAAGGTATTGAACACCATTAAAAAAACAGATTTGCTTGTCCCGGATGTAGTAACTTGCGTCTCCGTGCTGACGAAATCCAGTGCCGGTGCAATAACAATGGTCTTCTGGTAGGCAGTTTCCTGGGGTTCTTCCGAAGGCCCTACATCAGACTGTTCCGAAGACGATGGTGCGCAGCCACTTAAAACAGACATCAAAAGGCAAGCTAATAACAATAGCACTATATTTTTTTTTGTTTTACTCATCTTTTATCCTCC
>DGEI01000029.1:0-30546 GCA_002385885.1 Firmicutes bacterium UBA3930
CCTCTGGGCAATGAAAAAGGTGGTACAGTAGAGGATACGCTGGTTATGCTGGCCCTTACCCGTTTGCTGGTGCCCGACTGTTTGCTGCCTGCTACTACAGCAATGGGAACGCTGCATCCGAGAGGCAGGGAACTGGCCCTTATGGCCGGTGCTAATGTGGTTATGCCTAATTTGTCCCCTGTCTGGGCCCGGCCTAAATATGAGTTATACCAGAACAAGATTTGTACCGGGGACGAAGCCGCACACTGCAGGAATTGTATTGAAAAACGAATTAATTCCGTTGGCATGGAAGTTGATATGGGGCGGGGAGATCACTGTTATTTTGAATGTACGGCTTGACAAATAAACAAAGAGCAATAATATACAAATAAGGGCAGTCCTGGGAAGGTGTATAAGTTCGATATAGTTATGACACATATTGCATGATGTAAAACGGAAAATGAACTGGCGGAGGTATATTCAATTGTCAAAAGGCATTGCGGGCTCTGATAATATAAATAAAGGTGTTTCTGTACGGAAGGCAAAGTTTTTTGAAAATGCAGCCATATTTCGCTGTCCTGTATGTATGAATAAAATGGAGGCCCGTGATTTGAACAGCATCATTTGTTTAAATGGACATTGCTTTGATATAGCCAGGACCGGTTATATAAACTTTTTACAGAGAACCGTAAAAACAGAATATCATGAAGAGATGTTCCGCTCCAGAAAAACAGTAAGCGGGACAGGTTTATTCGATCCCATGTTGAGATGTATAAGCGATATGATTCTAAGCAGGATTAGAAGCCTCGGCGATAAGAGGATAATGATTCTGGATGCCGGCTGCGGCGAAGGATCCCATCTGGGGAAAATTATTAGTGAGCTGCATAACAAAGATATCACAAAAGTGCTGGGAGCGGGAATTGATATTTCAAAAGAAGGGATAATAATGGCTTCAAAGACTTATCATGACATTGTATGGTGTGTAGCCGATCTGGCAAACCTTCCATTTATGGATAAGCAGTTTGATGTTATAATTAATATTCTCTCGCCGTCCAATTATAGGGAGTTTACAAGGGTGCTCAAAGATGACGGTATCCTTATAAAAGTCATTCCAGGCAGTAGTTATCTCAAAGAACTGAGGGATATATTTTATAATGAATCAGGTAAGCAGGAATATTCAAACCATAATGTTCTCGAGCTTTACAGGCAGAATTTCAGCATACTGGATGTCCGGGCGGTAAAGTATAATAAAATAGTCGGTAAAGACGAGCTTTCACATATTATTGCAATGACTCCCCTGTCCTGGGCAATTACGCATGAAAAAAAGGAGCAGGCCTTGATTACGGGAATAAGCCGTATAACCGGGGATTTTGCGATCATAAAGGGTACAAAAAAAGGGAGGTAAAACCTCCCTTTTTTACTTGTTCATACCTTCTTTTATCCAGCCTGCTATCTGGACGGTGCGTTTTACCTGGTGGTATACTGCATCTTTTACGTTCTCCACCATCTTACCGTCCTCTCCCTGCGTTACCGAAGTACCGTATGGATTGCCCCCTGCTTCAAAAATTGAGTCATGGGTGTATCCGGGCGGAACAATGATAGCTCCCCAATGCATCATAACGGTATATATCTCCTTTACTGTGCCTTCCTGTCCGCCGTGAGGGTTCTGGGCTGATGCCATGGCGCTGACTACTTTATTTGTAAGCTTTCCTTCAGCCCACAAACCGCCCTGCATGTCAATAAACTGTTTCATCTGTGACGGCATCGTTCCAAAACGCGTTGGAGCACTGAATATGATAGCGTCTGCCCAGTCAAGATCTTCCGAACCGGCTTCCTTGATATCCTTAGTTGCTTCAACCGTTGCTTTCCATGCAGGACTTCCTTCTATTACTGACTCGGAAGCCAGCTCATGAACTTTTAGAATACGTACTTCAGCCCCTGCTTCCCGGCCTGCCTCCGCAGCCCATTTTGCCAGCTGATAATTGGTCCCCGTCATACTGTAAAATATAACGGCCAATTTTACTTTTTCCATAAATCTAATCCCCCTTCAATCGTTTTTTGTTTGATTTTATCAAAAAATTTGTGCCTTATGTACTAATATAATGCTCAATTACTTTATAATCAATTACTGTATTGAATAAACAAAAAGAAGTCCTGATTAAGTTTTATTTTTTTTCCTTCTGTGATATTATTATCCATGAAGCATGTATGGCACTATAAAACACACTTCGCAATGTATCTTTAGCAAGAACCGGCAGAACATCTCTGTTTGTGCCGGAATATAAGGGAGACCTATATGATTTACAGAAAAAACTCCATTCTGAACCCTTTACATATTGAAGCACCAGCCCCGGAAACAGTCAGCCGATATTGATTATAACTGAATGCCTGAATTGCCGCAGAATAGGGATTGGTGACGCCAGGAACATTTTATCGCAGGAAAGATGCAAAATTTCACAATAGCGGATTTAGCGGAAAAGCAGTTATTAAAATATATAAAGGAGAGTGAGCCCTTTTTGCAAGAATGAACTGGGAATCGCAAGATATGGCATGGATACAGCTGGTCCGGGAAATATATAATGATTAAGTATAATAATTAAGAAGTAAAAATGAGACGATAGAGGAGACAGGATATGCGGTTAGGAATAGGAATTGATACAGGCGGTACTTATACAGATGCTGTAGTTTATTGCTTTGAAAATCAGAAGGTTATAGCAAGCGGCAAAGCTTTGACTACCAAATATAATCTCGTGGAAGGAATTATCAGCTCATTAAAGCAGCTTCCCGGCGAATTACTGACCAATATTTGCCTTGTTTCACTCTCTACCACGTTAGCAACCAACACTTGTGTGGAGGATAAGGGAAGCCGCGGACAGCTGGTTTTGATTGGTTATGATAAAGAAATTGTTGAAAGGATAGGCCCTGAATACGGTTTGCCTGATATCAAAGACATTATAATGATACCGGGCAGCCATGGACAGCAGGGGCAGATTGTATCGGAGCCCGGATGGGATGAGCTGGTAAAAGCCGTGATGGATTGCAAATCACGGGTTGATGCTTTTGGCGTTGCAGAATACTGGGGAATCCGCAATCCTGATTTTGAACGAGCAGCCAAAGAAATAATACGGAAATCGACAGGTTTACCTGTAGTATGTGCTCATGAGACCACAATGGAAGTAAATTCTTTAAGAAGGGCAGCTACCGTTTTACTGAATGCGCGTTTGATCCCTTTGACAGACGAGCTAATTAAGGCTGTTAAGGCCGGCCTTAGGGAGATGGGGGTAAAATCACCTCTTATGATTGTTCGCGGCGATGGGTCTCTCATGTCGGAGGAGTTTGCCAGAGAACACCCGGTGGAGACCTTGCTTTCCGGACCGGCCGCCAGTGTTGTGGGAGGTATGAAGCTTAGCGGTAAGGAGAACTGCATTATAGTTGACATGGGGGGTACTACCAGTGACATTGCCGTTGCACGGCACGGAAGGCCTGCATTGGTTAAGGAAGGAGTTGAAATAGGTGAGTGGAGGACTGGCACACATGCCATCGAGCTTAAAACCATCGGCCTTGGCGGGGATAGTCTTGTATCATTTAATAGGGCGGAAAAGCTGATAATAGGGCCGCAAAGGGCGGTGCCGCTATCATGGTTGGGATACAGATGGCCCTGCGTTGTTAAAGAATTGAGGAGGATCTACGGTACCGGCAGAAAAAGCAGCATATCCCTGGGAGAATTTTTTATTTTTCTGAAAGAGCCTGCAGGTGTTAAAAATGCTTATTTTACTGCAGAAGAAGAACGTATTGTAGATGTACTCAAGGAAGAGCCAAGGAGTATAGAGGATTTGGCACATGCCGTGGGTACAAAACCCTATTTCATTAATACACAGCGTTTGGAATCGCTGGGATTGATAGCAAGAGCCGGATTTACGCCAACGGATGTTATGCATATCAATGGTGAATTCAGTGCCTGGGATGTCGAATGTGCCAGGCTCGGTGGGGAGATACTGGCTCAAAGGCTTGGCTTTTCACTGAAGGAAATGATGGTATGTATAAATCATATAATGGTAAAAAGGTTATTTTCAGCAATTATACAGTATCTGTTGGAAAGAAACTGGAAGCGTTCCGAAAAGCAAAAGATAAATGATATAGCAAAAATTGTTGATATGAGCTTTGATAATCCGTATGATGAAATCAAAAGCTTTTTTACAACCTCTATGCCGATAGTGGGCATTGGTGCACCCGTTCATCTTTACCTGGAACCGGTTGCCCGGGCGCTTGGAACCCAGGCAATTGTACCTTCGGAAGCGGGAGTGGCTAATGCGGTGGGAGCTATTACGGGCAGTATAATAAGTGAAGAGATGGTTTTTATACGGCCAAACTATGACGTTTCGGGGATAACGGGGTATAGCTGTCATTCTTCCCGGAATTACTTTGAAGCCAAGGATTATAATGCTGCACTTTTTTGGGCAAAACAGGAAGCGGTGAAAAACGCAAAAGAACAGGCGGCTATGATGGGAGCTTTGGATGTAAATATAGAAATGCAAAGTTATGACAGGAGAGGGGATACAAAAGAAGGCAGAGAAGTCCTGCTGTTGGAAACGGTTGTAACTGCCAGAGGTGTAGGAAGGGTATTTAGCTTTAAAGATATGAATTAAGTCCAGGTTTTATAAAATAACAGTAAACTATGTAACGTGATACACCTGTATCATTATTACTTTTTGTGATAAACTGAATGATAACAGGAGGTGTGTAACGCATGGGGAAAATTTCTGCTGTTTACCTTATGCCCCATCCGCCGATTATAATTCCCGAGGTGGGAAGGGGAGAGGAAAGAAAGATACAAAACACATCAGACGCTCTTGATAAATGCGGGCGTCACATACTTGGTTTAAAGCCTGACACCATAATTGTTATTACTCCACACGGTCCCGTTTTTCGCGATGCAATAGCAATAGCCTCCAAAAACAAGCTTACAGGAAACCTTGCAAGATTTGGTGCCGGTAAAGTTGCCATGTCTTTTGAAAACGACTTGGACTTGGTACAGTCTATAATGGATGAAGCTGAAAAGTCAGGGATAGCTTGTATAGGGATTGATAACAAAGTAGCTGTTGAATATGGGATATCCATTTCACTTGATTGGGGTGTCCTGGTACCGCTGTACTTTGTAACAAAACAATATAGGGATTTCAGATTAATTCATATCAGTATTTCCTTTTTATCCTATGAAGAACTCTATGTATTTGGAACAGCCGTACGGAATGCTGTGGAGTCAAGTGACAGGCATGTGTGTATTATAGCCAGCGGAGATTTATCTCACCGCCTAAGCCAGGACGGGCCATACGGTTTTCATCCCATGGGGCCAAAGCTGGACCAACAGATTATTGATCATGCAAAAGCGGGAAATGCTGAAGGATTTCTCACTATGGATCCCGTAATGGTGAAAGAAGGAGGAGAATGCGGCCTCCGCTCGATAATAATTTCAATGGGCGCCCTTGACGGCTATAATATACGTTCCCGGGTTCTGTCCTACGAAGGACCTTTTGGAGTAGGGTATGGTGTAGCTATGTTTGAAAGGCGTGATAAAAACAAGAAGCGGGAGCTGGTGAACAGGATATATGCAAGAAAGCAGGAACATATGGCAAAGGTCCGCAAAAGTGAGGATCCGTACGTCAGTCTGGCTAGGCGCTCACTGGAAAGCTACATTCGTACCGGGGAAATCATTAAACCCGGTTCAGAACTGCCAAAGGAGATGCTGGAGGAAAAGGCCGGTGTTTTTGTTTCAATAAAAAAGAATGGCCAGCTTCGGGGCTGTATAGGTACAATTCAACCTCAAAGAGACAATATTGCTGAAGAGATCATCCACAATGCTATCAGTGCAGGTGTCCGTGATCCCCGTTTTATGCCGGTTGACGGAAGCGAACTGGGTGATCTTGTTTACTCTGTAGATGTATTGGAAAAACCTGAATCTGTAGATACGGATGATGAATTGGATCCTAAGAAGTACGGAGTAATAGTAAGAAGCGGCCTTCGTTCCGGGCTCTTATTGCCTAATCTTGAAGGAATTGATACAGTAAGGGAACAGATAGAAATAGCGCTGCAAAAAGCGGGAATTCGGCCGGATGAGCATTATACCCTGGAACGTTTTGAGGTAAAGCGCCATAGCTAGAAGGTGTTAGGGATGAGAGAAGCATTATTCTGCGTTGCTGAAAATGACAGGATCAGATGCCGGCTTTGCCCGCACAACTGTTTAATACCGGAGGGCAGGTACGGAATATGCAGACACAGAAAGAATATTGAAGGAAAATTATTTGCGGACGGTTATGGGAAAGTTTCTTCTGTTGCCATCGATCCTATTGAGAAAAAGCCTTTGTATCACTTCCATCCCGGCGGCGCTATTTTGTCGGTCGGGGGCCTTTGGTGCAATTTAAGGTGCTCTTTCTGCCAAAACTGGCATATATCTCAAATGAAACAGGCAACAACGCATATGGACCCCGGAAAACTGTTGGATATGTCATTGGAATATAACAGTGTTGGTATTGCATTTACATATAACGAGCCAATTATATGGTATGAATATGTACTGGATACTGCCCGGTTGTTTAAGGAAAAGGGGCTGAAAACCGTTATGGTTACCAACGGGTTTATCCGGCCCGAACCACTGGAAGAATTGCTTTCATTTGTGGATGCCTTCAACATAGATGTCAAGGCATTTAACGCAGAATTCTATAAAAAAATATGCGGAGGAGATTTGGCTGCTGTAAAGCAAACGGTTGAGATGTGTGCAAAAAAGTCCCATGTTGAAGTAACTACGCTAATAATCGGGAGTCTTAACGATGATGTGCAGGAGATAAAGGGTTTGGCACGTTGGCTGGCAGAAATTGACAAAAATATACCATTGCATCTTTCAAGATATCACCCGGATTACCATATGGAACTGCCCGCTACCCCTGTTGATGTTCTGCACAGGTTGAGGCGTTCAGCCGGTGAATATCTTAATTATGTGTACATCGGAAACGTTATAGGAGCTGATAATAATACCTACTGTCCTGAATGCGGCAATAAGATTGTGGAAAGAGGGTATTATATATCAATTACCGGGTTGAAAGAAGGCAAATGCAGCCGGTGCAAATCCGCTATACCGATTACAATGTAAAATTTTGTTGCAAAATCAGAAACCGATCTTTTAAACATATATAAGCTGGTATATAATATAAGTATTAATATCGCGGAATTTTCTAATCTGGCTGGTGATACGGCGAGATTAGTAAGGGGTGGAAGCATGTGGGCATGGCTGTCAAATATCATTTCTTATTTGGAGCCGTATTTTCAATTCCCTGATATAATGCGCCATGCAGTTGATATAGCTGTTGTAGCATATGTATTATATAAGCTGATGCTGCTGATTCGTGAAACACGTGCTGAGCAGGTTTTGAAGGGCCTTACCATATTGTTGTTTGTCACCTGGTTGAGCGATCTGTTAAACCTGCATACTATTTATATGATACTCAGGAATACCGCACAGTTGGGTGTCATTGCCTTGCTGATTGTGTTTCAGCCGGAGCTCAGAAGAGCGCTGGAACAAATCGGCAGAGGAAGAATATTTGATAAGGTTGCATTCAACCAGAATGATGAAAATATTTCAGAGGTAATTGATAATATAGTTGGGGCTGTCCAAAGCCTGGCAAGCGCTCAAATTGGTGCCCTTATTGTTATCGAAAGAAAAACAGGGCTTAATGATGTTGTCGAAACGGGGACAAGGCTGGATGCCCATTTGACCCGGGAGCTGCTGGAGAACATATTTGTGCCGAACACCCCATTACATGATGGAGCCGTAATAATTCGCGAATCAAGGGTAATAGCAGCGGGATGCTTTTTACCATTAACAGAAAATCCTAATTTAAGCAGGCAGTTGGGAACCCGTCATAGAGCAGCGCTGGGCATATCCGAGGTATCTGATGCCATGACAATAATCGTTTCTGAGGAGACAGGAGTTGTCTCTATTGCCAGCGACGGGAAGCTGACCAGGTATCTTGACGGAAAGGGTTTACGTGACATTCTGGAAAAAGTGTACATAAGGGAAAAAGAGACGAGGCCCTTTAATCTGATAAAATGGAGGTTTAAGGATGACTAGCAGATTTAGCAAAAATCTTGCTTTGAAAATTATATCTGTTATATTTGCAATTATCCTATGGCTTGTTGCAATCAGAGACCAGAATCCTGAGATCTCCAGAAGCTATGAGAACATACCAGTTGAAATAGTAAATGAAGCTAAATTTCAAGCCAAAGGGCTCTCCCTGGTATTCGATGTAAGCGATACGGTCACTATTTCAGTCAGGGGAAGGGCACGCGATCTGGAAAGGATCAATGTTGAACAACTAAAAGGTTCACTTGATTTATCCGTGATAAACGAGCCGGGTGAGCATAAGCTGTTAGCAGATATTCAGGGGCTTCCTTCAGGTGTGAGCCTTAGACGCAAACCTGAAATCCTGGTCAGGACAGATAAACTGGTAGTAAAAAATATTCCCCTGGTACCTGACATCAATATAGAACAAGCCCAGGGCTTTCTGGCGCATTCATATAGAATAAGACCGGCGGAGACTGTCAGGGTATCCGGGCCTTTGATGTTGATAGACAGAATTTACCAGGCCAGAATAGAGCTGGAGTTAAAGGATGTATCATCAACTGTTGAGCATTCACTGCCAATTGCATTATTGGATAAGGATGGACAGGTTATAGAATCCAAATATATTAATGTTGAACCTCAATATGCCATTGTTACAATACCGGTGTATCCAACAAAGGTATTGACTGTAAAACCCAATATTGCCGGTGTTCCCGCAGAGAATTATGAAGTGGTTGGAATAGAGGTTTATCCTCTGCAGATAACGGTTAGCGGAGAGCAATCCATTCTTGACGGCATGCAGTCTATAGGGACCGAGATTTTGGATATACAGGATGCAATGGTGGATGTAAAGAGGACCCTGAAGATTCAGCAGTACGATGGAATAACCACAGTTCCGTCCAGTCCGAATGAAGTGGATGTCCTGGTACGGATTAAAGAAAAAACCATAGAAAAAAGCCTGATATTTAGAAATATTGATATGGTTAATATACCCCAGAATGTTGATGCTGATTTGGAATCTGCCAGTTACGAAATTGTCATTCGCGGTCCGGTCACGGTAATGGATAGCATAGATGAAGAGGCCGTCAGATTATATGTGGATCTGTCTGATATTTCAAGGGGCGAGCACAGGCTTAAAATAATGGCAGATATTCCGGCCGGTGTCGAGTTGGTAAGCATAGAACCAAATGAGGCGGTAGTTAAGGTAAAATAAACAGGACCACCCTTACAGGTGGTCCTTAATTTAATAATGAAGAATAATATTTCATCAGAAGAATTTGCGAACTCCCGTTTCGATTTCAATTTTGGCCCGCAGAAGAACATTGTTTATTTCGTCATCTTTAACGGGTTTAAGTAAATAATCGTAAGCACCTACCTTCATAGCCTGGCGCAGATAGTCAAAGTTATCGTAGTTGCTGACAATGATATATTTTATGTCCGGCCATCTTTTTTTGGCATTTTCTATAAATGTGATTCCGTCCATTTTTGGCATACGGATTTCGGTGAGTATCACATGGGGTGATACATGGGGAAGAAGAGATAAAGCTTCTTCACCGTTATTTGCTTCTCCCACCAGTTCAAAATCATTCTCAACCCATTTAACTTTACTGTCGATATCCCTTCGATCGTTGTAGTTGCTGTCCACCATCATGACACGCAAAATCATGATATCCATCCCTTCTGTCATAATAATCACATGCATGATTATACCATCTTGGCAAAGTATTGAGAAGCTGATTTTGTTTTTTTGTAATAATAAACAGTACCTATTACAGCAGCCGGAAGAATATGAAAAAGAGAAGGAATAATATTCATGATATTGCCGTGGTTAATGGAAAATCCTGATAGACAATGATTTAATAATAGGATAAAATTAAAGTGATGAGCTGTCAGTGTTTGGCAAGCCTGAACCAATAGCTGAGCAATGGTGGTGATATATTGCATGGTAAAAGGATTCTTTGGTTTTTCCTGGGGGCGGTTTGTTTTATAATCTCACAGCCGCTGTTAAGGTTGCCCATTTTACAGTATCTGCAGAGTTCGGTTGATTTCGAGTTGGCGTATACGTTAAATCCTTTATTGATTGGCGTTCTGATTGCCCTGTCAGCGGGTGTTTTCGAAGAAGGATTTCGTTTTGTGTTCAAGCGGTTCTTGCTTAAACCGGACAAGTGCAGTTTTTCCCAGCCTATAATTTTTGGTTTGGGGCACGGTGTTGCAGAAGCGCTGATCATTTTACTTCCGGTTTTATCTTTAGTACCTGTTTCACAGTTAGGATTGGCCATATTCGAGAGAATAATGGCTGTTATTCTTCATATTAACCTGACAGTATTGGTATGGAATGGCTTTCAGACAAAGAAGAGAACCTTGTATTTGCTGACAGCAATTCTTGTTCACGGCTTTATTAATTCTTTAATTCCGATTCTGTCGCTCTTACCAAATTCCATACTGATGATTGAAGGAGCATTGGTATTTGTGAATATTCTATTGATTGGTTATTCTAATTATTCAAGAAAATACTACTTAAGGGAGGAGAATTGTTGATGAAAAAGTCTGGAATCAGGCCTTTATGCCAGTTTATGATTGCGGTTTTCTTATTCCTTATAATGCTGAATGGATGTGGTGTACGTGAATTATCAGAGGATTTTGATAAAGATGAAATAAAAAAACAGGTGGAAGTGGTTATCGAATTAATTAATAACCGGGATTCACAGGGGCTTCTCGAAATGTGTAATGTACAAATGAAAGAGGCGCTGACCGAAGATGTATTGGGAAAAGTATATGAAGCAATAGGCGAAGGTGGGGAATATGAGGAAATTAAAGATGTGAGAATAGCCGGAATGACTGATAAAAACAGCAAGGAAGAGCTTGCAGTTGTTATTGCCAGGGCAAAATATGAGATAAAGACGTTTACCTTTACAATCACATTTACAAAACAGATGAAACTTGCCGGGTTGTATTTTAAGTGATTTGCAGGAAAAGGAATGTCCAATTGCCGGCTAATCAAATACAAAGATAATACCTGGACAAAGAATGAATTGAAGAAATTTTGAACAAAATAAACATACTAAAAATAATAATAAAATAATTTAAAACATATACAGGAAAAAATAAATATTATTAATATAAATATTGACAATATTAATAAACCGGCTTATAATTAGACATATAAAACGTCTGATGATATATAGCTGGTTTTTTTCATAAAAATAGGAGCAATGAGCAGCAGAGAGGCGAATCAATATGATGATTGAAAAAAGAGCGTATGGAATTTTGGATGTTATAAGAATTCCTGTAAAATGCTCGCCGTCTCCCGCAATCCTGATAAGCCTTCTTATCATAAGCAACGGGATAATGCCTGCCGTACAGGTAGTGGTTACGGCTGACTTTATTGATACTGCCATATACATAGCACGGAATCATGCTGATATATCATTGATTTTTCCATCACTTTTTGCTGTTGTAGCTTTGATAGCCTATTCCTGGGTTTCGGTTTCATTGCGCAAATTTGCAGAGGTACGTATTGAACTGGCTATCCGGGACAGGTTTCGGACAGCTATTGTTGAGAAAAGAGCCAGGATGGCTTATAAACATATTGAAAATGATAAAACATGGAATCTTATCTCACGGGTTTCCGAAACACCGGAGGTTCAGATCAAGACAGCTTTTACAGATCTTATTTCCATGGTTAGTGGATCTATACAGATAGCAGGGCTCCTGTTTCTTCTTATAATACAGGTGTGGTGGGCTGCACTCCTTATATGCGCTTTCTCCATACCATTGTTCGCATTAGCCGTGAAAAGCGGGAGAGCTAACTATCAGGCAAATCGCGAAGTATCAAAGTATAAAAGAAAATACGAGTATTTATCCCAGGTACTCACCGGCAGGGAAACTGTGGATGAAAGAACCCTGTTTGGATTTGGTGATAAGGTTAATGAACGCTGGCATGAGCAGTATGAAGCAGCAAGAAAGATAGAATTCAGAACAGCAATGAAATGGTTTATAAAGATGAAAACAGGCGGGATAGTCACAGCCTTGATTTCGATCTTAGTCATGCTTGTACTTTTGAATCCTGTTTTAACCGGCGCTGTTACTGTAGGTATGTTTATATCGCTGGTGAATGCTATATTCGGGCTGGTGCAGGCTATGTCATGGGAGCTTACATATCATGTAGATCAATTGGCAAAACATAATGAATACTTGAAGGACTTAACAGAATTTGCAGCTTTGGACGAAACCGGTGAAGCTGTGGAATTGCCGGTATTTCCGTTGCCTGCATTTGAGAGCCTGGAATTTAGGAATGTGCGCTTCAAATATCCGGGCACCGATAACTACGTGCTGGACGGTATCTCATTCAGAATTGATGCAGGCAAACACTATGCCTTTGTTGGTATAAACGGCTCGGGCAAAACAACTATTACAAAACTTATGACGGGACTTTATGATGATTTTGAGGGAGATATCTTAATAAATGGAAGGAGTATATCAACATACAGCCAAAGGGAAATAAAGGCGTTGTTTTCCGTAGTCTACCAGGATTTTGCCAGGTATTACATTTCCATGAATGATAACATAGCCCTGGGCGATGTAAACAAAATGCAGGAAGAAGAAAATCCTGAAAGGGTACGGGAAGCTATCATGAAGGCAGGTTTGGAAGAAACTGCAGCAAAACTGCCCCTGGGATTGGATACCCCCCTGGGGAAAATCAAGGAAGGAGGCCAGGATGTGTCGGGGGGAGAATGGCAGAAAATTGCTATGGCCAGGGCTGTTTTCAATCCTGCACCTGTCAGGATACTGGATGAACCTACAGCATCCCTGGATCCTGTCAGTGAGAGCAGAATGTACAAAGAGTTTGAAAAGATCAGCAGGGATAAAACAACGATTTTTATCAGCCATCGCTTGGGTTCAACCAAACTGGCCCATGAAATATTTGTTTTGGGCAATGGCCGGATCATTGAAAAAGGAGATCATCAGCATTTGATGAATCTTGACGGAGTTTATGCTCAAATGTATGAAAGCCAAAGGAGCTGGTATGAATGAGCATAGAAAGTAAAACCAAAAGAAAAAAAGCCATATCCCTTGCATGTATCATTTTCCGGCTCTTGCCCATGGTATTTGCAGGATGCCCTGTATTTTTCATAACGACAAATCTTGTAGCCGTTATCCATGGGGTATCCTGGGGAGTCAATACCTTTGCAACCCAGTTGTTTTTTGATTCCGTTACCGATGCTGTGTCCGGAAGAAGCGGTATAGTATTCGTTCTATGGATGGCAACCGTTCTTGGAGGGGCATTGATCGGTTCACAGATTCTAAACGGTGTCCACAATTTTATGAATGATGCTTTGAATAAGAAAATGATGGGATATTTGGGCATGCAAATTAACCGGAAAGCCTCCCTTCTGGATCCCATATTATATGAAGATCCTGAGTTCCTGGATGATATCAACAAGGCCAATGAAGGCATGGCCAACAGCCTGGGATTGTTGTTTATCGTCTGTACAATTTTTACTTTTTACCTGCCGTATTTTTTATTTATGGGGATATACCTGTTTACGCTCAAGCCTGTATTGGCCGTCTCGGTTTTGCTGATATTTATTCCTGTGGCAGTTACACAGATAATACGGGGAGCGGTGTATGCAAAGCTTGAGGACCAGGCAGCTCCTATACGCCGTGAGGTTGAATACTATGAACGATGCATCTGCGACAGGGAGTACTTCAAGGAGACCCGGATTCTTGGTGCATTTGGCTTTTTCAAGGCTCTTTATCGTGATTCGCTGGCTCTCCTCGGCAAGAAAGTTTGGAATGCTGAGTTAAAGACAGGAATACTGGAACTGGCTATGAGAATGATTACCCTTTCAGGTTATCTTGGAGTACTATATCTGTTGTTCACAGCGCTGCTGTCTGGCGAGATCAGCATTGGTGCTTTTTCTGCCGTATTTGCGTCCATAGGTTTTATGTTTGGCGTAATGGAAGAAGTTATATGCAGGCATATCGGAAGGCTAATGACAAACCTTGGTACCGTAAGAAATTTTATACGGTTTTTGGATCTGCCCGAGCGTCAGGGAAAGAACATGGAAGTTGATGCAGGAAAGGGAATAGTCATAAAGAATGTTGATTTCCGCTATCCGGGAGCAAAGGAAAATTCTTTATGCGGTATAAATCTGGAGGTAAAGCCGGGGGAAACAATTGCAATAGTAGGTGAAAACGGGGCTGGAAAGACCACCCTGGTTAAACTGATGACAGGGCTTTACCTGCCGTCAAAGGGAAGTGTATTGATTGGCGGTGTAGACAGCAGGGATGTTTCAGCCAGGGCAATATACAGGGGAATCTCTGCGGTATTTCAGAAGTACCAGAGATACAAAATGACACTGGGTGAAAATATCCATATCAGCGATATTGATTGCATAGACGGCTGTGAAATCGAGGAGAAACTGGCTGCAGCAGCTGAAAAGGCAGATTTGGATATAGGTTCGGCCAGCTTTTCTAAAGGGTTCCAAACCATGCTGTCCCGTGAGTTCGACGGTGTGGACTTATCGGGAGGACAGTGGCAGAGGGTGGCAATTGCCCGTGGTTTTTACCGTGCCCATGATATGATCGTGTTGGATGAACCTACTGCTGCCATTGATCCGATTGAAGAAACCAGGATCTACAGGAAGTTTGCAGAAATATCAAGAGGACGGACTTCCATTATTGTTACCCACCGTCTGGGTTCGGCCAGGATCGCGGATCGAATTGTAGTCATGGATCACGGACAAATTGTAGAAGTCGGAACCCATGACGAACTCATGCGAACGGAAGGGAAATATGCGGAGATGTTTAAAGCACAGGCTCAATGGTATGTGGGTGGCTGTGCCCTTGGATAAATGAAAACACATCGCTAAATAGTTTTGATGCTGCGGAGCTGTAGCAAATAAGATGGCCGGAACCCTTGTAAAATTTCAGGGTTTTACTGATCGAGCCGGCATTACGATGGATATATACAGCGCTTTTGGGTTGTACTACGTCATCTTCAAGCGCTTGTGCAACAAACAGTGGGCAGCGCAAATCCTTAAATTTTGGTTTTGCATTATGCAGAAACTTTAAAAACTCTATTAACGTGGAAAATGGAAACCTGACGGAGGATAATGCGTAAAACTTTAAATGTTCAAAAGTTCCTTTTTTTATATCTTTTAATAAATTCCCGAGTATTCCGCCAGGATTCCAGGGATAAACAGGGGTGTTGAGGGTAGCAATCCCCTTAACCTGCTTTGAATAGGGGAGGCTTGCAGCGACAAGCCCGCCCATTGAGAACCCTATAACAAAAATATCTTTGCACATTCTGCTCAGTTCAGTTAATGCGTTTTTCCCTGATTCTATCCATTGTTTGTAAGAGATACCTTGCAGGTCCGATTTTCTGCCGGTATGGCCTTTTAACACCGGAGAAAGTGTAGTAATTCCTTCATTATGTAGATATTCAGCAAGAGGATTCATTTCTTCCGGGCTTCCTCCAAACCCGTGTATTAATAAACAGCCGATTCTATTCTTCAAGTCTTCTCACCTTTCATGCAAATCATGTTCTACATGATATGATATGATTCCCCTTTTTGTCAATAATAATTAATCATTGTTAAAGAAAAATTCATATTATCCGATATTGAAAAAACATATCCGTATGGTATCATATACGTATAGAATTTAGAAATAAGTGGAATATAAACGGTTATAGCAATATATAAATAGTCTATTGGCTGATATCTCTGGTTGGAATTCTGATGAGAAGATAATATGCCATAGATCCGGAAAACAGATTTGCTTGTTCACGAAAGACGCAAAAGAGTTTGTAATAGCGGAGGTAACAATGAAACGCATGAGTATCATAAATGTTTTATTCGGGAAGAGGTGTTCAATGCCGGTTTTGGAAACTGAAAGGTTATTGATAAGGCGGTTTGGAAAAGAGGATTTGGATGATTTTTATGAATACGCCAGGAATCCCAATGTTGGACCTAATGCAGGCTGGAAGCCTCATGCCAGCAAACAGGAAACAAAAGAGATACTTAGACAATTTGTTAACAGCACAACAATTTGGGCAATAGTTGATAAAAATACTTCCAAGGTTATTGGTTCTATTGGTTTACATGCTGATAGAAAGCGGGATTACCAAAACGCAATGATGCTTGGCTATGTATTGGCAGAACCGTATTGGGGCAGGGGCTTAATGACTGAAGCGGTAAAAAGGATGATAAAGTATGCCTTTGAAGAACTGAATATAGACCTTCTTTCAGTATACCACTACCCACATAATGAACGTTCGAAAAGGGTCATTGAAAAATGCGGTTTCCATTATGAAGGGACTCTCAGGCGGGCAAGTACAATCTATAATGGAAGAGTTTTTGATGATGTATGCTATTCGCTTACAAAAGAAGAGTATTACAGTGAAATCAGATAACAGGGATGGTTTTATCATTCTTCATCTTGCAGCTTGTCTTTTTTGAATAAAGAGAATAACAGCAATATAAAAGGAATAACAACCTGGAACGGTATGGAATAATAAGCCCATACATTACCGGTCCAGGAAAAGAGCTCGAATATATTCTCGTGAATCCATAAAGAGAGAATAACTGAGAATGCTACAATACATGAAGTGAATATCCTGTAATCCTTTGCCCCGGTAAGCTGGCTTAAACTTATAACGGCAGCATATATAGCACATGTAATCTTTATACCTCCGCCGATTATCATGATAACATCAAAGAGCGGTTCAAGGTTTATGCCCGGGAATAGAACAGAAGTCAAATGAGGAACAAAGGTGGCCTGTTCTAAAAAATGACTTTCCAGTATGATAATATTTCTGAAAAAAATATAGAGAAACAGTACGGTGACCAATAACGTGGATAGAGTTGTAATTTTTTTTAAATGTCTTTTGTTGTTTAGGTATGGAAATATGGTTAAAAATACAACAGCCTCCCCAAAGGGAAAGGTAAGCAGATTCAAACTTTCTTTTATTACAGGTTTTATCCCGTTTTCCAATACAGGAAGAAAGGCGGTAAAGTCATGGGTAGTTACGATACTGGCGCCAATAATAGTTGATAAAAACGGAATAAATGGTACAAGGATTTCACTTATCCTTCCCATGACTTCTATACCACTGTTAGCTGCATATATTATTGAAAGGGCGAAGAGTGCAATTATTACTTCCATAGGTGTCCGGGGATATGTGGTTGTCACCAGGAATGAACCGAAGTCTCTAAACACCAGTGAAGCCAGATGTATAAAATACCATATATAGAATACAGCCACTACAGAGCCTATAGCATTTCCAAACCGGTCTCTTAAAATTTCCACCAGTGTTCTGGAAGGATTCAATAGTACAATCAATGAGTATAATGTTATCAGCAGCAAGCCTCCTGTCCCGCTTATAAGTATAGCAAGCCATCCATCGGCTTTTGCTTCCGTTCCCGGATTTATGATTAATCTGCTTCCAAGGAGAAAACCTGTCATAAGTAAAAATAACTGTAAACCTGATATTCTGGCCTTTTCCATCACTTTACTACTCCTATCATTTTAAATATCCATTGTATCCATTCTGCAGGGCTGGCGGGCCTTCTTCCTGCTGCCAGCAGGAGTCCTATGACAAGACTGGACGCCGTAATCACAACATAGGTAATAAGCACCTTTATCGATTCCTTATTTGATATTAGTCTTCGCAAATTATATAATTCCATAATGATAAAAGCTAATAAAACCGAAAGCATGTTATAGTTCATAATTATCATTCATCTTTCTTCATCGGGCTTTTTATTAGCCCTGTTTGCCTGATTTTTATATCAACCCATACATCGACCGGCAACCGGCTGAAGATATCATTCCATTTATCCATAACCTTTTTCCAGTATTGGGGATAATATTTGTGTACAAGTTCACCAAATCCAAATATGTCGCTGGAATAGTCTTTTTGAGCTTTCGTTAGTGCCATATTGATTTCCTTTTTAACCTCCTGGCTTATCTTTTTTTCTATTATGCGTATATCCTCAGGACTATTTAGTGTTTCTTTCCCTATATATTCACTTATGTTTCCTTCAAGACGCATTTGGATTGATAGTTTAGCCGGTTCACCGTTTTTAAATATAACATTCTTTTTTCCGCTTGATTGTATTATTTCTACCGATATTTTACTGTTGTTTACTGAACAACTGACAGTGGTATGTTTTACCTTATCTGTTACAAACAAATAACCCCGTGTTTGATATTGATCCAGCCATCCGACCAGTTTGCCGTTCATAAATACGGCTGTACCTTCTGTTTTGACAGTTTTGTCGTCCAACCTTGTTATTTGGCCGATGGTAGCCTGCCTGCATTCGTTTTTTATATCCTTGAATAGTTCAATTAACATTTTTCGTTCTACTTTTGCTCTTATAGCTGTATTTTCTGCCGTTCCTTTTATGTACATTGCCGGGATGGTATCCATGTCAGGCTGTATTTTCAAAATTTGTTCGGGGGTTGCCCCTCTTGCAACCAGCACATCTGCCAGATAATTTGCCTGATAATCCCTGTGTAGATAATCGAGGGTTTCATTGATACCGTCTTTACAGAACCTCTCTCCGAGAATCAAAACCTGGGTTGTGCTCAAAAACAGTCGTTTATCAATTATTGATTTCATGCTTATTAATGCATCGTAAATAGTTTCACCTTTATACGACTTAACATATACCGGCTTAATCTGAGCCGATCCTCCTCCACCCCCATGGGTTGATGATGTTAACTGCACGGCTGCAGGTTCTGCAACCTGTACTGTTACAATAATTTTTCCATCTTCGTCTTTATCTATTCCCAGTGCCGTTACTATGTTAATATCGGTTAGATCCGTGTTGTCCCAGCAACCCGGGAGCAGTATTGACAGCATAAATAAAATGGCCAGCTTACTTATCTTCACTTATTTTTGCCGCCTCCTGACGCTTTATTCCCGCCCTATTTTGCGTATCTCCCTGAAACAAAGCTTTAGGCCGGGTTATCATCGCCCATATTGGTACCAAAATGAGTGAATCCTTAAGATCGGCCATGGTAAGTGGAGAGAATGGTGTCATGTATGGAATTCCAAAGGAACGCAGCCTGCACAAGTGTATGAGAACTACCACTGCAGTCAGGGAAATTCCAAGAAAACCAAAGAAATTAGCAATGATTAAAAAAATAAAGCGCACCAGCATGGTTACCCTTATAAGGGGCGGGGTTATAAAGCTGCAAATGGCAGTTATGGCAACAATTATTACCATAAGGTTACTTGCGATTCCCGCAGCGACCGATGCTTCACCCAACACGATAGCTCCTACTATGCTGAGTGCCTGTCCCACCGTCCTGGGCATACGTACTCCGGCTTCGCGCAGCAGTTCAAAAGCCATAATCATCAATACAGCTTCGATAAAAGGCGAAAATGGAATTCCCTGCCGTGAGGCAGCCAGTGTTATTATTAACTTAAATGGTATCACTGTGTGGTGGAAACTGACCAGTGCTACATATAACGCGGGCAGCAGGGTTGATATAAAAAGCGCCAATAACCGGAGCAGACGCATGAATGAAGCAAAAAAAGCATGATCGTAGTAATCATCGGCTGTCTGTATAGCTTCTACCAACAGGCTGGGGACTGTTAAGACATATGGAGTACCATCGCAAAGTATTGCAATCCTGCCTTCCAGCAGCTTTGAAACCAGTTTATCGCATTTTTCGCTGTTTCCTACAAGAGGGAAAAGAGTGAACTGGTTGTCTGTTATGTACTGTTCTATATACCCGGTATCGAGAATGGCATCGCTTCTGATTTTCAGAATTCTTCTTCGTACCTCTTCAATTATTTCATCATTGGCAATGCCTTTGATATAGCATATACAAATATCGGTATTGGTTTGAGTGCCTAATTGCAGCATTTCAAATTTTAAATTTGGATTTTTAATCCTTTTCCGTATAAGAACCATATTTGTGGAAAGGTTTTCAACAAACCCTTCCCTGGAACCTCTTAATGAAACTTCAGTATCGGGTTCTTCAACCTGTCTGCCCTGGGGCGCTTTAACTCCCACAGCTAATGCAATTCTGCTACCGTTTATAAAAAGTACTGCATCACCGGATACAATTCTGTATACTGCCTGGCGCATACTTTGGGCTTCTTCAATTTCGTTGCTGCTTATGATGCACCTCTTTATAAGCTGATACACGGACTTTGCCCTGTGAAGCTTATCTGTACATGAAAAATAATCGAGTATGGGGCGGATCACATCCTGGTTTAGTACTTTTTTATCTACAAAACCGTCAATATATGCCACCAGTATGCAAATACCATTGTCTTCTCCACATACTATATCTCTTTGTATATAATCGCTGCATTCAGAAAAAATTGTATTCAGTCTTTCTTTTACTTTGTCAATATTTCGAGGCAATGGCTCATCTGTATCTGTATATATGGCTCCATTGTCTTTTTCTTGATTATCCAATCCCAAATACTTTTTTATTCTTCTAAACATATCCTTATCACCCAGTTTGTAGTATAACCCGCCTGTTTAAAATGCATTCGTTATCACATTAGACTGGTTCCGGCTATCTTCCGCTTCGTTAACAGGTTCTAAGCCTTCTCACAAAGTAAGCCCCATTATATTCTGCCAATAAAAAAGAAATACAAAATATGGATATAGAAATTAAAAAAAGGATGATCTGAGGAATCCTATTATTCACAAAAACAATGAAGAATATAGTATAATTCTGTTTAAGACAAAAATGAGCAACAGGTATTCCGTGCCATTTGAAAAACATGATAAGAAAATCTATAATTAATGAAGTTTATTATTGTGTTAAGGGGGATATTTTAATGTCTATTGAAAGGGTAAGAGATTATTTCAGGCAATGGGGGATGGATGACAAGGTACAGGAATTTGACGTCTCAAGCGCAACTGTTGAGCTTGCAGCAGCTGCCTTAAACTGCAAGCCCGAACGAATTGCCAAAACTCTTGCATTTAAGGCAGACGGGAGAAGTATACTGATTGTTGTGGCAGGGGATGCACGGATAGATAATCAAAAATATAAGGCCAGGTTTAAAGCAAAGGCCAAAATGCTATCTCCTGAGGAGGTGGAAAGCCTGGTTGGACACGCGGTAGGGGGAGTTTGCCCTTTTGCAGTTAATGAGGGAGTGGAAGTATATCTTGATGAATCTTTAAAGAGGTTTTCAACAGTATTTCCTGCATGCGGAAGCAGTAACAGCGCTATAGAGCTGACTATAGATGAACTTGAAAAGTATTCAAAATTCAAAGAGTGGGTTGATGTCTGCAAAGTAGTTTAAAACAGGCATTTTGAAGGACAAAAGCAGCATTTGGCTTTATTTCCCCGAAAACTATGTAATAGTCTGCCGGTAACGTTTATTGTACAGTAAACATAAAATAATAGCATAACCTAAGTATTTATTGAGGGGAGATAAGCAATGCTTTCATCAAATATTGATTTTGTCCGGCGTTCATTGGATACGCATCTGTTTTTTGCAAGGATCATGAAGGAACACTCATTTTTTCTCCAGTTAGGTTTTACACCAAGAGATGCAGATTTTGCCCGGCAAGCCGATGGTTTCAGAAAGGCTTTTGATGATCTGTTATGGATGGTCATACTGCTTTCTGACGGTGTCGTCAGCCCCAGAGTGCTCCGATCGGGAGAAGTGGTAACCCCGTATACTCTTGATGCGGAAAGGGCATCTTCTTTCTATACAGGAGTTGATATACCGACTGAATTAACACAAGCTGAAGCCGGTTTATCAGGAGGAGACTCAAGGAAGGATAATCGAAAGCTTGAGCAAAAGGTGTTTAATATCAACCAAAAGGCTATGGACTTGATTGCAGGGCTGATTAAGTTTAAAAATACCGTTTTGTCAAATGTATTATCATGCAATATGTTTACCGTAAATTATCCCTTGCTGATTGATCATATTTTAAGGGAAGCAAACCTGTATCTGCGAATAATTCAAAGGCTTCAAAAGCGGGAGAACATCATTACGGATATGGAAATATTGGAACAGGAACTGTTCTGGAACAGGATCATGGGAGAACATGCTAAATTCATCCGCGGGCTGCTTGATCCTACGGAGGAGGAACTATTCAATACAGCAAATGGCTTTGGAAATCTATTTGACAAACTTATTGCAGAGACCAGGGCTGCTATGAATAAGGCGCTGCCTGCGGAGAAGATCACCGATCAAAACCTTAAAGCAACACAAGCGATTCGTGACTTCAAAGCCCAGGGAACCCGGGGACTGCTCGGATGCAGGATAAGGTCCATTATTATTCCGCTGCTTGGCGATCACACGCTGCGGGAAGCCAATCATTATTTACGATTATTAAAAGGATTTAAAGAAAAAATATAAAAATTGAATAGGCCTTTGAAACATTATAATGAAACTCAGCTTTAATCCCGGACTGAGTTTCTTTTTTATCTGGATTTCAAAAAATTCTCTGTCAAAACTGAATGCTATATATTATAATTAAATAAAAACCAAACGAATTAATATATGGAGATGTAGCAATGGAAAAGTACTGTATTTACATTGTTCTTACCAGGATGAATACGACAATAGCCAGGCTGATACGGATAATTAAGAAGGATGATTTTACCCACGCAGCTATTTCTTTAGATAAACAGCTTAAATACATGTATAGTTTTGGCCGGAAATACACATATATTCCTTTTGTTGGCAGGTTTATTAAAGAAGATATTAATAAAAAAGCATATAAATTTGGCAAAACTCTATACGGTGCAGTAATTGAGATCGAGGTGTCCAGGCAGCAGTACGATAAGGTCAGGACATTATTGGACTGTTTTATTTCAAACGACAAGCTTTATAAATATAATTTCAAGGGATTACTGTATAATTTGCTTGGCAAACCTGCATGTCGTGAGTACAGATTTCTGTGCTCGGAATTTGTATATCACATCATAAAAGAAAGTGGAATAACAGATTGCGGAAAACCAAGGAACCTTGTCAGACCGCAGGATTTGTATAACATAAATGGAAATATAATATACAAGGGGAATTTAAGGGATTATAAGATTCTGGATGATGTATGGAAAAAGAATGGCAATAATTTGCATGTAAGTTGAGGTTTAATAATTTATCTGTTTGTAAATAAGGCAGTCAATCATATGATTGTCATTGGAAAGCTTTATGCGGATGAATCGGAGGAAGTGGTCTGGTTTGAACAGAAAAAGACAGGCAAGGAGAAGACAAACTCCACAGTGGCTTGTAATATTTATAGTATTTATAGTTTTTGCAGTGCTCAAGATATCCGGCGGGGATACTTTTGAGTCGCCCGGTGGAAGTCCCGATCAGGTTAACAATATACCGGCTGCAACTGCGGAGTATGATTGGGCCGTTTATTTTATCGATGTTGGCCAGGCTGACAGTATTTTGATTAAAGCCAAAGATCAAGCGATGCTGATCGATGCAGGCAATAATGATGACGGTGAACTGGTAACTGGATTTATTAAAGATTTGGGGATAGATACCCTGGAGTATATTGTAGCAACCCATCCCCATGAAGATCACATAGGTGGAATGGACACGGTTATAAACACTTTTGAGATAAAAAAGATAATTATGCCTAAAGTTGAGCACAGCACAAAAACATATGAAGATATGCTCGAAGCTGTATTGAATAACGGGCTGAAGATTACTTCTCCTGTACCGGGTACCAGGTTTGATATAGGCGAGGGAGAGTTTACCATACTTGCTCCAAACAGGAGCAGATATGACGATATAAATGATTATTCAGTTGTGATAAAGCTGCAGTACAAAAATACAGCGTTTTTATTCACCGGGGATGCGGGCATTGAATCAGAGACTGAGATGCTGGATAAAGGATATGACTTAAAGGCAGACCTGCTGAAAGTTGGACATCACGGCAGCCGGTATTCAACATCAGAAGAATTTCTGAATGCCGTACAGCCTGAAACAGCCGTTATATCGGTTGCAAAGGATAATATGTATGGACATCCGTCTCCCGAAACAATTGATAGGCTGAGACAAGCAGGTGTCAGAGTATACAGGACCGATGAAGCCGGAACCATTGCTGCTGTGAGTGACGGAGAAAAAATAGAAATACACAGCCGTAAGGGGGACTAAAAAAATGCGTGTAATTATAGACAGATTTGAAGGCGATTACGCAGTTTGTCAGGATGAGAACAAAAAAATCATTAATATAGAAAGGGGGCGGCTGCCCCATGATGCCTGTGAAGGTTGTGTATTATTAATTCATAACGACAGGATTGAAGTAGATTATGTCGAAACAGAGAAAAGAAAAGAGAAAATAAAAAAACTGATGGATTTAATATGGGACTAGTGTAAGGCATGTTTTTTTGAGGAGGTGCGTGATGATACCGCAATTATTCTGCCGCCGGATGGTTGTGTTGACACAGATACCAGCCGTGTTATAATAAAGGGGATCAGGTCCATGTAATAAGCGCATATAAACGATGCATTTCGTTACACCTGTACTTAATATTGAGGTGATAAAATGAATAAGCTAGGAGTGGCAATAATCGGATGCGGCAGTATTCATAGAGTACACGCAGATGCAGTTGTTAACAGTGAGTTAGGACATATGGTCTGTGTGGTCGATATACAAGATGATAGGGCACAAGCTTCTGCACAGGACTACCATTGTCAGTGGCACACAGACTTTAATGAAGTTATAAAAGACGATGCCGTGGATGTAGTGCATATCTGTACTCCTCATTATCTTCACACCGAAATGGCAGTAAAAGCTCTAATGGCTGGAAAACATGTCCTGGTTGAAAAACCGGTTGTAAGACATATCGACGAAATAAAACAGGTGATAAAAGCAAGGGAAGAATCCGGACGATGTATCGGCGTTTGTTTTCAAAACCGTTTTAATACAACATCTCAAAAAGCAAAGGAGATTATTGACAGCGGTACAGTTGGTGCTGTTAAAGGAATTAAGGGTATTGTAACCTGGTATAGGGATGAAGACTATTATACCGCCAGTGGATGGAGGGGAAAATTTGCTACTGAAGGTGGAGGGGTTCTCATAAATCAGTCCATCCACACAATAGATCTCATACAGTGGCTGGCCGGAGGCGTAGAAGCCGTAAAAGGCGGAGTATCAACACAATTACTCGGGAAGGTTATTGAAGTTGAGGATACGGCGCATGCTACGCTCTTTTTTAGAAACGGGGCCAGGGGTGTTTTCTTTGCCACCAATTGCTATACTTCAAATTCACCTGTTGAAATAGAGATAGACTGTGAAAAGGCCAGGATTAGGCTGTACCAGGGAAAGCTTTTTATCGAACAGAACGGTAATGTCAGTTGTATAGCTGATGATAACGGCGGAGAAACGATATACAAATCATATTGGGGTAAAAGCCATGCAGTCTTGATTGAGAACTTCTACAGGGGCATTTTGAACGGAGATCCGGGGTGTATTATTTCTGCAGAAGAGGCTGTGGAATCCGTCAGGATAATTGACGGCATATATAAGTCGGCTTCTACGGGTAATTTAATTCATATATGAGACTGCCATAAAAGAAGGGATGGTGAGCCTGATGAACAAACCAATTGTCGGGGCTCAGCTGTATACAATAAGAGAATTTACAAAGAACCCTGAAGATATTGCCAGAAGCATGAAAAGAATAAAAGATATAGGGTATAATGCCGTTCAGGTATCGGGGTTCGGGCCGGTGGAGCACCAACTGGTTAAGGATATAATGGATGCGGAAGGCCTGACCGTTTGCGCTACCCACATAGGATATGACAGGCTGAAGAATGAGACTGATGATGTGATAAAGCAGCATAAACTCTGGAACTGCAAGTATGTAGGACTGGGAGCCATGCCGGCCGAATATGCAAAAAGCGCGCAGGGTTATGTGAGCTTTGCCAGGGAAGCATCCGGGATCGCCAGGGTTTTAGCGGATAATGGTTTGCGTTTTATTTACCACAATCATAATTTTGAATTCATGAAATTTGATGGCATAACCGGTATGGAGATCCTTCTCAATGAGACGGATCCTGACGTTTTTGATTTCGAGATCGATACATACTGGGTACAGGCCGGAGGCGCCAATCCTGTTGACTGGATCAGGAAAGTGAAGGATAGAATGAAGGTTGTCCATTTCAAGGACATGGGTGCAAACAGTAATTTTCAGTCTGTAATGACTGAAGTTGGAGAAGGCAATCTTAACTGGCAGGAAATAATTAAAGCCTGTATAGAGATTGGCGTGGAATGGGCCATGGTTGAACAGGATGTTTGTCAGAGGGATCCCTTTGAAAGTTTATCTGTAAGCTTGAGAAATTTAAAGAAATTTGGACTTAATGCTTGATATGAAGCTTTAAAACACTGTATTATTTCGGAGGTGATTCAATATGGCCAGATTTATTCTTTCGGCTTTTGCCGATGAAATTGATCCGGATTTGAAGATTCAGATGGATGTGCTTGAACAACACGGGATCAAGTATATTGAATTAAGGGGAGTTTACGGCAAAAGTATTGTCCAGTACACGCTGGAAGGAATAAAGGATTTAAAGAAAAAAATATTCGAAAGAGGATTTGGTATATCTGCAATAGGTTCACCGATCGGCAAAATTGGAATTCAGGACGATTTTGCTCCCCACCTGGAGCTGTTTAGGCATACTATCGAAATTGCTAAAATTATGGAGACCAATTATATTCGCATGTTCAGCTTCTACATACCCGAAGAGGAGGAACCCGGGAAGTTCAGAGACGAAGTAATAAGCCGTTGGAATAAGTTTGTTGATGAAGCCGAAGGAACGGGAATTACACTTCTTCATGAGAATGAAAAGGGTATTTATGGCGACACGCCTGAACGCTGCCTGGATTTATTTGAAACATTGGATTGTGATTATGTAAAAGCCGTTTATGATCCGGCTAACTTCATTCAATGTGATGTAGAGACATATCCCCATGCTTTTGACATGCTGAAGGAGCATATAGAATATATGCATATCAAGGATGCGCTGTACAAGGATCACAGTGTGGTTCCTGCCGGGTATGGCGACGGAAGGGTATATGATATTCTTGCTGCTCTATATCAGAATGATTTTGAAGGTTTCCTTTCGCTGGAGCCTCACCTGGGGAACTTCGTTGGGTTCAGCCAGCTTGAGCAGGGAATTGTGGATGCTGATTTGCCTGAAGGCGGACCAAAACAGTTTTCTGCAGCTGCAAATGCATTGAAAAAGATTATATCACGGATTGAAAGGTAGGGTGGACTATGGACAAGGTCAGGATCGGTATAATTGGAATAGGGAATATGGGATCTGCGCACGCCAAATATATTTCCGCGGGAGAAATCCCGAATGCTGAACTTACTGCGGTTTGTGATACAAATCCAAAGAGGCTTGAGTGGGCAAAGAAAAACCTGGGAGAGGGCGTTCTATTGTTTGAAAAAGCCGAAGCCTTGTTTGAATCCGGGTCTGTTGACGGGGTTATAATTGCTACTCCCCATTATTATCATCCCCCGCTGGCAATTGAGGCCTTTAAATCCGGGCTTCATGTGCTGATTGAAAAGCCGGCGGGCGTATATACAAAACAGGTAAGAGAAATGAATGAAGCAGCGGAAAAGAGCGGCAAGGTATTCGGAATAATGTATAATCAGCGTACAAGCCCTTTATATCAAAAACTGAGAGATTTGGTGAAATCAGGTGAGGTTGGAGAGATAAAACGGATCAACTGGATTATCACCGATTGGTATCGTTCACAGAGCTATTATGATTCAGGCGGCTGGAGAGCCACATGGGCCGGAGAAGGCGGTGGAGTACTCATAAACCAGTGTCCCCACAACCTGGACCTATGGCAGTGGATCTGCGGTATGCCGGTACGGATTAGGGCATTTTGCTCCTACGGTAAGTATCATGATATAGAAGTAGAGGATGATGTAACGGCTTATATGGAATATGAAAATGGGGCTACCGGAGTGTTTGTAACCACTACCGGGGACGCTCCGGGGACAAACCGCCTTGAAATTACCGGAGATAGGGGGAAGGTGGTAGTTGAGGACGGGAAACTGACATTTTGGCGTCTGCGTGTATCGGAACGGCAGTTCAACCGGGAGTATAAAGGCGGCTTCGGTTCTCCCGAGTGTTGGAAGTGCGAGATTCCCGTATATGGGCAAGAAACAGCCCATCAGGGAATTACCGAGAACTGGGTTAATGGAATATTAAAGGGCACACCGCTGCTGTCCCCCGGTGAAGAAGGCATCAACGGCCTTACCATATCCAATGCCATGCATTTGTCTTCATGGCTGGATGATTGGGTGAAGCTTCCAATAGACGAGGATCTTTATTATGAAAAATTGAAAGAAAAAATTGAGAATTCGACATTCAGAAAAGATGCAGCTGAAGACATAGTTTTGGATGTTGACGGCACTTATTGATAACCTGATATTTACGTTTCTGCATGATGGGGAGCTCTATGCCTGAATGTTTGATAAGCGCCTTCAGAGCATAAAAGATCATGAGGTGTATATAATGAAGATTGGTGTTTGTACATCAGCGGAAAACATAAAGATAGTAGAAGATATTGGCTTTGATTATATCGAGCCCTCGGTTGTCGGAATTGCTGAAATGAAAGAGAATGAATTTGAACGGATAGTACGGATGGTTGATGTAAGCAGTATAAAATGCGAATCCTTCAATGTTATGTTTCCTAGGTACATAAAACTGGCCGGGCCTGAAGTGGATATGAACGAAATAGAATCATATCTTAAGGAAGCATTTAGCAGAATAACTGTATTAGGCGCAAAAATAGTTGTACTTGGCAGCGGAGGGGCACGCAGGATACCCGATGGATACAACAGGGAAGACGCCTGGAATCAACTTGTGCAGGCAGTCAGAACAATAGGAGATATTGCTGCCGGCTATGGCTTGACGGTTGCGGTTGAGCCGCTTAATAAATCCGAAACCAATATAATTAATTCGGTGGAAGAAGGCATTGGATTTGTCAGGGATGTTCAGCACTCAAGCATAAAGCTTACAGCTGATTTTTACCACATGCGGAAAGAAAATGATCCTATGCATATACTGATGGAGGCCGGAAGATACATTTCCCATTTACACATAGCCAACAGCGATGGAAGGGTATATCCGCTGGAGCCGGCCGAAGATGCTTATGATGTGTTTTTTAATGCATTGCAGAAAACGGGATATCAGGATCGAATCAGTATTGAAGGAGGCACGAAGGATATTGAGAAGGATGGCCCGGTTGCGCTGTCCGTGCTTAAAGGTTTTCTGAAGTAGAAGTCAATAAGGATATATTTTAATCAACGCAGGGCTGTCGGTTAATAAAATATAAACCGAACACGCCAGCTTGTAAAATTAATAAAATCTGGGAGGTAAGGGATTGTGAATTCAAGGGAAATTGTTATGAGTACTTTGGAGTACAGTGGACCCGAGCGAGTAGCAAGATCTTTTCATGATTCAGATATCGCAGGGTGCGAATACACGGTGAAAACCCATGCAACTTCCTGGGAGAAGGTGGATGATACCAGATGGGAAAGAATTGATGAGTGGGGAAATGTCTGGGGAAGGGTAGACCCCACTTCTAAAGGGGAAGTAGTAAAAGGTGTGCTGGAAGACACGGAGGACTATGATGCTTATGAATTTCCCGACTTTTCAAAATTCGAAGATTATAAAACAGCTACAGAATGCAAGGCCCAAAACCCTGACAAATGGATTGTCGGCAATATGCCCGGCTTTACCTTTAATATTGCCAGAAAGTTGTTCAAGCTTGAAAACTATTTTGTAAAACTGATGCTGGAGAGGGAGCAAATCCATAGACTCCATGACAGGATCGATGAAATGCTGATAGATATGATTCAGAACTACGCCAAAGCCGGGGTTGACAGCATAATGTTTCCTGAAGACTGGGGTACGCAACTGCAGACATTGATAAATCCCAAGCTTTGGCACGAGGAATTCTATCCAAGGTTTAAGAGATTATGCGGAATTGCCCACGACTGTGGGATAAAGGTATTTATGCATTCATGCGGTGCAATAGGGGCCATTATACCCGGGCTTATTGATGCGGGTGTGGATTTGCTGCAGTTTGATCAGCCTACACTCCATGGAATAGATACTCTGGCATCATACCAGGGAAGAGGCAAGATTACTTTCTGGTGTCCTGTGGATATTCAAAAGACTCTTCAAACCAAAGATGAACAGAAAATACGTGCAGAAGCAAGAGAACTGCTGGATAAGCTGTGGAAGGGCAAAGGTGGCTTTATGGCAGGCTATTATGAGGATAATGAATCCATTGGACTTGATCCCAAATGGCAGGAATATGCATGTGATGAGTTTATTAAACGCGGACGCAAGGAGAACTATATATAAAAACCAACCCTGCCAGGTGGTTGTGGCATATTTGAGAAATCAAAAACCGCTTGATGCTGGAAACCCAGTATTCAAGCGGCTTTTGCTGGTGGGCCATCAGGGACTCGAA
>DGEI01000029.1:30707-31313 GCA_002385885.1 Firmicutes bacterium UBA3930
CTACCAACTGAGCTAATGGCCCGTTTCTTAATATATCAAGCGTATTATATTATAACGAAATTGTCCGGATAATTCAAGATATTTTTTCAGGCTGGCAATTATTTTTTGCGGGAATTTATGCTTGTAAGCAGTTTTTTCGCCGCTTTTCTCCATCATCCGTTATGGATAATGATCCTATTATTCAAAAGTGCATTAATGGATGTTGCAAAAAACATGATAAAACGGCATAGCCGGAAACCTTCGGCTATGCCGATTTTTTTAGAGACTATAGATCCAAATGCGGCCGCTTATAAAACTATTCTAAATATGTTATATTACAGGGCTCTTTGAACCTTGCCTGAACGTATACATCTGGTACATACTTTTATTGTCTTGGTTTTCCCATCGATGATGGCCCTGACTTTCTGTATATTTGGAACCCATTTTCGATTGGTACTGCGCTTTGAATGGCTTACATTTTTACCGAACATCAAACCTTTTTTGCATATATCACAAACTCTTGCCACAAACAACACCTCCTTTACAAGCAAGCCACGGATAAAAACAATAATATTGTATCATTAAGGAACAAGTTTTGCAACAAAAGGTTTATCCACAAAAATGTAA
>DGEI01000036.1 GCA_002385885.1 Firmicutes bacterium UBA3930
CCCGCACCATTAGGCCTTCTTAAATATTATACCATATATAAAATTCCTTGTTCAAAATGTTAAGTTTTCTTTCTAAACATAAGGACAGCAAGGTTTAAGGCGTTTTTATCATTTCCGTCGATCTCCTGGAGTTTTTGCACTATCGGAGGTCGACGGTAAATTAACTTCATTACAGGACCAGGTCCTGACCACCTTTTTTAACGCCTATGGTTTCACGTTTATAATACTGCAGAGACTTAAAATGGTAAAATATTATGGAATCTTCGTCTTTGTTTATTTTATTGGTAAGTTCGGCTTTCAGCTTAACTAAATTGGCCTCGGTAATATCGCCTTCAAGCACGGAATTCTGCACCCAGTACAAGTACTTCCGAGCTGTTTTCAGTACCTTTGCGACTCGCTTTTCACCTACATCATACACCAATATCACGAACAAAGCCATCCCTCCCTATGCAATTTTGGCATTTACCATTGGCTCACAAACGGTTCATAGAGTTCTTCGCCTATCAAATGCTTTTCGAGCTTGTAGAGTTCCATGCGGATCAATCGTCTATAAGTAACTTGTTTTCCAAGCCTCTTATAATTGATTGTTGTCTTTAATTTTTCATCCATTTCCCGGATGAATATTTTCTTTCCTTCATCTTTTATTAGCATACCGTCAGTTTTTTTGTCGAAATGTTTGGCTGAAAGCATGTTTTTAGACACCAGTGTAAAAATAGTTCTATCAACTATGATTGGCTTGAAAATTTCTGCGATATCGAGATTCAGCGTAAACCGCCTGTTATTAGTAGTGTGGAGGTAACCTATCCTAGGGTCAAGATGTGTGTTGTAGATTTCGCTAAGGACGATGGTATATAGAATTGAATTTCCAAAACTTATTAACGTATTCAGATAGTTTCGTGGCGGCCTTCGCGTCCTTTTTTCAAACGCGAAATCAGGATTACCAAGGATTTCGTCAAAAGAGCTGAAGTAAGTTTCCCTGATATTGCCTTCGAGGGCCATCATCTCTTCAATTGTCATATTGTAATTCAGACGTTGGTAAAGCTGTTCTGCCTGCTGCAACTGTTCACCGACATTCTTACCCCTTGATGAATAATACTTTAATACCTGTACCATGTTGCGGTAGCTTCCTTCGATTATTTTATACGCAATGTATTTCCGCTTTTTTTCATCGAGATAGAACTCAGCTTGCTTTAAAATCATATACCCGGAATTGTAATGCTCCCTTGGATAATAAGTCCCGGTATAGTATTCGTAATAATTGAAAAAATGCAGTCTTCACCTCACCTATTACCAGTTGCATGTCTTTGCGCTTGACGATATCAAATTTCATGCTTTCAAATTCGACTTCTTTCTTCTCACGAGAATATGACTGCTCGTGCAGGAACCGGCCGATTTCAATATTGGTATTCTCCTGGTCTGCGGTAATCCCCCTGGAAAGCAGCCAAACCTCCCGTTTGCAGATACAGTAGTACCATATGTATGTTCCTGTGATCCGAAATTCACGAGGGTTGAAAAACATGGTGAATCCACTTCCTATGTCATGAATAAGTTATGGTAATTTAAAAAAAGTAATTGTTATCCGCATTCAAACCGGTTTCCTTGCTATAGTCGACTGCAAAAATCGGTAGCTTGTAAGAGTTTTCACAGTATTTATTCCTGTACTGATTTTTATAATCACTGATTTTTACCGGTACTTCGTATAAAGGAATGAGTTCGAATTTTTTCTCTTCAAAAAGCCTTATTACCGTATCCATGTATGGGTTGGCAGGGATGACCGGTACTTTCGTTATTGCATTGCTTCTTGTTAACAGTTCTTCTTCGTTTTCGCTTATTGAAAGGTCCCAGATCTCGTATTTGTTTTCGATTTTTGAGTACAGCATTTCGCCTTCTTTGTATTCATCGTTGTACAAGTTCCAGTCACAGTAGACATCCTCAATCATAAGGGATATTTCAGCCTCTGAAAGAAGTCCCTGGTTGTTTTTAACAACCTGCACCGTTTTTTTGATTATATCATCTTTGTTTTTATAGACATAATTCATGGCTGTCTCAGACGCGTTGAAAACGAAGAATTTTCCTTCACTCAACAAGCCATACCTGTTGCATCTTCCGGCACGCTGGACCAGGCTGTCTATTGGGGCGCATTCTGAGAACATTACGTCAAAACTGACATCCAGCGACACTTCTATTACTTGAGTAGCAATCACCAGGTCATATGGATTCCCATTTTTATCTGTCAATTCACGCTCTTTTTCCTGCCTGTCGATTGCTGCGAACTCGGAATGGAGACACAATATCCTGCAATTTTCCAGCCCTGCTTTATTAAGCAGGGTTGTATAAGCAAAGTATTCTTGTTTTGCTGTTTTAATATCATTGACTATCAATGCGACTTTTTTATTGACTTTAAGTTCATTCATGACCAGTTCACGGATTTCTTCAACCGTACAGTCTAAGTATATCCACCTGTTGCGCCTGATGCCCAATCTTTCTTCTGCGACCAGGGCACCTGGCAATCCCAGCAATTCCAGGAAGTGCTCGCGCAAAAACCTTGGCATCGTCGCACTCATAATCATTACCTTGCCGCCAAGAGACTTGATTTTTCTTATCAGTGAGGTAATAAGACCGATTGTGTAGGGCTCGTATGCCTGGATTTCATCAAAGATGACCGCGCTTCCAAGCAGGGCATATTCCTTAAGGCTCCATAATCCCGTGTTAAAGCCACACGTTAGCATCTGGTCTACAGTTGAAACCATGACAGCAGGCATGAACGCTTTCTGGTTCAGGAGTCTGAACCTGTCAACGTCATATGTCTCTTCTCCGTAATCTTCAGCATTTTCGACAGTTTTTCCATTTACATTTTCTTTCCTGGCGGCAAAATACGTAGCAATACCAGAATGGGCCAGGCCACACCTGGTTTGTCCGAAATAATAGCAAAGACGTTCGTATAAACTGTTCGAAGTGACCATTGTCGGCATGAGTAGGATGATTTTCTTTGGCCTGGTGTTTAGAGCCCAGATGAGTCCCGCTTCAGTTTTGCCTGAGCCTGTGGGAGCTATAACAACTGCATCTCCCTGGTGTTTCAGGCATTCTGTGTGGAATTTCCTGGGTTCATATATTTTGCCCTCATCTTCGAGCCTGTCTTTCAGTTTGTTAAAAATGTATTCCGGGCCTTTACTATCAAGGGTGTACATTTCCCCGTCGTATGACCCGGACGAGCCCAGCCAGTCGCAGAAATGCAAAAAGCCTTTCATAAGCCCGTACAATGCCCGGATATTGTGAATATCCTTTTTCCCGGAATACCGGCCTTCCTTATACATATCTGTCAGGCGTACGAGAAGTCCTCTCGCGACATTGGAGGGAGGCAGGCTGACACCTGGTTTATAGGAGAATTCGCCGTTGCTTATTGCTTTTATTGTATCGATAATGTAACTTGTTTCAGCCTCATCTGGCATAGGCCATTCTTTATCACACAAGTTATTGATAAATTTCCTGAAATTATTCTTCAGGGGTTTATGATGACCAAGTATTGCATAAAAGTGGTAGGGTATTGAAACGCGCTTGAAACTGTCTTTTTCCAGGCAAAAAAGAAAAATGCAGGATATGAGCTCATGCCTGAAATAATCTTTCCTGTGGACAGGCTGCCCGCTGATCAGTTTTGACATCATTTGCTGAAAAAGGCGGTTTACCTTTCCAGTGTCGTGAAACAGCACTGCAATTTTCATTAGTCTTGTAAAAGTTTCAGGGTCTTCCCCGAGTTCTGTAATTACTTTTTCCAGTGTTTCATGGCTGCGTTTTATTTCATTGCAGGCTATTACATAACACCGTTCAACATGGTATTCGTAAGTGCCTTCTTTGCCTGCCACCGGCTTGGCATAGTAAGATTTGCCTTCCATGACGATCACCTGCTGAACTTAAGCATTGGCACTGACTCGCCCGAGAATTTATATACTGTTACTTCTTCGGCCAGTTGCTGCTTGTCGCCAAGGTATGTCAGGGTCATGAATCTTGAGGCTTTCCGGACATTGTCCGTTCCAATGCTGAAATCTACCGGTAGCTTTTTTACCACTGGAGGCCTTAATGTTTCTGCAATCGGGATAGCCCGGACCTTTTCCCAGTCGAACCTGAACAGCCGCGAGTAATCACCGCAGACCCAGGTGTTGCAAACATTGGAGTCGTTTTTTACAGATACATCGTCGTACATAACAACCCCCGTGATTTTTGCCATTTCATCGCTTGTCCCGATAGTTATGGCATAGTACGGCTGCAGGAACGCATTGAAAAGTGATTCTATTGCGTCATCATCCTCGCAGGCATAATATGCGCTCAGCCTCATGTCGGCAAGAAACGTCCGAAGGATAACTGCCCGGGTTGGCTCATCGGATTTCTTGTCTGCCTTTATTTTTATGTAATTCCAGAGATCCTTTCCTTTACCGCCTGAAGTACCGATGCACCCAACCATCAGTTCCACGGATTTTGCCCATGATAATGCTTCCTCGAATGTTTTGCCCAAAGCAGCGCCTGCCATTCCCAGCAGAGTGGTGGGAGGTGGAAGGGGCAGCGTATCATGGTAAAGCTGCGCCCCCGGATCCCTGAAAGAAACGACAGGTGCATACAGGTCAACTTTAAGTCCCTTCATTTTCACACCTCGTTTTTTCAGCAGTAAACGTTCTTGAGCCATGACTTGATCGTTTCGAAGCCCTCTCCCAGAGGAACATACTTTTCGTTATTTTCAGGGAAGAAGTCTTTACGTTCGCCTATTACGTACTCTATTATCTGTGAAGAATTATCTGCAAGGGTGTTTTCGATCAGGTTGTGATTTATCCTGCCATCAGCATTGACTTTTACGCTTTCGAGGAAAATCGGGTTTTTTACCTTGAGCAATGCGGCACAGATGAACTTTGGGGACATGTCGGTCAGGAAACGGCTTTGCCTGCCGACAGTCCAGAGGTTCTGGACAGCGTCGATCAATGCCGCAGTACGTTTGTATTTTTCTTCGCCAGGCAGCTGTAATTCGTATTTATCGCCTGGAGACTTTTCGCCGACCCTGTCCAGTTCAAGCAGAATGGTTCCAACGTAATACCCTGAGTGGATCTCGGTTTCAAAAATATTCGGATTACCGCCGGTTTTCAAGGACATGTAATTTGTGCCGAAGTCCATGTCTCCCCTGTAAGGGTCAAGAGAAATCAGCGGGGAAACGCGAAGCGGTGCTGTCCTCTTTATTGTTTCAGCATCAGCCTGCATGAAGCCGAACAGATCATCATCGATGTACGTCTGCGGGTCACACTGAGTGGAAGCGGCACCTTTCTTTTGCCTGGCTTCTGAAGTTTCCGAGAGTTCCCAGCCCAGTACTGCAAGTTGCTCTCTCAACGCTCTTCTTACAGCCTGTGAAGAACAATAAGGATATTCCTTGCCGTCGTTTTTCTGTATCTTTTTGATACTTACTATGTTGTCTGCTTCTTTATCGGCTCCGTTCAGAGATGCGTAAGAAGCCCATGTCAGGTAAGTAATCGTTAAAGCCTTGGCGTTTGTCATTGCTGATCCTCCTTTGAATTGTTATTTAAACTGCTGTTGGCAGCGTTTATGACCTGGAGAGCACCCATCACGCAATAAGCCCTGAAGTCTTCGAATTTGACTTCTTCAAGGATCCCGTCGAGCAGTTTGCCGGAAACGGGGATGCCGTAACGGAACATGATGTTGTTGATTTGGTTCAGGAAATCTGTCGATGTCCTGGACTTCCGCAAGACGAACAAGTCTCCCTTGATTTTTTTAACAGCGGCATCCAGCTTGTTTTTGTCTTTTCTGTCTTCGGGAAGTACAGAGAGAGCAATTTGCTTTCCCAGATTTACTGCAGTTTCAACCTGTTCCTTATTCATGCCAGCACCTTCCTTTTCTATTAAAAGTTCATAATTTTCTAAAAAGTTTAGAACATTCGAGAATGCCATGGGCTGACCGTTCATGATCTTCCTGAAGCAAAACGGTTCCAGCACATGGAGGATGCTTTGTTTCATAAGGATTTTCCTGCAGATTTCTTCCCTTACCAGGGCAGGATTCTTATCCTCGCTATCCCAGATGGAACTGAAGAAAACACCGGGGTCGATGTCGTTTTCTTTCATGTATTTAAGAAGCCTGAAGAAATAGCAGATGTCCTGGTAAATGGTTAAGTCTTTTGTTATAAAAGTTTTGCTGCCTATTTCAGCATAAAGCAGGAAGAACATTACGGGTGCGAAAGCTATCTTCCGGAAGAATTCATCGAAATCCTCATCCCCAAGCCAACTTTTCACGGCATCACTCGTTTCATCTTTAACTTGTTCCTTGGTAAGTATAAAAAACTTGTCGTACAAGAAAGCCCACAGCAGTTCAAATGGTTTTGCAGCATGCCGCACGAGGCTGTCGCTTTCAAGTCCGATGTTGCAGTAATATATTTCATCGCCGTGCCTTCTCAGTGGAGAATCAGCACCCACTTCTGTCTGAAGATCGATCAGTGTAGGGAGTGACGGTGAATATGCCTGGATGATCAGTATATCATTGGTGCCAGCCTTTTTATAGCCTGCAGTGTGTAGTGCGAACTTTGACAGGAACTCGCATTCCCAGCATATCACGTCCGGCATCTTTCCATCGGAGTTGAAAGACTTTGTTGCGGTGTTGCTGGCAAACAGCAGGTACGAAGGCTGGCTTACTTCACTGCAATTGCTGCTTTCGTTCCCGCAAACGCAGCATACTTGTTTCTTTCGCCTCGGATTGCTTTCTGGCAATATGTCAAGTTGCGGGTGACATGTCGGTAAATCATAGAGTACGAATTCCTTCTTGCCCCATAGGCTTTTTCCCGTCTTTTTAAGGAAAGCCTGCACCTGCTTTTTTTCATTTTCGGTCAGTTCTTTGAATGTGATACCGTTCGCCTTCCAGCTGCTTCCTTTCACGAAGAGAGCTGCAATTGAGTTGGGTAAAGCGTTGGGTGGTTT
>DGEI01000001.1:0-8999 GCA_002385885.1 Firmicutes bacterium UBA3930
CCGAATCCTCTCTCCAATGGTTCTATTACAAACTTTCCATACCGGTTATCATCGCTCATTTCAACTATCTCGATTTTAGGCTTTTCTATTTCAATCATATAAACAAACCCTCCTCATAATATAATTGAACACACATTTATTACGAGGGCGATATTCTCACACTATATTTATTACTTGGAATAAAGCTCAACAATTAAGTGCTCCTGTATTGGTACATCAATCTCTTCACGAGTCGGCAATGCGTTTACCGTCCCTTCCAGCTTATCGTAATCTACCTGCAGCCATGGAACTACTGCGCCTGCAGGCCCCTGCTCTTTCAAAGCCTTGAAATAATCCATCTGCGAAGCGCTCTTCTCGGCAACAGCAATTGTTTCGCCAACTTCAACCAGATATGAGGGAATGTTGACCCTCTTTCCATTCACTGTGATATGGCCGTGGCTAACCAGTTGGCGCGCCTGAGCCCGGGAACCGGCAAAACCCATACGATATACTACATTATCAAGTCTTCTCTCCAATAATACCAAAAGGTTTTCACCTGTAACCCCTCTCATACGTTCTGCCATCTCAAAATATCTTTCAAATTGACGTTCCAGGACTCCATACAATCTTCTGGCCTTTTGCTTTTCCCTAAGCTGAAGGCCATATTCCGAAAGCTTCCTCCTGTTTCTGCCGTGCTGTCCGGGAGCATACTGCCTTCGTGTAATTGCGCATTTATCTGAATAACAGCGTTCACCTTTCAGATACAGCTTTATACCCTCTCGTCGGCAAAGTCGACATACCGAACCTGTATATCTCGCCATTCTGTATTAACACCTCCAAATATTTGAATAATTCATACCCTTCTTCGTTTAGGCGGCCGGCAGCCATTGTGAGGTATAGGAGTAACATCCTTTATAAGGCTTACTTCCAGACCGGCAGCCTGTAGAGAACGGATAGCGGCTTCACGCCCTGCGCCGGGACCTTTTACATAAACTTCAACCGATTTTAAGCCGTGTTCCATTGCCGCCTTTGCCGCTGTTTCCGCGGCCATCTGAGCCGCAAAAGGAGTGCTCTTCCTTGAACCTCTGAAGCCAAGCGCACCGGCGCTGGACCAGGATATTGCATTACCATTTACATCTGTTATACTAACGATAGTATTATTAAAAGTAGAACGGATATGTGCAGCACCACGCTCAATATTCTTTTTTTCACGTCGCCTTTTTGTTCGTCGAACTTGTCTTGCCATTCATGTCCCTCCTTACTTCTTCTTTCTAATACCTACAGCACGTCTGGGTCCTTTCCGCGTCCTTGCATTTTGCTTTGTGCTCTGTCCGCGGACCGGCAAACCCCGTCTGTGTCGGATTCCCCGATAGCATCCTATCTCCATTAAACGTTTGATGTTCATGGCAACTTCCCTTCTCAAGTCACCTTCAACCTGAACGTTTTTGTCAATATAATCCCTTAATTTAGCAACTTCGGTTTCGGTCAGGTCTCTTACTCTTGTATCGGGATTTACACCCGTAGCTGCTAAAATTTCATTTGCCTTAGCTCTTCCGATACCATAGATGTAAGTCAAACCAATTTCCACTCGTTTTTCACGAGGAAGATCAATACCGGCAATACGTGCCATTTTCACACCTCCATGCTTTATATTCCCATTATTCCAGTTTTTTTATATTTCAAACTCACGGTTTATCCCTGCTTTTGCTTATGTCTGGGATTTTCGCATATAACCATTACTTTTCCTTTTCTCTTTATTATTTTGCACTTCTCGCATATAGCCTTAACTGACGGCCGTACCTTCATACAATATCCCTCCTTGCTATTTAACACGCCATGTAATCCGGCCACGAGTCAAATCATAAGGTGATAGTTCCACAGTAACTTTATCTCCAGGCAATATCCGGATGTAATTCATACGAAGTTTCCCGGAAATATGCGCTAAAATCTTATGTCCGTTCTCCAGTTCTACTTGAAACATGGCATTGGGCAGTGCTTCAACTACAGTACCCTCAACCTCAATTACATCATCCCTGGCCAAACAGCTCACCCCTCCTATTCATATCCCATCATTTCCAGGCTTTTTCGTATCTCGGCATCAAAAACTTGTTTTCCGTCATTTATTTTATCTCTCAAATTATATACCACATCCGGTTTGGCTTCCAGATGTTTTATCTTTTTTTTCTTAGGTTTTTTAATGGATCTGTTTGTTCCATTAGCTAATAAAACATATTCCTGATCTATCCGTCCTACTATTATAAAAAACTTACCCTTGTCACGTCCTGCTTTAGCTCTTACAACCCTTCCTATCTCAAACTGATCGTTATTACCCATGTTACACACCTACGCTTCCTCCGTTAAAATAATAGGCTCATCATCAGTAATAGCTATAGTGTGTTCAAAATGAGCTGACAAACTGCCGTCCTGTGTCACAACGGTCCATCCGTCATCCAATATAACAACCTGGTCAGTACCCTCGTTTATCATGGGCTCAATAGCCAAGGTCATACCAGGACGCAAGCGGACACCCTTTCCAGGAGGACCATAGTTGGGTATCTGAGGATCCTCATGCATATTCTGACCTATCCCATGCCCTACAAAAGCCTTGACCACAGAATAACCGTTCTTTTCAACATAAGTTCCTATTGCATGGGAAATATCCAAAAGGCGGTATCCGGGCCTGGCATATTCTAACCCGGCGAAAAACGCCTCCTGAGAAACTTCTATCAGACGCTGAGCACCAGGCTGCACATCTCCGACCGGATAAGTCCTTGCCGCATCACCATGATATCCGTTGTACATAACGCCTATATCAACGCTGATTATGTCCCCGTTCTTAAGCGGAATTGGTCCGGGAATACCATGGATCACCTGTTCATTAATTGAAGTACATATGCTTGCCGGGAAACCATTATATCCTTTAAATGAAGGAATAGCATTATGACGGTATATATACTCTTCAACAATCCTGTTCAACTCCATGGTTGTAATCCCGGCTTTTATATTCTCAGCAACCAGCGCATGAGCTCCGGCTACAAGCCTCCCGGCCGTTCTCATAATTTCCAGCTCGGTCCTTGATTTTATTATTATCATAATACACAACCCTTATTTCAGGAACCCTCTGTAGTGCCTCATAAGCATCTGGGCTTCCAGCTGTTTGACTGTTTCAAGGGCTACACCCACTACAATCAGCACGGCCGTTCCGCCAAAATACATTGGTATCCCCGATGCGCCTGCTGCAGCTATGGGAACAATGGCTACGGCTGCAAGGAACAGCGAACCCACCAGCGTCATACGGTTTGATATACGCATAAGATATTCTGCAGTGGGCCTTCCCGGCCTGATTCCCTGTACAAAGCCACCGTACTGCTTCAGGTTGTTTGCAATCTCAACCGGGTTAAATGAAATCTGCGTATAGAAAAAGGTAAAGAATATAATAAACAGAGCATATAATACCCCATAAAGTACGCCACTCTGGTCAAAATTCTTGTCTACCCAGGCATAGAATCCGGTTCCGGGGAAAAACTGGGCTATAATCTGCGGTAAGGAAAGGATGGAAACCGCAAATATAATCGGCAGCACCCCGGAGGAGTTAACCTTCATAGGAATATGGGTCGATTGGCCTCCATACACTTTACGTCCTACAACACGTTTTGAATACTGTACGGGTATCCGCCTTTCGCCGGAATCTACAAATATTACTCCGGTTATCATCACTACAGCAAATATCAGAATAACAGGCAGGCTCCACGGACTCATTGTTTTTACAACAAATGCAAGCTGCCACAGGGATACAACCGCAATGGGAAGCCTGGATACTATGCTGGTAAATATAATAAGCGATATTCCATTTCCTATTCCCTTATCGGTAATCTGTTCTCCCAGCCACATCAGGAAAGCAGTACCGGCAGTCAATGTCAGAGCCACTACAATATATCCGATAAAGGTCCGGTTTTCCAATGCATTCTGGGCAAGGCCATAGGTAATACCAATTGCCTGCACAAAGGCAAGTATAACAGTCAGATACCGGGAATACTGTGCTATTTTCTTTCGCCCTTCTTCTCCTTCTTTAGCCAGCTGCTCAAGCCTTGGAATAGCTACCGTAAGCAGATTCATAATAATTGATGAATTGATGTAAGGAGTTATACCCATTGCAAACACGGTAAAGTTGGCAAAAGCACCTCCGGATATAATATCCAGGAGCCCCAACAGAGTATTTGTGCTGACCAATTCCTGCATATAGCTGCTGTCAATACCGGGGACAGGAATAAAGCTTCCCAGCCTGTACACAAAAAGCATTAACAGCGTATATATTATTTTTTTCCTCAGGTCTTCTATCTTCCAGGCACTTTTAAAGGTGTTTAACATTTTATATCACCTCTGCCTTTCCCCCAACGGCTTCGATCTTTTCCTGGGCTGCTTTGCTAAACTTATGGGCTTTAACCGTAAGGTTCTTTGTCAGCTCGCCATCACCCAATATTTTAACCCCATCATTTACCTTCTTAATAATTCCTTTATCCCTTAAAAGATCGGGGGTAATAACTGTACCAGGTTCAAAAATTTCCAGATCACCAACATTAACTATGGCATATACTTTGGCAAAGATATTTGTAAAACCTCTTTTTGGAATACGCCTGCTCAACGGCATCTGTCCGCCTTCAAATCCCGGACGAACTCCACCACCGCTCCTGGCTTTCTGTCCCTTGTGTCCACGGCCGGCTGTTTTGCCAAGGCCGGAACCAATTCCCCTTCCCTTACGTTTAGGTGCAATTCTCGAGCCTTCAGGAGCTCTAAGTTCATGCAATTTCACCTGATACACCTCCTTTTATTCCTCAATTTCTTCAACATTCACCAAATGTTGTACTTTTTTTATCATACCGCGTATCACCGGGGTATCTTCATGAATCTTTTCGCTACCTATCCTCTTCAGGCCCAGGGCCTTCATGGTCCCAATCTGGTCGTTCCTACAGCCAATAGTACTTCGAACTTGTCTTACTTTTAATTTGGCCATCAGTCACATACCCCCTTAACCTAAGATCTCTTCAACTTTTTTTCCGCGTAGTCTGGCTACATCTTCAGCGGTCTTTAATCTTGAAAGGCCCTCTATTACTGCATATACCATGTTTATGGGATTATTTGAGCCTATTGACTTTGTTAAGATATCACGAATACCGGCAAGCTCCATCACAGCACGCACAGGTCCGCCTGCAATAACACCTGTACCCTCACTCGCCGGCAGCATGAGCACCTTTCCTGAACCAAATTCGCCAATTACATCATGAGGAATAGTAGTATTAACAATGGGAACTTTAATCATCTGCTTTTTCGCACTCTCAACGCCCTTTCTGATGGCATCGGGAATCTCAGCAGCCTTTCCAAGTCCCACTCCTACATGTCCGTTCTCGTCACCTACAACAACAACAGTGCTGAACCTGAAATTTTTTCCTCCCTTAACAACTTTCGATACGCGATTTATGCTTACAACCCGTTCTTTTAGGTCTAATGTACTTGCATCTATTCGCTGCATGCATTACCCTCCTTTAAAACTCCAGTCCGGCTTCCCGCGCTCCAGCCGCTACTTCCTGTACTCTACCGTGATAAATATAGCCTCCCCGGTCAAAAACCACGGTTTTTATCCCTTTCTCCAAAGCCCGTTTGGCTGCTAACTCTCCAACCATCCTGGCAGCTTCCTTTTTCGTTTTATCAGCTATTTTATCTCTCAGTTCCGGATCAAGGGTGGAAGCTGATACCAGGGTATTACCTGCTTCATCATTGATTATCTGAACATAAGTATGCTTCAGGCTTTTGAACACGTTTAAGCGGGGTCTGTTTTCGGTACCGGTTATTTTTTTCCTAAGACGCATATGCCGGACTTTCCTGGCAACATTTCTATCCACAATTTTTATCACCCTGTTTCACTCCTTCCCCTATTAGCTACCAGCTTTTCCTTCTTTACGCAGTATTCTTTCATTTTCATATTTAATACCTTTGCCTTTATATGGCTCAGGCGGCCTTACGCCTCTTATCCTCGAAGCTAAAGCTCCAACCTTTTGCTTGTCTATACCTTTGACAATAATTCTATTCGGTGCCGGCACTTCAAACTCAACACCGGCTTCTTCATTTATCTCAACCGGATGGGAGTATCCTACCGTCAACACAAGCTTATTCCCCTGTTTCTGAGCCCTGTATCCAACTCCGACAAGTTCCAGGTTCTTTTGATAACCATTGGTTACACCCTCTACCATGTTATAGATCAGAGTCCTGCTCAGGCCATGGAGAGATTTATGGAATTTATTATCAGTAGGACGTTCCACCCTTACCTCATTGTCATCTATAAAGACTTTAATGTCCTGATGAATACGCTGGCTTAGTTCCCCTTTCGGACCTTTTACCGTAACCAGATTGTTTTGATCTACATTTACGGTAACACCAGCCGGAACAGCCACAGGACGTTTGCCTATCCTAGACATCTTGCTGCACACCTCCATTTTGCTAAAGTATAAAATCACCAGATATAACAGAGTACCTCTCCACCCAGTCCTTCCTCTCTGGCCTTCTTATCGGTCATTACTCCTCTGGATGTTGAAATAATCGCAATACCCAATCCACCCAAAACTCTGGGAATTTGATCCTTCTTTGCATATACTCTTAACCCGGGTTTACTTATCCTTTTCAATCCGCTAATAACTCGCTGATTATTCATACCATACTTCAATACAATCCTTATAATACCCTGCTTTCCATCATCTATCTCGGTAAACCCTTTAATATAACCTTCCTGTAGCAGTATCTGGGCAATAGCTCTTTTTATATTAGAGGCAGGTACCTCTACAGTTTCATGTTTAACCACCAAAGCATTACGAATACGAGTAAGCATATCAGCGATTGGATCGGTCACTACCATTATTATACCTCCTTCCTGTCTGTCCCGCTTACCAGCTTGCCTTCTTGACGCCAGGGATCTGGCCTTTGTATGCCAATTCTCTAAAGCATATACGACATAACCCAAATTTTCTCAAATATGCGTGAGGACGTCCGCACAAACGGCATCGATTATAAGCTCTGGTTGAAAACTTAGGTTTCCGCCGTTGTTTTGCAATCATTGACTTTTTTGCCACTCACTTCCCCTCCTTATTCCTGTTTTGAAAATGGCATCCCAAGCAATGCCAACAGTTCTTTTGCTTCCTCATCGGTTTTTGCGGTTGTGACAATTATAACGTCCATCCCTCTTACTTTTTCAACTTTATCATAATTAATCTCCGGGAATATCAACTGTTCCCTGATTCCCAGTGCATAGTTGCCGCGTCCATCGAATGATTTTGGAGATGTGCCCCTGAAATCACGAACCCGCGGAAGAGCAGCATTAAATAAACGATCCAGAAATTCATACATCCGATCTCCCCGCAGTGTGACCTTGGTACCGATTTTCATTCCGGCCCTCAGCTTAAATGAGGCTACAGATCTCTTGGCAACGGTCACAACAGGCTTTTGACCGGTAATAGTGGCCAAATCTTCCATAGCACCTTCCAAAAACTTCGGATTCTCCTTTGCATCTCCTACACCCATATTAATAACTACCTTGTTTAACCGGGGTACTTCCATTGCATTCTTATAGCCAAACTTTTCCATCATTGCTGGAACAACGGATTGTTTATATAATTCCTTTAATCGTGGCACGACAATTCCCTCCCTTCACAAAAGCTAGTCATTAAAAGTTTCACCGCATTTTTTACAAACACGAACCTTTTTCCCATCTTCTAAAATTTTCCGGCCGACGCGTGTCTTTTCATTGCATTTATTGCAGACCAACATTACCTTGCTGGCATAAATGGGTGCCTCTCTGCGAATTATTCCTCCTGGTTGGTTCATTCCACGTGGCTTTTGATGTCTTGAAATCATGTTAACATTCTCTACAAGCACTTTTCCTTCCTTGGGAAATGATGCAATAACCTTACCGCGGACACTTTTATCTTTCCCGGATATAACTTCAACTGTATCTCCTCTTCGCACATGGAGTTTTCTGCGCACCGCCATTTCAGCCACCTCCTTACCTATAGTACCTCAGGGGCAAGGGATACGATCCTCATATAATCCTTTTCCCTTAACTCCCTGGCCACGGGACCAAAAATCCTGGTTCCCCTGGGCTGTTTTGCATCATTTATAATTACAGCTGCGTTATCGTCGAATTTTATATAAGAACCGTCCGGTCTCTTGACGCCCTTCTTTGTACGAACAATAACGGCTTTTACTATATCACCTTTTTTAACAACACCGCCGGGAGCCGCATTTTTGACAGAAGCTACAATAACATCGCCAATATTCCCGTACCTCCGTACAGAACCCCCAAGCACCCTGATGCACATTATCTCTTTTGCTCCGGTATTGTCTGCTACTTTCAGGCGGGTTTGCTGCTGCACCATCTTTGTTCCCTCCTCCCTATACGCTTATATCACTGAGCTTTTTGTATTATTTCAACCAGTCTCCAGCGTTTTTCTTTACTAAGCGGCCGTGTTTCCATAATTCTTACTCTGTCGCCAATCCGGCACTCATTATTTTCGTCATGAGCTTTAAATTTCCTGGTACGTTTTATAATTTTTCCATAGAGTTTATGCTTAACCCTGGATTCAACAGCTACTACTATTGTCTTATCCATCTTATCGCTCACAACGGTCCCAATCCGCACCTTTCTTCTACCACGAACCTTCTGAGCCACTCATTGTTCCTCCCTTCTTGATTGCAATGAAAATGGGCTGTATTTATGCTACATTTCGGCAGCTTTTAGCTCCCGTTCACGTAAAACCGTCTTAATACGCGCTATATTTCTTTTAACTTCCCGGATCCTCATTGGATTCTCTAACTGGCCGGTAGCTAGTTGAAAGCGAAGATTGAACAGTTCACCTTTTAATTCATTAAACTCCTCATTCAATTCCTCATTGGTCATCTCTCTGTACTCACTGGCTTTCATCTACTTCACCACCCAATTCTTCTCTTTTTACAAACTTGCACTTTATAGGCAGTTT
>DGEI01000001.1:9238-13920 GCA_002385885.1 Firmicutes bacterium UBA3930
GCCACCCAATACTCGGGAGAACCTTTACCGCTTCCCATCCGGGTTTCAGCGGGCTTCTTGGTTATCGGTTTATGGGGAAAGATCTTTACCCATACCTTACCGCCTCTTCTCATGTATCGGGTAAGAGCAACACGAGCTGCCTCGATCTGGTTGCTGGTTATCCAGCCTGGCTCCATTGCCTGTAATCCATATTCGCCATATGCAATATAATTTCCCTTGTTTGCCTTTCCTTTCAGCCTTCCACGCTGCACTCTTCTATATTTAACTCTTTTTGGCATTAACATTTGATATTCCCCCTTCTGCTTTTGGTAGGTTCTTCTTGGGGAGAACTTCGCCTTTGTATATCCATACCTTCACACCAATACGTCCATATGTGGTATGAGCTTCAGCAAATCCATAATCAATATCCGCCCGTAGGGTTTGCAGCGGTATTGTACCTTCATGGTATCCTTCGCTTCTGGCAATTTCAGCGCCGCCTAATCTGCCGGACACCATAGTTTTGATACCTTTAGCTCCTGCTTTCATAGTTCTGGACATTGCCTGCTTCATAGCACGTCTGAATGAAATTCTTCTCTCAAGCTGAGCGGCGATGTTCTCGGCTACCAACTGTGCGTCAAGATCCGGAGCTTTTATCTCAATGATATTGATAACAACGGTTTTTTGGACAAATTTCTCCAAGCCCTGTTTTAAAGCTTCGATACCGGTTCCGCCTTTACCTATTACAATTCCCGGTTTGGCAGTATGAATATTTATCTTTATCCTGTTTGCTGCTCTTTCAATTTGTATTCTGGAAATACCTGCGTTATATAATCTTTTCTTTATCATTTCCCTGATTTTTACATCCTCAATGAGAATATCCGGGAAATTCTTTTTATTTGCAAACCATTTTGCATCCCAATCCTTTATAATGCCGACTCTCAATCCATGGGGATGTACCTTTTGTCCCACGAAACTATCCCTCCTTACTTATTGATTTCGTCCAGGACGATAGTAATATGGCTGGTTCTCTTACGAATCCTGTATGCCATACCTCTTGCACGCGGTCTTATACGCTTAAGTGTTGGTCCCTGATTGGCATATACCTCAGCAACATACAGATTATCCTGATCCATATTCTTATTGTTTTCCGCATTGGCAATTGCCGATTTCAAAAGTTTTGTAACAGGCTCAGCCGCAGCCCTGGGCGTATGAGCTAATATTGATAAAGCCTCGCCGACTCTCTTGCCCCGTATCAGATCAATTACTACTTTTACTTTTCTGGGAGACATCCGAACATATTTAGCAATAGCCCGGGGACGTTCATCTCTGTTTCTTTGACGAGCTCTGGCTTTTTCTCTTATCCTGGTTGCCACCTGTACTGCCTCCTTCCCGAATGGTTATTTTAGCGATGTTGATCTTGCAGTATGATCGCCATGTCCTCTATATGTCCTGGTAGGAGCAAATTCACCTAATTTATGTCCCACCATTTCTTCTGTGATATATATCGGAACATGTTTCCGGCCATCATGAACAGCAATCGTATGCCCTACCATTTCAGGTATAATGGTAGAAGCCCTGGACCAAGTCCTGATAACCGTTTTTTTGCCCGATTCATTCATTGCCCTTATCTTTTTTAATAAACTTTTATGGATATACGGGCCTTTTTTCACCGAACGACTCATTCAAAATTCGCCTCCCTTCACAGAAACGTAATACAAAAGCTAACCCCTGCGCTTAATGATATACTTATCAGATTCCTTGTTTTTCTTACGTGTCTTGTATCCCAATGTGGGTTTGCCCCAAGGCGTAACCGGCGCCGGTCTCCCGACAGGAGCTTTGCCTTCTCCGCCGCCATGGGGGTGATCCACCGGATTCATGGCCGAACCACGTACCGTAGGCCGTATTCCCATATGACGCTTTCGTCCTGCTTTACCGATTGAAATATTCTCATGATCCAGGTTCCCCACCTGACCAATTGTGGCCTTACATTCCAGCCGGACCATCCTTACCTCGCCTGAAGGCAGCCGGACTTGCGCAAAATCCCCTTCCTTTGCCATAAGCTGTGCAGAATTTCCCGCAGCCCTTACCATCTGCCCTCCGCGGCCCGGATACAGTTCAATATTATGAATTACAGTACCGGTGGGAATGCTCTTCAGCGGTAAGGCGTTTCCTACCTTTATGTCTGCATCCTCACCTGAAACTACGATATCTCCAACACGCAAACCATATGGCGCAATTATATATCGCTTTTCTCCGTCTCTGTAATGCAAAAGGGCTATATTAGCGCTTCTGTTTGGATCATATTCAATAGCCGCTACCTTAGCCGGGACATTATCTTTGTCACGTTTGAAATCAATAATTCTGTACTTTCTTTTATTTGCCCCTCCTCTGTGCCGTACGGTAATACGACCTTTGTTGTTTCTACCGGAATTCTTCTTCAGGGACACCACTAATGACTTCTCGGGCTTTTTCTTCGTTATCTCTTCAAAAGTAGAAACTGTCATATGCCGTCTGCCAGGAGAGGTTGGTTTATATCTTTTAATTGCCATCTTCTTCCCTCCCTATTGTGCCATTCCTTCAAAGAACGGTATTTCTTTACTGTCAGGAGTCAACTTGACAATAGCCTTCTTATATGAAGGCCTTCTGCCTATATGAACACCCATTCTTCTCAATTTGCCTTGCTGTCTGATGGTATTAACTTTTTCAACCTTTACATCAAATATCTGCTCAACAGCTTTCTTTATTTCGGTTTTATTGGCATTTATATCAACTATAAATGTATATTTCCTTTCCTGCATATCGGTATAGCTCTTTTCAGTCAGGACCGGCCGAATAATGACATCATGCGGATTTTTCATCAGGCGTACACCTCCTCTATCTGGCGCACAGCATCTTGAGTAACTATAAATGTACCATAGTTTAAAATATCCAAAACGTTAAGCGTATTTGTATAGGCCAGCTTAACACCAGGTATATTGCGTGCAGCCCGCTGTACCACCTCATCCTTACCAGGTAAAACAATAAGAGCTTTTCTGCCTACATTCAGGTTCTTCAGTACTTTAACCATTTCTTTTGTCTTGGCTTCCGGCAAATTTATGGAATCAAGCACAATTATTTCTTTGTTTGCAACCTTTGAAGACAAGGCGCTTTTCATAGCCAGCCTGCGTATTTTTTTAGGCAGTGTATATGAATAATCCCTTGGCTTTGGCGCAAATGCAACGCCGCCCTTGATCCATATAGGGGAGCGGATACTGCCATGTCTTGCCCGTCCGGTTCCCTTCTGCCTCCAGGGTTTTCTTCCCCCGCCCCGGACTTCCGCACGGGTCAAAGCCGACTGCGTACCCTGCCGTTTATTTGCCAGCTGCATCTTTACAACCTGGTACAAAACTGCCTTATTTATTTCTATGCCAAATACCCCATCATCCAAATAGATTTCACCTACAGGGGTACCCTCAATATTGTACAAATCTACATTGGGCATTTCTTTTCCTCCCTTCAAGATATACCCCTTTTACTTTTACGATTGTTTTACCGATTTCTTCACAATAACCAGGCTTCCCTTTGCTCCCGGTACCGAACCCTTCACAAGCATTAAATTGCGGTCGGGGTCAACCTTGATAATTTCCAGGTTCTGGACAGTTACTTTGTCCATGCCTTTCCTGCCGGGAAGCTTTCTACCCTTAAACACCCGGCCCGGTGAAGTAGTGGCGCCCAGTGAACCCGGACCTCTATGATACTTGGAACCGTGGCTTTCAGGGCCTCGGCCATAATTAAATCTTTTAATTGCACCGGCAAAACCTTTTCCCTTAGAATACCCGGTCACATCAACCCTGTCTCCTGCGGAAAAAATATCGGCCTTTATCTCGCTTCCAATACTATAATCATCAATATTAGAAACCTTTATCTCCCGCAGGTACCTTTTATAAGAAACCTTTGCCTTATCAAAATGCCCTTTTTTAGGTTTATTCAAAAGTTTTTCTCTGATATCTGAAAAACCGACCTGAAGAGCATTGTATCCTTCTTTTTCCCGGGTCTTAATCTGGGTAACGACACAGGGACCCGCTTCAATAACAGTAACAGGTACCAAAGAACCGTTCTCTTTAAAAACCTGAGTCATCCCTATTTTTTTGCCCAGAATTGCCTTATCCATCATCTCAACCTCCATTCTAGAAGTAGCTCTTCATCGTTTACAGTTTGATCTCAATATCCACCCCAGCCGGTAAATCCAGCCTCATAAGGGAATCAACAGTTTTTGGTGTAGGGCTCAAAATGTCAATAAGCCTCTTATGAGTTCTCATTTCAAACTGTTCACGAGAATCCTTATATTTATGCGGAGCACGAAGTATTGTAATTATACTCTTTTCTACAGGCAGGGGAATCGGACCCGATACTCTTGCTCCAGTCTTTTTCGCAGTGTCAACTATTCTCTGGGCTGACTGATCGATTAAACTATGATCATAAGCCTTTAACTTAATTCTAATTTTTTGAGTCGCCATGTTTTCCCTCCTTCTCATACCAATAGGTTTTAACCGGCTGCCTTAAAAAACATGATCATATATACGTGATTTATATCATATTAATCCTGCTGTGAGCACCAGTCACCTTCAAACCAGGCATCATATCTGCACACAACTCTTTAATTTTATATTATTGGAAACATAAAATCAAACATTTTTTACATTATTTAATGACCTGTGTAACGG
>DGEI01000017.1:0-36255 GCA_002385885.1 Firmicutes bacterium UBA3930
CCGGTTGAACTTCTATTGCCTTGTATCCCTGTTCCGTCAGAAGCTTCAGGTCCCTTGCAAGAGTGGCTGGGTTGCACGAGACGTAAACAATCTTTTGCGGCGCCATATGTACCAAAGCCTGCAGAACTTCGGTCTGGCACCCCTTCCTCGGTGGATCCAGAACTACTACATCAGCATGCAAACCTGCATCTGCCAGTCTGGGAATAACTTCTTCAGCTTTTCCTGCTATAAATTCTGCATTGAAAATGTTGTTTATTATTGCATTGTCCCGGGCATCCTCTACCGCCTGAGGCACCTCCTCTATTCCATACACTTTATAAGCATTTCGTGCCAAGAATAATGAAATGGTTCCTATCCCGCTGTATAGGTCTATAACTGTTTCCCTACCAGATAAAGCAGCGTACTCAAGTGCTTTCCCATATAAAACCTCTGTTTGCACAGGATTTACCTGGTAAAATGAAAGCGGCGATATCTTAAATGTTAATCCAGCCAATGTATCGAATATATGATCCTGCCCCCACAGGGTAATATTTTCATTCCCCAGTATTACATTAGTTTTTTTGGAATTTATATTCTGTACAATGCTGGTTATGTCAGGTATACTGCGTGTCAAAAGGTCTGCCAGCTTATCTTTATGAGGCAGGTGCCGCCCATTTGTCACAATAACAACCATAATCTGTCCGGTTGCAAATCCTATCCTGGTCATAACATGGCGTATAATTCCCCGGTGCGTACGTTCATCATAAACAGGAATATTATATTCCTGAATAAAATCTCTTATAATTCCAATGACCTTGTCGCCGTTTTCGTGCTGGATTATACACCTGTCTATATCAACAATATCATGGCTCCGGGGCGCAAAAAAGCCTATGGACAATAGACCATTTCCCATGCGTACAGGAAACTGAGCCTTATTACGGTATCTCCATGGATTATCCATTCCTATAGTATCATGCACTTTTATATCTCCGATCTTCCCTATCCGTTCTAAAGCATCACGCACTCTGCGAGTTTTGAATTCAAGCTGGCGTTGATATGAAACATGCTGAAAAGTACAACCACCACACGTTTTCGAATAAGGACATAACGGAAGTACTCTGTCGGGTGACGGATCAATAATATCCATTAGTTCACCATATCCATGGTCTTTCCCCACTTTTACCGATCTGATCCTTACCTTCTCACCCGGCAGAGCTCCCTCTACAAACATGGTAAAGCCTTCAATACGTCCTATGCCTTCTCCGTGAACACCTGCATCATCAATATTCATTACATATTCCTGTTTTTCTTTTACCGGTATCCCTTGTTTCATCCATTTCACCCTGTTCGACAATATTACGATTCTGTTTTTTCATTGCAATAATTAGTATTCTTTATAGTGATTTTATCAATTTATCATATACGGTGGTATATTTGTTTTACATTTATTATTGCCCTTTTGTCAATAGCTTTTCTGCATAAAACAAAAAAATCCCCAATCTTATATCCAAATTATCAGCATTTACCTATTATAAGAATACGGACAAATTCACATCACCAGGATATTCTATCATATGCAGCACCGTTAATTCATCATAATTTACTAATTGTAATACCGGTATATCCTTAAGATACAGGTATCCGCCAGATAATTATAACCAGGCAGAAATTCCATCAGCCTTCGAGCAGCTTCTCCGGTTAATACCACTTTATGGGCAAAATATAAAAGGGCCAACTGCTCACTGGCCCTTTTATCGTCATAATCATACCGGTATGCATATCCTCTGGCCTATTTGAAGCCTGTTTGGATCTACGCCGGGATTGGCTGCAACTATAGCCTGTACCGTGGTGTTAAATCTTCTGGCAAGGCTGAAGAATGTATCCCCTGCCCTTATTATATACGGTGTGGTACCAGCCGGGCATCCGGACGGCGCACCCATGGGTATGCATATCCTCTGGCCTATCTGAAGCCTGTTTGGATCTACGCCGGGATTGGCTGCAATTATTGCCTGTACCGTGGTGTTAAATCTTCTGGCAAGGCTGAAATAGGTGTCTCCTGCCCTGATAATATATGCAGTAGTTCCGGCCGGACATCCAGGCGGCGCGGCTGCGGGAATACAGATACGCTGTCCTATCAGCAGGCCTTCCGGATCGACTCCCGGGTTGGCCGCAATCAAAGCTTCAACGGTGGTATTAAACCTCCTTGCCAGGGAGAAATATGTGTCTCCAGCCATTATCGTGTATACGAATGTCCCCGGCGGACACATAGACGGTGGCACAGCTACCGGTATACAGATAATCTGCCCTACCCTTAAGCTTTGCGGATCAATTCCCGGATTGGCTTCAAGCAGGTCATCTACCGAAACGTTAAAACGGCGTGCAATTGCAAACAGGGTATCCCCCTGCCTTATGGTATAGAAATTTCCTTCCGGACAGGATGGAAACTGCGGCTGCATGGGTATACATATTCTCTGCCCAATCTGCAGGCGGTTTGGATCAACTCCGGGATTTGCAGAGATAATTGCAGCTACCGTTGTGTTAAATCTTCTTGCAAGAGAAAAAAATGTATCTCCCGGTCTAATTGTATAAGGCATAGTACCAGGAGGACATTGCTGCATGGCATAGTAATCCATCGGGTATTCCATTATCCCATTACCTCCTTATTAAATACTATTACAGTATATTCAAGGAAGTAATGAACTGTTACCCGATGACGGGGGCTTTTTCCGGCAGCTAATCAACACAGAAAAAATTTCCAACATCGAGCAGAACACATTAAATTGGCATTTATCAGCCAACCAATTACTTTATTGGTAAAAACCTCATAAGACAAAACAAGCCTTTTTTGAGCCCACGATATAACCATTATCGTTCTTTATTTCATTGGGAAATAATGTCTTCAGCCGTTCTAAAGTCGTTTTATTTTTGTAGCCAATTTGTTCAAGTATTGATCCGATAATGAGCGTCCATTCATCAGTTGAACCATCTTCAATCTTTAAAACAAAACCCAATCTCTCCTTCTTAAGTCCAAAACAGTAAACACCCATAGCTCCGCCTTTAGCAACTATGTTGTCATCCTGCAATAATGCAGAGCATACGCTTTTTGTACCGGCTATCATTTCAGGATGAGCGTTCATCAGTTTTACAATCCGTTCGACAGTACTTCTTACCCCGCTATCACCGATTAAATCGGGGCAGGCAAGCCTCAGATAAGCATTTGCAATATGTCTGATAGGCATTGCAAACACCGGAACTCCACATCCGTCCACACCAATCCGTATGTCATCCTCAGGATATTCAGAAATCATTGATATGTGTTTTTTTATTATCTGTTGAACAGGGTTTTGGATACTCCAGTAACTTTCCATGTCATATCCCAGTTCTTTACAAAGCATTAAAATCCCAAAGTGCTTGCCAGCGCAATTGTGGTATATCCTCCTGGGCTTCGCCACACATATTAATTTATCTTCCTCAATTCCAGTCTTTGCTATAATTGATTCAAGAACCTCTATATGAAAAGGTTCGGCCATATGGGATGCACATAGGATGGCAGCTTCTTTGCCTTCCAAACCGTATTTTTCCACCAAACCAAGTTTAAAAACAGGAATGGCCTGTATGGGTTTAGCAGTGGAACGCATATATGCTATATGATTTGGATCTCCAACAGAAAAAACAACTTTTCCTTTATCCGATACACCGCAAATAAAACCCCGGTGCACATTTTCCACAATACTGCCTCTGTATTCTTCGACCAATAAATTACTCAAAATTTTCACCTCTGTTCAGGAACTCACCTATTCGTCTTACAATAAAAAATTCATCATCCATAGGGTTCCATACTTCCAAACAATATAACCACATGTTGCAAAATATTAACTGTAATCCTCAACATAAAATAACTGCCGGCTATTCCAATCAGTTAACCTAAACACATATTAAAGAACTTATACATTTCAGGATCTGCTTTTTTAAGATTGACAGGCTTCAAATGCGCATCGGTTATAGCATGCACCGTATAGCCTTCAGCCAGCAGGGTATCATCTTCATCGCGAAAGATCCTGTACTCCATTATCAATCTCGCACCTTTGAATTCCCTTAAGCGGCTGCGTATAACGATCATATCGTCATATCTTGCCGGCTGTTTATAAAAACACCGGGCTTCAATAACCGGAAGCATCCATCCTTTTTCCTCAATATGCCTGTATGATGCTCCTTTAGCCCGCAAAAACTCACTTCTTCCAATTTCAAACCATACTATATAATTGGAATGATGCACAACACCCATGTTGTCGGTTTCCTGATAACGAACCCTTATGCGTGTATCCACCCCGTTCATCATTACCATCTCCAAGCAAATTACATTTATCCGGCCATATCAATTTATTCTATATCGACAGTATACCGGCGAGCTGGTACATGCTTTCAGAAATCCCCTTTGACATTGAAAGGGCTTCATCTATATCATAATCGACTATTTGGGAACCGTGGATGGCCACGACCCTGTTTATTCTTCCTTCAAGCAGAATATTTACTGCATGTGCTCCCATACGGCTGGCAAGTATTCTGTCCATGGCCGTCGGACTGCCGCCTCGTTGAAGGTGCCCAAGTACAGTGACTCTGACTTCAAAACCGGTCTTCTCCTCAATTTCCCTGGCTATATTGAATGCATTGCCCGCTCCTTCAGCTACAATCATAATATATGATTGCTTACCCCTGTTTTTCCCCTGGATCAGGTTCTTGCATATTTCATCAATATCATATTTTACTTCAGGCACTATGATATTCTCAGCTCCGCCGGCCAGGCCGGAGTATAAAGCTATGTCTCCTGCATGACGCCCCATAACCTCAATAATATTGATCCGTTCATGGGATGTCACTGTATCCCTTATTTTGTTTAAAGCATCTATCACAGTGTTTACCGCTGTGTCAAATCCGATTGTGTACTCAGTACAGGCAATGTCGTTATCTATTGTCCCCGGGATTCCAACCACAGGCATACCCAGCCTGCTTAAATCCCTGGCGCCGCGGAAAGAACCGTCACCGCCAATAACAACAACTGCATCTATACCAAATATTTTTGCAATATTGTATGCCTTTTTTACTCCCTCCGGAGTATTAAATTCTTCACAGCGGGCGGTACGCAATATGGTTCCGCCGCGATGTATTATTTCACCAACTGACGCAGCGCTCATTTCCTCGATGTCACCACGAATCAATCCGTTAAAACCGCGCCTGATGGCCATTACACGCAGTTTGTTGTAAACCGCTGTGCGTACAACGGCCCGGATAGCAGCATTCATGCCCGGGGCATCTCCTCCACTGGTCAGTATTCCGATTGTTTTCATGCTTGCTTCACCTTTCCTATATTATCTTTCTAAACTGCAGCCTGTTACGGCATATAATACAGAGTTTTTCCATCTCTTCAGCAAGCCTGAGAAGTTCATATAATTGCTGTTTTACATTAAATGCCGGCATTCCACTATAGCTTTATGAGCTTCGTGGGCTTCGGATTTGGGTACAATTATCTCGTAGTAATTGTCCTCTGGCGCTGTATTCTTGTAAACTGGTTTTGTCTTTACCAAAAACCCTTCATTTGTTAAGAGTTCAAGTACTTTATCAGCCTTTTTCTTTCCCTCAGCCATATAAATCACTACCCACATTACAAGCCCTCCCATTTGACGCGACAATCAATCCTATTCCCCGCCGGATTTTATTTCACCGTATTTCGTCAGAATTCTGGCTTTTCCCCTTATTTTGATCGCAGATGTATTTTCGGTAAACTGTGCTATCATGACTTCACCTTTGTCCAATTTTTCGGTATGATGAAATTTGGTATCCCTTCCCCTTGTCATACCGATAATGCTAACCCCATCTTCCTCTGCTGCGACGCAAATATACTCACCAAGGATATATTGATCATTCATGCTATTCCCTCCTGATATTATCGAAATGTATTCATTAACATAGTAATATTGCTGTAAATGCCAGTTTCATTATATCACATGAATCTTTGCATGTTCTACCTGTACATGTCCGATCATTATCAAAAACTATCCTATCAGTTTTACGCAGTTTTCGCCCAGGACATCAGCAAGTACATTTATCAGTTCTTCATTTCCCTGTACCCATAATTCACGGTTGGCAAGAAATTTTTTGCCCGTTTCCTCCATGTAAAGGTAAACCGGTATATTGCCGCTGTACCGTTTTAGTATTGGACAGATTTGCTTATTTACATCAATATCCGTATTCTTTTGTATCTTAAGAAACAGCTTCTTTTCCCTGGCTGTCATTTTAACCAGCGGTTTTACTTCATTCATAATAATTTTCGGCTCCTCGTCTTCCCTTAAACTCAGTCTTCCCCTAATAACAACCAGGTTATCCTCTTCCAGCAGGGGACGATATCTTTCATAGATGCTTGGGAAAACAATAACCTCTACGCTGTCGTATAGGTCTTCCAGCATAATAAAAGCCATTATTTCGTTGCTTCGCGTGGATTTTATCTTTTTGTCAATGATTATTCCCCCTATTTCCATGGGTGAGCCATCCATCAGCCCGTTGCTCAGTGAATCATCGCCTATGCCATTCTCCGAAGGTTTTAATGCCTGCAGATCCAGGGTTGTATTCATGCTGTCCAGTATATGCTTGTATTCGCTCAAAGGGTGTCCGCTTATATATATTCCGGTTACCTCTTTCTCCATTGTCAGCCGTATTTTCAAAGGAAACTCATCTATTTTCGGTAGAATTTCCTGTGATAAAGCTTTATCCTGATAACTGTTCAAACCGTCGAACAGCGACAACTGACCCTGTATATTTTTTCTGCGTTCCTGGCTTATGCTGTCCAAAACCTTTTCATATACCGCCATCAGCTGTGAACGGTAAACGCCCAATGAGTCAAAAGCCCCGCATTTGATAAGGCTTTCAACCATTTTCTTATTAATCCCTGCCGATTCTACCTTTCGGCAGAAATCTGTAAAACTCGTAAACGCACCCTTTTTCTCCCGTGCTTCAATAATAGCATTTATTGCAGGGATACCCACATTTTTTATAGCAGCCAGGCCGAACCGTATCTTGTTGCCTACAACGGTGAAGTTTGCCCGGCTTTGATTCACATCGGGCGGCAGTACATCAATACCTTTTTTCCTGCAATACTGGATATAGGCCGCAACTTTGCTTGTGTTTGCCATAACACTGGTCATCAAAGCGGCAAGATATTCTACCGGGTATTGGTATTTTAGCCAGGCCGTCCAATATGCCACCAGCGCATATGCTGCTGCATGGGACTTATTGAAAGCGTATTTCGCAAATTCTGCCATCACATCAAAAATCCGTTCGGCTTTATCCTTTGGGATCCCCTTAGAAAGCGCACCCGGTACAATCGTACCTTTATCGCCATCCTTAAGGCCGTATATAAAATTCCGTCTTTCTTCTTCCATAATATCGGATTTCTTCTTTGACATGGCCCGTCTGACCAGATCCGACCGGCCAAGGGAATAACCCGCAAGATCCCTTACTATCTGCATGACCTGTTCCTGGTACACTATACAACCATAGGTAACATCAAGGACGGGAGCAAGAGAATCATGGATATATTCTATTGATTCAGGATTGTTTTTGTTTTTGATATACTGAGGGATCTGATCCATTGGTCCGGGGCGGTATAATGAAATACCCGCAATGATATCTTCAAAGGTGTTTGGTTTCAGTTCCTTCAAAAACTGTCTCATTCCCCCGCTTTCCAATTGAAATACACCATCTGTATCCGCCTGTGACAGCATATCATATACTCCCGGATCATCCAGCGGGATTTCCTCTATATTTATGGTTTTCCCGGTATTAGATTTTATAAGCTCAAAAGCATCCCTGATAACCGTCAATGTGCGAAGCCCCAGAAAATCCATCTTCAGAAGTCCCAGTTCTTCAATCGTTCCCATGGAAAATTGGGTAGTAATGTTATCATCGTTTTTTTGCAGTGGGACATACCGTGTTATAGGTTCTTTTGAGATAACCACACCGGCAGCATGGGTTGAAGCATGCCGGGGCATTCCTTCCAGCTTTCTGGATGTATCTATAAGCTTTTTTATCCGGTTATCCTGATTATACAGTGTTCGCAGTTCGGAATTTATCTCCAGGGCACGTTCTATGGTCATACCAAGTTCAAAGGGAATCATCTTGGCTATCCTGTCAACTTCTGCATAGGAAAAGTTTAAGCTTCTGCCCACATCCCTTACCGCAGCCCGTGCCGCCATAGTTCCGAAGGTAATAATCTGGGCAACCCTGTCCTTGCCGTATTTTTCGGTTACATAATCTATTACCTCCTGCCGGCGTTCATAACAAAAATCCACATCGATATCGGGCATGGTTATCCTTTCCGGATTCAAAAAGCGTTCGAACAGGAGGTTGTATTTCAATGGATCTATCTGGGTAATGTCCAGGACATAAGCAACAATGCTTCCCGCTGCGCTTCCCCTGCCAGGGCCCACCATTATTCCGTTTTCCTTAGCAAATTTAATGAAATCCCAAACGATTAAAAAGTAATCAACGTATCCCATCTGTTCAATGACGCCCAGCTCATATTCAAGGCGTTCCTTAACCTCCCGGGTGACCGGGGAATATTTCCGGTTCATCCCCTCATAGCATAGGTGCCTTAAGTACTCCGTTCCGGTATATCCCTGAGGCACGTCATATTTTGGCAGGTGAAGGGTGTTAAAATCAAAATCAACCTTACACCGCCGTGCTATTTTCAAGGTGTTTTCTATACCCTCCGGACAGTTCTTAAAAAGCTGCATCATCTCGGATGGAGACTTCAGGTAGAATTCACTTGTCTCAAACTTCATACGATCTTCTTCATCTACCGTTTTCCCTGTCTGAATACACAGCAATACGTCATGAACCTCAGCATCTTCTTTTTCAATATAATGAACATCATTGGTAACAACCACAGGAACACCGGTATCCCTGCTTAGCTTCAGGAGTTCCTCATTTATAGTTTTCTGCTGCTCAATACCATGATCCTGCAGTTCTAAAAAGAAATTATTCTCACCAAAAATACCCTGAAGACGGAGAGTCAAATCCCTGGCTTGCTTATATTGTCCGTTCATCAGCAGTCTTGGAATATCCCCGGCTAAACAAGCGCTTAGCCCTATCAATCCTTCGCTGTATTGAGAAAGCACATCGTAATCAATCCGCGGTTTATAGTAAAAACCGTCAATAAACCCCATAGAAACCAGTTTAACCAGGTTCTGATAACCTTTCTGGTTCTCGGCCAACAAAACCAAATGGGCATAGTTACTATCAGTTCTGGGTTCCCTGTAGTTCATGGACCGGGGTGCGATGTATACCTCGCATCCGATAATGGGATGAATTCCCCGTGCAACAGCTTCTTTATAAAAATCAACAACACCATACATGGCACCGTGATCGGTAATGGCAATGCTGGCCATACCCAATTCCTTACATCTGTCAAGGAGTTTTGGAATCCTGGCTGCTCCATCGAGCAAGCTGTATTCAGTATGAACATGCAGGTGTACGAAATCGTTCATTTGGATATAGCCTCCTTTTATCTTCGCATACTTCTTGCAGAGAGCAGCGCCTTTGCCACAATCTCCTTACTGTGGCTGCAGGTTATTTCAACCTTATTGGAATTCCTTCCTTCTTCAATCACCTTTGCGTACACTGTCAGCTGATCATCCAGCTGTACAGGCTTTACGTAATAAATAGTAAAGCTGTCCAGGATTATATCGGTCTGTTTATGCTTTCTTATAGCAACACTTGCCATAGTGGATAAAAGCATTGCCATAGCACCCCAGCTTGCAGTGCCTATCTGGTTAAGAAGCACGGGCGATACTTTTCCGTTAAAAACCATACAGTCCTCTGCCTTTGTACTTTCAAATCCGCTTAATACCACGTCTTCCAGAGTCTCACCGACCTGCGGTTGACTCCTCATGTACTGAAGCGCCTTTATGACATCCTGGTTGGTCACTATGCCAACCAGCTTTTTATTTTCTATAACAGGCAGCAGCTCAATTCCTTCCCAAATCATAATATGTGCTGCATAAGCAATAGTAGTTTTTGGACCAACAGTAACGGGATTAGGCGTCATAAGGTGCTGTATTGATTTTTCATTCGAATGAACTATGTCTTTTGACGTGATTATACCTACCACATTGTCCTGAGAATTGACCACCGGGAATCTGCTGTGTCCCGTTTTGTAAAAAAGCGCCTGCCATTTATCAATGCTATCATCGATGTGAAGGCAGTCCGGATTGTGCACCATAATGTCTTCAACCAGTAAGATTTCCTTTTTAATCATCTGTTCTGAAATTGCCCTGTTGATCATTGTTGCAATGGTAAAGGTATCATATGTTGATGTTATTACCGGAAGTCCCTTTTCATCTGCCAAAGCCCGGATTTCCTGGCTGCACATAAAACCGCCGGTTATCAGTACAGCACAATCGTTTTCCAATGCCAAACGGTGTGCTTCTTCCCTGTTTCCAACTATCAACAGGCTGCCTGATGATAAGTATTTTTTCATAGCATCGATAGTCATAGCCCCTATGACAAACCGGGCCAGAGTTTTATCCAGGCCTTTCTTCCCGCCCAAAACCGTTCCATCGACTATTGACACAACTTCTGCGTATGTCAGCCGCTCTATATCTCTTTTCTCTACCTTCTCGATCCTCAATGTGCCGGCCCGGGGGAAAGTCTTTACATATTCCTGATTCTCGGCTTCCTTAATCGCACGGTAGGCCGTACCCTCACTTACACCTAACTGCTGGGCTATCTTGCGAACGGATATCCGGGTTCCGACCTCCAGCTGTTTGATGTACTCGATAATACGGTTATGTTTTGTACTCATGCACTACTCCTTCGCTAAATCTACATTATACGATAATATTGTACCATCTTCCGCTGTATGAAACAATATACACAGCTTATTACTTTTAAGTTAAGAAAAAAGAAAAAGCAACTTAATAAAAGTTGCCGCAAACGCTTCCCTCAGCATTCTATTATTAACTTATTCAGGCCAATCCACAACAGTAATAAATCAACCGAAATTATCATTTTGGGGGATATCGGAAAAATTTGAGATAATCAGTTTCTTCATAGTAAACATGGCGGTTCCTTCATCTTCACCGTCAATTGTGATGGTTACTTCATCCCCCTGGACCACTCCAAGTGACATGACTCCCAATATGCTTTTTGCATTAACTTTTTTTGTACCTTTTGTAATCCATATACGAGACGTAAACCTGTTTGCTACCTGAACAAATAAAGCAGCCGGACGTGCCTGAAGACCAGCCTCGTGGGTTACGGTGATTTTTGCTTCCAACACTTAAATCTCTCCTTTCCTTCTCAGTTCATCTGCAATCCGATCAAGTTTTCGCAAACGATGATTAACACCTGATTTTCCCACCGGAGGTACAAGCATCTCGCCTAATTCTTTCAAGCTGGCATCACTGTATTTAAGCCGCAATTCTGCGGTTTCTCTCAGAGAAGGAGTAAGTTTGTTAAGGCCGATACACTCATCTATATACTTAATGTTTTCTATATGCCTGACAGCAGCGTTGACTGTTTTTGCCAGGTTTGCCGTTTCGCAGTTTACAAGCCGGTTTATACTGTTGCGCATATCCTTCCGGATTCGTATGTTTTCCAATTCAAGCAAGGCTCCGTGAGCACCAACAACATTTAAAAAGTTAACTATGTCCTCACTCTCCTTCAAGTATACCACATAGTTTCCTTTCCTCTCAATGATTTTCCCCCGCATATCAAAAAACAGCATAAGCCGGGTCAGTTCCGTTGCATATTTGCGATTACGCGTTGTTATCTCCAGATGGTAGCTCCGTTTGGGATCGCTTATAGAACCCGCCGAAAGAAAAGCGCCCCTGAGATATGCCCTTTTGCAGCACTCCTTTTCAACCAGCTGTGGATAGATACCTGTATATATATCTATGCTGTTGGATTCATTGGTATATAAAACATGAGTATCCCTTAAAATTCTGCCGGCCTGAGCCGGCTGCGGAACAGACAATATATATGCATTATTCTTCCTTAATCGGCGGTTTTTCCGTACATAGATCCCTACATTAATCGAATACAGGTTTTTAATTATTATTAACACCCTGCGGGCTGCCGACACATTCTCGGTCGTAAGATAAAACCTTACCTTTCTATTGCCCGAAAATAGTATAGCCCCGTTTAAATAAATAAATGCCGCCAATTCAGCCAGCATACAGCAACTATCCTTCAATGGAATACGACATAACTCGCTTTTGGCAGCTGACGAGAAAGACATATACCTCACTCCAATTGTTCTTTTATGTTTATTCTGTCCCACGCAATCTTAATAATTTCCTTTGCCAGCTTCTGAGGATTATGCCGGATTAGTCCCATAGAAAAGTCCGCAAGATCTGCTGTAACAAGTTCTATTTTGAGCTCATTGTTGGATTCAGCGCCTGTATATTCAACCGGAGATGCTCCTTCCAGGTGATACTTGGCTAAAAGATCATCAGGAAGCTTAGCTGAATTCACTAACACAACATCAATCAGATTAGAACCTCCATGTTTCACAATAGCTTTAACATGATCGGCCACAGAGTAGCCGGTGGTCTCTCCGGGCTGGGTCATTATATTGCATACATACACCTTTACAGCATTACTTTGGTTGATAGCCTGCGCTACTTCCCGTATTATAATATTAGGAATTATGCTTGTGTACAGGCTGCCGGGGCCCAGAACAATCACATCGGCATCCTTTATTGCCTGTATTACCTCGGGTAAAGCATTGCAGTAAGGCTTATCCATAGATATTTCTATTATTGGGCTGTTCCTTTTTATTTGCTCCTCAGGAATTTTTGACTCACCATGTATTACGGTCCCATCCTCAAGCTTAGCTACTAAACGAATATCTTCAAGAGATACAGGAAGCACTTTTCCGGTAACTGCCAGAACATTACTGATTTCTCTAATAGCGCTTTCAAAGCCATTGGCTATATCTGTCATAGCTGCTATAAGCAAATTCCCCAAATTCTGTCCCTTCAGGGAACCCTCTTTGAACCGGTACTGAAGAAGGCGTTCCATTACCGGTTCCACATCAGCAAGAGCCAATATGCAGTTGCGGATATCGCCCGGAGGGAGTATGCCCAAATCCTCCCGCAGCATTCCGGAACTGCCGCCGTCATCGGCCACAGTTACCACGGCTGTTATGTTCCGGGCAAACAGCTTCAACCCTCTCAACAACGTGGATAAGCCGGTTCCGCCGCCTATGGCCACTACTTTCAGGTCCCTGGATACCAAATTCTTTTGCATCATCCAGTACTCAAATTTTCCCATAACAGGACGGTTTTTTCGAAATTGCTTAACCAAGTATATTGAAATAATGCACAGCGCTATTCCCGCAACAATGCCGATAATAAAATACTGCATTGTCATCACTCGGCTTTCTTAATCTGAGTATCCCTATGATCAATGTTCACACGGTGGCCTTTACTTTTGAGAAAATCATAAACGGCTTCAGCTATTGTTACCGAACGATGCACTCCTCCGGTACACCCTATTCCGATAACAAGCTGAGATTTACCTTCTTTTATATAATATGGTATCAGGAAATCCAGCATATCATCGAGTTTATCAAGGAAAATTTTAGTCTCTGGAAATGAATAAATATATTTTCTTACATCCGGATCTATTCCTGTTTTATCTTTGAGTTCTTCTATATAAAATGGATTTGGCAGAAAACGAACATCCAGAATTAAATCAGCATCCAGAAGAATACCGTTTTTGAATCCGAATGAAATAACCGATATATGCAAATTATTCGAACCCCGATTATCACCAAATAGCTTTAGCAGTGCTTGTTTTAACTCCTTTGGCTGCATATAGCTGGTATTTATAACATATGTGGCTTTCTCCTTGACGCGGCTGAGACGTTCACGCTCCAAATTTATCCCCTGTATCACCCGGCCTTCCTTTACCAGGGGATGCATGCGCCTGCTTTCCTTGTAACGCTTTATCAGCACCTCATCGGACGCGTCCAGGAATAAGATTTCATAGTCGTACCCGGATTCTTTCAGCATATACAAGCATTCAAAAAGATCGTCAAAGAAGCCTCCTCCTCTTATGTCCACCACTATTGCAATCTTGTCTATCTTCCCTGACGACTGATAACATAATTCAGCAAACTTTTGGATGAGTTTGGGCGGCAGATTATCAACGCAAAAGAATCCCATATCTTCTAAAAAACGTATCACCAGGGTCTTGCCCGCGCCGGACAAACCTGTGACAATAATAAAACGCATTATTTATGACTACCTCCATCCCCCTGGATTAATTATTCTGTATCCCGGGCTTTAAATTAATTATAACATATTTACTGAACAAAGTCCTGCGAGTTTGCAATCCTGTCAGACGGTACCCCGGCCTTTTTTGCTATCGCAATTCCTTTGGACATATCTCCTATCTGTTCAGGTTTATGGGCATCACTGTTTATTACAAAATAAGCGCCTTCATCCATTGCCGTCTTCACATATTCTGTAGTCATAAATCCATGACTGCTGTTAATTTCCAAAAAAACGTTATGCTTAGCAGCATGCTTGGCCAGAATCCTGGTATCAATATCTATTTTAGCGCCGGGATGAGTTATGGTATGAATTGGATAACGCTCCATGGCGCGTACCATAGCAATGGTATTATCATAACGAATCCTTTCCTTTTCTCTTTGCGGCAGAACCCTGTAAAACGCATTTCTAATAAAAAGCCGCCAGCCGTCCTTAACCGAAAAAGGAATAACAGCCTTATGGAAACCCACCAGGATAATATCAAAAGCATCAATATATTTTTCAGGTATGTCAATCTCTCCATCCAAACCTATCAGATTAGCTTCAATGCCAAACAATATATCTATATCATGATATTTTTCATTCAAATACTCTATTTCCTCCCGTACCCTGGGGATATCGTCAATACGCATGCCAAAGCCAAAGTGGTTAAAACCATGGTCGGCAATGGCAATCTTCCTCAATCCTTTCTGCCGTGCCATCAGTACATTCTGCTCGATCGTACCTTTTCCGTGGCTGTAGCGCGTGTGGGTATGAAAATCAGCTATTAAGCAATACTTCATTGCATCAGCACCCTCATTCTTCGCCGACGATCCTGATTTCGTGTTCCAGTTCGACACCAGCAACCTCTTTAACCTTTTGCTTAATGGTCTCAATCAGTGTAATGACATCCTTTGCAGTTGCTTCTCCTAAATTGACTATAAATCCGGCATGCTTCTCGGAAACCTGGGCATCACCTATACGATAACCTTTTAACCCGGCGCATTCAATCAGCCGTCCTGCATAATATCCCTCAGGCCGCTTAAACACGCTTCCTGCACTCGGAAGCGACAATGGCTGCTTCTCCTGTCTTTTTCTTGTCAGCTCGCTTATAAAGGCCTTTGATTCTTCCGGATTGCCGGGTGCTAAAGATAAATTAACTTCCGTTACAATCAGCGGTTTTCCCTGGATATAGCTGGTACGATATCCGAACTGGAGCTCATCATTGTTATAGATGTACAGCTTGCCATCAAAATCAATAACCTGTACCCAATCAACAACATCCTTCATTTCACCGCCATAAGCCCCGGCGTTCATAGCAATGGCTCCGCCAAGGGTTCCCGGTATGCCGCTGGCAAATTCCAAACCAGCCAGGCCGGCCTTAAGCGCCTTCCTGGATAACACCGACAGAAGAACCCCGGACTGAGCCCGTATACAAGCCCCTTCAATCCATACCCGGTTAAAAAGGCCTGACATCTTTATTACCACACCTCTTATTCCCTTGTCTCTCACCAGCAGGTTGGAACCATTACCCATGATCATGAAGGGAACATTCCATTTTTGGCATGACATCATGATATGGCGTATATGCTCAACCTGTGATGGAATAACAACTATATCAGCAGGCCCACCGATTTTAAATGAAGTATGGTTCTTCATAGGTTCATTCATAAGGACCTGATTGGCAGGAATATTAGCAATCAAATCATGGTATATATTATCTATATTCATAGCCCGACTCCCAGTACTAACATAATTTTTGATTCAAATACTATCAAATAACATCATTAAGTTTATACTATTTTTTTCTGTATAGCAAGCACCACTTGACATGTTATGCACACATCTCATCCTTCCGGTTCAGAGGTTTCCTCCAATTTATTTTTCAGCTCAGCGTACGCACTTTCCCCATACTTTCTCCAATGGGAATCGCCAGGGCTGAAGACATATTTTTTCAACGACGCTTCCAGCAAACTCATCTGTGGATCGTCCTGGTATATGTCTCTTACGGAAGATATGACAGAAAATGCGCCAATTTGTTTAAGCTCCCTCTGAGCTCCTTCTTCGATCAACATCTTCAGGAAAGAAACACACAGATCAAGTTTTTCCCTGTTCTCCGTTTTTATAATTCCGTAAGCCGCCACCTGATCAAGGAATAAGCCGTTTTTTCCGCCGGACGGAATCTCCTTGACCGTTATTTCAAAGCCTTTCCCTATCTGCTGCAGGTTCCGCATCTGATATACGGCCCTGACGTTTCCCAGCATTATCCCAACCCTGCCCTGCATGGCAAATAATTGCCATGCCTCGCCGAATGAACAATCCAGCATATTATTCGGTAAAGCACGCGCTTCCCTGTGCCATCTCAATATGAGATTATACGCTTTATCATCTATTATTTTATCTTTATCTCCATGAATAATACTCCATAAAGGACGGGAATGGGAGGTTGAGTATGTACAGAAACCAAAATACTGCTTTTCACTTTTTCCTTCCTGTTTACTGAATGTCAGGCTTCTCACGGCTGAATCCACAAATGCCCAATCCAGTTCCTCATCAGGAATAATAATATTTGCCTCTTCTATCAGCCGGTTGTTGAATATCAATGCATAGGGCGCCATCATCCAGGGTACCCCAAAGATCTTTTCACCTTTTGTAATACGCTTTTTCGCAATACCGCAAAATCTGTCAATCTCCTTTTGGCTTAAATACGGCTTAAGATCCAGCAAAAGTTCTTGCGGGACTATCTGCTCGTATACCGGTAATGCAATTATATCCGGCAGTAATTCATCCCTCATTTTGCCTTCAAAATACATTTTCATTCTCTCCGGAGTTATCTTCCTTACATCAATGAAGACTCCGGGATTGTTCTTTTCAAACCGCTGAATCTGCTTATTCAACCATCCGGTGTTACTGCCTGTCCCGCAATCAACATAGTTGGTATCCCAAAGGGTTATCAGACCTGTCCATTCGGGTTTCTTCACGGTAAGAGGTTCCAAAGGATCGGGCAGGCTTATACCTCTGGTATAAATTCTTGTCCCTATTATAATCAGCGCTAAAACAATCCCATATAAAAAAAGAGTAAATGGCTTTACCCTTAATCTCATAAAATCCCTCCAAGTAAAACCTTCACTCCATTTATATGGGTATATTCACTTCGGTATTCCTGCTTGAAAAACATACCGTTATCTATAAACAAAAAATACACTATTTAACTTCTATTGGATTGGATCAATTCATTCAACCTTTCATCCAACTCCCGGGCAGCATGATAGCCCATATTTTTTAGCCTCCAGTTCCTGGCGGCCACTTCGACAATAATTGCCAGGTTTCTTCCCGGACGAACCGGAAGAACTATTTTAGGCAGCTTTACTCCCAGTATTTCAATATGTTCTTCTATAAGCCCAAGCCTGTCATATTCTTTATTGTTATCCCAGTTCTCCATATATATTACGATATCCAAAGGTTTATTGTTTATTACAGCACCTACTCCGTACATGGCCTTTATATCGATTATGCCTATTCCCCGTATTTCCATGAAATGCCTGATGAGCTCCGGCGCTTCTCCAATAAGCCGGTTCTCGGCTACCTTTTTTATTTCCACAGCATCATCAGCTACAAGCCGATGGCCTCTTTTTATCAACTCCAGGGCTGTTTCGCTTTTCCCTATACCGCTTTCTCCTATCAAAAACACTCCTGCCCCGTATACATCAACAAGAACACCGTGCCGGGTTATTCTGGGAGCCAGGGCTGATGAAAGGTAGCTTGTAAGTCTGCTGATAAGAGTAGTGGTGGCCTGCCGGGAGCGAAATACCGGACGATTGTACCGTACTGCACAATCCATCAGATATTCGGGTATGTCCATGTTCCTCGATATAATAATGCAGGGAATATCGTAGCTTAATAATTGGCAAAGCCTGTCCTGCCTGATCTCGGGCTTCAGACCTTCCAAATAGGTCATTTCGGTCTTTCCCAATACCTGAATCCTCTCGCTGGCGAAGTAATCAAAAAATCCGGCCAGTTGGAGGCCCGGCCTGTTTATATCACTAGTCGTAACTTCAATATCCGTCCTGTCGCCCCTGTATACAAACTCAAAATCCAAAACCTTCGCAACCTCATCAATTCCTACTGAGTTCAAACATTCTTTCCTCCTTCCATGATAAATCTTTCAACTGCATGGGCAACTCCGTCATCATTGTTAGTATAGGTTATATAATCTGCCTGGCTTTTAACAACCTCGGAAGCGTTCCCCATAGCCACGCCTAAACCGGCATACTTCAACATGTGTATATCATTATAGCTGTCACCAATAGCAATTATTTCCTCCCGCTTTATCCCATGTTTGACGGCCAGAAACTTCAGAGCGTTTCCCTTGGTAGCTTCAATATTTGTAAATTCGAGATAATTTGATTTTGATACAACTACCTCCAGCCTGCCTTTATATTTCTCTCGGAAATATTCCTGCCACTTCAGAATATTCTCAGGCTCATCAACAATTACGAGTTTAGTCGGTTGATTAGTTAAGAAATCCCGGAGGGGGCCTACTGCTTCTCCTTCTATCCCGCTTACTCTCCGGTAAATATCGGAATATGCATTATCTTTCTCGTAAAAATACATGTCATTAACAAATACCTGCAAGTGTATATTATTGTTATGGCATTCTGAGATAATCTCCCTTGCATAATCCAGATCAACAGGAATATGCATAAGAATATCCCTGGTCAAAGAATCAGCAATAAGAGCCCCTTGATATGTTATGACCGGGGAACTAATATCAAGGTACTCAACGTAAGGAATCGCAGACCTGAGCATCCGGCCTGTTGCTATAACTACTAAAACACCATGATCAACAGCGTATCTGACAGCCCTCTTGTTCTTCTCACTTATTCCCAAATCATCATTTAGCAGTGAATCATCCAAATCGATGGCAATCATTCTGTATTTCAAATACTGTCACCTCATATCCTGCTTTCATCATTACATATTTAGTTAACTGTTGAATAAATCATTCCTTACATGATCCGCTGCCTTGGCGGAATAACCGCCCATGCTATCAGATAAGCAATAACTCCTCCAAACATAGCGGTAAATATGGTTACAAGCAGCCATGCGAGCCTGATAATTGTAGAGTCAACTTCAAAATATTCGGCAATACCTCCGCAAACACCGCCGATTTTTTTATCGGCTTCGGAAAGATACAACTTCTTCATTTGGCACACCCCCTATACAGACACTGGATAACAGTATATGACAGTAATAGTATATACGCTGAACACAGCCGTGTCCAGAACTGATTTACGTCATTTTCACGCCATATGCCCGCAAAAAACGTCTTTGATGCTTTTCACCGGCACTGACAAACCGGCCGGATATTTGTTGGTAATCACATGACCTGTCGGATGCCGGTATAATAAAGGAATCATACTAATATTTGAGGTATTCAAGCACATTTTGAGCGGCCCTGCGGTTCATTCCTTTTATTCTGGCCAGTTCTTCCAGTGATGATTTTTTGATGGCTTCCACGGTTCCAAAATGCTTGATCAGTATCTTTCTGCGCTTCTCGCCAATTCCCGGGATTTCCTCCAGTACCGAATGCAGCCTGCTTTTTTTCCTGAGACTCCGATGATAGCTTAATGCAAACCGGTGGGCTTCATCCCGTATCCTCTGCAAAAGATGCAAAGCAGCTGAATTTTTGGGTATGTTAACCGGGTCATCCTGCCCCTCTACATACACTTCTTCAAACTTTTCAGCCAAGCTTATAACGGGTATATCTTTAAGACCCAAGCTTCGAACAACACTGACTGCCGCATTCAACTGACCTTTGCCACCATCCACAAGCACTAAATCCGGCATACGGGAAAACTTGCCGTCTTCAGCAGATTTGTCCTGTTCCATCAGTTTCTTCTTTTCCTCCAGGCCCCTCCTAAACCGCCTTTCTATCACTTCGGCCATACTGGCATAATCGTTCGGGCCTATAACCCCTTTTATTCTGAATCTCCTGTAGTCGCTGTTCTTCGGGTTCCCCCCTTCAAATACAACCATGGATGCCACCGAATCGGTTCCCTGTATATTGGAAATATCAAAAGCTTCTATCCTGTCCGGCAGCCGGTCTAAACCCAGGTAACCGGCCAGCTCCCTGACAGCGCCTTCTGTCCTGGCCTTTTCCCTCCGTATACTCTCGGCAATATGCTGTAATCCTTCAGAAGCGTTACGTATGGCCATATTCAGCAGTTCCTTTTTTTCGCCTCTTTTAGGCACATTCAGGTATACCCGGTTTCCCCTCCTGTCAGACAACCATTTCATTATTACCTCAGCATCATCTATTTCATCCTGTATAAGAATGGTTTTCGGTATATACTGGGACATCAGGTAAAACTGTTTAATAAAGGAAGATATTATCTCATCAAGTTCGGTCCCCTGTGTATCTTCCAGTGTCAACTGTTGAGCGCCGGTAAGTTTGCTGTTGCGTATAAAGAATAACTGGGCTACGGTATTGTATGCATCCTGGGCAAAAGCCAGAACATCCATATCCTCAATGGCAGATGTATATACTATTTTTTGATTTTCCAGGATCTGCTCTACAGCGGTAATTCTATCCCTCAACCGGGCAGCTTTCTCAAATTCAAGATTATTAGCTGCTTCAGCCATTTTAAGCCTAAGTTCATCAAGAAGATCTTCGTGCTTTCCTTCAAGAAACTTCGAAACCTGCTTTATCATAGCTTTGTATTCGTCTCTGTCAACATTTCCCTGACATGGTCCCTGGCATTGATTTATATGATAATACAGGCAAGGCCTCCCGACTTTTACTCCCTGTTTAAGATTCCTGCTGCAGGATCTTATGGGAAATATATTTCTTAATAATTCAATCGTTTCTTTAACAGCTCTCGCATTCGTATAAGGCCCATAGTATTTCCCGCTGTCCTTTTTCACCCTGCGGGTTACGATAACCCTGGGATACTCCTCTTCATTTGTTATCTTTATAAAAGGATAACTCTTGTCATCCTTGAGCATAACATTATATTTTGGCTTATGCTTTTTGATCAGGTTGCATTCCAGAATAAGGGCTTCCAGTTCTGAATCTGTCAGGATATATTCAAAGTCCCATATCTGGCTTACCATGGTGCGGGTCTTCAAAGAGTGATTTCTTGAAGATTGGAAATACTGCCTGACCCTGTTTTTAATTGATACGGCCTTCCCTACATAAATCACAATACCTGTATCATCTTTCATGATATATACCCCCGGTTGATCCGGAAGGTTCCTTAATTTATCTTTAATGTGCTCCATACCCTCCACTGTCCTTCTCCAAATCAATAATTGACGCAGGCAATATACCGCCAATATAGCATGAATAATGCTATAACTATTATAACATAACAATCATAAATAACGGATTCTTATATGTTTTGCATGCAGATATTCGTATAATCCCTCAGGACCATGCTCAAATCCAAACCCGCTGTCTTTCCACCCACCGTATGGCGCATTTATCACTCCTGCATCAACATTATTCACCGCTATATTTCCGGCCGCAATATCCCGGCACAGCCGTTTTGCGGTGCTGATATCCTGGGTAAACACTATTGCTGCCAAACCATACCGTGTATCATTGGCCAATTCTACAGCCTCATCGAGCGTACCAAACGGCATGACGCCTGCTAATGGGCCAAAGGTCTCTTCCCGCATAACCAGCATGTTATGATTTACATCGCGCAGTATTGTAGGCTCAAAGAAATAACCTTTTTCAAACTTGGCACCCTCAGGCCGCTTACCGCCGCACACAACCTTTGCACCCTTTTCAACAGCGTCCTGTATATGGGATATGGTCTTTTCCACTCCTGCCGGAGTACACATCGGCCCTAAATCACATTTATCGGTTAAACCGTTCCCTATTACAAGTTTTTCAGTGGCTTTGGCAAACCTTTCTACAAATTCCTCGTATATCTCGAAGTCCACATATATTCTATTAACAGCTATGCATATCTGTCCCATGTTTCGGAACGAGCGCCTTACCGCCCCGGAAACAGCGGCATCCAGATTACAATCCTTGCATACAATCATGGGCAGGCTGCCGCCTAATTCCAATGAAACTTTTTTTAGGGTTTCAGCGCTGCCCTTTAAAACCTCCCTGCCTACTTCCGTAGAGCCTGTAAAAGCTATCTTCTTAACAACGGGACTGCCGATCAGTACAGGGCCAATCACCGCTCCGGGCCCGGTAACGGCATTCAACACGCAATCGGGAAGTCCTGCATCGGCGAGGCATTTAATAAATGCCAAGGGGGAAAGGGGGGTCTCAGATGGCAGCTTAGCTACAAGCGTACAACCGGCAGCCAATGCAGCTCCTACCTTCCAGGCCAGCAGTTCGATTGGATAGTTCCAGGGAGATATGGCCGCCGCCACACCAATAGGCTGGTATATAACCATGCTCCCGGTACCGGGTTCCTCATTTGCGATGATCCTGCCGTATATCCTTTCTCCCTCTTCAGCGTAATAGCGGAGAATATTAGCGCCCTTTATTACCTCTCCTTCGGCTTCAGCAAGAGGTTTGCCCTGCTCCATGGTGAGAAGCCTGGCTATATCTTCAGAACGTTTCAAAACCAGTTCACTGGCCTTTCGGAGATATTTTCCCCTTTCAAAAGGTGTCATACGGCTCCATGATGAAAAAACAGAATCCGCCGCATTTATGGCATCTTCCACATCCGATTTGCCGGCAAGGGGTACCTCTGCAAATACCTCTCCGGCAGCCGGATTAACAACTTCCATAACATCTCCGTTTTTTGACCTGACCCATTTACCGCCTATCAACATCCTCTCGTGTATCATTTTTCACATTCCTCCGGATCCAGTTTTCCGGTCACCCACAAAACAACCAGGGGCAAGTTTCCCTTCTGATAGGTGGTATGAAATTCCCGCGGAGGCACGTATAACGCATCACCGGCTTTTATAGGAAACTCATCGTCTCCCACAACCATAACTCCTTCACCTGAAATGACAAAATAGACCTCTTCTTCATCATGGGAATGGCCTGTGGTCCTTCCGGTAGGATAAATAACAGTATAACCCATTTTGAGCCTTTTTGACGGAGATTCCTCCGGGTCTATAAGAAAATAAGTATCCCTGAGAACGGCCTTATCACGATCTTTGACCCTCGCCCTGAGAGACCGCGGATCAATATCAGGTTGTTTTGACTGTACATTAACTACATATTTCATCCTGAACAATACCCCCTTCTTTCAACATTTTTCCCAAAGTATCAATATAGTATATATAAAAACAGCCCAGCCCTTCGGGACTTAAGGCAGTCCTTCTTCGCTGTTTCTTTCTGTATCAGCCGCCGCACCATTGCAGGTAAAACAAAAGCCTTAAGTTCTTTGCATCGATCAAATTACTCAAGGCTAAGTTCTTTCCTGTTAACAATGTATTCCGGCAATCTGCCCTCAAGGCAGTCAATAACCTGTTTTACCGCTTGTACCGCCATTTTCATGCCCGATTCCTTAGTGAGAGCCGCAGCATGGGGAGTCAGTATAACATTATCAAGCTCCAGTAAAGGATCTTCAGGCTCCGGAGGCTCCTTACAGAAAACATCCAGGGCTGCTCCGGCTATCTTCCGGTTTTTTAGGGCTTCAACCAATGCATCCTGATCAATTACTTCCCCTCTGCTGGTATTGATGATATATGCAGTGGGTTTCATTATATCTATTAACTGCTTCGTCACCATTTTGTGCGTACCAGGTATATTGGGGACATGCAAGGTAATGATATCAGCTTTGGAAAATATCTCACTTAAACTGTTACAGAATTGGACATCACCGCTGTTAAAGCACTGCCTGTCAACGTAGGGATCATAACCCAGGATATTCATGCCCAGGGCCTTACACCGCACCAGGACTTCCCGTCCTATTTTTCCCAGACCTACTATCCCAACGGTTTTTCCGGCCGCTTGTTCAGCAATCAGTTCGTTTCTTTTATACCATTGCCTGCTGCGAACATAATCATCCATTTTGGATATCTGTTTTACCAGCGCCAGCATAAGCGCTATTGTATGCTCAGCCACCGGCACGCTGTTTATACCCGGCAGGTTACATACCATAACACCATGCTGTGTGGCAGCCTCCACATCTATATTATCATACCCGGCTCCCGTTCTGGAAATAATCTTTAACTTAGGCGCTGCCTGAATAATCCTTGGCGTGATTTTTGCCCTGCTCCTTAAAATTATCGCAAATGCATCATGGACTTCATTAACTATGGCCTGTTCAGTAATATCATCCAATATGACAACCTCGGCCTTGCCTTTTAGCAGCTGCAGCGCTTCATCAATAATTTTTTCCGGCAACAATACCTTTTCCATATCCTTCTCTTCCCGTAAACAAATATATCAATCGCTTAATTTTAAATAACCGGCTTCAATAAAGGCCTTTTCTATTTCATTTCTTTGCTGCTCATTACAGTCTGTCAGGGGATTTCTGACTTCTCCGCCCATATAGCCGAAAATATCGCAGCCTGCTTTCACCCCTGCTACACCATATTGATCAGTTGCATTTTTACTCAGCCTGATCAATTCGCTGCTTAGTCTTTCCGCCTCTTCTAAATTCCCCTGTTTAAATGTTTCATATAGCAAGCAGCAGGCTTCGGGCAAATAATTTGCCATTGACAGCACGCCGCCGGAAGCACCTGCCTTTAGCCCTTCCAGAAAATTCGTTATACTTCCTGCCAGTACATCGAAGTTTTCATCCTTTACCTCAAGATATTTGGAGATATTGCCTTTGGATGTATCCTTCATTCCCATGATATTGGGATGACTTGACAGTATTTTCACCACTTCGGAAGATATGGTAACGCCCGAAGCAAATTTGGGACAATTGTACATAAGCACCGGTATGGATAATGCATCAGCTATAGCTGTGTAATATTTTATAAGCGCCGTATCATTCATAAATGAAGCAAAGTAATTCGGTGTCAATATCGAGACAAAGTCCGCTCCGATGTCTTCAATACGCTTGCCAAATTCAATGGTTGAATATGCTGACTGCCGTGCTATCCCCGCTAAAATCACTTTATCTTTTGCCGCATTTTCCTTTATGGTTTTATAAACTAACAACTGCTCCTCATCGCTCATATGCGCAAATTCCCCGTTGCTGCCCAGAGGCATGTAACCTTTGACAGGCGTCTGGTTGGCTTTCTGTATATTAAATGCCAATTTCCCGGGGTCAACCTTTTGATGGGTAAAAGGTGTAACAACAGGTATGAATACGCCCGCCAACTTATCATTCATAATACTCACCCCTCGTACTTTTAATGCCCTTTTCGTACCATTAGATTCGTCCAATTTATAACCATTTTTAGCGTCCCATAATCATTTGTACCGGTTTAATAGTATTCTTCAATGAACCATAAAAATCCTGTTATGTTCTGTCACATTATCATCAATTTGCAGAATAGATTGGCTTGGGTGACTGACAGGCTGACCTTACATTCAGGCCAATCGGGATGCCCTTAGAAACGAAAGCTTAACCAGCACTTTATACAGCACTAAAGTTATGGCTGCGTCAACCAGGTGATGAAGCACAGTCCCTGCTCCTACAACAATAAACGCCTGATTGAGATCGAAGCCAAAAGGCAGTACCACCAAAGCTTCAAGCAATCCATGAAGCGGCGCTGTCAACAGAAGTATAATATAAAAGGGTATTTTTTTACTGTAGGCGTATGCTCCTAATCCGCCAAACACAGCATGCATCAATGCTCTGGCTCCAATAATTGGAGATGTGCGGACAAAAAACCCGATACCGGAGACAACGCCCGTAAACACAGCCACCGCAGGGCTAATGGCCATTGACAGCAATATTGGAACATGAGAAGCAATGGTAGCTGAAAAAGGGGGAATATGAACCATGAGAGGTGTATTGGCAAAAAGCAGCGGTATCATAATTGCAATGGCAGCCAGCAATCCTCCGACTACAATATCCCTGGTCTTCATTGTATCTTATCTCCTTCTGGATTTAGAATAACCAGCTGCAATTCGTGGCAGATTAGCTGTAATAACATTAATTTATGCTTTACTATGAATTGTCAGCATACTAACATTATAAATTTTACCCGGGTGTCTTGTCAAGTGTCTTGTCATCATCGGAAAGTATAACTGCGAAGAATATTATTTCAATCTCCGGAGGCCCAAGGCTAAAAATTTGTTAATGCAGCGGCGGATAAGCCAAATCAATGTTTTGTAATCAATATCCAAGCTCAACGGCTTTCTCAATAGCCTTTCTTGCCAGCGGTGCAGCTTCACTTCCTCCGGTGTGGCCCTGGCCTACATCCTCAATTAATACAGCAATAGCCAGTGTAGGGTCATCTGCAGGAGCAAAACCAACAAACCAGGCAAGGTTGCTGCTATCGGAACCGGAGGAGCCCTTTTCAGCGGTACCTGTTTTCCCTGCAATTCCAACTTTACCGGACCGGGCATTTTTACCGGTCCCCTCCAAAACCACCGCTTCCATCATTTCTTTAAGTATATTTGCATTTTCATATGACATGGCTGTTTTATACACATCCGGCTGAAGCTGTTTTTGGATATTACCGTTCCGCCCTATAACCTTATATACAAGTTTTGGTTCCATCATAATTCCGTCATTTCCAATGGAAGCTGCGAGCATGGCCATATGAAGAGGAGTAACAAGAACCTTTCCCTGTCCAATAGCGCTCCATGCCAGTTCCTGTTCACTGACTCTGTAGTTAATGGGAAGACTGCTGGGTGTTACCTTTATATCAGAAAACAAAAAATCATCATTAAATCCAAACCCTTTTCCTGTATTCAACAGTTTTTTCCAGCCTATTTCAACGCCAAGCCTGGCAAAAAAGGTGTTGCATGACACGGTTAAAGCCTGCTTAATATCCAATTCACCATGTGCCTTTCCCTGGTAGCATCGAACACCCTGGCCGTCAATTAAGATATTTCCCGGGCAATTGAAAGTAATTTGCCGGATATCCCCGATATTATCCAGAGCAGATGCAGCTGTTACCAATTTAAATATAGAACCGGGAGGGAAAAGCCCCTGGGTTGCCCGGTTGACAAGGGTATCATCTTCAAATTTTTTTATGTTGTTGGGATCAAATGTTGGATAACTTACCATTGCAAGTATTTCGCCGGTTTTAGGGTTTAGAAGGACCACACTCCCCTTCTTCTTGTGTGCGCTGACCAAACCGCTTATATACTCCTGCAGCCTTCTGTCCACGGTAAGGACTACATCGTTGCCCCGCTCCTGAGCCAGAAAAGCTTTCTGATATATCTTCTCTATAAGGCTGTTATTGTATCCCATTAAATAATAGATATGGAAAGCCTCTACACCCATCCTGCCGTATTCACTGTTGTGAAAACCGACAACATGAGCCACGCTGCTGGCCTTGGAATAATATACCCTGGTATAATAATCCTCGTTCCTGCCGGTTTCGGGATTCTTAACGGCCTTTTTTTCTGTCCACGCCAGTTTATCTCCGTTCCTGTCAAGTATATCCCCGGGAATTATCCGGGGCTGTCTTGCATCCATCTTAACCCTGGTATTGTATGAATCGGAAAACCACCTGTCCCCATAGAACAGCACAGCATAGCAGAAATATCCGATTAATGCCAGATAAAGCCCGACTAATAATATAAGAACTCCAATTGTGTTTCTTTTAATCTTCTCCATAATCTTCACCTGAATCATCGTTAATCTGCTGCTGTTCCGCTTCTCTCTGCCTTATGTCATGGTTCTTTTGAGCCACTCCCTGAATTATCCCTATAAGCCCAAAACTCACCAGCATGGAACTGCCGCCATAACTTACAAAAGGCATGGTGACGCCTGTTAATGGAATAAACTTAACCACACCACCGATTATTGTAAAGCTCTGAATCGCAAGAGAGACGGCAGCGCCCATGGCCAGCAAGGCATCTCCGGGTTCGTGAGCTTCCAGGGCAGTGCTGATTCCTCTTAACATTATGAGCATATACAGCCCTATTAATGCTATCCCGACCAAAATGCCCATCTCTTCACATATAGCAGCAAAAATAAAATCGGTTCTGGAAGCCGGAATAACCTGGGGTGAACCAAGCCCCAACCCTAAACCAACCCAGCCCCCGCTGGCAATGGCAATAAGGGATTGGGCAATCTGGTAACCCTTATTCTCTATATCGGCCCATGGGTTTCTCCATGCAGCAATACGGACGCGTACGTGTCCAAACAAAAAATAGCTTGCAACAGCGCCAATGGACGCCAATAAACCGGCACAACCGGTTACCAGCAGATCGGATGTTGCAATATAGTAAAGAAATACAAACAAGCAAAAATACAGGAATGCCGCCCCCAGATCCTTCTGCAGTACTACCATCAGAATAACGATTGCTGTAAAGATAAAGACCGGTAAGCGTTTCACGCGGGATTTTTTCTGTTTAAGTTCAGCGCTTAATACAAATACCAGTATAATTTTTACAAATTCAGAAGGCTGCATATTGTACTTGCCAATAGTTATCCAGTTTTTGGCCCCTCCAATTTCTTTGCCTACTAAAAGCGTCAGCAGCAGCAGCCCACATCCAACTGCCATAAGCAAATAATTCAACTTATCCCAGTGCTTAAAATACCTTGTATATATTGTAAAAAAAAGCAGCACAATACTTCCCATCAGGAACCATTCCACCTGCCGGAAGGAAAGATCGGGGTTCAGTCTTTGCAGCATAACAAAACCAGCAATGCAAAGAGTATCTACCATTAAGAGTATATATTTATCAATACCGGCAAAGAAATAACTGATAAAGAGATACTGAAACAAAAATGCTGCCGAAATGAGAACTCCCAAAACCATTATTAAAAGATTGATATCGTCTTTCAGGGACAGAAGTATCATAGCGCTTATTGCAAAAAGCACCAGAATAAACGGAATATTACCGGTTGATTCACTGTATAAACTGTTTGAACCAATAAGACGCCGCCATGTGGAAAGAAAGCTGCGCACAAATGTATATATGACAAGTAAAACAAACCAGTATCTAAGAGTCAGCGCCAGTATTTCATACTGATTATCAGGCATTCCTTCACTGCCTTTCTACATCTGGTATTACTTCAATTCTAACCCTTCATCCGGAAAAAGTAAAGATGTGTGACGTATTCTGCTAATCGTGCAATGGCCTGATTACTCCCCGGCTTTTCATTTCTATGACACCGCAAATAGTATTTTCCCTTTCACATTACCGGGAATTTCAAAATCTTTAAATACACCGGTGACATCCTGTATTGGCACAATCCTGTCAATGAGCTTTTCAGCCCGGATTAAGCCTTTTGAAAAATAATATCCGGCCAATTCCCACTCTCTGCCCGGAAAGGGAGCAGAGTACGACATCCATGACCCTCTGACAGTGAGCTCTTTACGGTTGATATGCTCGAATTCACGTGGTTGGAATGTAACCGGCCTGGACGGCGTCCCAATAAACATAATGTTCCCCTTATTAGCTGCGATCTCCAGACACAATTTTTCAGTATATTCCACCCCGGCAGTTTCTATCACCATCTCAAAACCCCGGTTCCGGGTGAGTTCTTCAATTTTTTCACTGAAACTGTCATCCATTGTATTTATACACACATCAGCGCCATATTTACTTGCTATATCCAGCTTCCTGCTGTCTATATCAAAAGCAAATATCCGTTTGGCTCCCATAATTCTTGCACACTGCAGGGTCAAAAGCCCGATGGTGCCCATCCCAACTATTGCTGCATCATATCCTCCCTTAAAGCCCATGACAAACAACCCATGCAAAGCTACGGTCGTTGGCTCGAAAAAAGCCCCCTGTATAAAGCTGACTTCTTCAGGAAGTCTCACTGCATTTTTGCCGGGCATCTTAACATATTCAGCCCAGCTGCCGTTTACCCGGGAACCTATAAATGAGTAGTGCTTACACTGAGAGAAATGTCCTCTCATACAATCATCACATCTGTGACATGGCAATAAAGGAGCCCCCGATATCCTATCTCCTGTTTTAACATTATCGACTTCCCTGCCGGTTTCTACCACTTCACCGGAGAATTCATGCCCCAGAACAATGGGATAATAATGAGCAGCATCACCCAACACTCTTGGTATATCGGAGCCGCAGATTCCCGTAACATTCACTTTTACCAGTATTTCATCCTTTTTTATAACCGGCATTTCAATTTCATCATACCGGATATCCTTTCGTCCGTACAATACAGCCGCCTTCATTATTACACCCCCGGTAAACTATTTTGCCAATTTATAGAGCTTGCTAAAAGAATCTTTAAGGTTTTCATACAGCTCGCGGTAGAGTTGATAATAGCCCATATATATGCGGTGGTTATCAGGGGCCGGGGAATGAACCCGCCGAATCTGCACTGTGGTTTTCACAGCCTCATCGAAACTCCCGTATATCCCAGTCCCTACTCCCGCTAAAATAGCCGCCCCCAGAGTAGTAGCATAGTCTGCACCAGGCACATTTATACTCTTATTGGTAATATCGGCCTTTATCTGGGTCCATATACGGCTGTTTGCCGCTCCGCCAACACTGTTCAAATCCTTTACATACGCACCAGCTTCTTCAGCAGTTTTTAAATTGTGAAGCAGGGCAAAGCCCACACCCTCCATAACGGCTCTTATCATATGAGCTCTGGTTTTTTCATACGAAAGCCCAAAAAACACCCCGCGCGCCTTACTATCCCATATAGGAGATCGTTCTCCCGCCATATACGGAAGAAATATAAGCCCGCCACTGCCCGGGGCTATTTCCTCCGCTTCCTTATCCATAATCTCATAGGGATTTCTGCCTGTTTCCCTTGCCAGCTGCTGCTCGTAGGTTCCCAACTGCTCACTGAACCATCTCAGTGCACCTCCCCCTCCAACCGTCCCGCCCTGCAGCAGCCATCTGCCTGGAATGACATGATACCCTAATATCAGCCTGGGATGTATCAACGGACGGTCAACAAGTATGCTCATTCCGCCGGACTGGCCTCCCTGCTCCTGGGTTTGTCCCGGATGAATCACACCGGCTCCCAGGGTGCAACACGCTGCATCCAAACCGCCGGCTACTACCGGTATTCCCGGCACCAGCCCGGATTCGCGCGCCGCCTTTTCAGTAACGGTTCCCACTACCTGGTGACAGTCAAACAGCGGGCTCATCAGATCTAAGGATATACCCAGTTGATCTGATACTTTCTCATCCCAACAGCCCTTTGAAATATTGAAAAAGCTGAACCCGTACCCCTGGGAATAATCCTGGGAGAACTCCCCCGTCAGTTTAAACACGATAAACCCATTACTTTGAAGAAACTTATAAGCTTTTTTGTATATCTCAGGCTCATTTTGTTTAATCCACAGCATTTTGGGTGTAATATATGCCGCATCTACAGGATTGCCGCTTAAAGCAATCAGTCTTTCCTCACCCGCAAGTTCCTTCATCCACCGGGCTTGTTCATCGGCGCGGCGGTCCAGCCATAGCATTACCTGCCTGAGCGGCTTGCCTTCCCTATCCACCGGCAGGCAGGCCCAGCTGGTACCATCAACGCCAATAGCGGCAATCTGCCCGGGCTCTACAGCATTATGCTGCAGTATATATTGTATGCCCTCACAAACCACTTCCCACCATTCATTGGCGTCCTGCTCAACATGTCCGGTTTGCGGATAATATGTACGATAGGTCCGGGTGTTAGCCGCAATCACATTCCCTTCAAAATCAAAAACGGTCATTTTGCAGCCGGAAGTCCCCAAGTCTATGCCCAGCAAGAAACTTTTTTGCATACAGCCCATTCTCCTTATTACCGGATCAGTAACACTCTTATACCAACATTTTATTAAATAACAATGTCAATCCGGTATGTATAATATGTGCTTGATAAAATAATCTCCAGTGGTTGATTAGATAATGATAAGCATCCTGCAGCTTTACAGCCAGGCTATCATCTGTCAAAGAACTGGACCTGATCAAAAAGATCCGTACAGTCTTTCAGAGTTACTACTGCTTTCCCCTATAGCCAGATCCCAGGACAGATGCTTAACAAAATCCCGTACAAGCTTCTGCTTATCATCCCAGAATGCCTTTGCTTTATCGGTAACCATTGGATTCACCTGTACTGATTCCCATGAATAGTTAACAATGCGTTTATATGATGCTTCATATGACTGGTACTGCTTACCGCCTTCCGCCATACAATCCCATAAAATAGACAGCGCACCGGTTTCGTCAAGAAGATCGGCTTCCATCAACAGTATTAATTCCAGCGGTATATCATCTGAAGTCATAAGAAATTTGTTAGAGTGATTTTTTACAAGATATGAGACAAATTCAATAAATCCGGCATCAAATCCGTTGTCATGCAGGTATTTCTCGCATATCAAAGCACTGTCTTCCGCATGTTTTGAACCATCCAATGATATCGCATATCCCACATCGTGGAATATGGACGAAACCAGGACCGCCTCCTTGTTTATTGAACTTTCTCCGTCAACTAACCGCCTGGCCCACATGAAAACCCGTCTTGTATGTTCCGAACGTTTTCGGAATGGATAGTTAAAAATCTTTGTGACTTCTCCATCATTTTCTTTTAGAAATTCCTTTACATATTTCAACATGTCATCATACAATTTCCCATCACCTCGCAAAAGCAAACCATTTTCATCAATCATTCTGTTTTATTATATCTTATATTTTTATGACACACCACATCTTATTTTCTGCATGCTTCAATAATCCGGCATTCAAACCGTATTCTTCTATTAAGATCGCCAAAGATGTCTTCCTCAGCTGAATTATTCTGTTTCTTTGCCCAAAAATACAATAGTAATAAAATCCGTTTTATATTTTTTAACATTTCAGTATTTACAATTTTATGAACAAAGCAAAAAATCGTATAACAATATACAACAAAATTCTGATTTTTACCGCTTTGTTTTACACTGAAATTGAATTTGTCATAAAAAAGAAACTGGAAAAATAGTATAAATGGTATTATTTTGCAAAAATGTAATGTCGGGAAATAATTTGGGAAATAAAGGACATTGCCCAAGCATATAGTATTTAGTATGGAGTGTTATATTTGATGTATTTAAAGTTAGCCATTAATGAAATATGTGAGCCTGTTTCTTATACACACAAAAACAAGGCTGGAAAGATGCAGTACATTTTTTGAGAGGAAGGATGCCAATGACTGTGAAAAAAAAGGACGACCAAACAAAAAATGAGAGATCGAAATTCATAAGTTCCAAAATTATGCTTGGAGTCTCAATATTGCTGTTAGTATTATTTTCAGCAATTGCTTTTCGTACCTTCACAAGCCCGGAACATGTGAATATGGTAACCTATATGAACAACATCCAGCAGAAAACCGACTATTCCTATAAAATTGATGTCATACCTTCATCGCTTTATCCTTATGGTGGAACCATTACCCCGGAACACAGGATATTCACCAAAATAACTGAAAACTTGATTGTCAGCATAAGTTCAATGATCAGGGCTGAAAAACCGGTTTTAGTTGAAGGCAGCTACAAGATAATCATTAAACTCGTGGCAGAAGATTTGTGGGAAAAAGAATATAATATCATTATCTCCAACCAAAAAATAAATATAGAAGGAACCGAAATATCTCTGATAAATGATGCAGTTCGTATCCCCATACATGATATTCTGGAATATACTCAAATAATGGAACAAGAGCTGGGTTACAGTTCAGACAGGTATCTGATATCAATAAACCCGATCATAGAAGGAACTATAAAAGCCGGCAACAAAAGCAATCCTATAGCTTCACCGCCGGAACTGACTTTCAGTCTGACATCACGCGATATTTCACTAATAGGAGAAAAAAGTTTTGTTAATGACAATCCCGTTCAGGAAACTGAGGTATTGGTATCCGATTACAACTTCATGGGGTTTTCAATTCCTTTATCCATTGCAAGACTGGTATCGTTTATCCTTACACTGGGACCATTGACCTATATAAGCCTCTATACTGTTAATGCATTGAGAAACCAAAAGGAAAACATATATGAATCAGTGGCTATTGATTTAAAATATAAAAACAGGTTAATTAACCTGAAACGTTCCTTTGATTATTCCGATAAATATATCCTTATTGTCGATGATTTTAAATCACTGGTAAGGATAGCCGATGAAAAAGAACTCCCTATATTGCGTTTTGAAGCTTCGGCAGTCAGTGTCAATTATTTTGTAATAAACGGCCAGTGTATTTATAGTTATCAGTGTGATAATACCAGCCAAATCAACCATAGCAACGCAGAAGAACAAACCACCTACGTTGAAAAAAAGTTCAGCGAAACAATCTGATTTATCCCATCCTCAAAAAAGCCCATCAGAAAAGATAAAAACCAGGCAATACAATGCCTGGTTTTTATATGACATATCAACAAAGCAGCAGAAATATAATCTCCACGAATAATGAAAAACGGCAAAACAGACTTATATTTTAATTCATTAACACTATCTTATAGCATTTGTTGATCTGAGCCGGATAGCTCTCTGCAATCGCACCGTCGTAGAATATTTGAATCATATCCCCTGTTTCTATACTATCAATACTTATCTCGCTCCCCTGGGAATCAACCAGTACCATATCACCACTTACATGTACTGTAATTTTATCAGCTGAACGCAGCTCATCGGAACCTGGTTCGGGCTCTATCAGCAGATTTGTCCCATTATTTTCAAGCACAGTACCCGCAAAGTTAACCTCATATCTGCTGTCGGTACCGGTGTTTCCAGTACCGCTGCAGGATGACAGTATAAGCAATGCTGTCAACAGTACCACGGCAAAAAATCGCGTTTTCATGTCAAAATCCTCCCCCTCAATACAGCTTCATATGTACAGGACGTTGTTCTGAAAGATTTGTTGCACTAATCATTTGTTAAATCGCCATCCCCGTCTATGGGAATGGGTTCTCCCAGATAAGCAGGCTTAGGCTTAATAATTGTCGTGAAAAAGTCTTTTACCCTTGCAAGCACTTCCCTTAGTTCCCTGGCTGTCTGTCCGTAATACTCCCTGCGGTCAGCCGGAACACCGTATGCTTCAAGCCCCAGCTTTTCTGCAATATACAAAGCCCTATACAGATGATACTCCTGGGTTACAATGATAGCCTTTCTGACCTTAAAAACATCCCTGGCGCGATACAAACTCTCATATGTTGAAAAACCCGCATGATCCATAAAAACATGGCTGGATGGGACGCCTCTGTCAACAGCAAATCTTTTCATCACATTAACCTCATCGTAATCCTTTCTGCCGTGATCGCCGCTCATCAATAATCTGTCAGAAACACCGGCATTGTATAATTCAATAGCCTGCAAAAGTCGATCCTCAAGCATAAAACTGGGGCGTCCGCCCGCCCATACTCCCGCACCCAATACAAGAATGCAGTCCGTATCCATCATGGGTATGTTATCCGGTGAAACAATCCTGTCCCTAACCGATGTCTTGATATAGGCATTTACTGTCAACAAAAACAATAACACCAATATAACAGCAAAAATCAAGATAAGAAATGCCATAATAAGCTTATTTTTTATAATTTTCATTGTTTTACCATCTCTTTTCAGTAGTGTACTTCTCAAATATTCAACCAAATAGATAACATAGCCATTCCAGTTAAATACGTTGATACCGGCCTTTTTAATAAAACCGCTTTCTTCATTTGCTGCCCCCTGCCCTTTCCGGCTCCATCATAAGATTATCACATCCCATGCCCCTGCTTCAATATCAATAAAAATAAAAGAGCCCTCCTGCCATAGCCTGCAGGAAGGCCGCCCAATTTAGCAATCTTATTCCTTTATCCCGGTGTATATCCTCATTGCATCGCGCAGAAATCCGGCACATCCGGGAGCGATATTATCGTAGTATGCCTTAAACCTTTCATCGTCCACGTACATCTGTGCAAGTCCCATGTGGGCCTCTTTGGAATAGCTGCCCCAGAAGAACATAAG
>DGEI01000017.1:36503-56559 GCA_002385885.1 Firmicutes bacterium UBA3930
TTCGGTCATGTTCATAAGCTTTCTATTTGAGGCGTCAACAGCTTCGTTGCCATACTTCTCCCTTGCTTCCCTGCCATATTTCAGCTCATTCTCCTGAATCATTTTTTGTTTAAAACCTTCAAATTTTTCTTTGTCCGTCATAATTATTCTCCCTTCCAACATATCAATTGTTTTTTCAACATTGGCAATCAGCATCTCCAAACGCTTTCTTTCCTCAATAAGCCTGGCACGGTGCTCCTTCAGAGCCTCTATTCTATTGAACAATGGAGAGTTCATAATGTTTTTAATGTCACTAAGTCCCACGCCAAGCTCGCGGTAAAACATTATCTGCTGCAGCCTGTCAACTTCTGCACCCCGGTATATACGATATCCTGATGAATTTATCCTGGCCGGCTTAAGAAGTCCGATTTCATCATAGTACCTGATAGTCCTTGCCGTTATCCCGGCTAATTCCGCCAATTCATGTACGGTGTATTCCATGCCACCCCTCCTTGATGCTCCCATTATAAACCTTAACGTTACGTTAATGTCAACATAAAAAAATAAAGTTTTATTTTAGGTGCGCTGTTTTAGGGATTAATTTTTAGCGTAAAGATTTCGAACCTCCAACTCAATACCGCACCTAATATTATCACTCCGCAAAGTAATCAACAATACCGCAGTATATAGCCCATGCCACCTGTTCCTGGTACTCATCACTCTTCAGTAGTTTTTCCTCCTGGGGATTGGACAGAAAACCGCATTCCACCACAACACTGGGAGCCTGACCGGCTTTTAGTATGAGCAGATCGCTTACTGCTTTGATCTGCCTGGTATTGCCGCGGTTTAATATATCAAGAAGCTTAGTTTGAATACACTGGGCTAACTTTTTCCCTTCTTCGCTTCCGGTCATATAAAAGGTCTGTGCGCCGTAATACTTCGACTGGGGAAACTTGTTCAGATGGATACTAATTATAATATCGGCACCGCTGTTTTTAATAATTTCAACCCGTTTGTTCATATCCTCCCTTTTGGTCCTGCCCAGCGCTTCATCGGTTTTCCTGGTCATTATAACTTTAGCCCCTTCATTTTCCAGGTACTTTTTTAATTTTCCGGCAATCTTCAGGTTAATCTCGTCCTCCCGGGTTCCGCTGTCACTTACCGCCCCCGGATCAAAGCCTCCGTGCCCCGCATCAATCACGACAGCTTTTGTTCTCACCGGGGAACCAAATACAGCTGAAATGGATTTATCCTCCTTTAATTTTAAGGCATACAGCATGAACATAGCTATGCCCAGCAATATCCAGAATAGGATTAACCACCGCCTGGTGATATATATAACCTTCATAATATTAAAACCTCCGGCAACATTCTCTTGTAAAAAGATATTACCGGAGGCGTTTGTCCTATTCCCTGGTATTTTATTCAATAAACCTATTCTCTATATAGCCTGTTTTCTCAATCTCGATCCTCACCACATCACCGGCTTTCAAAAACTTAGGCGGTTCAAACCCCATGCCGGCCCCTGCAGGTATACCGGCTGCCAGTATGTTCCCGGGCTCCAATGGCAGGCCCGGCGAAAGGATGCTTACCAGCCCGGGGATACTAAATACCATATGCCGGGTATTGGAGCTTTGGCGAAGTTCTCCTTTAATACGGCTGGATATGTTTAGCTCAGCCGGCTGTCCAATCTCATTACTGGTTACGATTCAGGAGCTCAGGGAGACCGGTTTATGCCCCGGCCCTCATTATGACACGCACTTCATGGCGCATGCCGTCGTCCGCAAGGTAAATCTTCCCGTCAGGCAGCTTCTGACCATCCAGCAGCACGCTGCTGACGCCCCTGTTCACTCCCTGCGGATTGTCTACCACTATGTGATATGTGCTGCTTTTATAGCGGTAGCTGATCTCGTATTTGTTCCACCCTTGAGGAATACATGGATCCACAATCAGGCAGTCGCCTTCCAGCCTAAAGCCCAGTATATGTTCAAGCCCTACTCTGTACATCCAGGCTGCCGTGCCGGTATACCATGTCCATCCTCCTCTTCCAACATGGTTTACAGCAGCATACACGTCCGCCGGCATAACATAGGGCTCCACTTTATATTTCCACAGCTCAATCCAGGTACGGGTGTGGTTAATGGGGTTGATCAGATGGAACAGCTCGGCCGCCTTATCCCCCATACCCAGCCTGGCAAAAGCTTTAACAACCCATGTTGCCGCATGTGTATATTGCCCTCCGTTCTCCCTTACACCGGGAACATATCCCTTTATATATCCCGGTTCCAGCCGGGTCCTGTTGAAAGGAGGTGTAAACAGTTTGATAAATCCTTCCTCCCTGTCTATTAAATAATTGGCAACTGCTTTCATCCCTTCTATGGTCCGATTAGGGTTCCCGGCGCCGGAAATTACCGCCCATGACTGGGAAATAGAATCAATTTGACATTCATCATTCTGTTCGGAACCCAACGGAGTACCATCATCAAAGTAAGCCCTGCGGTACCAGCCTCCATCCCATCCGTGCTGTTCAATAGCCTGAACTATATCCTGAGCTGCCTTTTTAAAATATTCGACACGACTATTCTCTCCTCTTGTCTCACATATGGGTATAAACCGCATTATTGTAGTATACAAAAACCAGCCCAGCCATATGCTTTCTCCTTTACCGTCCTTACCTACACTGTCCATGCCATCATTCCAGTCGCCGCAACCCATAAGCGGCAGACCATGAGGTCCAAAGCGTATGGCCTTCTCAATTGCGCGGATGCAGTGTTGATATATGGAAGCTTTTTGGTCTGATACATTGGGAATGCTGTAGCGTTCCATCTCCTCCGGTTTCAGAGGCTCTTCATCAAGGAAATGAGTTTCCTCGTCCAATATACTCCAGTCACCGGTATTTTTAATATAGTATGCCACCACAAACGGTAAGAACAACAGGTCATCGGTAATCCTTGTACGCACCCCTTTGTGGGGTTCATGCCACCAGTGCTGTACATCTCCTTCAATAAACTGATGGCGGCTGCTTTCAATGATATGTTGCCGTGTAATCTCCGGCAGGCTGTAAACCAATGCCATACTGTCCTGCAGCTGATCTCTGAAACCATAGGCTCCGCTTGACTGATAGAAACTTGTCCTGCCCCACATCCTGCAAGCCAGCACCTGGTATATCAGCCACCTGTTAAGCAGGATATCCATTGAAGGATCGGGGGTGCTGACCTGCACAGTTCCTAATGTATTGTCCCAGAATTTTTTGACATCTTCCAGCGCTTCCCCGGCTTTAACAGCGTCACTGTACGAGTAAATCAGTTCCCGTACATTCTCAATATTTTCGCCCTGTCCCAATAGACAAATAATCTCTTTTCGTTCACCGGGTTCAAGCTCTATTCTAACCTGTATAGCACCGCAGGGGTCATATCCTGCCCCCACCCTCCCCGAAAGACCTGTCCGGTTGAGGGATGCCGGATTTTTCAGCGTCCCGTTACGGCCGATAAACTCAGTTCTGTCCCCGGTGTACGATGATACAGGAGCGTTAATATGCATAAAAGCCAAACCCCGGGAATATTCTTCATTATAGTCATTTTTTGCAAGAATCGCCCCTGTTTTGCGATCTGTTTCCGTGACAACAAACCGGCTGACGTCTTCACGCTGAACGCCCAGCACCCACTCCACGTAATAAGTTAAAGTAAGTTCTTTACGCCGCTTCGATTCATTCTTAATGACTACACGGGATACTTTCACCGGATCTTTCAAGGGTACAAACATCTCAAGGCTCTGCGTCAGCCCATGGCTGGCATGCTCAAATACAGTATAACCCTGCCCGTGGCGGATTATATAGGAATACTTACCCTGGACTGGTAATGGTGTAACACTCCAAAAATCACCGGTATCCTCATCCCTGATATATAACACTTCACCCTGGGGATCAGATACGGGATCATTGGACCAGGGGGTCAGTTTGTTTTGCCGGCTGTTTCTGTTCCATGTATAGCCACCACCTGACTCAGTGACCAAAAAACCGAACCGGGGGTTTGAAACAATATTGCTCCAGGGCATAGGGGTGGGATTCTCATGATCTATCCTGATTACATATTCACGTCCATCCCGGGTAAACCCGCCTAACCCGTTAAAGAACATAAGCTCCTCTGTTTCTTCCACGTTTAGCCTGGGTTGTTCTTCCATAGAGAGCGCTCTAACGGTTTTTGGAGGCGGCAGGGCTTCTCTTGGTTCGTCAAATTTAAGCTGTGATGCTATGCTTCCTGCATCCCCGGTCAGCACCAACCGTGCAACTGCTTTTATAAGGGTTTTATCTTCATCTGGCATAAGGCTGCCCTGTATTAAAAAGACCCCTCCCGGCCTGTTCTGCAGATCCCTTGCATGACTTACCATTATCAAATCCTGGAGCCGTTCCTGCACCGGCTGTTCATAGCTGCTGCCGTATTCATTCAGCAGTACAAGATCCGCATTAAGCCCTTTCAGACGCCAATACTCATGTGCTGTCAGAACCTGCTTAGCCAGTTCCATATGTTCAATCTTGCTGACTTCAACAAGAACAATTGGAAGATCTCCTGAAATCCCATATGCCCATAAACCTGACTGTCCCTTCCGGTTTTTCTTTATAAACTCCTCTTTATTCCTTTGCAGCGGAGTAGGATAAATTATATGACTGGCCAACCTTTGGTACAGGTTTATCTGGCCTGCTGCAATATTGAGATAACGCATCTCAACCTGGCTGTGAGTCCATGCCAGTTCAAATACCCTGGAGGCTACGGTGGCATCCCTGTATTCCCTGGCCAATGAAATTGCGGCTTCCCTGTTTTCTGCCACTCCCACCACAAAAGAAATCCTGGCAGTTTTACCGGGTGAAATGGCTATTCTCTGCCGTAAGCTGACAACCGGATCCAGTACAGCCCCCACTGTATTGGAAAGAGGATGTTCAGTTTTCATAACCTGCGGAAATTCCAGGTTTCTTCCCCTGCCAATAAAACGGCTTCTGTCAGTTTCATACTGGGGTTCTCCTATGGCCTCCCCCTCCAGCACAAAAGTGTGTACAAGCCATACAGATTTTTGCTGTGATCTTCTGGGCCTGCGTCTGACCAGTAAGGCGTTATAATCCGGAACAAACTCGGTTTCCACAAAAAGGTTGTTAAAGGCACGGTGAGCCGTATCATCAGCCAAAGAAGACAGTATGGGTTCAAAATAGCTGGTTACCTCAAGAACGCGTCCGTGTTGGCTGTGGTTTGTAAGGCTGATTCTTCGCACTTCAGCATTATGTTCGGTAGACACCGATACCTCGGTTAAGGTTTCTATGCTGCCGTCCCGTCTTAAATAAACAGCGTGATCCGGTTCAAAAACCACACGATACTCATCGGGCTCGACTTTAGTGGGATTATAAGTTGCTGACCAAAACTCATTCGAATTTAAATTCTTTATATAGAAAAACATACCGTAATCTTCACGGGTAAAATCCTCTCTCCACCGGTTAAGAAACATGCCGTGAACCTGGCTGAACCCTCCTCCGCTGTTGGTAAGCATAGTAGAGTAGTTCCCGTTGGAGAGCAGATGCACTTCGGGCACATCGGTATGAGGTGTCGAAAAACGTCTTCTTGGCCGTATTTGATGGTACTTTACTTTTTCGGTATCAATATCAACAACTTTTTCGGTGTGATCCTTCAAAAAGATTTCCTTTTTCGGAGTCCTTTCCTGCAGAAGCAGTTCAGTAGCCCTTACCATGGGCGAAGAATGAAATCTGTTCTGCATAATATTATCATTTAGAAAATTGTTAAGAGCCAGCAAGATCATACCCTGATGATGAGCCATAAAACTCTTTACCAGCATCCTCCTTTTTTTCTGCGGCAGGCGTTCCGGAGTATAATCTATTGCTTCATACAAGCCGTAATCCCCATAAGCGCCTTCAGCTATAAGCATCTCAATATTTTTAACTGCAGCTGCGGGATTAACAGGCAATGCCAGGGCAGTGGCATAAGGAGTTACCACCATATCATTTACCAGGCCCCGTTTTAAGCCCAGTTTGGGAACCCCAAACGCTTTGTATTGATAGTTTAAATGCAGATCGAAGGCATAAAACCCGGATTCAGACACTCCCCAGGGAACACGGCGTTGTTCTCCATACTGCATTTGTGCAGCTACCACTGCTGCATACGTTTCATCAAGAAGAGTATATTCATAGTTCCTCATAATCAGAAGCGGCATCATATATTCAAACATAGTGCCACTCCATGAAAGAAGCACCTTTAAATCCTCTACCATAGTCAGCGCCCTGCCCAGCCGGAACCAATGCTTCTGTGGAATATCCCCTTTCGCAATAGCAACAAAACTGGCTTGCCTCGCTTCGGATGCCAAAAGATCGTAGTAACTTTTTATCAGCCTGTCTCTCTCAATATCATAGCCTACAGAAAAAAGTTCCATCTTAGAATCATATACCACTTTAAAATCTGTTTCACGGATCAGCTTTTCTATACGGAGATTCAGCTGATTGCAGCGATTCACAAAAGCTTTTATAGATGCATGGGACTTTGCAAGGGCCAGCTCAAACTCTTTCAGCCATTCCATCAGCTCTCTATGTTCAGCGCCGGTACTTCGCTCCTGACGGAAGGTTATCATTACTTCTGATAAAACGTCTAAAATATAGGAGTAATTATCAATCATCCACCTTAATGAAAATGAATTATCAAGCTTATCCATCAGTTCCTTCAACTTGACTGCCGCTTCGTAACCGTTGCTGTTTTCGCCTTTCAACTCTGCCGGCATGTTTGCAAGCAGTACCAGCCATGGTATCAGTTCACCAACCTCTTCAATTAAGGGCTGTATATTTCTGACAAGATTACTGACATTATTTTTCGCATACTGAAGGATATTGCTCCAGTCAATAAGGCTAATTTGGTTTTTATCAAGCAGTTTGGCTATCATTTTCCCCAGCTGTTTTTCTTTTGAATTCCCGGTCTTATATATCATAAATGTATCCCTGAGCCCCAGCAGCATTTCCCTTCCAACCATTTGCCGTATCAAAAGGTCGTTAATTCCTTGTTTTAATACAATTAAATAACCTACAAGATTACCGCTGTCCACCGAGGATACTAAACGCGGTTTACAAGGCTGCAAGGTACAGGTATTATACCAGTTATAGAAATGCCCTTTATACCGTTCCATCCTTTCCATTGTTGCAATGGTATGTTCTAAACGTTTTACGGTTTCCAGCGTCCCTACATAGCCAAGATCCCGGGCAGTCAGAAGCGACATCAGATACAGCCCAATATTGGTAGGTGAAGTTCTGTGGGCTGTTCCAACCGGAGGCTCCTCCTGGTGATTGTCAGGGGGCAGCCAGTTATCCGCAGGCCCGACAAAATCTTCAAAGTAACGCCAGGTCTTTCTGGCAATAAACCTAAGCTTTAATATCTGTTCCCGGGACAAATCCGGGATCTGCCGTTTTTTAGGCATACTTATACGATACGCAATATATGGGGAAAAAGCCCAAATAAAAGCAAATACAGCTGCCGGAAGCCAGTAATCCGGTCTGAAATACAGAACCCAAACCAGGAACAATACTGCAATTGCTACAGCAGAACGCATTTTTCGCCAGAAATCAGTAAGCCTTCCCATAAAACCCCGCTCGGCATCGGCGGCTGTAATCCATTCCAGCATGTTTCTCCTGGTAAACAATACCCTGATAAGCGTACGAAATACGGCATCGATCATTAGGTAAGCCTGATGCGCAAGAAAAACAAAGGATAAAAGTATCTGCCACGAAAGGTTTTTTGCTTCAAACAGCATATCGGAAATTTTTGCCGCTGTATACTCCCTCCTGCCGGCAGTAAGAAAATTTCCCGCCACATCCATAACAAGGGGAAATGAAAGGGTAAGGATGGCCAGTCCAACCCACAACCAAACCGGTCCGGGCAATATTGTCATCCCCAGCATTAAGGCAAGGAATATGGCGGGCGACAGCAAACTGCGCCTCATATTATCGATTATCATCCACTTTGATATGGCTTTGATTGGGTTAATGACACTTTTTCCATTTGCATTTCTTACACGGGAGCACAGCCACGGAATAAGCTGCCAATCACCCCGGACCCATCTGTGCAGCCTCATGGCATATGCAATATAGTGTGAAGGGTAACCGTCCACAAGCTCAATATCTGTAACCAGCCCGGCTCTGACGTAAGAACCTTCGAGCAAGTCATGGCTCAAAATTGAATTATCGGGAATAGCTTCATCCAACACTCTATAGAATGCGTCCAGATCGTATATTCCCTTTCCGGTAAATATTCCCTCACCAAATAAATCCTGGTAGACATCCGATACTGCCGTGGTGTATGGATCAATACCACTTTGCCCGGAAAAGGTAAGCGCAAAAAAGGAGCGACTGGCACTATCCACAGCCACCCCTATCCTGGGCTGAAGCAGCCCGTATCCCTCCTCAACCCTGGTTGAAAAGGGATCCAAACAAGGGCGGTTAAGAGGGTGTGCCAATGTCCCTATCAGCCTTTTTGCTGTATCTCTTGGCAAATGAGTATCGGCATCAATGGTAATAACAAATTTAACCGACTTAAGTACCGACAGATCCCCTATTTTAATATAATAACTCGTGTCGTCCCTTCCCTTAATAAGGCGGTTAAATTCCAGTATGGCGCCTCTTTTTCTCTCCCAGCCCATCCATGACTTCTGTTTAGGATTCCACTGGCGGTACCGGTGGAAATAGAAAAAAATGTCCTTTCTCTCGCTGCTGTACCGGGAATTTAAGTCTTCTATAGCCTTTACAGCCGTTTCAACAATCCTTTCGTCTTCAGGTTCGTGTTGATTTGGCGAATCCTTAAAATCGCCAACCAATGCAAAGTGGAGGTTATCCTCCTGGTTGGCAAGATAGAAAACCTCCATTTGCTCTACCAGTTCTCTTACCCTTTTCTCACTGGATAATAGTGTAGGTATTATAACAATGGTACGCATTTCGGAGGGAATTCCATCCTTTAATTCAAGTTTCGGGAGATGCCAGGGATAAAACAATCGTGTGATAGCCCGGTTAAGTAAACCTATCGCCAGGCTGACTATAGGGATCAGGGCAGCAAAACCGGCCAGCAATAAATCTGTCGTACTTATTGACTCCGTGGTTTTATATATAAAAGCATAAAATGATGCAAACAGCACAACAGTAAAAAACAAGGCCGCGCCAAAATAGCTCCAATAGGGATGCTCTATTGCTTGCCGCCTTATCCTGGCTCTAAAGCCTCTCTTGATATTTAGCTTTATTTCCAGCTGTTTCCTTCCGTCTCCTATAATATAGTATCCCACATGCCCATGCCGGGGCTGGCTCCGGGGATTACTGCCAAATTCCCTGGCACACTCAACGGCAGCCCTCGCAACCTCGCATTCATTTATGTTCGCCTCTCCGGCCAGTCTTTCAATCTGATGACGGTAGTAGTCACGGGAGGCAAATTCCATCATGGGATATGCTCCCTGTGGATCCTGGTTTAATATTTGTTCCACAACACTTAACTCTTCAAATAACTCCTCCCATTTAAGGCCGGATAAAAACCGAAGGGTAGTAATTGCGTTGCCTATAGAAACTTTATATGCAGCCTGCTGCTGGTGTTCCAGCTGTATAATCTCCTCGGCATTTGTCCCCTGAAGCGCCAGCTTTCCGTCCACCCAACGAATAATGGGCGCAGCATCACTGCCATGCTCTCTGAGGCACTGAAGCAGCCGTTCGGCATAAGCAGGCACCATTATGTCAACAGCAGCGTCATGTTCCTTAATCAGCTGCTGAATATTCAGCTCCGAATCTTCCAGGATATCCAGCAGCCGCTCAGCCCATTTTTCTGCTTCCTTTTTATGGTTCTGAGATTCCACAATATGCAGCGCTATAGCGCGAATCTTCTTTACCAGTGCAATTCTTATCATTATAGGGACTACCCAGAGTTCGCGGTTGGTTAAAGGGGTTACTGACTGGTATGCCGAGATGAAAATCTTTATATATTCGTCGTCAACCCTTCCATCAGTATATGACAGCATTTCTTCAACAAGCCCATATACTCTGGGCAGGCCTTTATGCTTCCCTGTTTCCAAAACAGGAAGATCCCTGTAATATTCCTGGCTGAAACTGTGCTGAATCTCCTTTATATGCTCTTCAACCATATAGAAGTTATCCAGCAGCCATTCAGCAGCAGGAACAATATAACCTTTTGCTTTCACTATTTCATTCGTAGTTTTATAAGCTTCAAATAATACTTCAATATCCTCATCAATTCTGGGAAATATACGTCGGGATAATACTGCCCCTTTCTTCAATCTGTGGTTTTTCGCAATCTCTTTAGCATGCTGTGTCAACTCTTCTATATTTGACATCCCTATTCTCCTTTGCATGTAAGTTATCCCTAAATCTGCTATATTTAATTATTCACGGATTTTTTCCTGTGAATACATGCAAAGGTTGGAAAAGATAGAATTACTGTATTTCAATGACAGCTTTTAATGCTGTCCGGCTGGCCATAACTTCCAAAGCATCATTGGCTTCATCCAAACTAAAGCGATGGGTGATGATTTTGCTGAATGCATCCGGGTTTTCCATCATCAGGTTAATTGCCTGCCAGGTATGCCGGGTGTCGCTTACCCATACTCCCTGGATCCGGATGTTCTTACTGACAACATCTTTATAAAAATCAATCTGCTCCATTCCCGCCGGCTGGGCAAACCCCGTTGAAAGATAAACCCCGCTGTGCCTTAAAAGTTTGATCCCTTCTTCCACGGCACCTTTTGAACCCACGGCCTCAACTACCACATCGGCGCCCCTTCCTCCGGTTATATCCATGATGAATTCCCTTCTTTCATCAACGGTGGTCTCATGGCGGTTCAAAGTTATAGCGCCCATCTCCTCGCATATACCAAGCCTTGACGGAGAGCCCCCTATTACCACTACTTTGGATGCCCCAAGCTTTTTAGCAAAGGCGACCGCATAAACTCCCAGGGGGCCGGGCCCTTGCACAACCACCGTATCCCCCACTTTTTGATTAATCATGTCAAATCCATGGGCTATTGTAGCACCCGAGCACGATGATGAGACCATTACAGCAGCATCAATATCTCCTAGTATCCTGAATATATCGGTGTCCGCGGTCAGAAGGATATATTCGGAATAACAGCCGTTTAAATAAGGCGGCCGGCTGCATGGCATATTTATACCATATACTTTTCTGTTTTGACACAGAGAGGGTTCCTTTAAGACCTTACAGGCAAAACACATGCCGCAGCTGATCCCCCGATTCCATAAAATGAGATCACCCTCGTTAACCTGCAGCCCGTCTGCTGTATTCCGTTTACCCTTTACATCCGCTACCGTTCCCACGCCTTCATGTCCCAGTATAATTGGAAGAGGAGTCCTGGGATCTTCACCTTTCCACATATGGACATCAGAGCCGCAAATACCCGCAGCCTTTATTTTAACCAGGACCTGGCCTTCTTCAAGCTTCGGAATGGGAAACTCCCTGGCTTCAAGAGGCCGGTTAAAAGCAGCCAATACCATTGCCTTGCTTTTCATCTGGCATCACCTTTCCTTAAATCCATATTCCTTCATTATTAACGCTGTTTAACCGATTTTCTTTTTATAAGTCTGGTTTTCATAATCTTTATTTGAGGTTTTTCATCTTTGCTTCCATTGACCATAGCTATGAGCCTCCGGGCGGCTTGTGTTCCCATTTCATATAAAGGCTGGGACACAGTAGTCAGCGGAGGGTCGATATATGAGCTGATATCCAGATCGTCAAAACCCACAATGGATATATCATCGGGGACATTAAGGCCGCAGTCTTTTACAGCCCGGATAGCCCCGATTGCTCTTGGATCGCTGGCAGCAAAGATTGCATCTGGAATTATACCTTTTTCAAGCAGGTTTTTGACTGCATTGTAACCGTTATCATCCCTTCCCGACACATCCAGTATCATTTCGGGATAAACAGGCAAACCGGCCGATTCCAGTGCATGCCTGTACCCTTCAAACCGTTCCCTGTATAGTATAAGATCCCGGTCGCCAACTATGATGCATATGCGTTTGTGACCGGTTTCAATCAAATACCGGACGGCTTCGAAAGATGATTTATAATTATCAACCACAACCGCATCCACGGCCTCCCCCATATGCCTCGCCACCAGCACCACCGGAAAGTTGCGCTGCTTCAGCTCCAAAATATGCCTGCTCTCTTCCCTGGCTGTGGCAAATATCAGCCCGTCAACCCAGCGGTTCTGCAATTTTTCAACATAATTCCTTTCCATGTCCATGTCCTCATCGGTGTTGCACAGTACTACGGTAAAACCGTTTTCCCTGGCTACATCCTCTACTCCGCGGGCAACTGCAGGAAATATTGGGTTACATATATTAGGAATAATAAGTCCGATTGTATTTGTTCTGCCTTCTTTCAATCCTTTGGCCAGTATATTCGGCTGATATTTGAGGGCACGGACTGCTTCCATAACTCTGTCCCTGGTCTCCCTGTCAACGGGAACCTTCCCGCTTAAGGCGCGGGAAACGGTGCTGGGAGATACACCCGCTCTTTTTGCTACATCCTTAATTGTAATCAAATTTCCTTCCTCCTGTCTTCCTGTGGGCGTACGGGCTCCCGGGCCTGTACTGTGATTTCTCCGTCCTGACAGCGTATGACAAAGTATTTTTCATAGTCAGGATTACCGGCAACCGGATTTGGGTCATCCTCGGATTCAAAATACAGGTGCGGCCCCCTGCTTTCGGGACGCTGCAAACACGCTTTAACGGTAGCCTTTGCCACAGGCAAAAGGTTCAGACATTCATAGAATTCAATGATATTTAATCCATCTCTATTTACATGGTATTTTCCCAGCTGCTCCAGGCTCTGCCATGCTTTGGCAAGTCCTTCCTTTGTACGTACTATTGAAACATAGCGTCCCATGATATCCTGGATCTCACTCTTAAGCTCAACAGCAGAAATTCTGTCCTTTCGTGAATCTTTATCCTGACCGGCTATGTGCTCAAATACAAAATCCTTGGCCGGTACAGCCTTAGCCGCACCCTTTCCCATTTTCACACTTCTGGCATGACAAACCGCTGCTTCACCGGCAATTTTCCCGAAAACCTGGCAGTCCAGAAGCGCATTCCCTCCGGGCCGGTTGGCGCCATGCTGCCCTCCGGCACACTCTCCAGCAGCAAACAAACCTTTTATCTCAGTATCGCCCTGCTTCCGTATCTTTACACCACCCTGAAAATGCTGTGCTGAAGGCGCGATTTCTATCATTTCATCCTTTTCCAGGTCAATCCCGTTATCCTTAAGCCATTGGATGGAATCAGGGTTTATTTCCCTTAACCGAGCCAAAGGGCCTGAATTTCGCTGTTCATCAGATATAGGTTGATTTAGCTCGCTGGCATACCTGTCACGGTTTACCTCATTCAACATTTCAAATGAAAACTCCCTGGGATTTTGGGAAAAGTCCAGGTATACCCGCTTGCCCTTCATTATTTCCTTAAAAACGGCTATGTCAATCAGGCTGGAAGGATGCTCGCAGGAAACCGGCCAGCTGGCCCCCTTCTCAAACACGATATTATATACATCCAGCAATGATGTTCCTTCAGGAAAATACCGGCTTAAAAACTCTTCTCCATCTTCATTGATGAACCTGGGTACGGCACGCATAAAACTGCCCGAACAGTTAAGCCTGGTCTTTACCGATGCTATGCCGATCTGTATAAACTCCATATTCACAAGGGATGCTCCGGCATTAAGGGCAAGGGCATAACCGTCACCGGTTGCACCCGGAGGGTATACATGCTGTGAAAATATCTCTCCCCCTCCGCCCGTTCCAAGCACAACAGCCGGGGTATTAAAGAACATCATGTCCTCATCCTCATTGACTCCAAAAGCGCCGGTTATTTGGCCGTTCTCAACCTGTAAGCTGATTATCATACTGTTCTCAATAACGTTAATGCCCAGTTGCCTCGTTCTCCTGACAAGGGCTTCCTCAATATGTATAGCTGTTTTGGGACCGGTGTAGCATGCTCTTGCGTATTTTGAACCATCGGTAACAAACTGATGGGCTTTGCCGTCTTTTTTGATAAATGGAACACCCAGTGCTTCCAGGTATTCAAAGGCAGCATATGAATTTTGGGCCAGTATTGCCGCCAGATCATAGTCCGATACCCGTCCGCCAATTCTGTATATGTCATCCGCGTGATACTTCCATGCGTCTTCCCCGCCGGGCTCGGTATGAGGAAGGGTGGCATGGAACGCCATCCTGTCCGAACATGAGTTGGCCGTTGTACCGGTAGTGCCCAGTTTTCCCTTGGTGACTACAAATACTTTACACCCCGGATCTGATTCCCTGGCAGCGGTGGCAGCCCTCAATGCCGCACCGCCACCTCCCACCACCAGCACATCACAATCATAATATTTCATATCCATACATCCTTTTCTGTTTAAAAAATCCTGTTTTCAGTTAAATTTCTTTATGGCCCGATTCCGGATGGACGCAGGTGTTTCTGTCTGCTATTTTATACATGGTCAGCCAACCTGTTGCTTTGTATTGGTGGTTTGCCTTCCCGTCCGGCCCTGTATATCGGAACATAAACCTTGGCATCCCTTATAACGCAGCCTGCCTTGCCCCCGTCTCTCATTATCTCGGAGCATTTACCGCAGGCAATACAGCATTTCTTCGCATCCAGTTTTCCTTTTTCAAAAATATCTCTTGCAAACTGCGGGTATGCAAATGCCTGACGGCCGAATCCGGCAATCCTGAACCATCCCTCTTCCATTCCACCTGCGGCAACAAAAGGTGACAGGTGCCGGAGCCAGCTAAAGCCTGTTGATATCACAACCATACCCGGTACGCTTTGCTGAATAGTCCTGATAATGTTCAGCATCCTTGCTACCCCTTCCAGGGGATGTTCAGGAGGTATGTATGGGCCTGCATCAAATGGCCTTCCTATATGGGGGTTATAATAGGGGTTGCCGCAGCTTATGTTAACCATTTTTATTCCTTTATCTTTAAGTATTTTGAGTAAGCGAACAGGCTCGGATAAATCAGGTTTTCTGTAATTCTCCCGGTCTACCCCCCATCCATAAGGATAAGGCACTGCGTCATAGGCATTAAGCCTGAGTGTTATATCAATTGCATCTCCTAAACGGTCTTTTATTTTATCCACTATATTAATCAGGAACCTGGTTCTGTTTTCAAAGCTTCCTCCATATTTCCCATCCCTTGTATAAGCCGACAGCAGTTCAGAATTTAAATACCCATGGCAGGCCTTTATATCGACCGCATCGAATCCAATCTCTCCGGCCAGTACCGCTGCCTCAACAAAGCAATCCTCCAACCGTTCCAGCTGATCATCATCGATTACGGGATAATCCTCCGGCAGATTCCTGCCCAGGTAAGGGTTTCTTGTCGCTATTATTGGCGCCGGATCCCCTTCAGGCTTGCTATACCTTCCCGAGTGGGTAAGCTGCACAATGGTATAAATTTTGTGATTAGGCCCAAATTCCGATGCTGCAGTTCCGGATATGGTATCAAACAGTTTTGCAAATGCATCCTTGTTTTGCCGGCAAAGATATAACTGCCGGGGGTTGGCCCTTCCTTCATGTGCTGCGGCAGTTGCTTCAATCCATAGAAGGCCGGCACCTCCCGAGGCAAATCTCCTGTAACGTCTATAGGTCAGTTCAGCCGGCTCCCCTCCGGCGGTGCCATCACAGCCTTCCATTGGATGCACAGAAAGGGCGTTGGGTATAATCCGATCGCCTGCCTTAACCGGTTTGGCCAGGATCCCGAGATTGTCCGATACCGGTATATTAAGCCCAAGTGCATTTATTTTTTCCCTTAGATCCTCCAAATCCTTCAATTGAAACCTCTCATGTTTTTTCATTGTTTCGCCTCCCTCTCATCATCTGCTATGCAATCGTTTGCACAGCCTGTATTTTATTATTCTTTCTTTAATGATTTAATCCTCTACTTTATTACTCTGAATCTTATCTCCGACGACCAGAAAAGAATGATCAGCCCGCCGGCTGCTAAAAACAGAAAAGCAACCATGTAGCTTCTATCCAAAAACCCATCCAGCAAGAACTTAATCAATGATTCAAAAGCATTTTCAGGGAACATATGCTTTACCATTCCCGTAATCCGCGCCTGAATTGAGGTGCTGTTCATTATTGCCCAGTTCAAAAACAAACCTATTTCTATGATAATACCTCCTGCAGCTGCCAGGGCAGCCCCAAGCCAAACCAAAGCATTCCTCCAGCCACGCAAAACTAATATAAATATACAAATCATTACAAGCAAAATACCAATTATCAGCCATACTAACCTATGAAATGTAATCATCAGATTACGGGCAACCCAAAAAGCTTCAATGGAACCGATGTCCTGAAGCCTTACCCGGTCCGGTACGGCGTCAAACCAGTAATCTATCAGTTTATCCCTTTGAGCCGGGGACATATCACTCATATGCTCATTAAGCTCATCAAACATTTTGTATACCGGTATTATCGGCAGTTGTTCGGTTTCAGCTTTTAAAAACATGAACAATTGCCTGCCCAGGAAAAGCAGCTCCTGTCTCAGCCAGTTCTCGGTCAATACCTCTTCCAGATATGGAATAGCTTCCCGGCCATTGGGCAGCTCGGTACTCACCCTGCTGAAAAGCCACTGTCTAATCTGTCCGTAAAACCGGCTTTTTTGAAATATACCATCGTAAAACTCCAGGCGCATTATAGTGGTTTGGGATGCTATAATAAATCCGACAGCTGCCAGATTAACAGCCATAATAACAATCATCACAGATGCGGTCAATATCTGTATTGCCTTCATGCTCATACCTTTCCTGTATAACTTAATGAGTATTTCAAAATTTCAGTAAATGGATGTATTATTCATACAGTTATTCTACCATAAAAACATCGACAATAATAACAAAAAATTTAGGGCTGCAGGTCCTTAGCCTTAAGCTCCAGTGATTAGAATGGTATTCTGCAAAACCGCATTATATTGTCCATATGGATCTGTGTCTATTGATTCCTTTCATAATTTCATATAAAATGTTATGCTGTAAGTGTCTCGTAAGCATAGATTGTTTTAACTCAGGGAGGGTACATAATGAACCGCGATCTCATGACCGGCCTTAAAAAATCAATCCCGGTTGTGCTTGGTTACACGCCAATTGGCCTGGCTTTTGGAATATTGGCCAACCAGCAGGGTTTAACAACCTTCGAAATATTTTTGATGTCGTTTTTAGTATATGCAGGCGCGTCCCAATTCATCGCCTCGGCTATGATAACATCGGGAGTCAATCCTGCTTCCATAATTATGACTACTTTATTGATAAACATGCGCCATATGCTTATGAGCGCTTCTCTTTCGACCTATCTGAAGCATGTGCCCTCATCCCTTCAGGCTGTTTTATCCTTCGGCCTAACCGATGAAACATATGCAGTTGATATAACTTACTGCAGGGAGGACAAGCCATCGGCATCCTTCTTTATAGGGCTTCACACCGTTTCTCATGCAGCCTGGGTAATAAGCACTGTTGCAGGCGGAATCCTGGGAAACCTGATATCCGATCCTACCCGTTGGGGGATAGATTTTGCCCTTTCAGCAATGTTTATAGCCCTGTTGTGTATGCATATGAAGGATAAAGCAGATGTTCTGGTGGCCGTATGTTCGGCTGTAATTTCAATACTTCTGACCAAACTGCTGGGGAACGGATGGAATGTAATACTGGCCACAATGCTGGCTGCAACTATTGGAGTGAGTACAAGCCTATGGAACAGAAAATATTATTTATCATAATAGGAATGAGCCTGGTTACCTACCTGCCAAGAGCACTGCCTTTACTGGTGCTGTCAAAATTTGAACTGCCGCTTCTCTTCAGAAGATGGCTTCAATTTATTCCTGTTGCCGTGCTGTCGGCTCTTCTTGCTCCCGCGATACTCATGCCCCAGGGCCGCCTGGTAATTTCCCTGGATAATAATGCGCTTATTGCATCAGTCCTGTGCTTTCTGGCAGCAGCAAAAACTAAAAATATATTTCTTACCATAGTAATAGGAATTCTTGCAATGTTTGTGCTGCAAACCTTTAAATAGCCTTTTCTTCTTTTATATCCTCAATATATGGATGGTATAATTGCAAGTATTTCCTCTGTGTGCAGCAAAAATGGCTCTGCACAAATTTTGACTGTGATAAACTTCTTTTTTTGAACCGGCCGGCATATGATAAAAATAAAAGAACGCTTATGCAAAGGGTGTTAATGTATGGCAACACTCCGGTGCAAACCGCTTATAATGCTCAGCCTTATATCTCTCGTTTTAGCCGGCTGCAGTTCTCATCTTGCTTCAACTGATAATGTTTCTTCCGTACTAAAAAATGCGGATGGAGATGCAGAAGTGCAGGAAGGGCACTCTGCCGTATTGTTTATGACAGACCTGGAAATAATTAAAAGAGCCACCGATCACCTGAAAAAGCACGGTGAAAAGGTAGCCTTCGAAGAAACCGAAATATCAGTGCATAAAAGTGAAAAAAAAGCCCTGATATTCTATGATGCAAGCGGTAAAGCAGTAATACATAAAGGAGATTATATGAGCATAGTGTTGTATCCGCCTCAAAAGCCTTCAAACCGGGAATACAGTAAATGCTTTACGGTATACCTGGATCAAAACGGGAATACGCTTGGATATACCATTCAAACCATTAATGAAGACTAATCATATTTTGAGGTATTTAAATCATGGCCGGATATTATAATATCTTTATGACATAGTTCTGAAAAACCTCAAATTCATACCTTTTACCAATATCAAAATCGGGCAATGGCTTGTTTGCATCTAAAAGCAGTAACCGCTCGGTTTCCCCATCGTCAATCAATATCTCATAATAAAACAGCCTATTATCCTTGTAAGCGGGCTTTGTGTTGACATTTTTAACAACACCCGATTCGACTCTGATCCGTCCGGTAAAAATATCCTTAAGGAAACTATGATATGCCAGGATGGGGCTTCCATACATTCCCCATACAAAAATATCAAGGCATATACCAATAATCAGGATTATCATACCCAATCTGTTATTGACAGTACTGGCCACAACAACAGATATTATAAGAAAAGCAGCAAAAATAATAGCAATTACAGCAATCATAAGGTTTATCTGCTTTCGAACTTCGTATATATCTTCATGTTTGTACATAACGTCCCTCCTACTATCAATTCCGTATATATCTATAAATCAGCTGCTGTATTAATATATTATACCACATGCCTGAAAACAAAAATAATAACCAAAATCAAAACTTTTGAGCAGAGATAACAAAAAGGAGGTAAAACCTCCTCTTCATCTGGTGGGGCGTACAGGACTTGAACCTGTAACTTCCACCACGTCAAGATGGCACTCTGCCAGTTGAGTTAACGCCCCTTATTTATATTTGCATTTTTATAATAGCTTAACATGCCTGACTTGTCAAGCAGTTTTTAATCCCATATTTAACCGCTGATTGCAGATAATTACCTTTGGGCATACCTTTGCAGGATATCAGCAGTAAGGTTCAGCATTTTATCAACCGAAAAACGCTCTCTTACATCCCTGCAGCCCCTTCGTCCGTAATCCTCCCTCACCTGAGGGTTAGCAATCAGGTACATTATTGCTAAAGCCAGTTCACCAGCGTCACCGGGTGTTACCAGGTATCCGTTATCATCATGGTTAACGATTTCGGGGATTCCTCCTGTTCGGGCAGCAATAACAGGTTTACCCGCTGCCATAGCCTCAATAATAGATATTCCCAGTCCTTCTGACAGACTGGGTAATACGAATATATCGATGGCATTCAAGTAATTATGTATATTGTTTACATAGCCAAGAAAGGTAACTTTGTTCTGTATATTCAGATACGCAGCTTTTTTGATGAGCTCTTGCTTATAAGGTCCATTTCCCATAATCAAAAAATGAACATCGTTAATGTGTTCAATCACCGCTGGAATGGCATCCAGAAGATAATCAATACCCTTTGAAGGAATAAGCCGTGCAGTTGTTCCCACCAGAGTCGTATGCCTGTCTCTTATACACATCT
>DGEI01000009.1:0-30003 GCA_002385885.1 Firmicutes bacterium UBA3930
AGATGTGTATAAGAGACAGCTTTTGTACCTGCACTATATGAAAGCCTTGGAATTTATATTCCGCTTATTGTAGTAAATTGTATTATTCTGGCGAGAGCCGAGTCTTTTGCATCAAAGAATTCATTACTGCCGTCCATAATTGATGGACTGGGTATGGGTGCGGGATTTACCGTGGCACTGCTTTTGCTGGGATCAATCCGTGAAATACTGGGCTCGGGAAGCTGGTTTGGAATACCGGTTGTTTCTGAGGGGTTCAGTCCTGCAGTAATTATGATACTGCCTCCCGGTGGATTTATAACCCTGGGACTGGTGCTGGGTTTGCTTAATAAATTGACAGGAAAAACAGAACAGCCGTAATATGGCTTTATTCGAAGCCTTTAATAGACAGGGCTGGATAATTATTTATGCCGGACGATAAATAGGGGGAAAACATATGGGATACATTGGGAAAATTTTCATGATATTATTGAGTTCTATATTGATAAATAATTTCGTAATGTCAAGATTTCTGGGGATATGTCCATTTCTCGGAGTATCAAAGCGTGTTGAGACTGCTGTCGGAATGGGTGCCGCAGTAACCTTTGTAATGGCAATGACATCCCTGATTACCTATATTATTCAATATGGTATACTGGAGCCGTTAAATATCCAGTATTTACAGACGATTGTATTCATCCTTGTCATAGCCTGCCTTGTACAGTTTGTAGAAATGGTTATTCAGAAGTCAAGCCCTACACTGTACAAAGCGCTGGGGGTATACCTGCCCCTTATTACCACTAACTGCGCTGTTTTGGGCGTTGCTATAATCAATATAGATGAAAAATATGATTTGATACAGGCATTATTTAACGGAATCGGCGCTGCCCTTGGATTTACTCTGGCTATAGTTCTTTTTGCCGGAATACGGGAAAGACTGGAATTGTCCGATATACCCAAACCGCTTAAAGGTTTCCCGATAGCTCTTATTACAGCGGGCTTGATGTCGGTAGCTTTCCTGGGATTCCAGGGGCTTATAAAATAGGGGGGGAAGGCAATGAAGGTGGTATTAACGTCCCTGCTCAGCTTAGGGGGCATGGGGCTTTTGTTCGGTGCATTGCTGGCTTTTGCATCAAAAAAATTCTCTGTTGAAACCGATCCCCGGATAGAGGCTATACGTGATGCTCTTCCCGGAGCCAACTGCGGTGCATGTGGATATCCCGGCTGTGATGGTTTTGCTGCAGCCGTGGCTGCAGGTGAGGCGCCGGTTGACGGGTGTACTGTAGGAGGAGCGGCTGTTGCAAATAACGTGGGCATTATAATGGGAATAGAAGTGGATGCCAAAGAACGCCAGGCAGCACGTGTTTTATGCCAGGGTGATTGCGAAAACGCGAAAAACAAATACGAGTATAGAGGGGTACAGGATTGTGTTGCAGCTTCCATGTTGGCTGATGGGCCAAAAGAATGCCGATACGGATGCCTTGGGCTTGGAACCTGCGTCAGAGCCTGTCCTTTTGATGCGATATATATTTCCGAAAAAGGAATTGCAGTTGTTGATTCGGGTAAGTGTACCGGCTGTGGTATATGCGTGCAGGCCTGCCCAAAGAATTTGATAGAGCTGATCCCCGAATCCAGCCTGGTGCAGGTACTGTGTATATCCAAAGATCCTGGAAAGCAGGTCAGGGATTACTGTAAGGCAGGCTGTATAGGCTGTAGGCTATGTGTAAGGGCATGCCGGTTCGATGCAATTGAGTTTGCCGACAATCTTGCCAGGATTGATTATAGTAAATGTGTAAACTGCATGATGTGTGCTGAAAAATGTCCTACGGGAACCATATATGCGGATTTTGCCAAACGAAAAACCGCTGTTATCGATGAAGAAAAATGTATCGGATGTACCGCTTGTAAAAGGGTTTGCACGTTTGATGCGATTGAAGGCGCTGTAAAAGAAAAACACAGGGTGCTGCAGGATAAATGTACGGGTTGCGGGCTGTGTGTTGAGAAGTGCCCGGTAGATGCCATCAGCATGGAGTAGCAGCTTACTGGTTATGGTGAATAAATAATATGAATTATGCAGGCTTATTTACTTAAGAGCGAAGCACTTAGCAAGGAGGACGGCTTGATGAATAAGGAGAAGGCTGTAAAAAAGGTGAAGTTATATAACGTTATTTTCCCTACCTGGTTCCTGATGTTTTTCCCTCCTGTTATACTTATAACTTTATTGGGGAATTTTGTGATTGACTCGCTGGTACTTTTAGCCTGTTTTTATGCTTTTAGGTTGATGCATCTTGGGAGTTTTAAGAAGTTTTACACAGCATCGGTGCTTAAGGTATGGCTGTTTGGCTTCCTTGCAGATGCAGCAGGGGCTGCCCTTCTGTTTATGAGTCAGTTTATAATACCGGCTCTCGGCCTGCCTCATTCATTAGAGTATGCAATAAACTTTGATCCTTTCTCCCATGTTGGTGGTCTGATAATAATAGTGATCGCTGTGTTAGTTTCCGGTTTGCTGATATTTCTGTTTAATTACAGGATTACCTTCAACAGGCTGATTGCGGATAAGGTTTTACGGTTCAGACTGGCGCTGGCTATAGCTGTTGTCACAATGCCATGGACATTCCTGCTTCCCACTAAGTGGTGGTATTAAACCCTAAAAAAGCTTATTCAAGCTTGAAATATGGTGATTGGCTTTGACTGGTTTGAGAAAAATTGATGTTCACCGTGAAGAACATGGCTATCCGGCAAATACAACGGAGCCCCGTTTGAATCATATCACCGGAAGGTTTTATCATTGCGATGTTCAAAGAATCCTTCCGTTGATGCTTGATAAGTACGAGAACAAGATTCAACTGATATACATGGATCCTCCTTTTATGACCGGACAGACTTATCGCTTTCAGCAGCCCGTCGGGATTGAAGGCTGGAGGGGGAACCGGAAACATGTTGTAGATCATATTGCCTATAACGATACGGGAAAGACGGGAAAAGATTCCTTCTTATCAATGATGAGAAGTGTTATAACCTATGCATATCATCTTCTGTCGCCGGAAGGTTCTCTGTACCTTCATGTGGATTACCGTACCAGCGCGTACCTGCGAATTATACTGGATGAAGTATTCGGTGAGGACAATATGCTGAATGAGATCATATGGCATTATCAGAGCGGCGGAAGGGCAAAGAAGCATTTCAGCCGCAAGCATGATACCATATTGTTTTACCGGAAATCATCCCGTCATTATTTCAATCCTGAAGCAGTCGGTATTCCAAGGGGGAAGAGCAGGCGCAATCATATGAAACAGGGCGTTGATCAGGATGGGCGGATATTCTGGTCAATAAGGTCCGGTGGAAAGGAATACAGGTATTTTGAAGACAGCAAGGTATATCCCAGTGATGTATGGAGCGATATTTCCCACCTGCATCAGAGAGACCCTGAAAGGAGGGGATATGATACCCAGAAACCTGAAGCATTGCTTGAACGGATTATTCTTGCTTCATCCAGACCCGGGGATTTGGCAGCTGATTTCTTCGCAGGTTCAGGCACCACACTTGCTGTTGCCCAAAAATTGGGCAGGAACTGGATCGGGATAGACAACGGTGTTTTTTCACTGCATACCTGTAGAAAACGTCTTGTGGAGGATATTTACAATGGCGATTATGATTTGATGCGAAGCATTAAACTTGTTTTTTCTCATTATAAACCTTTGGAGAAGCCTGGATCCCTGCGGCCGGAATATGAAGGGAACGTGCTGTTTTCCACACGAACTGAAAGGCAAAAACCGTGCTGTGCGGATTCAGACCGGGACATAAAAAATGATGCGGCGCAAGAGATTGAAATAGATTTGAAATGCATCAGGTTAGCCGATGGCCAAGTGGAGATTGGCCTGTATAGATATGATATACCTAAAAGGCCTGACCGGTTATTGAAGGCCGGAAACGATCCGTATAATTCCCTTAAAAATTTGAATTTGAGCTGCCTTGACCTTGTGGACTACTGGGCAGCCGGTTATATAAAAGAAAACGCATTTAAAGCCCTGGGCTGTTCTATGCGGACTGTACGTTCTCCATATATAAAGGATCGGTTGAGGATCGGGTTGAAACCCGGTTATGCGCCGGCTGTACATATTGTGGATGTATTGGGCCAGCAATGGTTTTTTTTGCTGGAAGCCGGCAAATAGCGGTTTGGTTTATTCTTCTTTTGTTTTGATTTTGTCCGGCGCTTTCCGGTGTCGAATTTTTGTTTTTCCCTTATCCTGCAGTTCTGCGCCGCGTTTGTGAGTTCCTTCCAAACCGGTCCATGCATGGAAAGTGGATACAAATTCGCCGTATGCGCTTTTGTCCAGCAGTATATCTTCCATGTTATCGTCTTTTCGGATTCGTTTTCGTTTGGGCATAATGCTCACCTGTTTATATTTATTATGTTTAATAGTCTGTTCAGACACAAGATTTTTTATACCCGGAACCCGTTTGCAGAAATGGGAAATAATATTTACCAATGTCAGGGAAAATGATAAAAATTTATTAACAGCTTTATAAAGCTTAAAATTATAATATATGAAGGAGTATGGTGGTATGGAAGCATGGGGAATATTTTTTGGTTCATTTATGATCGGCTTTTCAGGTGCGATGATGCCGGGACCAATGCTGGGTGTGACTATTGACGGAAGCCTGAAAAGAGGATTTTTGGCCGGGCCGTTGGTAGTACTGGGACACGGTATTTTGGAACTGCTCCTGGTCATTGTTATGGCTTTTGGTTTGAGGGATCTTTTTGAAAACCCTAAGATAGCCGGTTTGATTGGGTTGATAGGGGGAGGGTTCCTGGCCTGGATGGGTTATGGAATGGTAAAATCAGCTATTCAAAAAAAAGTAACGCTGAATGGAAGCAATAACAACAGTTTCAGCATGGGGAACCTGGTCTGGGCGGGAATTATAGTAAGCATCACAAACCCCTACTTTATAATGTGGTGGGCATCAACAGGAATGGAGTTAATCCGTCAGGCTTATGCCGTCGGACTTGCTGGAGTGGCTCTTTTTTACATCGGACACATTATGTCCGATCTTGTATGGTATTCGGCTGTTTCTGCAGGGGTATCACGGGGAAAAAGATTTATCAGCGATAATGCATACCGGTGGGTGATCTTTGCATTGGGTATATTTTTGATTGGATTTTCCCTGTATTTTATTAGCAGTGGAATCAAAATGCTTATTTAGTACCGCTTCCGTTTTTGCACTTGAAAACATATTAGGCCGGTCATGTGCTTATAGCCCGTGCCTGGCTTGATACTGTCAGGCCTTGTAATGACGGAGCATTGATATTTGTATTGAAGCGTGTAATAATATTACTGTAGTATTCTGCGCAATTCATGAATTCCAAAAATCCAAATAAACCGGATGAAAGGAGGAAGGCGTATTCCCTGCAGCCATAGCAGCTGGAGGAGAATACCGCAGGAACTATGGAACATAAAGCTGATATAGGGGTATTTGGAGGTTCAGGTTTTTATTCTTTCATGGACGATGTAGAGGAAATTATTGTACCGACGCCATATGGGGCTCCGAGTGATAAGATAGCCATAGCCAGGGTTGGGGATAAACGGGTAGCTTTCCTTCCGAGGCATGGAAAGGAACATCAATATCCGCCTCATAAAGTCCCGTACAGGGCCAACCTGTATGCCATGAAAGAGCTTGGAGTAAGGCAGATCATTGCCCCTACCGCATCGGGCAGTTTACAACCCCATATAAAACCCGGGGATTTCGTTGTATGCGATCAGTTTGTTAACAGGACATGGGGAAGACAGGATACATTTTTTGAAGGCCCTGTTGTAAACCATGTAAGCGCGGCATATCCATATTGCTCAAGGCTTCGCAAACTGGCAGTGGAAACCGGGAAGGAGCAGGGGGTCACCATTCACGATGGTGGTACCGTAGTTGTTATTCAAGGACCCAGGTTTTCTACCAAGGCTGAAAGCCGCTGGTACAGCAGCATGGGCTGGGAAGTTATTAATATGACCCAGTACCCCGAAGTTATTTTGGCCCGTGAACTGGGCATTTGTTATGCCAATATCGCCCTCATAACCGATTATGATGTCGGCCTTGAAGGACATGATGATATTGCTCCCGTGACTCACCAGGAAGTGTACCGTGTTTTTCAGGAGAATAATCAGAAGGTAAAGAATCTCATTCTGGCCATGATAGATAAAACGGATATTGAGATTGACTGTAATTGTTGTGATGAATAATCGGAATTACTTAAAAGCAGGAGCAATCAGTATAAACAGCGGCAGGGGGAGGGGTAAAAAATCAAAGCGTTGGAATGGAAAGATAATATGCTTTACCTTATAGATCAAACGGCGCTTCCCCAAAAAAAGAAATATATACAGTGCCGTACCCATGGTGATGTTGCACATGCCATAAAAAATATGACAGTGCGAGGTGCTCCGGCAATAGGTGTTGCAGCAGCCTATGGCCTGGTGCTCGGCGCTGCAGAATATACTGGTAACGATATCGAGAACTTTATAAATCACATTGATACAGTGGCTGAAATGTTAAAGGAAACCCGCCCTACAGCTGTCAACCTTTTCTGGGCAATACAGCGTATGCTGGATGTAGTCCGTGACAACCGGGGCAAACCCGTGAGCGATATAAAGGATATTATGCTGAATGAAGCAAATACCATGGCACAGGAGGATGCAGAAGTAAACCGCCGGATTGGCAGATGGGGCCAGGAACTTTTAAAAGACGGAGATGTTATACTGACTCACTGCAATGCAGGAGCTCTGGCTACTGTTGATTATGGCACTGCTTTGGGAGTGATAAGGGCTGCGCATGAGGCAGGAAAGAATATATCTGTATTTGCTGATGAAACAAGGCCTTATCTGCAGGGTGCAAGATTGACTGTATGGGAATTGATGGAGGATGGCATCCCTGTGACCTTAATTACCGATAATATGGCAGGTTATTTTATGAAAAACGGCACCATAACGGCTGTCATTGTCGGAGCCGACAGGATTGCCGCCAATGGAGATGTGGCCAATAAAATCGGAACGTACAGTATAGCGGTTTTAGCTAAGGAAAACAATATTCCGTTTTATGTGGCAGCTCCCATATCCACCTTGGATCTTTCCCTGGAAAGCGGGCAGTACATTCCTATTGAAGAGAGGGATGAACAGGAGGTTACCCATATAGGCGGAATCCGGATTGCGCCCTATGGGGTTAAAGTGGCAAATCCGGCTTTTGACATAACACCGCATACCTATATAACTTCTATTATTACAGAACTGGGTGTCGTTTATCCTCCCTACAGTGAGAATTTGAAAAATTTGATAAAAAATAAATAACAAATGAAACAGCTTTATGTAGGCCTGCATTATATTTCTTTAATAAAAAGCAGCTTAACAGACAAACTAAAAACAAGGAGGCGATGAATATGAGAACAAAAAAGTCCCTTGTTTTATTTGTCTGTTTATTTTTGATCTTAACACTGGCTGCTGCGTGTACTCAGATGAGGACACCAAGACAGGATCAGCAGCAGGGGCGGCAGACTGATGAGAATGTACCCCGTACAACCAGGCAGATAATCCCAAGAACGCCGGTAACCCCGTCTGCTCCGGATGGTACGCCTACAAAGACAGATAACAGGCAGTATACTGAAAGAGCCAGGCGAATTGCCAACAAGGTTGCCGATATAGATGAGATAGAATCGGCCGCCTGTGTAATAACCGGTAATACTGCTATGATAGGTGTACAATTCAATGAGCAGTATAAAGGAAAAATGACTGACGCAATCAAGAAAAAAATAGATCAGGTTGTGAAACAAGCTGATACCAGGATAGACCGGGTAGCTGTTACTGCAGATCCTGACGTAGTAAGCCGCATCAGGGATATTTTCAGGGATATCGGCCAAGGGAAGCCTGTGTCGGGTTTTGCAAAGGAGATTAATGAACTGCTGAACAGAATACAGCCAAAGTGAGCAAGGGGTAGGGCTTTTTATGCCCTACTTCCTGCTTTATAGCGTTTTCTTATCAGCTCATCTGCTTCCGCTTTTCCGCAAGTCAAAAAATAATATGATATGATTTTTCTCATGCGGGTTCATCTGCGCATATAAAGCATATCCATCGAACATTCCATATATGGATCAAAACATATATTGATCCATAAAACAGAATATGGGACGATATAATAAAAATATAGTAATTTACGGGAAAAAATAGTATACTGGAAATGGTATATTATACTATTATGTTTCAGTCAGATGGGAGGGGAATAATGTGCAAAAAGCGGTGGAAATCCAAAGAAACGGTATGATACTAAGAGGAATGATGCATACACCGGATGAATTCACGGAGAAGATCCCAATGGCTTTAGTTTTCCATGGTTTTACCGGGAATAAAATGGAACCTCACTTTATATTCGTCAAATTGTCCAGGATGCTGGAGAAGGCGGGCATTGCCAGTCTGAGGTTTGATTTTCTGGGCAGCGGTGAGAGTGATGGTGAATTTAAAGATATGACACTGTCAGGGGAACTGAAGGATGCAGAGGCAATTTTGCAATATGCCAAGAGCCTTGACTTTGTCGATCAAAACAAAATTTTCGCTGTAGGCCTCAGCATGGGGGGAGCCGTTGCCAGCATGCTTGCCGGATTGTATCCTCTGGATATAGCTGCCCTGTGTCTATGGGCGCCCGCAGGTAATATAGGGGAGCTGGTCCAAAATACAGTAAGAGAGATGGAAGCAGCTGGTGTTGATGTTGGCGGGATGAAGTATTATGATTTCAGCGGCAATCTTGTAGGTAAAGCTTTCGTGGAAGATGTAATATCGCTGGATGTATTTAAGACTGCCTCTTCCTATGATAAACAGGTGTTGATATTTCATGGGGATAAAGACGATTCGGTGCCGCTGGAAACCTCATACAGATATATGGATATATACGGAGATAAAGCCAGGCTGAATGTGATAAAAGATGCTGACCATACATTTAATAAATACGAGTGGGAACAGGAGGTAATAAAAGGAACTGTGGAGTTCCTGAAAAGCCAGATAAACGGCGTATAAACAAAAATGGAGGGATACAATGGATTGGGAGGATGCTTTAAAACTGATTCTGGCAATGGTTTTGGGCGGCCTTGTAGGACTTGAAAGGGAAATAACCAACCGGCCGGCCGGATTTCGTACCCATACCCTTGTATGCATGGGTTCAGCACTGGTTATGATAACAGCCAAATACATATTCGGAATATACCATAACATGGTAAATCTGGATCCGGCCAGGCTGGGGGCTCAGGTTATAAGCGGCATCGGTTTTTTGGGAGCAGGCACAATTATGAAGGACGAAGCCCGGGTTCGCGGCCTGACCACCGCTGCCAGCCTTTGGGTTGTTGCATGTATTGGATTGGCTGTCGGGTCCGGATTATACCAGGTATCTATATTTGCTGCTTTGCTGGTATATGTAGTATTAATATTATTGAAAAAAATTGAGGCCTTGTTCAGAAGGAATTCAGGGGTAGCGGTTATCGAAATGGATATTCGTAATACTCCCGGCCAGATTGCCAGGGTAACCGACTGCATGGGACAGCTGAAGGTCGTGATCCGCGATATAAAAATTCAGCCCAGCGATGAACCGTGGATACATGCAAAGTTCTATATCCGGCTGCCCCGCAACGTGACATATGAAAGCCTGATGGCTGAACTTAAGGCCGTTGAAGGTATTATGCTCAATATGGATGATGACTAAAGTGTCAGCTGAATTAACAGGTAAAACAGTGAACATAACAGGCTTGTGGTTTTAAGCAGTAAACTGTGTTATAATAAATGGACCAATATATATTGTAGAAGGTGAAATTAATATGCTGTTAAGAGAGCTGCTGGCGAGTACACCGATTTATGAGATGATTGGATACAGAAAGGTTGATATAAAGGGGCTGGCTGTTAATCCGGATGACGTAAAAGACGATTATTTATATATATACTGTCCTGAAACAAGCAAACTTCCATATGAACAATCTGTGAAGCATGCTGTTGAACAAGGCGCTGCAGCTGTTTGCATCGGACAGGACCAGGATATTATCAAGTCATACAATGTGACTTTTATAAAAACGTATCATGTCAATCGGTTTATATCAGCTGTGGCAAGAAACTTCTATAGATCTCCGTCCCAGGCCATGGAATTAGTCGGGATTACAGGTTCGCACGGAAAAACTACTATTGGCTGGATGATAAAATCCATATTGGATGCCTCCCGGGAACCGGGTGTTGTTATAGGAGCTTCATATTGTCAGATGGGAAATGAAATTTGTACCATACATGATAATGCCATTCACCCTTTTACGTTAAACGCTTTACTGCATCAGGCAATGCAAAAGGGTATACATATAGCAATAATTGAGTGTTCATACACGGCCATTGTGAAAGAATTATTACGGCATATATGGTTTGACAGTATTATCTATACAGATCTTTATACTTATTTTCAGAATGATAAAGCCGATTACCATTATCTTGAGATTAGAAGTGCATTGATAGATCATTTAAAAGGTGTGAAATCACCGATTATTGTCAATGTAGATGATTATTATGCTGATAAGCTGAAGAGGGACAGCCTGATAGGATATGGCATATGCCGTCCATGTTATGTGAATGCAATAGACATAGAGCTTACACCAAAGGGCAGCCGGTTTAGTGTTGTAACTCCCCTGGGTGAGTGTGAAATGACTCTCAATGTTACGGGCATACATAATGTTTATAATGCTCTGGCCGTTGTTGCGTGGGGCTTGAACAAAGGTATTGAATTGCCGCGTATACAACAGGGGCTTATGGATTTTGAGAACCCGGCAGCTGTTGGCGATGCGAGCAAGAGCAACAAGACTGTCAGGATATACGTACATGAAATGGCTGAAATGAGTGAACTCGAAGAAATATACCAGAAAATCAATAATGAGAGTGGTAGTAAACTGACTACTCTATTATCAATCAGAACACAACTTAATGAATTGAGTTACCGTGAAATTGGACAGGTAATCGGCAGATACAGCGAGCGATGTATTATTGTACCAAATCATTCGTCAAAAAATTCAATGAATGCCGCTTTTGGTGTAGCCCAGCATATGGGAGGTATAGTTATAGACCATGAAGTGGACTGTTACAAGGCCATTCAAAAAGCAGTTGATACTGCCAAAGAAGAAGACAGTATACTTATATTATTCAAAAACAACACAGAGTAATAATATGCACATCGTATACCTCTTGCTTTGAAATGATAATAAAATATGATAAGCCAGTGATAAATTATATATCAGTGAAAGGTATGTGAGGAGATATATGGATATAAAGGATTTTATAGCTAAGCTTGTGGCTGTGCCGGGTGTTTCAGGGTATGAAGAAAGGATTGCCCGGGTTATATCTGAGGCATTTAATTCTTACTGCCAGGAGGTAAGAACGGATGCTTTTTTCAATGTATTCGGCCGGAAAACCGACGGGCACGGCGAAAACATGCCCAAAGTGATGGTTGCTGCTCATATGGATGAAATAGGATTAATGGTGACTCATATCGATGAAAAAGGTTTTATCCGGTTTACCAATATAGGAGGGGTTGATCCCCGTATACTCCCGGGCCAGGAGGTTGAAATTCATGGAAAGAAAAAACTGTTTGGAGTTATAGGGGCAAAACCGCCTCATTTACAACAGGCAGAAGATGCAAAAAAAGCTGTAGAGATGAAAGACATGGCTATTGACGCAGGCCTATCCGCAGAACATGCTAAAGAGCTTATAAACATAGGGGATATTATTACTTTTGTAAGCCCCTTGGTTGAACTTAAAGGGGGGATGGTGTCTGCAAAATCACTTGACGATCGGGCAGGAGTGGCTGTACTCCTGGAGACCATGAAAGAGCTTGACAAACTGCGTTTTTGTGCAGATGTTTATTTTGTTGCTACCGTTCAGGAAGAGGTAGGAGTCAGGGGAGCAGCCATCAGTACATACCGGATAGCCCCTGATATAGGAATTGCAATAGACGTTACCCATGGGGATACGCCGGATGCATCCAGGGATGAGACCTTTGCAATGAATAAAGGCCCGGTTATTGCAGTTGGGCCAAATATGCATCCCCGTTTGACGCAAAAAGTTATGGATACGGCTAAAGAGTATGGAATCGATTATATGGTGGAAGTGGAGCCGGGACCTACGGGTACCGATGCCCGTGCCATTCAGATATCGCGATATGGGGTTCCTACCGTACTCATTGAGATTCCTTTGCGCTATATGCATACTACCGTGGAAACCCTTAATTTGGATAATATCAGGAAGGCTGCCAGGCTGCTGGCGCGTTTTATTGCGTCGTTGAAGGAGGATTGGAACCAATGGCTGAATTATTGAAACAATTGACTGAGATTGGCGGAGTGTCAGGGGATGAAGGCCGGGTCCGGAAGCTGATAAGTGATAATATTTCTCCTTTTGTTGATGATGTTTATACCGACAGAATAGGCAACCTGATTGCCTACAAAAAAGGGAAAAAAGATGGGAAAAAAATCATGTTATGTGCCCATATGGACGAGATAGGGCTGATTATTACGGGTATACAGGATGACGGCATGCTAAAATTCAGGGCTGTAGGCGGAATAGATCCCCGGATCCTGGTATCAAAGCGGGTCCTTATAGGCAAGAATGCCTGTCCGGGTGTATTAGGAATAAAGGCTATTCATCTTCAGGAGGTTGAAGAACGTAAAAATGCAGTAAAGGTTAAGCAAATGTATATAGATATCGGCGCTGTGTCCAGAGAGGAGGCAGGCCAGGCTGTTAGTTTGGGTGACTATGCCGTATTTGACAGTAAGTATGTTGAATTTGGTGAAGACAAGGTTAAAGCGAAAGCCCTGGATGACAGAGCGGGGTGTGCCATGCTTGTAGAGTTGATTAAGCAGGAATACGATTATGACATCTATACATGTTTCAGTGTCCAGGAGGAGGTAGGGCTGCGGGGAGCTGAGGTGCTGGGATACAGCATCAATCCTGATATAGCCATTGTGGTTGAGGGAACCACTTGTTCCGATGTTCCTGATGTGGATGAACATCTTTATACTACCGAGATGGGGAAAGGCCCTGCCATCACCATTATGGATGCCAGTTCCTATGCAAACAAAGAACTGGTAGAAATGCTGGTGAAGACTGCGCAGAAAAACGATATACCCTTTCAGTTCAAAAAGACTGTTACCGGGGGTAATGATGCGGGAAGAATTCACCTGGCCAGGGAGGGAGTAAAGACAGCGGCTGTATCAGTGCCCTGCCGCTATATACACAGCCCTTCCTCGGTAATGGATCTTAATGATTACAGGAATACTATCCGATTATTATCGACCTTTTTGAAAGGATGTGAATTATAATGAAGGAACTCCTAAAAAAGCTGACCCAGGCATACGGCCCTTCAGGCAGTGAAGAGATTGTCCGGGACATTATCCGCGATGAGATCAAGGCTTATGTGGATGAGATAAAAGTGGATGTGCTCGGGAATTTAATAGCTGTTAAAAAGGGCAGCGGTATGAAGGTTATGCTGGCGGCACATATGGATCAGATCGGTTTTATAGTAACCCACATTGATGATAAGGGATTTTTGAGATTTTCCCGTGTCGGCGGCATATCGGCCGGAAACAGCATAAACCGGAGGGTAATATTCAAAAATGGTGTGACGGGTGTTATAAGCTATGATGGCGATATTGAGAACATCAATAGCATAAAACTTGACAAGATGTATATTGATATTGGGGCCTCAGGCCCCGAAGAAGCCCAGGATTCAGTGGCCATAGGAGACGTGGCGGTGTATTGCTCCCCCTTTACGGAAAATAAGGGGAGATATATAGGTAAAGCCATGGACGATCGGGCCGGCTGTGCATTACTTATTGAAACTGCCAGACGGCTTAAGAGTTCACCTCATGAAATATACTTTGTGTTTACCGTTCAGGAGGAGCTGGGGGTAAGAGGGGCCAAAACCTCTGCATATGCGCTTAATCCGGATATAGGTATTGCAGTGGATGTTACCAGGACAGGAGATACGCCTAAAGCCAGGCCTATGGAAGTTAAACTCGGGGGCGGCCCTGCCATCAAAATTAAGGATTCCCTGGTGATGGCGCATCCCAGGGTCAGGGAACTGATGGTAAAGAAGGCAAAAGAAATCGGGATTCCATATCAAATGGAGATCCTGGAGGCCGGGGGAACTGATGCCGGACCTATACATCTCACCCGGGAAGGGGTTCCTTCAGGAGTTATTTCTATTCCATGCCGTTATGTACACAGTGACAGCGAGATGGTGGATGCGTCTGACCTGGAGAATGGTGTTAAACTATTGCTGAAAATACTGGAAGATGAAATAGACATATTCTGATTTTTAGGATCCCTGATTATGCTATAACCCATATGCAGTAGATCTACCATGGGGCAGTATATGTTGTTTATAATTGTCCCATGGTTTTTTATTTATTTCATGGTGTATCTGACTTGAAGCAGGCAAGTTATGCAAGGCAAAACAGATTCAAAAGCGGGGAAGAAAGCGCATGGGCGATTACCCGGGCAAGAAAAGGCTTGAATATAATCCTGATAATATATAGAATAAATAGTATGAGTAAATATTTGAGGAAGGTTATTGAATGATTGTACTTCATATAGCCTGGACAGGTAATGAATTCATAATATGGGGTGAGAAGGAGCCGGATCCTTCTATACGAAGGAGAAGAGGGCGGCCGCCCAAAAACCCCGGTGGGGCTCCTCATCCTTTTCAAGCTTCAGTCCAGGATATTATTTTACTTATGAACATGCTTTATCCGGGAATTGACTGGAGCAAGGATGAAAAACAGGACAAGATATGGCTTTTGCTGCCCACCGGCAAGCGAGTGCCGCATGCATCGCCCGGCCTATCGGCAGAAGATGAAAATGAAGAGTACAGGCTGGCCGGCTGGGAAATTACCGGCCTGACAGTTACAGTGCCTGAATTCATAGAATATATTGCTGCCTGTGTCCAGGATGAATATGAAAACAGCATATACGATTTTATATATGGAGATGATTGGAATTACTGGGTGTTATGCGGACGCTTTCTTTTGCGCATGCTGTGCAGGCAGAAATTTGTCCCGTCTTTGAGGCCCGGAGAAAACGGAGGAGTAGCAGCCGCATGGCAGCCGGTCTTTGAAGATCCTGAGGACCGCGGGGTTATAAAACAGCTTATCGATGTTATGCCGCCGGTATGCTGTGGTGTATTGGGCAGAGCATACCGGCTGAAAGAACCCTGTTTACCCTATGATGTTATCATGAATTACCTGAGGGTAGCCACTGATGAAATTATACACTGCTGGCTGGGGAATGTGGGATACAGTGAACAAAATGCTCCTGTTGAACGTCTGTGGTTGAATGCCCTTCGCGGTAAGGAACGAAGGATTAGCGGCAGTAAGAAGCAAATTGAGGAACTGATAGACGGACTCAGACAATGGACCATGCCCTTAAGGAAAAACAAAGAAAGCTTCCGGACATGTTTACGGCTGGAAGAACCGAAGGAAGGAACAGAGAATTGGTACCTGTCCTTTCATCTTCAGGCCACAGACGATCCAGGCATGCTGGTTGCTGCCCGGGATATATGGCAAGGAAGCAGCGAAATAATTTCACTTCTTAATAAACATTTTGAACACCCCCAGGAGAAGCTGTTGGAGGATTTGGGCAAAATATCAAAAATATACCCTGTAGTTGAAAGAGGATTGATGGAGCCGCGGCCGGAAGGTGTTTTTATTTCAACAGAGGAGGCATATTTCTTTTTAAAGGAGACTTCTGTACTTCTCCAGGAAGGCGGATTTGGAGTATTGGTTCCGCCGTGGTGGAGAGAACGGAAGAAAAGAGCATTGGGTGTAAGATTGAAGCTGCGTCACATTGAAAATAAACCGGAACTTGGATCCGGGGGACAGATTGGATTAAATGCCATAGTGGAATATGATTGGAAATTGGCCATTGGTGACAGCACTATCGATTATGACGAATTTAAACAGTTGGCAGCCCTGAAAAAACCCCTGGTACGCATCAGGGGACAGTGGGTTGAACTTGATCCCAAGGAGATTGGCTCAGCTATAAAATGGTTGGAGAAACATCGGGGTGCCAAAAAGCTTCCGCTGAAAGAAACTCTTGATATGATGTGTGCCGCTGAGGGAGGCCCGCCGGTTACGGCTATAGATTCGGAAGGATGGCTGGAAACATTTTTGAAGGGGCTGGCAGGCACAGAATCCTTTACAATTCTTGATACACCGTCGGGTTTTCGCGGCAAATTGAGGCCGTACCAGGTTCGCGGGTTTTCCTGGATGGTTTTTTTAAGAAAGCGGGGATTTGGGGCTTGCCTTGCCGATGATATGGGGCTGGGAAAGACAATCCAGTTAATCGCGCTTTTATTGCATGAGAGAGAGGTTCTGGGAGTAAAAGTCCCGACATTGCTTATATGTCCTACTTCTGTGGTGGGTAACTGGATACGTGAAGTTGCACGGTTCGCTCCCGGCTTAAAGACATTTATTCACCATGGTGTGGACCGGGCGACAGGAAAGGAATTTGTAGAAAAGGTTTCAGGTTATGATCTGGTAATAAGCACTTATAACCTGGTTACCAGGGATTGGGATACAATAGCACGGGTTGACTGGGAGGGTATAGTGCTTGATGAAGCGCAGAATATTAAAAACCCCTCCACCAAACAGGCTCAGGGAATACGTAAAATGAAAAGCAGATACAGAATAGCCCTTACGGGAACTCCTATAGAGAACCGGCTAATGGAGTTGTGGTCTATCATGGATTTTTTGAATCCAGGATACCTGGGAAGCCGTCAAAGCTTTTACAGGAGATTTGTTCTGCCTGTTGAAAGATACGGAGATGAAAAAAGGGCCTGGCAGCTTAAACAGCTTATTAAACCCTTTGTTTTGAGGCGTACCAAGACCGATCCCACCATAATTAAGGATCTGCCCCTCAAGCAGGAAAACAAGGTTTATTGCGCGCTGACAAGAGAACAGGCAACTCTGTACCAATCGGTGGTTGATGATATAATGGAGCAAATCGGTACCTCAACCGGTATGGAACGCAGGGGGCTGATTTTATCAGGTCTTACCAAACTTAAACAGATCTGCAATCATCCGGCGCTGTTTCTGGCTGACGGCAGCCCGCTGGATAACAGATCGGGAAAGCTGATACGCCTGCTTGAGATGCTGTACGAGGTATTAAGTGAAGGGGATAAAGCCCTTATATTTACTCAATATACCAAAATGGGCAGGATGCTTCAGGCTTACCTTCAAAGATGCTTTCAGCGGGAGGTCCTTTTCATGCATGGAGGTGTGCCCAAAGACAAGCGTGATAATATGATTGAAAGATTCCAAAATGCCGATGGCCCCGATATTTTTGTACTTTCCCTGAGAGCCGGAGGAGTGGGGTTAAATTTAATCCAGGCAAATCACGTATTTCACTATGACAGATGGTGGAATCCTGCTGTGGAGAACCAGGCTACAGACCGGGCTTTCAGAATTGGTCAAAAAAAGAATGTTCAGGTGCATAAGTACATCTGTCAGGGAACGCTGGAGGAAAAGATTGATTTGCTCATTGAAAGAAAGAAGGATCTGGCTGACAAAGTAGTGGGCACAAGAGACACCTGGCTTACTGAATTGAGCGACGATGAGTTAAGAAAGTTGTTTACTTTGGAACGTGATGCCGTGGAAAATGAGTGACGGGAGGACGTATTATGGCGTCAAGAGGGAAAAAAACCTTACGATCCAGCTGGTGGGCTCAGCAATGGCTAAAAACGCTGGAATCATTCCAATGCACCGATGAAACAGGCCGTGGGAAAAGTATTGCCAGAAATGGCAAGGTCCTGGATATGCAAATATATCCAGGAAAAGTAACAGCATATGTAAAAGGAAACAGGAAAATTCCTTATAAAATTGATATTGCGATAAAGACTTTATTGCAGGATGAATGGGATAAGGTATTGAATGCTCTGGCCGGCAAGGCCATATTTTCAGCGAAAATGCTGGCCGGTGAAATGCCAGACAGCATTGAAGAGGTATTTACTGCTCTGGATGTTTCACTGTTTCCCAAAACTGCTGCTGATTTATCGGCTTATTGCACCTGTGGGGACAGCGGTTTACCATGCAGGCATATAGCAGTGGTGTATTATGCTTTGGCTTTGGAGTTTGCACGGAATCCGTTTGTATTGTTTCGGCTAAGAGGAATGGACAGGGAACAGATTATAGAGGCTGTCCGCAGGAAAAGAGCTATAGGCTCCGAAGATGTGATGATTGAGGACGAGAATATAGTTGAAGATGAGGAACTTGCCGGAACCATGGACCAAGTACGCTGTTCTCAGGCTGATTCTCAATCTTTTGTGAATTACTGGACGGGAAGAATGAAGAATAGTGATATAAAGATTATTATAGAGCCGCCGCTGGTTGAACAGTCCATATTAAAAAGATTGGGCGAGCCCCCGTTTTTTGCCGGGAAAATGGATATGATGAGGCAACTGGAGAGAGATTATATGAAGATTCTTGTTAAAGCCATTACCGTTGGGCACAAAGAATAAGGTATAATATGGGATTTGCAAATCCTGTATTATACCTTAAATATAAAATCACATCAATTATCGTTGTTTTTACAGCCGTATCCCGGTGTCATTATGTCAGGCTTGCTTCTTTACTGAACATAATCCTTTCCAGGAGCAGCCATGGCAGCTGGCGCAGCCTGAAGGCTGACGGAGCAGGGTATGGCACCTGGGACACCGGTTGTATTTATCCGTATCTACCAGCATTTTGCATGTTGTACATTCTATATGCATTATCAACACTCCTTATGTTGTTCTGTCATTTCCTATATTATAATTTGTGCTACAATTCCTGCTGTCAAAAATGAAACTATAAAACTTCCCAGCCAGATTGCCAGGGATTCTTTCCAGGTTCTTTCCTTGAATATAACCATAACCGCTGCAATGCATGGAACAAACAGGGTAATGGCAATTAACGATATCAATACTTGTGAAGGATTGAGCAATCCGCCGGATACCATGTCGCTTAGTCCGGCTGCTCCAAAGTCTCTTCGTATTATCCCCATAATAAAGGCTACGGACGTCTCCCTGGGAAGTTTTAGAAAACCTTCTGTTATAGGTGCAAAAGCATTGGAAATCAGATCTAAAACTCCTGTATACTGAAGCAGGGTGATTAAAGCAGCACCGATGACAAATAGAGGGCCGGCCTCTACTATAAACGCCTTAGACTTTACGTAAGTCTTTTTTAATACATTTGCCGGCTGCGGAATACGAAGGGGAGGCAGATCGATTATCAGGTCGGTGGATTCCCCGGGCAAGACTTTGTTCAATATGGTACCCGACAACACAAAAACCAGGAAAATAACGAATACATACAATAGAACCATCTTGAGGCCCAGAGGAGCTACAAGCCCCGCTATGACGCCCAATTGGGCAGAGCAGGGTATTGTTAAGCCAAGAAGGGCGGTTGCAATAAATCTTTCCCGTTTAGAACCCAGTACCCTGGTGGTGATTGTAGCCATTGTGACACAGCCAAACCCCAGGATTATGGGGATGATGGCACGGCCGTTCAAACCAATAGAGTTCAGGCTGCGGTCGGTAAGTACTGCTATTCTGGGCAGATACCCCGAATCTTCCATTATGGACAATACAAAGTAAAACCCCACTACCAGGGGCAGCAATAAACCGAATACATATATGGGGGCCATGGTCAAAACTCCGAACTCTCCAATAAGGAATTGGCCTAAAAAGCTTTCCATATCAATGAGAGGTTCGATAAGATTTACAATAAAGTTATAATAATACTCACCCATGATAATCCCCTCGGTCCATTCCACTACCGTCTGGGCGACAAACACTCCTATAAATTCATAGGTGAGCCAAAGGACAACGGCAAGTATAGGTATTCCTATGATTGGAGATAACATCCATCTTCCTAACCGGATAGAGAAAGAGGCTTCTTTATTGGTCTGTTGAACAACTTTTTGAGTTATTTCGTTTACCCTTGCACGCCTTGCTTCATATATTTTTTCCCTTAAGTCTTCTAAATCTCCTGTTGTTTGGTTTATATTATGCCTTTCAATAATGTTTTCGTCTCTTTCCAATACCAGAAGGGCTTCCGAGTCTTCATCCACCAGATGGCGGACCTTTGGCAGATGTTCCATCACTATGGGGATACGGTTCCCAATGCCGGCATTATCAAGTGCGTCTTTTACCTCATCCAAGCCTTCCCCTTTAGTAATGATGGTCGGGATTACAGGGACGCCCAGTTGACGTGACAGTTCTTCTACATCCATTTTTATTCCGTTTTTTTTGACTTCATCCATCATATTAAGCGCCACTACAACGGGTATTCCCATGTCAATGAGCTGTTGGGTTAAAAAAAGATCCCGCTCAATATGCAGGGCATCCACAACATTTAAAATTATATCGGCATAGAGAATAATATCTCTTGCTACCCGTTCTTCGTCATTGAATGAGGAAACTCCGTATACGCCCGGAGTATCCATAACAACCATATCTTTATATCTCCCGGAACTGATATCAACAGTCGTTCCGGGGAAGTTTGATACATCAACATACAAGCCTGTAAGCGCATTGAAGAAGAGGGATTTTCCTACATTTGGATTTCCAACGAGTACTAGCTTTCGGGCATCTTTATTTATATCAATCTGTTCAGTTAAATTATGACATTGCACTGCTGTGACCCCCTTAGTTAAATAGTGTAATTACCAGTTGCGAATCAAATCTGTTATGAGTGCTTCGATAACTATATAACCTGGATTGCTATTTTTTTTGCCAGTCTTCTGCCGATAGCGATCTCCTGCATTTTGTTTTGAATGATAATTGGACCACCGGGCAGTTTGCCGGCACAAGTCAATTCTGCTCCTTTGCAGATTCCTAAGCGTATAACCTGGTTGCTTATATTACGGTCGTCTATGGATAATACTTGAAATCTCTGTCCGCTGCAAGCTTTATCAAGAGTCATTTTCCAGCCTCCTTTAATAATGATAATCATTATCATTAAAACTTAAAATAAAAAATAAACTATATTTATTTTCTTTTCTGATTACATTTTAGTGTGAATGATAATCATTGTCAATATATTATCCAAAAGATTCATAAAATTTTTGGATTATTCATTCAGATGTTCCGCTGTTACTGAAAAAAATGCCTGTTATAATACGGGTGTATTAAGAAAAATATCGAAATATGTGGTACAATAAAAATGAAAAACATGGGAAAATCCGGCTGAATATTTATATAGATGATAAAGCGTAAGATCTGCGTAAAGGGGGAAAATGGGGTTTAACTATGCTTGTCATGGATAACTTATTTCACATAGGTATCGATGTTGGTTCTACTACAGTGAAGGCCGTTGTTTTAGATTCCAATGATAAATTATTATTTAAGAGATATGAAAGGCATTACGCAGATATAAAGCCAAAACTCCTGCATATACTAAAAGACATATACACAAACATAGGGGACGGGCAGGTAACGGTATCCATCACCGGTTCTGCCGGTATTGGGGTTGCAGAGAAAATCGGAGTTTTGTTTACACAGGAGGTTATAGCAGCTGCAAAGGCTGTTAAAACCTATTATCCCCAAACCGATGTTGTAATTGAGCTGGGAGGCGAAGATGCCAAGATAACTTATCTCAGCGGCGGAGTAGAACAGAGGATGAACGGAACTTGTGCAGGGGGAACGGGGGCTTTCATAGATCAGATGGCCTCCCTATTGGAAGTAGATCCTGAAGGGTTGAATGAGTTAGCGAAAAATTATAAAAACATATATCCTATAGCAGCCAGATGCGGGGTTTTTGCCAAAACGGATATACAGCCTCTTCTAAATGAAGGAGCTGCCAAAGAAGATATTGCAGCATCGGTTTTTCAGGCAGTTGTTATTCAGACGATAAGTGGTTTAGCCTGCGGGAGGCCTGTTAAGGGGAATGTGGCCTTTTTGGGAGGGCCGTTATACTTTCTTTCGGAGCTTAGGAACAGGTTCATTGAGGTATTGGGTTTAAAGGATAATCAGGTAATTTTTCCGCAAAATGCGCAGCTGTATATAGCTATAGGAGCTGCTCTGTCCTCCAGGGAGGAGCGGCCTGTGCCTTTCAAATCCTTAATGGAAAAGCTTCTGCAGCTTAACGGGTCCTCTGATATCCGTTCCAACAGATTGGAACCCCTTTTTTCCGGTGATAAAGAGTACAGGGAATTCAAAAAAAGGCATGCCAAAACGGTAGTGAAAAGAAAGTCTTTAAGTGATTTCAAAGGTCAATGTTTTCTTGGAATCGATGCCGGCTCGACTACCACGAAGGTGGCTTTGACAGACGGGGAAGGGCATCTGCTCTATACTTATTATTCCGGTAATGGTGGAGATCCGCTTAAATCTACTATCAAAGCATTGAAGGATTTATATAGTAAAATGCCCCGGGATGCTAAGATTGTCAACTCCGTCGTTACCGGATACGGAGAAGGGCTGGTAAAGGCTGCGCTGAAAGTAGATATTGGTGAGATAGAAACTATCGCCCACTATAAAGCAGCGGACTATTTTTGTCCGGGAGTGGATTTTGTACTGGATATTGGCGGGCAGGACATGAAATGTCTGCAGATTAAAGGCGGGGTTATTAGTAATATAATATTAAATGAAGCATGTTCTGCGGGATGCGGTTCTTTTTTGGATACATTTGCCCATTCTTTAGGTATGAACATACAGGAATTTGCCGATATAGCTCTGACCGCCAGGAAGCCGATTGATCTGGGATCCCGCTGTACCGTATTTATGAATTCCAAAGTTAAACAGGCCCAAAAGGAAGGGGCGGAGATAGCCGATATTTCAGCCGGCTTATCCTACTCGGTGGTAAAAAATGCGCTTTATAAAGTAATAAGGGTTAGGGATCCGAAAGAAATGGGTAAAAAAATAGTAGTACAAGGAGGTACTTTTTATAACGATGCGGTGTTAAGGGCTTTTGAGCTAATATCCGGAAGAGAGGTTATACGTCCTGACGTTGCAGGAATAATGGGTGCTTTCGGTGCGGCTTTAATTGCCAAAGAAAGATATGAGCCCGGCCATGTGACAACTTTGCTAAGCGAGAAGCAGCTGGCGGATCTTAACATTAACACCAGTGTTACAAGATGCAGAGGATGTTCAAATAATTGTCTGTTAACCGTAAACAGCTTTGGAAATAATGAAAGATTTATCTCCGGCAACAGATGTGAAAAGGGCACTGGCAAACAGACTGGCAAAAGCGGGCTTCCCAATCTGTTCTCATATAAATATGAAAGGCTTTTTAAGTATACCCCGCTGTCAAAAGATAAAGCCCGTAGGGGTACCGTAGGTATACCCAGAGTACTAAATATGTATGAAGACTATCCCTTCTGGTTTACCCTGTTTACCAGTTTAGGCTTCAGGGTGGAACTCTCCGGAAGATCCTCGGTAAAGATGTATGAAAAGGGGATTGAGACCATTCCATCCGAATCGGTTTGTTACCCTGCCAAACTGGCTCATGGCCACATTGTTGATCTTATTGAGAAGGGTGTTGACTTTATTTTCTATCCCTGTCTTACCCATGAGGAGAAAGAGCAGAAGGAGGCAGACAATCATTTCAATTGCCCTATAGTTACCTCCTACCCGGAAGTAATTAAAAACAATGCTGATATGCTTAGGGAGAAAGGTATACTCTATTTGAAGCCCTTTTTACCCTACCATAATAAAAAAAGGATGATGAAGAGGCTGCAGGAAGAGCTCGGAGTGCTGGGCATTGGCCGTGAAGAAATAAAGCATGCGGTGAAAAAAGCTTATGATGAACAGAAGGCTTTTAAAAATGATATTAAAAAGGCCGGAGAGGATGCGCTGAACTACATCAGGCAAACAGGGATTAAGGGAATTGTACTTGCAGGGAGGCCGTATCATATAGATCCAGAGATAAACCACGGTATACCTGAAATGATAAATTCCCTGGGAATGGCAGTTCTGACTGAGGATTCGGCAGCTCATCTTGGAAGGGTGGAAAGGCCTCTAAGGGTTGTAGATCAATGGGCATACCATTCAAGGCTTTATGCTGCTGCGAGCTTTGCAGCCGGGGAAAAGGATCTGGAGTTGGTACAGCTGAATTCATTTGGGTGCGGACTGGATGCCATAACAACCGATCAGGTCCAGGAAATATTAAACAGACATTCAAAGATTTATACAGTCATAAAGATAGATGAAGGAAATAACCTTGGAGCTGCCCGGATAAGAATCCGGTCATTAAAAGCTGCAATGCTGGAAAGGGACAAAAATGGGGTGCAACCTGGAAAGATAAGCGGTGGATATCGAAGGATACCCTTTACAAAACATATGAGAAAGAATCATACCATATTGGCTCCCCAAATGTCCCCCATACACTTTCAGTTTTTGGAGGAAGCGTTCAGGCTGTCGGGGTATGATGTTAAAGTTCTTCCTTCAGCAGATCATAAAGTTGTGGATACGGGTCTTAAATATGTTAATAATGATGCCTGTTATCCTTCAATAATTGTTGTAGGGCAGATAATAAGTGCTTTGCAATCCGGGGAGTACGATCCTGACAGCACTTCAGTCATGATAACACAGACCGGAGGAGGCTGCAGGGCTACCAATTATATAGGATTTATAAGAAAAGCTCTCAAAGAAGCCGGATTTGAAAATATTCCCGTAATATCGCTAAATGCCAACGGAATAGAACGTAATCCGGGATTTAGAGTTTCCATACCGCTGATAAACAGGGCTATGATGGGGTTGGTCTATGGGGATCTTTTAATGAATGTGTTATACAGGGTCAGACCTTATGAAAAAATTAAAGGCTCAGCTAATGAACTATATGAAAAATGGGTTAAAATATGTATCGATTCATTAAAGGCAGCAAATTTTAAAGCTTTCAAAAGAAATATTGAGGCTATTGTTAATGATTTTGACAATTTTCATATAATCGATGAAGTAAAGCCGAAGGTAGGATTGGTTGGAGAGATATTGGTTAAGTTTCACCCGGATGCTAACAACAATGTAGTCGATATAGTGGAAGCAGAGGGAGCGGAAGCGGTAATGCCGGGGCTTTTGGATTTTTTGCTCTATTGCGCATACAACCAGTACTATAAATACAGATACCTGGCCGGAAAGAAGATTAATAAGGTTTTTGGGGGGGCAGCCATCAGATTTATAGAATTTTACAGGGGTTTCTACAGAAAAATGATGGAAGTAAGCGAACGGTTTTATCCTCCCAAATCAATAAGAGAAATAGCCAGGGGAGCAGCTGCTGTATTGGATTTGGGACATCAGACAGGTGAAGGCTGGTTACTGACGGGAGAAATGATTGAGCTTATAGCAGCCGGAGTAAAGAATATAATCTGTATGCAGCCCTTTGCATGTTTGCCCAATCATGTTACCGGAAAGGGAATGCTCAAAGAGATAAAACGCCTGTATCCCGGTACCAACATAGTGGCGATAGACTATGATCCCGGAGCCAGTGAGGTAAATCAGCTGAACAGAATAAAGTTAATGCTCTCCAATGCCTTTGAAAATATAGGACATGATATCCGGTCAACAGAAGAAAGATTTTATAGACTGGGCAATTATTAGAATTTCAGCCGGGCCCCTTGTCAACAGACTTTTACCGGAATACATGGGAATGACCGCCGGTTTTGGCTTATTGGCGATGTTAAATGTAATAATATGATTATGGGGGGATTTGCTGGTGAAAGTATTGATTGTGGGAGGAGTTGCAGGAGGAGCGTCTGCTGCCGCAAGGTTACGCAGATTGAATGAAAAGGCGGAAATAATAATGTTTGAGAGAGGGGAATTCATATCCTTTGCAAATTGCGGGCTTCCGTACTATATAGGGGGTAAAATCGCAAAAAAAACAGCCTTGACAGTACAAACCCCCGGGAGATTCCGTGCCAGGTTTAATGTGGATGTGAGAAATTTCACGGAAGTTATGTCGATCAACAAGGAAGAAAAAACGGTTACCGCAAAGAATTTAATAACCGGGGAAGAATATACTGAAACCTATGACAAACTGATTCTATCTATGGGAGCAGAGCCTGTAAAACCTAAGATTAAAGGAATTGACAGCAGCAGAGTATTTACCCTTAGAAATATTCCCGACACCATTAAAATAAAAAAATATATCGATGAAAAACATCCTGGAAGCGCAGTTGTTGTCGGCGGCGGATATATAGGGGTAGAGATGGCGGAGAATTTAAAGATGGCAGGACTGGATGTAACAATTGTTGAGCTGGCAGATCATGTTATTGCTCCGCTGGATATTGAGATGTCAGCAGATGTTCACAGATATATGAGGCACAAGGGAGTAGGGCTTATATTATCCAACGGTGTGAAGGAGATAGAAGAGGATGAAGAAAAGTTAATTATAAAATTGAATAATGGAGAAGTAGAAACCGATATGGTAATCATGGCGGCAGGAGTCAGGCCGGAGACGGGTATTGCAAAAGCTGCGGGAATAGACGTCAATGCTATGGGTTCAATAATTGTTAATGAACACATGGAGACCTCTGCAGAAGATATCTATGCTGTAGGGGATGCTGTTGAGGTTACCCACTTTGTAACAGGGGCAAAGGCTTTTATCCCCCTTGCAGGGCCGGCTAACAAGCAGGGCAGAATCGCGGCCGACAACATTTGCGGTATAAAGAGCAAGTATAAAGGAACCCAGGGAAGCTCCATATTAAAGATATTTGATATGACGGTTGCCGTGACGGGTATCAACGAGCGGACCGCCAGGGCTTTGGGGCTTAACTATGACAAGGTATATAACTACACTCCCTCTCATGCCAGTTATTATCCCGGTTGGACGAACATGTCCATAAAAGCCATATTTGAAAAAGACACCGGTAAAATATTGGGAGCCCAGATTGTAGGATTTGATGGGGTTGATAAACGCTGTGATATACTGGCAACTGCTATCAGGGCCGGTATGACAGGATTTGATTTGACTGAGTTGGAGCTGTGTTATGCGCCTCCGTTTTCATCGGCCAGGGATCCTGTAAATATGATAGGTTATGTTATTGAAAATACTATAAAAGGCCTGGTGAAAAATTTCCACTGGCATGATGTGGAGAAACTGCCCCGGGATGGAAGTGCAATTCTACTGGATGTAAGGACACCAGCAGAGGCGGCCAGAGGGAAGATCGATGGTTTTATCAACATGCCTTTGGAAAGTTTGAGAGCGAATATAGATAAACTGGATAGATCAAAGCCCATCTACGTGCTTTGTCGCAGCGGGCAGCGAAGCTATATTGCATGCCGTATGCTGACAGGCCATGGATTTGATGCATATAATTTAAGCGGGGGATATCAGCTGTATGAATCTATCATAAACGACAGGCAGGCATCGTCCTCTTAATTATCTGGACGCTCAATAAGGAGCCAGTCAAACCGGCTGCGCTTTATAAGGCTGTTTATGAAACATGGCAGGAATAGTTCCGGATCAAGAGGGCCCGGGATATAAGCCGGGGAGAAAACCGGGAGAAAATAGCAGCGCTGTTGAAATCGGCTCAGGAGAATGAAACAAAAGCTGTGGATTATAGTAATATATTATAACCTTATATTGCATGTTATAATAAAGGATAAATGAAATTTGGGAGTTGTTGAGCATAATGAAAAAACCGCTGGGAAGAGCCAAGCTGGTCGTTATAGGGCTGGTTTGTATAATATGCATTATTTCATACCTTTTTATTTTCCGCCCGATGGAAAATGCTCTCAAAAAAAGCAAACAGCAGGAATTTATCTACTCGGCGGAAGCTGTCGGATATGCTGCAGAGATATTCATGACAAATTGTATAAATGATGTCCGTAAACTTTCAAATAAAACTGAACTTAAACAAAAAATAAGAGCATACAAGGCCGGAAATATAACGTTGGACGATATAAAGGAATACACGCTGCTGGCCTATGAAGACGAGTATGATGCTCTGGAATATGTTGTCGGCGCTTTTAGGATCTTTGAAGGCGGCGTTATAGCAAGCAAGGGCAGTGTTGATCCGGTAAGCCTGGATTGGAAGCCCGCCTTTAGGGATATAGCTTCAATCATAGATCCTGACAGCTTATCAGTAACAGTGTATTCGCCAATTAAGAACAATGAGGAAATACTGGGTTATGACGTAGCAGTGTTTGATATATCGGAAGTATTGGAGAATGTACATCAGGGCCATATGATTCATGAAATATACTCGAAAGGTGATGTTGAAAAATACTTGCCGAATAATAACTGGACTGAGCTGAAAGAAGGTGAATACCTGGCAGCAGGGGAAACTGAAACATGGTATATTAAACATTTAAAAAATACAGATGTCTATTTCATTGCATCCAGCCCGAACGAGATTATATACAGGACAATAAACACGTTTTTGGGTGGTTTGCTTTTTTATTTTCCTTTAACGATATTGATATCAATAGCGATTATTGGTATTTATACCTTTGGGAATATTGGCCGTAGAATCAAAGGACTGGAAAGTGAAAGGGACAGGTATAGAAAGGAAGCACAGATGGATGGTTTAACCGGGACATTCTCCAGGAATTACTTTAATGAGTACCTGGAAAATAACGGATTTTCCTTGTTCCACTGGCCGTTGGCCATTGCTATGATAGATGTAAATAATTTCAAAACTATAAACGACACATACGGTCATTCTATAGGAGATGACGTTCTTCAGGAAATAGCTGCAGTATTGAAATCGTCGGTACGTGATACAGATATGGTGGTAAGGTATGGGGGCGACGAGTTTATTTTGCTGCTGAGAGACTGCAGTATTGAAAACGCCGAAGAAATTCTTGAACGTGCTGTTGAAAAAATAAGAAATATAGATAAGTATGATTTTAATATTGAAATTTCATATGGAGTTGTGGAAGTAGCAAATAAAGAAGAACTATTATCCGGGATACAGCAGGCAGATCTAAAGATGTACCAGATGAAGCGAAAAATGTCAATTAACTAGTTTGATTTAGTATTCTTTCGGTTTTTTGTGTTCTTGACATTTCCTTTCTCTTCAAATATAATTAAAATCAGAGGAAAGAAGTAGTCATACCAATAATCCGGAAAAAATTATCATTTTCTGTCGCTATTCTGTAGTCACTGCATTATAACCATCGTATTAGAGAATAATAATTAAGGTTCAAAGAGAATTGGAAAATCAGCAGCAGTATTGGCAGTATGCGCTGATCCAATGATTATTGTTTTACAAAAACTTAATAGTCATGTGCCGGCAACAACCTCGCTTAACATCAAAACTGTTGCAGTTTATGAGAAAATCTTCGGAGGCACAAAAAATATTTGAAAAGGAGAAATGATAAATGGAAAGCAGGGCTTTTACCGTTTCGTTAACCAAGAATCCGGTGATAAGCACGAATATTATTCCAGGTCATTTTACCACCAGTCATTTTCATACTAACTGTTATGTAGACTTGGACAAACTAAAAACCAATGCATTGGTTGCTAAAGATGTGGCAGCAGAACTGGCTTTACCCTATTTGAAAAGCACATATGTGGATACCATAGTCTGTATAGAAGGCACTGAAGTAATTGGTGCTTATATGGCGGAAGAACTCTTGAAGAAAGGCTTATCAGGAGCAAATAGTGACCGGGATATCCATGTAGTAACACCAAAGAGCAATGTTAACAAACAGCTGACTTTCCAGCATAATATACAGAAAGTGATATATAATAAAAGAATAGTACTATTAGCATCTTCCGTATCCAGCGGGATAACCCTGAACAGCGCATTGGATTGTCTTTCATATTATGGCGGCATATTAGCCGGTGTTTCAGCTTTATTTAATGCATATCCGAACAAACACGAACAGAAAGTTAATTCCCTGTTCACCAGTAAAGATATTCCCGATTATCAGCTTTATAGCCCGGGAGAATGCATTATGTGCAAAAAAGGGCTGAAACTGGACGCAATCATTGTCCATGACGGTTATATAAGGATGTAGAGAGCAAAAAATCCTAAAAAACCTGGAGGGAAACCTCCAGGTTTTTTATATAAA
>DGEI01000009.1:30180-61903 GCA_002385885.1 Firmicutes bacterium UBA3930
AATAGATGATATATGTTTTAGTATTGACTTAATCAGATTTTTTTGCTACATTTTAATTAAGTGATTGATTAATCAAAGGGAGGGCATATCATGGACGATATGACGGTGGTACTCAAGGCTGTTGCTGACCAAACGAGACTAAAAATAGTTAACATGTTACTGCGGCGTAATTACTGTGTGAGAGCATTGGCCAGGCATCTTGGACTGACCGAATCAGCCGTTTCCCAGCATTTAAAAGTATTACGGGATGCCGGATTGATTGTTGGAGAGAAACGAGGATACTTCATGCATTATGATGTGGACCGCCGGCAATTGAGAGCTCTTGCTGTCAGATTTGAAGAACTGGCAGAAATTCAAAGGGAGGTTTGCCAACCGGACGCAGGAGAATGTCCGCAGAAAGAAAACGTTAAATTCCAGGTGCATGATGCTGAAGATCATTCCCAGTAAACAGAATCTGCCTGCCAAAGATCGGAAAACAAAGAATGGGGAGCGTTTCATAATGAGTATTATAAGTGTAACTGGTTTAAAAAAAGCATATGGTGCAATAATCGCAGTGGACGGTATCTCACTTGATATTGAAAAAGGACAAATATTCGGTTTGCTGGGTCCGAATGGAGCGGGCAAAACCACTACTATAAATATGCTCACCGGCTTGGCCAGGCCAACTGCCGGTAAGATTTTTGTTGACGGTATTGACGGTATAAAAAACATAAAAAAAGTGCAAAGGATAATCGGGATCGTGCCGGATGAAAGCAATCTTTATGATGAAATGGATGGTTTTGATAATCTATGCTTTTGTGCCTCTCTTTACGGCATTAAAAAAGCTGAGCGCGAGAAACGGGCCAATAAACTTCTTGAGATATTCGGCCTCAAAAATACGGGAAAACGTCCATTCAGGGCATACTCAAAGGGTATGCGCCGTAAACTGACTATTGCAGCTGGCATAATCCATCATCCTGAAATTCTATTTCTTGATGAGCCGACTACAGGCATTGACGTGGAAAGCGCAAGGCAGATCCGCAGCTTAATTCTGGATATGAAGCGGCAAGGCACAACGGTATTCCTCACTACACATTATATAGAAGAAGCAGAACGGCTTTGCGACACGGTTGCTTTTATCGTGGACGGAAAAATAATAAAAAAGGGTACCATAGATGAACTGATGGAAAACGAAGGGAATGAACACATCTTAAAACTGACATTGGAAGGCAGTGTAAACGGAATTATAAGTGACTTGCAGTTAAATTTTCCCAATTTCCGGATTAAACCGGGAGGCAATAATTCATGCTTTATTTCATCTGTGGAGCGTCCTTCGCTTTTGCCGATTCTGCAATACCTGGACAAAAAAGGGATTTCTGTATATGAAGCCAGGGAAATCCGGCCTTCATTGGAAGATGTATTTGTAAAGGTGACCGGAATTGAGGCGGCCGAGCTGAAGAGAGAGAAAGAAGGTGTAAGGAAATGAATGCCTGGATTGCATACTGGAATATACTAAAAAAGGACATACGCAACTACTATCTGAAGCCGCCGAATATTAGCTGGGGCATTATTTTCCCCCTTTCCTGGACTCTAATGCAGTTTATTCGCACTCCTCAGGCGGGTGCAGCCGAAGCTAAACAACTTTTACCGGGACTTATGAGTATGAGCGTACTGTTTGGCACCACGTCCATGCTGGCAGTGACCATAACATTTGAACGGCGGGGCCGATCCTTTGATCGTTTGTTGCTGGCACCCATCAGTATAACTGCAATGGTATTGGCGAAAATTTCAGGTGCAGTATTATTCGGAGTTGTCATGGCCTTTTTGCCGGCTTTACTGGCAGCTTTCATTACTGATTTATCCGGAATCAGTTGGGGGATGGGAATAATAAGTGTACTGCTTATGTCAATCACATCTACATTGCTTGGCCTCGCAATAGCCGTTTCTTCGAAGGAGGTTTTCGAGGCACAGACGTATTCCAATTTTTTCAGGTTTCCAATGCTATTTTTGTCGGGCTTATTTATCCCTATAGATAATCTGCCGGTTTTTCTGCAGCCAATTTCTTATTGTCTGCCGCTGACATATGGTGTGGACATACTGAATAAAGCCATTACAAATACCGGGATTATGAATGTATGGTTTGATTGTCTGGTGCTGATTGGTATAAGCATACTGTTATTCTGTTTCTGTCTGTGGAACATAAAGAAAAAGTGGATATTATAGTAATACGGCTTTTAATTAAGCAGTTGAAAAGCATATAGAGGAATTATTTATTTGATTTAGAAGGATTTTTTGAGTTGATATAGAATATATATGATAAACAGTTGTCATACATCTTACAACTAACAATTCATGGTGCAGAACTGTTTGTGGAGGTAAATGATGATAGAACCAGTAAAGCGCAACAGCATTCGGGAACAGGTATTTAAACAGCTGGAGAGGCAGATAATCAGCGGAAGCTGGCTGCCCGGCACAAAAATCCCATCGGAGCATGAACTGGCTTCAATGATGGGGGTTAGCCGTGTTACCGTAAGAGAAGCATTGCAGAAGCTGAACACCCTCGGATTATTGGAAGCCAGGCGGGGTGAAGGGACATATGTTAAAGAGCTTTCTGTTGATGCGTGCATGAATTCTCTGTTACCTTTGCTTTTGCTGGACACGCCTGAAATCATGTACGTACTGGAGTACAGAAAGATAGTTGAAACGGCATCAATGGAATTGGTAGTTGAGAGGGCAACTGAAGATGATATTGAAAGATTGAAATCTATTCTGGAGGAGATGGTGCACAGCAAAGAAAACATAAAAAGATTTGCTGAGAAGGACCTGGATTTTCACCTGGCTTTAGCAGAAATAACTAAGAATCCGGTTATTATTAAAGTGAATCATGTGCTCAAAGGCATTCTTGATGCATCTATGGATTATATTGTACAGTGCCTTGGGACGTACGATGGTTTATACTATCATGACAGAATAATTAACGCCATAAAAGACAGGGATAAAGAAAAGGCACAGCAGCTTATGATGGAGCACATCATGAAGACAATTGAAAGAATTGATCTGGCTGAAAAGAATGCAGCTAATACGTGAATTTTTGGAGGTGGAACAAATATGAAAGCGGTTGTTAAATACGACAATGTTGACGGAGCTACCGAATTAAGGGATGTTGCTGTTCCGGAAATAGGTCCCGATGACGTTCTTGTTAAGGTGGCTTATACCGGTATTTGCGGCAGCGATCCACACATGCATCATAACAAGGTTACGTATAAGGTGAATGTACCCCTGATACTGGGGCATGAGTTTTCGGGTATCATCGAATCAGTAGGGGATAATGTAAAAGGTTTCAAAGTCGGAGACAGGGTGACAGCCGAGACCCATGCCGATTACTGCGGCCGTTGCATATTGTGCCGGACTAACAACTACCATGTATGCCGTGAGAGAAAAGGATATGGCTTTAACGTGGACGGGGCTTTTGCTCAATATGTCAGGGTACCGTCGAGAATTCTCCATAAACTGCCCCCAAATGTCAGTATGAAAGAAGCAGCTTTGACCGAGCCCTTGTGTGTAGCATACAGTTCCCTGGTAAAACACTCAAATCTTAAACCCGGAGATCTGGTGGCCGTTATAGGTCCCGGGCCAATAGGCCTCTTGTGCGTTCAGATTGCAAAAATAATAGGGGCTTCTGATATTGTCGTTATAGGCACTGAAGGCGACGATGCACGTCTTGAACTGGCAAAGGAATTTGGTGCAACAATGGTTATAAACAGCTCTGAGAAGGATCCGGTACAGGAGATCATGGGTATGAGAGACGGGTATGGAGCTGATATTGTGGTTGACACTGCCGGGGTTTCTGCTGCGTTAAAATTATCCATGGATATGGTCAGGCCCTGCGGACAGATAAATAAAATTGGCTGGGGGCCCAAACCCGTAGGTTTTTCCTTAGATCCTCTCATTTCGAAAGCGGTTACCATGAATTTCACGTTCAGCCATAACTGGGATGTTTGGGAAGCATGTCTGACTTTGATGGACAAAAAAGCGGTGAACCTGGAGAAGTTAATAACCCACGAACTGCCTTTGGATAAATGGCATGAGGGGTTTGAGCTTATAGAATCAAGGCAGGGTATGAAAGTTGTTCTTACTCCTATAGGCTGATTCATGATGGGGATATAATTACCGATGTTGACGCAGGATCTATACTATGGAACCCTTATAATAAATCAGGCGTTTGATACGAATATGAAAAAAGACGAACGGATATAAACATGCATAAAGACTGTATAAGCCGGGGTGCTGGAATCGGGAAATTATGTAATGAAGCATATAAAAAGGTTCCCGGGCTTATATTCGGCATTCGCAGAGTGGAAAGGAGTGGAGTAATTTGCAAGCAAAAGAATTAGTTGAATTTTTGGAGGGAAAAGCCCTTCAACTAAGGCGTCATATTCTGGAGATGGTAGGAGTAGGTAAAGCAGGCCACTTAGGAGGCTCCAGTTCCTGTGCTGAGATTGTAGCTGCTCTTTACTTTCACTGGATGAAGATTGATCCTGAAAATCAACATGATCCTGAACGGGACAGATTCCTTTTAAGCAAGGGGCATGCAGCGCTTGTTCAGTATGCTGCATTGGCTGAGTTGGGGTATTTTCCCGTAGAAGAGCTTAAGAAAGTAAAAACACTGGGCAGTATGCTGCAAGGGCACCCTGATATGAAATGTACTCCCGGAATTGAAGCCAATACCGGCTCGTTGGGCCAGGGACTGTCAATAGCTTTGGGTATGGCTCTTGGGCTTCGGTTGGATGGCAGAAAAAGCAGGGTGTTTGTGATAATTGGTGACGGCGAGTTGGCCGAGGGACAGATATGGGAAGCGGCCATGGCGGCATCTCATTATAAGGCAGATAATCTTGTCGCATTTGTTGATAAGAACGATGTGCAAGCCACCGGCCCTGTAAAGGAGATGCTTGACAGTAATCCTGTGGCTGATAAATGGGCGGCCTTCGGATGGCATGTAATAGAGATTGATGGGCATTCGGTTAAGGAGATATTGGATGCTTTGGAAGAAGCAGATAAGGTAAAAGGACAACCGACGGTAATAGTTGCCCATACAGTAAAAGGGAAGGCATTTTCCTTTGCCGAACACAACGCAGCTTTTCACAATGGTGTTCTTACCCAGGAACAGTATTTGACAGCAAAACGGGAATTGGGACTTTTGAAGGAGTGAGGTGGTTATTATGCGAATAGAAAGTTTACGGGAAGCATATGGTCAGGCCTTGGTAAAGGCAGGCAGCCTTAACAAGGATATTGTAGTATTGGAAGCTGATTTGGGGAAGTCCACCCGTTCGTGCCTTTTTCAGGAGGCATATCCAGAGAGGTATTTTGAGATGGGTATAGCAGAGCAGAATATGGCCTCTACAGCTGCCGGACTGGCTTTAGCAGGCAAAATCCCATTTATTCATTCCTTTGCGGTATTTGCCAGCGGACGGGCATATGACCAGATAAGGCAGGCAATATCTATTCCGGGACTTAATGTAAGGATTTGCGGTTCCAGCTGCGGACTTTCAGATTTTGGGGACGGTTCTACCCATCAGGCGCTGGAAGATGTTGCTCTGATGCGCGTTATTCCCAATATGACCGTTCTGGTACCGGCAGATGCGGTTGAAACCCGGAAAATGGTCGAAGCTATGGCTGAATATAAAGGGCCTGTTTATATAAGAATAAATAGAAATGAGCTCCCTGTTTATACTTCTGAGGATTTACAGTACAGAATTGGTGGTATATATACAATAAAGGAAGGGCAGGATGTTGTAATATTTGCCAATGGAGTGATGGTATCCAAGGCTATGGAGGCAGCTGAGCTACTTCAAAAGGAAGGAATTTCAGCAGAAGTGGTGAATGTAAGTACAGTAAAACCTTTGGATGCTGATACCTTGGTTGAGAAGGCAAAAAGGTTCAAAGCAGCGGTGGTAGCAGAGGAGCATAATATTATGGGCGGGCTGTGCAGCGCTGTTGCTGAAGCTTTAATGGTTAACAATGTAAACATTCCATTGAACTTTGTTGCCGTGGAGGATAAATTCGGGACATCTGCTTCCAATTATGAGGAACTGCTTGAACATTACGGCTTAACGGCAGATAATATCTATAATAAGGTAAAAAAACTATTGGCATAAAAATAATAATGCTATATACTAGAATGGGAAACAGGCATTAAACTGCTAACAACCACTGTGCCAATCTGTTTACTGTTTTATATACTCAGCAGGGTAGTCATTGGCTGGAATTACAGCTTATATTTTAGAAATAATGATACTTGATTGCAATAGGTTCCGAACATTATATGATAAGAGGAGTGATCTATATGCAAAAGATAGGTTTTATTGGGCTGGGTATTATGGGCAAGCCTATGGCAAAAAATCTGTTAAAAGCAGGTTACAAACTGGTTGTTTATGATATTAACAAACAGCCGGTGAAAGAGCTGGTGGAAGCAGGCGCAGAGGAAGGGCTTTCATCAAAAGATGTGGCTGAGAGGACAGATATTATTATCACCATGCTGCCCAATTCACCTCATGTAAAAGAAGTTATATTAGGGGAGAACGGCGTGCTGGAGGGGGCCAGACAGGGACAGATCATCGTCGATATGAGCTCTATTGCTCCGCTGGTATCCATGGAAGTTGCAGCCAAGGCAAAGGAAAAGGGTGTGGAAATGCTGGATGCGCCGGTAAGCGGCGGTGAGCCAAAAGCCATTGACGGTACGCTGTCAATAATGGTGGGAGGCTCTCAGGAAGTTTTTGACAAGGTGAAAGACATACTGCTGTGTATGGGCTCATCTGCAGTACTGGTTGGAGATATTGGAAGCGGCAATATAACAAAACTGGCTAACCAGATAATTGTGGCGCTTAACATAGCAGCTATGTCAGAGGCGTTCGTGTTGGCTACAAAGGCCGGGGTGGACCCGGAAAGGGTGTACCAGGCAATTCGCGGCGGACTGGCCGGAAGCACTGTGCTGGATGCGAAGGCTCCCATGGTTATGGAAAGAAATTTCAAACCCGGATTCAGAATTGAGCTTCATATAAAAGACCTGATGAATGCCTTGGAAACAGCCCATGAGATCGGAGTGCCTACGTTCCTTACAAGTCAGGTTATGGAGATTATGCAGGCTTTGAAAGTTGACGGAAAGGAAAAGAATGATCATTGCGGTATAATACAGTTCTATGAAAAATTAGCCGGTGTGGAGGTAAAATAATAGGAAGGAGTGTTTTTTAATGGTATTTTTCACCGGAATAGAAAAAATTGAGTATGAAGGGCCTGAGTCTAAAAATTTGCTTGCTTATAAGCACTATAATCCCTCTGAAGTTGTTATGGGCAAAACTATGGAAGAACATCTCAGATTTGCGGTAGCGTATTGGCATACCTTTACAGGAGAAGGTACTGATCCATTTGGTGACAAAAACATGATTAGGCCATGGGATAAGTACAAAGGTATGGATTTAGCCAAAGCCAGGGTAGAAGCAGCATTTGAGTTTTTTGAAAAACTGGGTGTACCGTTTTTCTGCTTCCATGACAGGGATATTGCTCCTGAAGGCGATAATTTAATTGAGACCAATGCAAATCTTGACAAGATAGTTGCTATGATCAAGGACTACATGAGGACCAGCAATACCAAATTATTGTGGAACACCTCGAATATGTTTACCCATCCAAGATATGTTCATGGTGCAGCCACCTCCTGTAATGCCGATGTATTTGCCTATGCGGCAGCGCAGGTCAAAAAGAGCCTTGAGATCGCTGTTGAATTAGGCGCTGAAAACTATGTGTTCTGGGGAGGAAGAGAAGGGTACGAAACACTGCTCAACACTGATATGAAGCTTGAATTGGACAATCTGGCGAGATTCTTACATATGGCTGTTGATTATGCAAAAGAAATCGGGTTTACAGGGCAGTTCTTGATTGAGCCTAAGCCAAAAGAACCAACAAAGCATCAGTATGATTTTGATGCTGCAACTACCATTGCATTCTTGAAAACATACGGATTAGATGATCATTTCAAGCTGAATATTGAAGCCAACCACGCTACATTGGCGGGACATACTTTCCATCATGAACTGAGGGTGGCCGCCATTAACGGAATGCTGGGTTCAATCGATGCTAACCAGGGCGATCTGATGTTAGGATGGGATACTGACGAATTCCCCACAGATTTGTATTTTACTACTTTGGCTATGTATGAAATATTGAAGGCCGGAGGTTTGACAAAGGGAGGAGTCAACTTCGACGCTAAAGTCAGAAGAGGTTCCTTCGAACCGGAAGACCTGTTCTACGCACATATTATTGGTATGGACTCATATGCAAAAGGCCTGAAGGTAGCTGCCAAATTAATTGAAGACAAAGTGATAGATAAATTTATCGAAGAGCGTTACAGCAGCTACAAGAGCGGAATAGGTCTGGATATTGTAAGCGGAAAAGCCAATTTCCATACCCTGGAGCAGTACGCTTTGCAAAACCCAGTTATTAAGAATGTTTCCGGTAAGCAGGAGATAATCAAATCACTGGTAAACCAGTACCTGTTTGGCTAAAGAATTAGGAAGAAATTCCCAGTACGCCGGGAAATGGTTCAATTATACCGAATGCTTGAATTGAACCTGCTAGAAACAGCCAGCTTTTTCGGCAGGAAAAACACCGATAGAGTGTTGGCTGAATGTGAATTTTAAAAAGTCGGTTGTCCCGTCCGGATATAGGCAGGACAACCGACTTTTTTATTGTTTTTTATGAGCGAAAACAAGTATTCCGGTGGTTTTACAGGCTATAGCAGTGGTTTAGCGGTCCCCGTCCCTTACCAATGTCAAGGCCGGCTTTAATTGCGCCTGTTATATATTCTTTTGCGTTTTCTACGCTTTCCGAAATTGTGAGGCCAAGGGCGAGATTACAGGCGATAGCCGAGGATAGGGTGCATCCCGTACCGTGGGTATTGGGATTATCAATCTTTGGGGATTTCAGCCAAAAAGTCTTGCCTGCTGTAAAAAGTAAATCATCTGCACTGTCCTCAAGATGCCCGCCTTTTATAAGCACAGCGCCCTGTGTGAGGTTTGAGATTTTTTCGGCTGCTTTTTGCATATCGTCCCTGCATTTTATAGAAAACCATGCCAGGTTTTCAGCTTCAGGAATATTTGGTGTTATTAACACGGCAAGAGGGAAAAGATGGTTTATCAGTGCGTCAACAGCATTGTCTTTGAGCAGCTTTCCGCCGCTTGTTGAAACCATGACAGGATCGACTACGATATTTTCTGCTTTGTATTCCCGGAGTTTTTTTGCTATAACGTATATAATATCTGTATTTGATACCATCCCGATTTTCACTGCATCGGGCTTTATATCTTCGAAAATGCAGTCAAGCTGGTTGCCGACAAATTCAGGCGTGGCCTCCAGCACATCGTAAACACCGGTGGTGTTCTGGGCTGTTAATGCGGTGATTACACTCATAGCGTACATTTTATGGGCGGTTATGGTTTTTATATCAGCCTGGATCCCCGCTCCGCCGCTGCAGTCAGAACCGGCTATAGTCAGTACTTTTTTCATAATATCATCATCCTTTTCCAAACATTAAAAGAGTCCAGATAAAAATCTGCTGTTGATTTAATTTTCTCTTGATCCTCATGGGAGCTTTCATCATATACAGCAGTTACCAATAATCCGGCTGCCTTGGCACTTTTGATGGCATAAAGCGCATCTTCGAATACTATTGTTTCGTATTTTGGCGTTTGTAGAAGTTCTAACGCTTTTATAAAGAATCCGGGATTATCTTTTCCCAGTTCTGCCTGTGAACATGTGAGTATGAACTTAAAATATTTCGCAACGTTTAGTCTTTCCAGCGCAGCTTTTGTGAGGTCATAATCGCTGGCAGTGGCAACGCACATCCTGATCCCATTATTGTAAAGATTATCAAGAAAATGGATAACACCGGCTTTTAGCGGTATCGTAAACCGGTACTGATATTCAATCAATTCAAGAATTTCCTTTACTATTTCATCCGGACTTCCGGATATTGAATATTCCTGTTTAAAGTATAAAGCCGATTGAGAAAGATCCATTACTTTGAGGATCTCGTTTATATTATCCGGAGGATTATGCCCTTTTTGTCTTAGGTATTCCGCCCCCACCCGATCCCAGAAAGGCATTGAATCCAACAGGGTCCCGTCCAGGTCAAAAATAGCTCCTTTTAATTTCATGACTTATAACCCACCAACCTGGACGAAACCTGCCTTAATTCCCGGACCGCTTTTGTGATGTCATCCCGGGCGAATATAGCCGATACTACTGCAATACCGTCAATTCCTGTCCCTGCAAGTTTGATGGCATTATCCTTGTTAATTCCGCCAATGGCAACTACCGGTATTGATACTGCCTTGCAAATATTTCTGAGAGTTTCGAAAGACACTGTTTCCGCATCCGGCTTTGTGGAGGTGGGGAAAACGGATCCGACGCCAATATAGTCAGCGCCATTATTTTCTGCATTAACGGCCTGTTCCACAGTTTGGGCTGAAACGCCGAGTATTTTGTCCGGCCCAATAGTTTTCCTGACTTCCTTTGCGTCCATATCCTCCTGTCCTACATGGACTCCGTCAGCTCCACAGGCTATGGCAATATCAACGTTGTCGTTAATTACATAGGGGACTCTGTATTTGTCAGCTATTTTTTTAATATCCCTGGCAAGTTCAAGGAAAGAACTGAAATCCAGGTTTTTTTCACGCAACTGTAAGAATGTTACACCTGCTTTCAGCGCTTCTTCAACTGCGTTTGCAAGGGAACGGCCTTTGAGCCATGTACGATCGGTCACCGCGTATAGAAGCATGGAAGATTTATCTGTTTTCAATTTTCATGCCTCCTTTTAGGGTATCTGCGTCCATTTTGCTTATGGCGTCAATCAGGTAGGTACGGTAAGAAGAAGTACCTGCATCGGTCTTTGCCAATTTATCATAAGCCAGCTCTCCGCTCAACCCAAAAGCGCAAACTGCAGCTGCGGCAGCATCCAGGTTATTGCCCGGATTCGCAGCGCAGTAAGCGGCAATCATAGCCGTTAACATGCAGCCGGTACCGGAAACTTTTGACATAATGCGATGTCCGTTGCGGATGACATATGCTTTATTTGAATCAGCAACAATATCGATAGCGCCGGTAACCGCTATTACAGACCCTGTTTGTGCGCTTAATTCTTTTACAAAAGCAATTGCTTCATCCAGGTTTTCGTCAGTTATGATGTCGCTTACATCGGCATCCACACCCTTTGTTGTTCCCTTTCCTCTTGATATGGTTTTTATCTCGGATACATTGCCGCGGATAACCACAAACTTAACTTCTTTAAGAAGTTTAAAGGTGGTGTCGGTACGTAATGCCGATGCCCCGGTGCCTACTGGATCAAGTACCACGGGATGGGATAGTTCGTTTGCCCTTTTGCCTGTTTTGAGCATTGTTGCAATTGTTCTTTCATTCAGAGTACCGATATTTATAACCAAAGCATCGCAGATTGCGGTTATTTCCACGGCATCCCTTTCATCATCGGCCATAATAGGTGAACCACCGCAGGCCAAAAGGGTGTTTGCAACATCATTTACAGTGACATAATTTGTGATACAGTGGACCAATGGAGTTTTTTCATAGACATTTTTCAGAATATTTTCAACCATAGCAAAACCTCCTTTAAAGTAATGTGAACCCTGCATTTCTTTTCTGTTCCATGCAGCAGTTCAATGCCTGGTAAAATGCGGGGAGGTGTTGCCCTTATTAACGGCCAATTTTAGGAATTAATTATGTGCAGCTAAATAATTTCATCCTATAGCAGGATAAACCAACAAATGAAAAAGAAGGTAATTGTCTTATATGTGGAGGATAAGGAGGAGGAAAAATAAAGGGGAAGTGCCAAAATAGGTACTCCCCATCATTTATCAATAAAAAAATTCCCTACGTTGGCATTATCCAAATCAGGTTCAAAGGGTCGAAGCTGTATCCGCTTCCTCTCAGCCTGCAACACAAGCTCCCCTGCAATATTAAGTTTACTTGATTTTATCATAATACTTCCATGACTGTCAATTATAAATGTTTGATCATCTATACGCTTATAGGTTAATATATTCATGCATTTCCCATAAACTTAGCAGCTGCAAATTATTGATTTAGTATATGACGGTGTGGTATAATAAAAACACAGGCGCCTGTAGCTCAGCGGATAGAGTGTTCGACTCCGACTCGAAAGGCCGCAGGTTCAAGTCCTGCCAGGCGCACCAAACCCGCTAGTCTCAAGGACTAGCGGGATGTTTATATTTTTGGAAAAATCAAATAACCCATTTTTAACTCCTGGCAGGGACTTGTATTATTTGCATAGCTTTATGTTTTCCATGTTTAATGCTTTTCAACATATTTCCCATAGTAAAACTATAAAGATTGCTCAAGGCGATAAAATCATAATCATTTGTGCAATATTGTTACATTTTTGCATTTTATTCTGTTTTATCAATAATTAATAATTACGGTTTTTTGTAAAAATGGCAGCGGATTACCCTGTGTGTAATGCGGGAACTGTGATATAATTATATTACAATCATGTCGGATAAGGGATATAAATGTTTGGTTATATTGAACCTTTAAAGCCGGAATTAAAGATAAAAGATTATGCCTGTTTCAGGAGTTATTACTGTGGGGTATGCAAAGCCCTTGGAAAGAGGTATAATTCCTTTAGCAGGTTTACCGTTACCTATGATGCAGCTTTTCTGGCCCTGCTCAATTCTTCAATTGGAGAATATGATGAAACTATATGTTTTGAAAAGTGTATTGTAAATCCCTTCAGATCCAGGCCGGTAGTAAAAGACAGCTGGGCGGTGGATTATGCTGCCATGATAAATGTAGTAATGGCGTATTATAAACTCATAGACAACTGGAGGGATGACAATAACGTTTTTGCTTTGTTCGCTTCCAGGGCAATCAGGTCATGCAAAAACAAGGCGAAAGCTGCAAATCCCGGGGCATATAAAGAAGTATATGAACAGTTGAACAGGCTGCATTCAATTGAGAATGAGGGAATACGTTCCATTGATCATGCTTCCGACCCCTTCGGAAAGATGCTGTCTTTGTTGCTTTCATTACCGCAACAGCAGAGGATGACCCGTAGGATTCTTGAGTGGATGGGATATAATTTAGGCAAATGGATATACCTGTTGGATGCGTATTCTGATATTGAAAATGATATAAAGTCCAACAGCTATAATGTATTGGTATTAAAGTACGGAAAAGACAGGACTCCATGGCGGATAAGAAATGACAGCCGCCAGGAGGTTGAATTTGTGCTTAAAACCTGCCTGGCTGAGATAGTAAAAGCCTATGAACTGCTGGATATAAAACAGAATGCAGAGCTGCTTGAGAATATTATTTACCTGGGTTTGGCTAATAAAACAAGAACGATATTAAATGAAGCTTTTTGTTATTGATTCCGGCATTGCAGTCATTCAGAAACGAGCAGATGCCCTACTGATAAAAAACTACTTAAATATGGCAAAAAATGTACGAACGGCATTGATTGCTTGACTTAAATATAGAATGGTCATAGAATTAAAATAAAAACAAGCAGGGTTGTCCCTGTTAGTATGCTTCGGGGAAGGGAACTGAATGTTTTACAATTAATACCAGGAAGAGTATATAGTAAAGGTATATAGTAATGGTTGTCAGAGGTGAATATCATGATCGAAGTAGTAGGTATAGGAAATCCTATCATGGATTTCCTTGTTCATACCAATAAGATTCCCGCAACCAATGGTTACAGCAGGATGAAGGAATATAGCTGGCAGGGTGGCGGAAAAGTTCCAACGGCTTTGGTGACATTGGGCAGATTAGGAGTAAAAACAGGGATTATTGGGATTGTGGGCGCTGATGCCTTTGGAAGGTTTTCAATAGAAGATTTCAAAAGGCATAATGTAGATACATCCAGGCTAATAGTAGACCCAAACGGCCAGACATCATTCTGCGTATGCTTGTCCGAACAGGAAACCCAGGGCAGAAGTTTTATAGAGCGCATCCCCGTATTAAGAAAACTGACTGTAGACGATCTGGATAAGGATTATATTACCCAGGGCCGGGTTTTGCATTTGTTTGATATGGGTGAACCTGACAGGCAGGCAGCTGTATGGGCAAGGGAAAAAGGGATAACAGTAGTATTTGATGCCGATTATTATACCCGGGAGATTGAAAATAATTACGAATTAATCGATGTATTCATTGCTTCAGAATTCTATTATAATGCTGTTTTCAAGGACGATAATTATGAAAAGAACTGCAAAACCGTGCAGGAGCAGGGACCGGAGATAGTTGTTTTTACCTTTGGCGAACGGGGCTCCCTGGGAGTTTGCGGCAGCAAGTATTTTGAAGTCCCGGCTTTTACGGTTAAAGTTATGGATACAACCGGGGCCGGAGATGTCTATCATGGTGCATTTATCTACGGATTGCTGCAAGGCTGGGATGTTGAATATACAGCCCGTTTTTCCAGCGCCGTGTCGGCCATAAAATGTACCAGGGTTGGCGGGAGGGCCGGTATCCCGGATTTACCCACTGTGGAGAGGTTCTTGAAAGACGGTACGATTGACTATACTGAAATTGATCGCCGGGTGGATTTTTACAGGGAATACATGTTTAACTTACCCCCGGATAAAGCCACCGCTTCTGAGTGAAGCAGAAGCGGGAACGGTAAGGATGATTGAAAACTGCAGGATGAGATTATCACCAGAAACGGACATGCATTTTTTTGAAATGAAAGGCAAATAGTTTTTCTTGCCAGGTTGAGCAAGACACTATTATTTTATAAATGGGAGGTATCTGCAGTGAATCTAAACTTACTTAACAATGTTGATATGAAAAATGTAAAACTAAAGGGTGGATTTTTGGGGCGCTTACAGGAGCTGATTATTGACGAAACTATTCCCCATCAATATGGCATTCTTAATGATATGGTGGAGGGGGTTCCCAAAAGTAATGCAATAGCCAATTTCCGGATAGCAGCCGGAGAACAAAAGGATAAGTTTTATGGAATGATATTCCAGGACAGCGATGTAGCCAAATGGCTTGAGGCAGCAAGCTACAGCCTGATTGTCAAACCTGATCCGGAGCTTGAAAGGATTCTGGACGAGCTGGTTGAATTAATAGGTAAAGCACAGGAGCCGGACGGGTATCTGAATACATATTTCAGTGTAAGCCAGCCCGACAAGAAATGGACAAACTTGAGGGATTGGCACGAGCTTTATTGTGCAGGGCATATGATGGAAGCCGCTGTAGCCTACTACAAGGCGACGGGCAAAACCGGACTGATTGATATAATGAGTAAATTTACTGATCATATGCTTACGGTGCTGGGGCCTGAACCGGATAAAAAAAGAGGATATCCCGGACACCCCGAAATAGAGCTTGCCCTGGTAAAAATGTATAAGGCAACCGGGGATGAGAAATATTTAAAGCTTTCAAAGTTTTTTATTGATGAGCGGGGAACCGAGCCAAACTTCTTTGAAACAGAGGCAGAGGCGAGAAATGAAAAAGGGTTAAATATCATGCAGGAGCTTGGATATAAGTATTGGCAGGCACATCTTCCGGTAAGAGAGCAGACTACCGCTGAAGGCCATTCAGTCAGGGCAATGTACCTGTACGCCGGGGCAGCTGATATAGCCAGGGAAACACAGGAACGGGAGCTCTTTGAGGTATTAAGGAAACTGTGGGACAATGTTACAGGAAAGAGGATGTATATTACGGCTGCAGTAGGATCACAGAGATATGGCGAATCCTTTTCCTTGGATTATGATCTGCCTAACGATACTATTTACGGTGAAACCTGTGCATCTATCGGCCTTGTATTCTTTGCCCAGAGGATGCTTCAGATGGATCCTGACCGTAAGTATTCCGATGTTATTGAAAAAGCGATATATAATGGCATTTTAAGCGGGATATCCCTTGATGGAAAGAAGTTTTTCTATGTAAATCCTCTGGAAGTGGCGCCGGAAGTATGCGAACACAGGGTCGATCATCGCCATGTAAAGACCCGGCGTCCCGGATGGTATGATTGTGCATGCTGTCCTGCCAATGTGAGCCGGTTATATACATCAATCGGTGATTATATGTATTCTGTTTCCCGGGAGGGTGAGATATACGTTCATATATTTGCAAATAACAGTGCTAATATATCCCTCAATGATGTAAACGTTGAGCTTGATGTTAAAACCTGCTATCCCTGGGATGGTAACATTTCGATCGATGTAAACCCTGAGCATGCCGGTGAATTTACTATAGCAGTGCGGGTTCCGTCCTGGTGCCTGGAACCTTGTATAAGTATAAACGGGCAGCCGGTTAACATAAGCGAAAATATCCATAAGGGTTATGTAAAGATGAAAAGAACCTGGAAACCGGGGGATAAAATCGATATATGCTATCCCATGGAAGCCAGGCTGGTACGCGCTAATCCAAGGATCCGTGAAAATGCAGGCAAAGCCGCTATACAGCGGGGACCTGTTGTATATTGCGTGGAAGAGGCTGATAATTTCCAGGGCTTGCAAAATATTGTTATACCCCGGAATGTAAAATTTGATGAAAAATATGATAAGGATATCCTAAATGGGGTCGTTGTTGTTGAATTCAAAGCATACTGCCAGGAAGATTGGGACAGTGAAGAATGCTACAGTTTCGACCAAAACCGCTATAGAGAAGTAAAGGTAAGGGCAATTCCCTATTATGCCTGGTGCAACAGAACACCGGGAGAAATGATGGTATGGCTGAGAGAAGAGGCCTGTATTGAAATATAGATGGGAAAAATATAAAAGAGAATTATATGTCATACCCGGAATAACAACAAGCTTGTCAACAGGCTTGTTGTTATTTTTAAGATTCTGTTTATTCTGGAATATTACAGGATAGCCGGAAAAAGAAAAGAGTATTTGTTTTTTTGCGAAGATTGGAGTAAGATCTTTTATGTAGATATGGAGGTGAAATGCCCATGGATATTAAGGAGAGAATTCAAAGGCTGCGGCAAAAGATGAAGGAAAGAAATATGGATGCGTATATCATTCCCAGCTCAGATCCCCACATGAGCGAGTATACAGCCCCCCGATGGCAGGGCAGAAAATGGATATCGGGTTTTACAGGTTCGGCTGGAACTGTTGTTATAACCGGTGAAACAGGCGGCCTATGGACCGATGGGCGGTATTACATACAGGCTGCAGAACAACTTGAAGGAACCGGCATAAAACTATTCAAAGCAGGAATGCCGGATGTTCCGGATTATATTGAATGGCTTGAACAGACGCTTCCGACAAACAGCAGGATTGGGCTGTGCGGTGAGGTGTTCCCTGTCTCCAGGGTTAAGGAAATGGAGAAAAAATTATCCCGCAAAAAAATAAGCATTGTCAAGGAATTTGATCTTATTGGCGAAATATGGGATGATCGGCCTCCTGCACCGCAGGAACCGGTATTCATCCATGATGTGGAGTTTGCAGGAAAAACTGCCGCTGAAAAGCTGAAACAGGTTCGAAATGAAATGGTCAAAAAAGGTGTAAATTACCACTTGATATGCAGCCTGGATGATATTGCCTGGTTATACAACATCCGGGGTAATGATGTGGCCTATAATCCGGTTGCGCTGGCTTATGCGCTGGTTTCAGATACTTGTGCCTGGCTGTTTATTGATAAGAGCAAAGTTTCGGATGCTGTAAGAAGCATGCTGGAGGATAACGGTGTTATCATAAAGGATTACGGACTGGTTAATAAATACCTGGCTGACCTGGGGGACAAGGATACAATACTTTTTGATCCTGCCAGGACTAACAGCTGGCTTTACGATGCAATAGCCAAAGGCTGCAAAAAGGCAGAAGGTGAAAACATAACTACACTCATGAAAGCCGTAAAGAATGAGACAGAGATAGAGAATCTTAAAAGAACCCATGTTTGTGACGGGGTGGCCGTGGTCAGGTTTCTATACTGGCTTGATCACAATCTGGGCAGGCAAAGGATTACCGAGATAACCGCGGCTGAAAAGCTGGAGGAATTCAGGCGGCAGCAGGAAAACTTTATTGGGCCAAGCTTTGCCACTATAGCTGCTTATAAGGATCATGCAGCCATGATGCACTATCAGGCTGTTGATGAAACCTGTTACGAGTTGAACAGGGAAGGCATGCTGCTTATTGATTCCGGCGGCCAATACCTGGGAGGAACAACTGACATAACCCGTACAATAGTTCTGGGGCCAATTACTGATGTACAGCGAAGGGATTTTACGCTTGTTTTAAAAGGCCATATCAATCTTGCCCGTGCAAGAATGCTTTATGGTGTTACAGGTTCAAATATTGACATACTTGCAAGGATGCCCATATGGGAAGCCGGTATTGATTATAAAAGCGGCACCGGTCACGGAGTAGGATATTTTCTTAACGTACATGAAGGGCCTCAGCGTATGAGCCAGATTCCAAACAATGTCAAACTGGAAAAGGGGATGATTATCACCAACGAGCCGGGAATATATATAGAAGGCCGGTATGGTATCCGTACAGAAAACGAGATGCTGGTGGTAGAGGACGGGGAGAATGAATTCGGTAAGTTTTTAAGATTTGAGCCTATAACATATTGCCCCATTGACATTGAAGGAATTGATCCCGATCTTTTGACTGATGATGAAAAAAGATGGCTTAATGATTATCATGGTAAAGTATATGAGACCTTGGCCCCGTTCCTGGAGGAGGACGAAAGAGAGTGGCTGAGGAATGAGACAAGAGCGATAGGCTAATATACGGGTAATGTACACATAATAAGAGCCGTGGGGTATCTGTTGAAACTCCATGGCTTTAAATTTATGTTTTAAATCAACCTGTTATCGTCCCTTTCCATTTTGGCTGGCATGGTTTGATGCACATTAACTATCCTTCTTTTTTATTTCAGAGTATATCAGCAAAACCTCATAATTCTTTCCCGGCGAAGTAAGCGATACAGTTTCTTAGCCTTGAGCACCAGCGGGCGGAATAATATTCTTCACAATCAATATATCCGATAGTAAGATTACCAATGAGCATATGTGGAGAATATTGCGGATCTTTATATTATATCGTGTTTATATGAGAATCCTTGGTATACCGGTTGGCGTAGCAGCTTGCAGCATAGCTTTCCGGTTTAATTTTTGGTTCAAAAGCTGTACTTTTTGCCATAGCTACCATTTCATTTATCAAATCCTTGGTGGCGCCCCTGGTGCCTATGTCTAAATGAAACTCAAAGTGTATATCTCCCGAACGGCCGGAATGCTTGATCAGGCATTCGACTATTCTCTCAATTTTATCCTCCGTAAATAAAGACGCTATTTCCAGGGTTCTGGCCGTTTCGTAATATATTTTCTCCCTGAGACTGTGTATAGGCCGTGGAATGGTATGCTTTGTGATAAAACCCGTAGCTCCACGGCCAATCCGATGAAGATGGATTGCCGTGACAAACAGGGTTTGCTTGCAAACCTGGGAATCCGTACCGATAGAAAGACGGTATTCGAAGTAGGGGGCTTGTTTGATAAAGCTTATTATATGCTCATATACCTGATCAAAGGCCAGGTTATGATATTTTGAGTTGCTGAAAACAAAAAGATGCTGTTGCGCTGCTGTTTTTGCTGTTCCGGTATTTATAGCAATCCCTCCCCGTAATCCTCATCTTATTGTTAATTATACATCAAACTCTCTCAAAATCATAGGTCCGTCTAAGAATTCTATGTAGTTTTCCTTTATTTCTCCGATGAAATGTGCTAATATTTGATATATAATCATTAAAACTGTGGAAAAATAAGCCATGTGGGATTGGAGTGATAATATGAAACTTACTGTATTGGGCAAATATGGGCCGTTTCCTGCTGCAGGGGGTGCATGTTCGGGATATCTGGTTGAGAAAGAAAACACGAAGGTACTTATAGAATGCGGAAGTGGTGTATTCAGCCGTTTACAGCAGGTATGCCCTATAAATGAGTTAAGCGGAATTATTCTTTCTCACTTGCACAGCGATCATATGTCGGATATCATGATATTGCGCTATGCTTTGGATTCCTGGAATGCCCGGGGATTGAGGGAAGATGTACCCGTACCATTATATGCTCCGGGAAATCCTGTTGAGGAATATAACAGGCTTTACTATAAAAACGTTTTTCAAATTACTCCTATCCATGATGGTATGCAGTTAAAAATTGGTGAGCTGTCATTTTTATTTCAGGAAATGACCCATCCTGTTCAGAGTTTTGGTATGGTTATTTCAGATGGAATCAAGAGAATTGCGTATACCGGTGATACAAATTATAATGATAAAATTGTACCCTTTGTCAGAGATGTAAATCTTTTTATTGCCGATACCGGTCTGCTGTATAAAGACAAAACCGGCCCCGGTGTCCCCCATCTGACGGCTCTGGAGGCGGGTATTATCGCATCAAAGGCTGAAGTTGAAAAGATGATGCTGTCGCATATTTGGCCGGGCTATACGGAAGAAGAGGTTGTAAAGGAGGCAGCGGTTAATTATCCGGATGCTTTTATTGCGAGGGAGATGGAAGAGTATATTATATGATCGTTGATTTTTTATTATAAACGCCATTTTATGAGTCTTGTGAAAGGAGTAAAATTCTTGTTGATCCGGGTAAAGCGTCCGATTATATGGATTACCTTTGCCTATGTCATGGGAATTTTAGCAGGCATTGCAGTTAATAAAAAGTTAATGGCATTGTTATGGGGCACTGCCCTTTTAGTAGTTTTGGCTGCCTGGTTTATGGAATACAGAAGGGAAGCCAATTTTATTCTTATATTGGTAGCCATTGGCCTGTTAGGGGCTGCGGCTATACAAAGATACTTAAACATAAAAAATCCGTTGGATGATGTTGTAGGCAGAACAGTGACTGTAAAGGGTCAGATTGCAGACAGTCCCAGGTATATGGAGGAACGGGATGTTTATGTACTGGATGTTTTCTCCGTGACTGCACAGAACACACATATGGACATTGACGCAAAGGTCCAGGTCACGGTTTACCCGGGTTCTCGGAAAAGCCAAAGGTTACGCTTTAATTTCGGCGATATTGTAGAAGTAAGAGGGTTGCTGCAGCGTCCAAAAGGGCAGCGCAATCCCCGATGTTTTGATTACAGGGCCTATCTGCAGAGGCGCGGTATTTTCAATACAATGGCTGTTTATGATTACAGTATAAAAAGAATAGGGATCGGCAGGATAGCGTTCCCACGATCCTGGCTTTATAAATTAAGAACCCGTGCCGAGAACATATTGGATACTAACATTGGTGGCCAGGAAGGGGAACTGTTAAAAACCATGCTGTTGGGGCAGAAATGGCTGCTACCCGTACAAATCCAGCAGGATTTCCAGAAAACCGGCCTGGCTCATGTGCTGGCTATATCAGGCCTGCATATTGGGTTTATAGCAGTGGTGCTGAACAGAATGGTTCAGCTCCTGCGCCTTTCGAAAAAACAGTCTTTTGTCTTTATAACGGGTGTTCTTGGCCTGTATTGCGTGCTGGTAGGCTCTGCTCCGTCGGTTATCCGTGCTGCTGTAATGGCTGTGATGGTATTGGGGAGCAGGGTAGTGGGCTGGCAATCCAATATGCTCAATAATGTTTTCGCAGCTGCGTTTCTTATACTATTGTGTTGTCCCGCGGATTTGTTTGAGGTGGGTTTTCAGCTGTCATTTGCAGCCGTCATAGGAATAGTTTTCTTTAGCAGGTACTTTGAAAACTTATTTGGCTTTTTCCCAAAGAGTATAGCATCAGGATTATCCGTTACCATATCGGCCCAGCTGGGAGTATGGCCCCTGATTGCCTATTATTTTAATACTTTTTCAATTATTGCCGTACTTGCCAACCTGTTTCTTGTTCCCTTATCGGGGCTTATAGTCATGCTGGGATTTGGAATGATATCCGGGTCCATGATTATACCGTTTTTGGGCAGACTGCTGGCGCCCTTGATAAAACTGTTGTGTGCTCTGCTTATAAATTGGAACGAAATTTTTGCAGCCCTGCCATGGACATTTATACGCGTAGTTTCTCCATCACTTATTTTTATGGTATGTTATTACATGGTTTTCTGGTTCCTGTCGCAGGACAGGCCTTTGAGAATGAGATATCCTTTGCTGTGGTGCTGCGGTTTAGTTATAACAGCATTGGCATTAAGTATATTTATTCCCGTTGTTAATAACGATTTGTATATTGTTTTTCTGGATGTTGGGCAGGGTGATTGTGTATATATCCGTACACCTGATGAAAAACATATTTTAATTGATGGAGGAGGAAAATATCCATCAAGTTATGATGGAACGTTCGATGTTGGAGAAGATGTTGTCGTACCATTTTTGCTAAAAAACGGTGTTTGGCATTTGGACTTGGTGGTTATGTCCCATGCCCACGATGATCATATAGAAGGGCTGGTCTCAGTGCTTAATAACATCCGGGTAAGGGCGTTTATGGAATATCCGCCAGGTGAAGATAATGAAAACTATGCCAAACTAAAGGAGCTTGTAGCCAAAAACGGTATTCGGAATATACATGCTCATGAGGGGCTTTCATATAGAGTTGGTAAAGATGTATGGCTGGACGTCATATATCCGCCAAAGGAATCAACGGAGGTACAAACCCTGTTTAGCAGGGGGGATAACAACAGATCTTTGCTGTTGCTTTTGCGCTGCAAAGGTACCGGTGTTCTTTTTACCGGGGATATGGAAGCTGATGTGGAGAATTACCTGGTTCCTGAATGGAACGGGTATGTAGACGTATTAAAGGTGGCGCATCACGGCAGTAATACTTCATCGACCGATGAATGGCTTGATGTTTTGAGTCCTCAGCTTGCCGTAATCCAGGTTGGCAAAAATAGTTTTGGACATCCCCATCCTCATGTGCTGCAAAGACTTGAAAGGAGAGGCATCAGGATTTTCCGCAATGATCATCACGGTGCGGTTATAGCATCGTACAAAAACCGGCAATGGCATGTAAGACCGATGGTCAATGAATCATAAGCATATACGACTGATGAAAGGAGCTTGCACTGATGAAGAGTTACAGGAAAGAACTTTGGTTTCATATAAACAGAAGGAGGGACTTCGTTAATATTACCGGTACCTTACAGAATTGTGTGGAAGAAAGCGGTATTAAAGAAGGGCTGCTTTTGTGTAATGCCATGCATATTACAGCCAGTGTGTTTATAAATGATGATGAACCCGGACTTCACCAGGATTTTGAAGAATGGCTGGAAACGCTGGCTCCTGAGAAGCCATATTCGCGTTACCGGCATAACGGCTATGAAGATAATGCGGATGCTCACTTAAAGCGCACTATAATGGGAAGGGAAGTAGTGGTAGCAATTACCGGAGGCAGGTTGGATCTGGGTCCGTGGGAACAGATTTTCTATGGCGAGTTTGATGGAAAAAGAAAAAAGAGGGTGTTGGTGAAAATAATAGGGGAGTAAATCACAATAACTATATATAGTCAGATTCCCGAAATTTATGGTAAGGTATTTGTTCTCAGACTATAAAAACGGAGGGTGGCAGCTTGTGTCTGTATTAGCAAAAAAAGACAAGCGTATTGGATGTTTTATAATCAATGGAATGAATGACGGTTGCGGCAGCAATGATCTTCTGTCGTCTTATATGGAAGAACAGGGCTGTATTACATACTGCTGCACTCCTGTAACATGCTGCAGCTCATGGGATGGCATGAATTCCAATATTTATTTTGAATGGTTGATTTTAGCTGAAAAAGAACTTGTCCGTTTTATGAATGATTGTTTTGCCATTGTGATTATAGGGTATTCTATAGGTGGATTGATAGGAATTCATTTGGCTGAGAAATACAATGTCGATGCATTGATAACAATAAATACTCCAATATATATTTCTGACTTCAGACGCCTTGTAGGCATGCTGCGATATCAGCCAAGGGAAATAAATCCTTCGAACATAAACCGGAGGGTAATATCTGCTTTATATAATTTATTTAATTTTAACAGGTTGGTTAACCAGGCAAAAAGAAAACTATGTAAGCTGTACTGCCCTCTTTTGGTTATTCAAAGCAAAAAGGATAGGATTATTGACTGGTCCAGTGGTTATTATATATTAGAAAATGCCCGCAGCCGCGATAAAGAAATACAATTTTTTCCTAAGTCGGGGCACTTTATACTATGCGATTCTGAGAAACAGCTGGTTTTTATCCGTGTGCTGCAATTTGTTGAGAAGACCATGGAAAGTAAGTTATTGGTTGAGGGGCATATATAATCTGTATGGTACCGGGACTGCAATCTCTTTGAATGTATATCGGCCAGTACTATCGGTAAAGGAAGGAGATTGAGGCATATGAGGAGATTCGAAGATAATAGCTGGAAAGAAAAAATGAGAATACGATTTGACTATAATAATATGATGTCCGATATGATTGGTGATGAGTGGGGAATAAACAAGGATCAGATTACAGCCCTTATACCTAAGATAAGAGATGCCGTTGATAAGCTTAATCATAAACGAAAAGCCGGTAAAACCCAGTGGCGGGACCTGCCTTATATACAGAAAGACGTGGTTAAAGATATACTGGCTGCTGCTGACGAGGTTCGTCAAAAGTATGAAACCTTTGTACTGCTGGGAATTGGCGGCTCAGCTTTGGGCCCCATAGCCGTACATCAGGCGCTTAACCATCTTCACTACAACGAATTACCCAGGGAAAAGAGGGGCGGTCCCAGGTTTTATGTGGTGGACAATATTGATCCGGAAAGAATACAGGCTTTGTTCGATGTTGTTGATATAAAAAATACCGTATTTAATGTTGTAACAAAATCGGGTAATACTTCCGAAACCATGGCACAGTTTCTGATAGTGAGGAATATGCTCAAGGAAGCCATAGGAGAGAAATACAGAGAACGCATTATTGCTACCACTGATGCCGAAAAGGGCAGTTTGATCAAAATTGCCAGGGAGGAAGGGTATAGGACCTTCTTTATTCCTGCCGGAGTTGGAGGCAGGTTTTCAGAGCTGTCTCCTGTAGGGCTTCTGCCGGCAGCTGTGGGTGGTATTGATATTGAAGAATTGCTTGCAGGAGCGGCTTATATGGATGAGTTGTGCAGTGAGGACGATGTATTTAAGAACCCCGCATATATGGCGGCCGTTCTTCAATATATTGCTATGCAGCAAGGCAAGAATATATCCGTGATGATGCCTTATGCTGATTCATTGAAATACATGGCTGACTGGTATGCTCAGCTATGGGCTGAAAGCCTGGGCAAAAAACTGGATCTTGACGGAAAAGAAGTATATGCAGGTCAAACTCCAGTTAAGGCTTTGGGAGCAACTGATCAGCATTCTCAAATTCAACTTTATACCGAAGGGCCTTTTGATAAAGTAATTACCTTCATTACGGTTGAAAAGTACCGAAGCAAGGTTTGCATTCCAAGAGCCTATGAGGATATGACAGGGGTTTCTTTTCTTGGCGGGCATACAATAAACCGGCTTATCCGGGCGGAACAAATGGCTACCGAGTATGCATTGTACAAAGCAAAAAGAATGAACAGGACCATCATATTGCCTGAAGTCAATGCGTTTACTATAGGCCAGCTTCTGTATATGCTGGAGGTAGAAACAGCCTTTATTGCCGAACTGCTGAATATCAATGCTTTCGATCAACCCGGTGTGGAGGAAGGAAAGATAGCTGCCTATGCCCTTATGGGAAGGCCGGGCTACGAGAGAAAAAAGGCCGAGCTGGAGTCCGGGACTGAAAAGAAAATGGAGTATATTATATAGGATTTAGATCTATAAGACATGCATCAATGAAACAAAAGGAGCTGAAATAGAAATTGAAGGCAACTATTGACTGCGTACACTGTTATCTGAAACAGGCAGTGTCTTGCATGAAAATGGCAGGAATAGATGAAGACACCCAGCATGAAATAATTTACAAGCTCATGGATTATATAAAAGATTATGATCGGGCCGATACACCTGCCGGGAATTCCACCCTTGCTGTATTGAAGACTTATGAACTCATTAACAATGATGATCCGTATAAAGAGGTAAAAAAACAGTCCAATGATCTTGCTCTGCAGTTATATCCCCGTCTGAAGGATATAATCGATGAAAATGGGGATCGGCTTTACAAAGCGCTTAAAATATCGGTTGCCGGTAATGTTATCGATTTAGGCATCAGAAGAAGCTTTAATATTGAGGAAGAGTTAAAATACAGCATGGAAACCGGTTTTGCAAAGGATCATTACCAGGCTTTTGCCAAAAAACTGGAGCAGGTTGATGAAGTCCTGTTTTTGGGAGACAATTCAGGAGAGATCGTATTTGATAAAATACTGGTGGAGGAATTGGTCCGGCTTGGGAAAAGGGTAACCTACGTGGTAAAAGAAGGTCCCGTGCTCAATGATTCTACAATGGAGGATGCCCTGTATGTAGGCATGGATAAGGTGGCCAGGGTTATGACCACCGGCTCCAGGTTTTTGGGAGTGTCCTTTAAACATATTTCCCGGAAATTTGCTGATGTGCTGAATAATGCGCCGCTGGTTATAGCGAAAGGACAGGCAAATTTTGAATCTCTCGAACAGGAAAAAATGGCCCGGGACAGAATATTTTTTCTTTTAAAGATTAAATGCGATGAGGTATCAAAAACAGCAGGCGTACAGATGGGCGATTTGGCTTTTTTTACAGTATAATCAAAATATGAAAGCAATTTATGTAAATGAGGGGCAGCCGGATGAGTGTATTTGTACTGGATAACATTAGCTGGAAAACAGATGTTGATAAACTGATGGAAAAATACTGTATTCCCCGGGGAAGTGACGATGCTGAAAGGCTGGGAGTTTTAGCCCGGGAGGCTGAAAAAGCAGGGAAACCCAAAGCTTTGTTTAAGGTCTCATATATTGAAGACAGAGGCCATGATTTTGTTGTTATTGACGGTATAAAATTTACAAGCCGGGTTTTGCGAATTAATCTTGAGGAGACATACAGGGTTTTTCCTTATATCGTTACATGCGGCACCGAAATTGATCAGTGGTCAAAATCAATTAGTGGGTTTATGGAGAGCTACTGGGTTGACGGAATAAAGGAGATGGCGCTTAGGGAGGCAACCAGGGCGCTTTACAGTAAGATTGAGCACGATTATCGACCGGGTTCAATGTCCGGAATGAATCCGGGTTCGATTGAGGATTGGCCGATTGACCAGCAGAAGCAGTTATTCAGGCTTTTGGGTAATCCCAAACAGGATATTGGAGTGGAACTGACCGACAGCTGTTTAATGATTCCGATAAAGTCGTCTTCAGGCATACTTTTTTCCGACAGCAAAGGCTTTGAGAACTGCCGGATGTGTTCAAGGGAGAACTGCCCGGGCAGAAGAGCGCCCTATGATCCTCAGTTTGTGGACTCATACAGCGAATAATGTGCTTGGATGAAAGGTAAAAAGGACTGTCGTTTCTGACAGTCCTTTTTATATCCAGCGCCTGTAATAAGCCGGTATGCTTACAGCTTATCAAGTCAATGCTTCATGTGCCTCTTTGAGCTTTTCAATTATTTCGATGTTCTGGGGGCATACGCTTTCACATTGACCGCATTCTACGCAATTAGAAGCATCCTTGCCCTCATCAGTGAGCATTTTGTACTGCTGTGCCTGTCCGGCAAAATCATCGAACATGACAGCATTATTATATATGCTGAATATTCTGGGAATATCCACCCCTGACGGACAGGGCATGCAGTAATTACATGCTGTGCAGCCCACTCTGGTTTTGCTTTCATATAAAGCTTTTACCTTGTCAACAATATTTAGCTCTTCTTCAGTCATTGAATTTGGTGCTGCCTTGCTGAAGATTTCTATATTCTCCTTAAGCTGTTCCATTGTACTGACACCGCTCAGAATAACGGTCACTTCCGGGAAATTATACAACCATCTGAAAGCCCATTCCACCGGAGAGCGTTTAACATGGTAGCTGTCCCACAGATTACGAATATCTCCAGGTATATTACGGGCGAGCCTTCCGCCTTTTAATGGTTCCATAATAACTACGGGTATTCCCTTGGAACCGGCATACCGCAAACCCTCTACGCCGGCTTGATAGTCTTCATCTATAAAGTTAAGCTGGATCTGACACATTTTCCAATCATAGTCATCGATGATTGATTTGAATGCCGACAGATCATCATGGAATGAGAACCCGGGATATTTTATTTTTCCGGATGCAACAGCCTTTTCGAGAAAGCTTATAACATTTAGGTTTTTGATTTTTTCCCATCTGCTTTTATTCAACGCATGAAGCAGGTAAAAATCAATATAGTCAACCTGAAGCTTAGCTAACTGCTCGTCCAGAAGCCTTTCAAAATCATCATAGGAGTTAGCATACCAAACCGGCAGCTTAGTGGCCAGTTTAACTTTTTCCCGGTATCCGTTTTTCAATGCTTTACCAGTCACAATCTCACTATTGCCGCCATGGTAACCGTAGGCAGTGTCTATGTAATTAACTCCGTTGTCAATGGCATAATGAATCATTTTAATGGCTTCAGCCTCATCAATTTTTGATGAATCGGTCGAGCCATCAGGCAAAACCTGTAACGGAAGACGCATACATCCCATTCCGAATGTTGAAACCTTGAACCCTAAATTTCCAAAATCTCGATAATACAACTGGATCCCTCCCTGGTATAATGTTTGGTCTACGTATATTATATCAAATATAAAACAATATTTAAAGGGACTGACCGGGAAAATGATTGCCGCTCATTTTCCCGGCACATCTACACTTTGTGGCTGAAGTCTGATAAAATATTTAAGTGTAAGAGTGGAATGCGGGGTGGGAACCGGATGAAGAAGCTGTACTATGGCTCTTTTGCGAATAAAAAAAGGGAAGAGCTGGTTAACGAATGTATCGGCTTTATTAAGAATGATCTAAAGGTGGTTTACATATTGCCTTCCAGGGAAGCAATGTTTCAGGTCAGGAGGCTTTTTGCCGAACGGCTTGGAGGTATATCCAACTGCTGGGTAATGGGTTTTGATAATCTTGAACGTCTGATCCTGGCCGGTTCATTGGATCAGTCCGGAATAATGTCCGAACTGGAAAAGAGTGTCATTATAAAGGATGTTCTTGGCAGGCTGCCCATTGATGATACTGTATTTGAAAAGGTGAAGGATAAACCCGGCTTTATAAGGCTCTTAACCGAAATAATAAGGCTGCTTAAGAGATCTAATATATTGCCCGGAGAATTTTTTCAGATAATCCAAAGCCTTGAAGGAAATCTGTTTAGAAAGTGTAAAAGCATATACAATATTTACCATGGATATGAAGAATTCAAGACGCAAAAAGGCCTTATGGATATAGATGATATATCATTAAAAGCGGCAGAGGCATGTGTACATTCCAGGATATTCAAAGATATCGGAATTATCGTAATCGATGGATTTATAAATATTGACCCGGTCAACCTTGAACTGGTAAAAAAAATACTTCATACATATCCTGACATCCCTGTTTATGTCAATGTTCCCTTCAAAAATACCCACAATCAGGAATTTGTCCTGGGTGAAATCATAAAAAGCTTTGAAGAATTAGGTTTTGAACGGATTGAAGTTGAGGAGAAGGATGATACAGTTCAGGATAATCAGCTTCATACCATCTGCCATGCTTTGTATTCGGGGAGCGACAGTATAATAGTTAATCCTGAAACGCTTTATATATCCAGCAGTCCATGCCTTGATCATGAAATAAGGGCCGCTGCCGGAAGGATTAAACAGCTTATAGCAAACGCCGGTATAACCCCTTCTGATATAGCAGTTGTTGCGGCTGATACCGAAAAATACCGGACAAGGCTGATTGAGGTTTTTACGGAATACGGTATTCCGCTGAATGCAAAGAAGAATGACGTATTGTTATCCGTACCCCTTGTAAAGGATATCGCCGCCCTTTGGAGAATGGCGTATTATGATGATGAGTGGGAGAGTGCTTTTGTTTCCATAGTTACATCAAAATATCTGTTGCCCTGGAATGTACTTGCCCATGAGAACTACGGAAATAACCGGCTGTTTGAGACAGCCGTGAATGTGCTGAGTGAGCAGCATGATGATTACTTTGAAGCTTTTTTAAACAGCTATTTGAGAGAGGTTGACGATGATTCTTCAAGGATGGCCATGGAGAATTATATAAATACAGTCAGGGCTTTTGTTAATGGCTTTGAGGATCTAGGCAATGCTGTTGAGCTGTTTAAGGAAATATTGAAAGCAGGAGATATTGAGAATAATATACTAAGGATGTACGAGATTGGTTTGCTGGATGCAGATCTTTGGCTTAGAGATATCACCGCTCTGTACAAAACCCTGGATTTTTTTGAAGGATTACACCGGATATATAAGGATTATCAGCCGGATGCCATCGGAATCGAAGCCGAAGGCCTGGTTCAGCAGATACTGAGCGGGCTGTCGGTTTATGAAACTGACGATTTTACAAGGGATCAGGGTGGAGTAAGGTTTATACCGCCGGATTTGCTTAGAGGACAGAGCTACGATACGGTTTTTATTCTCGGGCTCAATGAAGGTGTTTTCCCCAGAAAAGGTGATACCGGGGATCTCTTTGACAGCTATGAGATGCGAAGGCTTTTTGAGTTGAGTATTAATCTGCGGCCTGCCGAATGGGAACTGGAAAGAGAAAAGCTCAGGTTCAATTCCTGCATGGCATCTGCCCGGAACAGGCTTTACCTGTCATTCAGAACTGCAGATGAAGATGCCAGCATAATGATAGCTTCGCCGTTTATAGATGAGGTAATGTCTGTGTTGGATACAGACAGTAGAAAAAGTATCATTGCAAAACCTGTCAGTATGCGGGAAAGAATGGAATTTAGAGGCGAACCCTTCAGCACAGGCGAAATGATCAGGAAGATAAATCTTATGCACATTCAAAATGCTTTACCCGTTAACAATTTGCCTGTAACTGACGAAATAACGGACAGACTGAAATATCCCCTTCATGCAGCATCTGTTGAGTTTGCAAGGGAGTTTGAAAGTGAATTTAATGAATACGATGGTAAACTGAATCAACCGAAGATTAAACAGCAGGGGTTGAAGTATACCTTTTCAGCGTCCCAAATAAACAGGTATGCCCGGTGTCCCTTCCTGTATTTTGCTGAAAGGGTGCTTGACGTTGATGCGGAGGACGATACCGCAAGGAGAAGAATGGATGTCGGGATATTCTATCACAATGTAATAAAGGTTTATTATGAAAGGTGCAAGGATCCCCGTTTGCCTGATATAGAACGGTTACATGATATCTTTGATAATCTGGCGGAATATCTGGATCTCACATACCTTCCCCCGTCTCTCAGGGTATATGCGCTGGAAGAGCTGCGGCAGGTCCTGGAAAGGTTTATCAGACATGATGCCGAAAATATGGCAAGGTATAATGAGGTTACCGGCTGCATTCTGAAACCGATCATGCTGGAAGAACGATTTGTATATAAACTGGATGGTGACAGAGCCGTTATAACGGGAATTGCCGACAGGGTAGATCTTGAAATCGATTCAGATGGCCATTTTACCGGCAGATTTATTATATACGACTATAAAAAAGGGAGTATAAATGGTATAAAGGAATGTATAAGTGGGGATGATTTCCAGCTGCCGCTGTATTTTTCCGCTTTTAAAAATATACTGAAAGAGGCATTTGGTATTCCTCACCCTGAATGCCTTGCCCTTTTATACTACAGCATTGAAAAACTGAACCGGGACGGTATTATC
>DGEI01000026.1:0-4314 GCA_002385885.1 Firmicutes bacterium UBA3930
GAACTTATATTGACACTAACTCTTCATCATCTAAGATACGGATTATTTCTTCCGACTCATTTAATACCGGATAGTATACTTCCGCTTCGGAATCACCGCACTTTTTACGGCTTACTCGTATTGCACCTTCCGCCTGTAGTTCTTTTAAGGCGTTAACTATACGTCTTTTTCCTATAGGTACAGAAATTTGAATGTGAGAACGATTGAGGCCAGGATACGTCCAAATAAAGCGAAGAACCTTGGTTTTGTTATTAATGCTCACTCCCACTTGCAAATTCACCTCCTTAGTGTGTCTTATGTTTATATTTTAAGATGCTTCAAGGCAACTTAATAGAGGGCTAGTAAAAATTTTTTACAAAATATGACAAAATTTTTGGGTTCCCTCTTTAAATTTACATGAAAGTTCATTATAATATAATTAAACAGTTGTAAATATTTAACAGATAAGGAGTTGGTGACATTGAACAAGAGAGAAGCCAGGAAGAGGGTGAGAGAAATAATTCGCTGTTTAGAACACAGCGAAGACTTCCCGGAACAAAACAACTGCACAAAAGTTGCAGAACGGAAGCTGGAGATGCTCGTTAAAGAGGCTCCAGCTTCTCTGGTTTATGAGCTGGGTTGTATCCACAGCTACCTTAAAAATTCCAGTGGAGATACAGATACTGCTTTATCTCGACTGAAGAAAATTTTAGAGGACAGGCGGTGATACGATGGATAAATTCCAAATGGTGGAATTGTTGAGAACTTTACTGGAAGAAGAATTGACGGAAGAATCAAGAATTCAAACCTTTCAGGAAGCGGGATTACTGACACGTGATAAGGGGTTAGTCATCAGGTTACCCGATGGAAATGAATTTCAGATTACAGTAATCCAATCCAAATTCTGTAAGGAGGATGAGTAAAATGGCAGGTAAAAATCAAGCGGTTCAAAAATCCAAGGAGGAGAAAGAGGAAATGAAGGTTGAATTCACGGTTACTAAAGAGGGTAAGGAACAAGACCCCAAGTTACAGGAACTTCAAAAAAGGAGAGCGACCTACCGCGCTAACCTTTCCTATGCGGTGCAGATGCAGGATAAATATGCCACAGAGTACACAGAAGCTATGCAGGCAGAAGCCGACCAGTTAACAATTGACAAACTGGAGTTGAAATTGTCGGAACAAAAACTGCGGATAGAATTCTATGGAAAGAAAATCGCTGAGGTTGAAGAACAAATCGCTCGCTACAAGGTAGAACGCAAGAAGGAAATACTACAGGATGAAAAGACAACCGAAGACAAGGAAAAAGAGAGTGCCGCCTGATGAAATAGAGTGGCGCTCTCGCTTTTTCTCAAATTACAACCAATTATACGACTCTATGCCCTACGGAACTTTCTTCGTCAATATATTTATACTCCGGAGGGCATAAGCAACTTTCTTTTTGGAGGTGGTGAAATAGGGGACTTTTTATTGAGACCGTCCGTCTATTGTAGTAAAATATATTTTGGGTAATTGTGGAGGTGATACCATGAGACGATTAAGTCTCTTTCTTGTTTTAGGACTGGTAATTATCAGCCTTGTTGGCTGTGGAGAAATGGAAACGGTTGATGATAATGCGAAAATAATTGACGAATCTTCCAAACAGCTTAATTCCCTGTTAGTGAAATCCCTGGCTGAAAATGCAAGTTACTTGAAAGAAGTTGTTAAAAATGACAATGGGAATACGTATTCTATAGAAGACCCTCAACTATGGGCTGAATATTACGTTTCCGAGCTTGCAAACCTGATTTCTTTAACGCATCAGTTACTCGGAGATGTTCAAGACGAAATGAAACAAGACCAGCTAATTAGTTATGAGAAAAGGTGGAAAAACGAATTCTTGCCATTTCTTAACCGAATTAAACAGGGTGATATAATTGCTCTCAAAAATGATGTGAATGATGGTTTTCAATTAGCTACTGAAGGAATACGCGATGATAACCCACAGAAGGTTGAACAGGCTCGGGATATATTTGCTAAATTGAGTGAGCAACTACCGAAGATGTCACCCAGTAAAGAAATTATGATGGAGGACATAAAAAGTAAGTTATTGGAGGGGTATGTACAGGTAACTGCCGAGGAAGTAAAAAATCAATCCGGTTATGACCTCATCATTCCAAAATATCTACCAGAACGCTTTCAACACTACGGAATATTTATGCGGGATAACCCAGGGATACCGACTGAAAAGATGGTAAAACAACTGTGGTATGACCCGGAAAAATTTGAGGTGTTGATGGTAACTGAGATGAAAGGCAACAGTACGTCTCTGGAAGGGCGAATAATCTTCACAGAGGATTTAGAAGGACCAGGTAAAATTAATGACATCTATGCTTGGGCTAAGTATATTTGTAGTTATGAATTTACTAAAAATGGAATTAGCGTTCAGGGGTATATGCTTGTGAATGACGAGAGTAATAGAAATGAATACGAGAGGATTTTGAAATCGCTAAATGCTGAATCCCAATCACTTGAGGGATATACTTATGATGAGGAGACAGGACGGTATGTTAATGAAGCAACCGGTATTTGGTATGTAGTTGAGAACGGGTATAGGGTACTACCACCCGAAGAATACTTTGACCGTGACAAGGTAGCCTTAATTGACAGGATTAACATTGCTGAAAGACCTAATGATGTATGGGAGTTAAAAGAGATACGGAAGATAACTATTAAATCAGGAGATACGCTGGTTGACATTATCAACCCATACTTTATGAACGAGCATTTTAGAATGAATTATGAATGGTACGCCAAACAGGTATTGGAACTTAACAATATTACCGACCCTCACTTTATCAAAGCGGGGGATACGTTGAAAATACCGATTTATATTGACAGTGGTTCAAAAGGAAATCAGTAGGTGATGGTATGAAGCAGTTAATAAAACGCGCCGCAATACTCTGCAGGGTTTCCACAGAAGACCAAGCGGAAGGAACCTCTCTTGATACTCAAGCTGAAATCTGTATGGAGGAAGCAAAAAGACGCGGTTATCATGTTACAGAAGAAGACATATTCAAAGAAGACGGTTACAGCGGAGCACTGGGTATAGATGAGAGACCAGTGCTCCATCAACTTTGGGAGAAATATCAAGATGGTGAGTATGACGCTATCTTTGTTTATCGTCAAGATAGGTTATCTCGGTCTATGGCGGTATTCGCGGCATTACGTGATGAAGCGCGTAAAATTAGACGTTGCGGTCTTAAAGGAGACGGGTTCATTTTCGTACAAGGTTCTAATGATAATACACCGGAAGGAAATCTCCACTCAAACATTCTTGGTGCTTTTGCTGAATACGAGAGGGAAGTTATCAAGTTACGGACGATAACCGGTAAGAAAAAGTTAGCGAAAGCTGGAAAGTATGCAGGAGGTTCTCAGCCACTTGGTTACAAATGGAACGATAAAAAGGAAAAATGGGAAATTATTGAAGATGAAGCTAAGATAGTCAAACTCATTTACCAGTGGTACGTCTATGGAGACGAGTCAGGACAACCTATGGGTATGGTACGGATTGCGGAAAAGTTAACGGAATTAGGGATACCCACACCTAATCAACTTCGCAAAACTCGTAAAGGACGCGCTGGTAAGATGCAGGCTCATTGGGGTGATGCTACCATCCAGCGTATTCTTACTCACACAGTTTACGCTGGAACAAACTATCTCTGGAGGGGTGATAAAGTGCAGTTAAGTCCAGAACAAGTTGAAAAAGTGAAAAAGGAAAAAACTGATGGGTGGTATGAGGTAGATTTCCCACCTATTATTGATAAAATGCTGTGGGAAAAAGCACAGGAAAAGAGAGTTAAATCAAGAGGAGGGTTTAACCGCAAGCGTCCAAAACCGATACTTGCCGGTCGTATCTTCTGCGGTCTCTGTCAACGTCCGTTTCACGATACTATGTATAACAAAGGGACGAAGCTGGTTTTTAAGTGTAATGGAAAACTCAAGCAATACCACCTTGACGGCAGTCCCAGATGTACCAGCCCAGTCCTTGATGGTGAAGCAGTTACCACAGAAGTCAAGAAACGGATTATTGAGATGCTTCAAAATAAAGACCAGATGCGTAAAGCCATTGATGAGTATGTCGGTTCGCTGGAACGCCGGAAGGAAGAACTGGAAACTTTACTCTCTCCAATAACGGAACAGATTTCACAGTTACAGGAGAAGCAGAAAAGACTTGCTACTGTTTATGTTGATGGGGCGTTATCACACGAAGAGTATAAACGCCAAATTAATGAATTAAAGGCACAGGAATTTGCCATTCGCAAGCGGTATGAACATTACTGGCCGGAGATGGAAAAC
>DGEI01000026.1:4470-11615 GCA_002385885.1 Firmicutes bacterium UBA3930
CTGGCCGGAGATGGAAAACCTCACGAAGCTGGAACAGAATATCGCGGTAGTGAAGGAAGCGATTGAGGAAGAACTATTCGATGTCCGCTACCAGCCGAATGAGAATACCGTTACGGAGAATATTGCTTTTGTAAAAGTTCACGATGAAAAACATTTAACGGTCGGATTCCCACAGAGAGTAATGACTTGGCAAGAACTGCTTGACAGGTTACAAGTTAAGCTGTGGGTATATCCAGACCGTTTAGAAGTTCGGGGAATTGTCCCGATAGAAGATATAGCGAATTCTAAATACTGTAAATAATTTATGAATACCATACTGCTGCGGTTCATTTACCGAATTTTTTTTATGAAATGACAAAAAAAGTATTTAAAATAGTGAACTTTTGTGCTATTCTTTAAGTATAATATTCGAGTTTATTTTGTTTAAAGGGGACAGGATAACCATGAGTAAAGTTAAGCGGATATACGTTGAAAAGAAGGCCGGCTTTGATATTGAAGCCCAGGCCATTTACAGGGATTTGAAGTATAACCTTGGCATAAAAGGCCTGGAATACGTGAGGCTGCTGAACAGGTATGATGTTGAGGGGATTACGGATGATGAGTACAGGATGTGCCGGAATATCATATTTTCCGAGCCGCCTGTGGACATGGTGTATGATGAGGATTTTATCCTCAAGGATAATGAAACTGCGTTTGCAGTTGAATATCTGCCCGGGCAATACGATCAACGGGCTGATTCGGCCGCCCAATGCATTCAGCTGTTAACCAGGGGTGAAAGGCCCTTGTGCCGTACCGCAAACGTTATTATCCTGGGCGGTAATATTTCTAAAGAAGAGATTCAGAGAATTAAAGATTACTGTATAAACCCCATAGAAACAAGAGAAGCTTCGTTTGAAAAACCTGAATCCCTTGAGGTTGAAACTGAAACCCCGGAGGATGTGGAGATAATAGAAGGTTTCACTTCATTAACAAGGGATGAACTGGTTGAATTCATAGACAGCAGAGGGTTTGCGATGTCTGTTGATGATATGGAATTCTGCCAGGATTATTTCAGGAATACCGAAAGAAGGAATCCCACCATAACCGAACTTCGCATGCTGGATACCTATTGGTCGGATCACTGCCGGCATACCACGTTCCTGACAAAGCTTGAAAATATTGAAATAGAAGACGGAAAATACAGTGGAATTATAAAAAAGGCTTTTGACAGCTATGTTCAATCCAGGCAATTCGTATATGGGAATGATGAGCACAACAGGGACATCTGCCTTATGGATATTGCCACCATTGCCATGAAGGAACTTAAGATGAAGGGAATGCTGGACGATTTGGAAGAATCCGATGAGGTAAATGCCAGCAGCATTGTTGTTAACGTTGATGTGGATGGAAAAAACGAGGAATGGCTTGTTATGTTCAAAAACGAGACTCACAATCATCCTACTGAGATAGAACCATTTGGAGGCGCTGCCACCTGCCTGGGAGGAGCGATAAGGGATCCCTTGTCAGGCAGGGCGTATGTGTACCAGGCAATGAGGATTACCGGAAGCGGCGATCCAAGGACGCCTGTTGACCAAACCTTGCCAGGCAAGCTTCCCCAGCGCAAAATAACTACGGGCGCCGCCCAGGGGTACAGCTCTTATGGGAATCAGATAGGACTTGCAACAGGACAGGTTGTTGAGATATATGATGAAGGATATGTGGCCAAAAGAATGGAGCTGGGTGCGGTTATTGGTGCTGTTCCAAGGCGGAACGTGGTAAGAGGCAAGCCGGAACCGGGTGATGTGGTTATTTTGCTGGGTGGAAGGACCGGCCGTGACGGGTGCGGCGGAGCTACCGGTTCTTCAAAGGAACATGACGAGGAGTCGTTGATTAAGTCAGGGGCCGAGGTGCAAAAGGGCAATCCCCCGACTGAAAGAAAAATCCAAAGGCTTTTCAGGAATCCTTTGGTCAGCCCGCTTATAAAAAAATGCAATGATTTTGGTGCCGGAGGCGTGGTTGTGGCTATTGGGGAGCTGGCTGACGGCCTTGAAATAGATCTGGATGCCGTACCCAAAAAATACGAAGGGCTTGACGGCACAGAGCTTGCTATATCCGAATCCCAGGAAAGAATGGCAGTTCTGGTTTCGGTTGACGATGTTGAAAAGTTTATTGCTGCAGCTGCTGAAGAGAACCTTGAGGCTACTCCGGTTGCGTATGTTACGAAAGAGGCCAGGGTCAGAATCAGATGGCGGGGGCAGCTGATAGTTGACATAAGCAGGGAGTTTATAAACACCAACGGTGTTAAGAGAAGAAGCAGCGCTGTTGTAGCAGCTCCGGATGAAGGGGGATATTTCTTTGATATACTGCCTGAAGAGGTGTCAATGTATAAAGAGGATATAAAAGGAGCCTGGCTGAATAATCTTGAGCGGTTGAATGTATGCAGCCAGAAGGGGCTTGTAGAAAGATTTGACAGTACTATAGGAGCCGGGACCGTACTATTGCCTTTTGGAGGAAAATACCAGTTGACTCCTGCCGAGGGTATGGTAGCGAAGATCCCGGTTATTGAAGGTGATACCTCTACCGGTACCGCTATGACATTTGGATATAACCCGGTATTATCGAAGTGGAGTCCTTTCCACGGAGCCGTTTTCGCAATTGTTGAGGCGCTTGCAAAGGCCTGTTCAATTGGCGGTGATTATAGAAGTATAAGACTGACGCTTCAGGAGTATTTTGAGAAGTTGGGCGAGGATCCGGCAAGGTGGGGAAAACCCCTGGCTGCTTTACTGGGCGCATATTATGTTCAGACAAAGCTGGGGATTCCCTCTGTAGGCGGTAAGGACAGCATGTCGGGGACCTTTAAGGATCTGGATGTTCCACCGACTTTGGTAGCTTTTGCCTTTAATGCTCTGAATGTAAATCATGTTGTCTCCCCTGAGTTTAAACGAACAGAAAGTAAAGTGGTATTAATTCCTCTGAACAGGGACAGCAGCGGATTGCCCGATTTTGAACAGCTGGACAAAAACTATATAAGGATAAACTCACTGATAAAATCCGGAAAAGTTTTGGCCGCCTGCAGTGTAAAATCCGGCGGTATAGCCGAGGCTGTAAGCAAAATGTGTTTTGGCAACATGATTGGTTTTGTATTTCAGGGTATAGAGGATCCAGGTACGCTATTTACACCTGGATACGGTTCCATTATACTTGAAATTCCCCGGGATGAAGATCCGGAAGAATTGTTCAGCGGATTGGAATACCGTCTGTTGGGTTATACTCATGCAAAGCCCGGAATAGTCGTCAGCGGTGTCAGTATAAGCCTGCATGAGGCTTTGGAAAGCTGGAAAAAACCTCTTGAAGATGTATTTCCCACAAAACCTTCCGGGGATGCTTATCCCGGCTCCAATCCGGTTGTTGAGGTTTTTACAGGAGGAGGCCGGTATAAGTCAGGTGTTGTCAGAATAGCGAAGCCCAGGGTGTTTATGCCTGTGTTTCCGGGTACCAACTGTGAATATGATACCGGAAAGGCCTTTGAAAAAGCCGGCGGAATAGTTGATGCTTTAATTGTAAAGAATCTTACCCAGAAGGATATTGATGAATCCATAGATATGATGGTCAAAAAGATTAAGAATTCCCAGATAATTATGCTCCCCGGCGGCTTCAGCGCAGGAGACGAACCCAGCGGTTCGGGCAAATTTATAGCTGCTACATTCAGAAATCCCTATATAAAAGAAGCGATAATGGAGTTTTTAAATAACAGGGACGGGCTTATACTGGGTATATGCAACGGTTTCCAGGCGCTTATCAAACTTGGCCTGGTACCTTACGGGGAGATCAGGGATATGACGGAGGACAGTCCGACTCTTACCTTTAACACCATAGGACGCCATGTTTCCAGGATGGTCAATACAAAGGTGGTGTCCAACCTTTCACCGTGGTTTTCCAGGGTTAAACCGGGAGATATTCACACCATTGCCGTATCCCACGGGGAAGGCAGGGTTATCGCCTCCGTTAAACAGGTAGAAGAGATGGCCAAAAACGGGCAGATTGCCACACAGTATGTGGATTTTGACGGGAAGCCCACAAACGATATTGAGTTTAATCCCAATGGTTCGTTTATGGCTATCGAGGGGCTAACCAGCCCTGACGGCAGGGTATTGGGCAAGATGGGGCATTCGGAGAGAATAGGAACCAATGTTGCCAGGAACATACCCGGTGATAAGGATCAGAAACTGTTTGAAGCCGGGGTTGCGTATTTCCAGTAAACCACAGCGCCGGCCCGGTTATATCTTTTTGTATTCCGGGGCAGTCCTGTTTGTTTATTTATACCGAACCAAAGCCGGGATTTTCGGAATACTATCGGGGCCGATTTTGCCGGCGGCTGCCAGTTCGCCTGATTGCAAGGAGGAGAAATATGCTTACAAAGCGCATTATTCCGTGTTTGGATGTTGAATCCGGAAGAGTCGTCAAGGGTATAAACTTTGTAAACCTGAGGGATGCAGGGGACCCGGTTGAGGCTGCCAGGACGTACAATGAAGCCGGAGCCGATGAGCTGGTATTTCTTGATATAACCGCATCAGCTCAGGCCCGGAATATCATGACCGATGTTGTTGCAAGGACCGCCGAGCAGGTTTTTATACCCCTGACGGTTGGGGGCGGGATACGAACTTTAGAGGATTTTCGTGACATATTAAAGGCCGGGGCTGATAAGATCTCCATAAATTCGGCCGCTGTCCGCAATCCCGATCTTATTGAAGAAGCAGCAAGCCGTTTTGGCAGCCAGTGCGTTGTGGTTGCCATAGATGCAAAACGCCGTCAGGACGGCAGCGGCTGGGATGTATATGTTAACGGCGGAAGGATAAATACGGGCATGGATGCCGTTGAATGGTCCATGGAAGTACAGAAAAGAGGGGCCGGGGAAATTCTTCTTACCAGCATGGATATGGACGGTACCAAAAACGGCTACGATATAGCTTTAACCAAGGCCGTAACCCGGGCAGTCAATGTTCCGGTCATCGCATCCGGGGGCGCGGGACGGCTGGAACACTTCTCTGAAGTTATAATAAACGGAGGAGCCGATGCGGTATTGGCAGCTTCTCTGTTTCACTTTGGTGAGCTTACCATTGCCCAGGTTAAGGATTACCTCGAAAGCCACGGAATACCGGTGAGGAAATAATTAGGCTGTAGAATTCGTGTTATAATTGAGTATACTTAAGTAGAATTCCTGATATATGTATAAACAAAAATGAGAAAGGGGTTTTGTTTTTGAGAAACCAACTGGTGCTTATACTTGACTTCGGAGGGCAGTACGATCAGCTTATTGCAAGAAGAGTCAGAGAAGCAAAAGTGTATTGCGAGATACTCCCCTGTAATACTCCCATTAACAGGATAAAAATCTTAAATCCCAAGGGGATTATACTGACCGGGGGGCCTGCGTCAGTAAATGACGAAGGGGCTCCCTTTTGTGACAGGGAATTATTCGAACTAGGCGTTCCTATTCTTGGTATATGCTACGGTATGCAGCTTATGAGCGTCATGCTTGGTGGTGAAGCGGCTGAAGCCAGGCAGAGAGAGTACGGCAGGACCGGGATAAAGGTGGATCCGTCCAGCAGTCTTTTCCAGGGCATTGAGCCTGAAACTTTCTCCTGGATGAGTCATACCTGTTGTGTAAGCAAAGTACCCGAGGGATTCAGGGTGACCGCCCATTCGGATAACTGTTTGGCTGCGGCAATAGAGGATGATAACAGAAAACTTTACGGCGTACAGTTTCACCCTGAAGTTGAGCATACTCCCGAGGGTAAGGCTATGCTTAATAATTTCCTCTATAATATATGCGGTTGTTCGGGGGATTGGGAGATATCATCCTTTATAGAAAAAATAACTGATGAAATCCGCGGCAGGGTGGGAGACAGTCCTGTGCTGTGTGCTCTTTCGGGAGGGCTTGATTCATCCGTTGCCGCCGTACTGGTACACAAAGCTGTAGGCGATAATCTTACCTGTATATTTGTGGACCATGGCCTTCTCAGAAAGAATGAAGCAGACCAGGTGGAAAATGTGTTCAGAAACAGTTTCAACATGAATTTTATAAGAGTGGATGCGGCCGAAAGGTTTCTCGGAAGGCTGGAAGGGGTGACCGACCCTGAACAGAAGAGAAAGATAATCGGTGAGGAATTTATCCGGGTGTTTGAAGAGCAGGCAAGAAAGCTTGGGGAGATTGACTACCTGGTCCAGGGAACAATATATCCGGATGTGGTTGAAAGCGGTGTGGGAGACTCCGCAGTTATAAAGAGCCATCATAATGTAGGCGGATTGCCTGTCGATATAGATTTTAAAGGCATCATAGAACCGCTGAGGAACCTGTTTAAGGATGAAGTCCGGCAGGTCGGAAGGGAGCTTAATCTCCCGGAAGAAATAGTGTCAAGGCAGCCTTTCCCCGGGCCCGGATTGGCTGTCAGGATTATAGGTGAGGTTACAAGGGAAAGATTGGAGATTGTCAGGGAAGCGGATCATATATTCAGGGAAGAGATTGCAAAAGCAGGTATGGTGAATGATATAAGCCAGTATTTTGCTGTGCTTACTCCCCTTAAAACTGTTGGGGTAATGGGAGATGACAGGACCTATGATCATGTAATTGCATTAAGGGCCGTTGTGACAACGGATTTTATGACTGCAAACTGGGCCAGGATACCGTACGATGTATTGGAGAAGGTATCCGGCAGGATTGTAAACGAGGTTAAAGGTATAAACAGGGTTGTATATGATATAACTACAAAACCCCCTGCCACAATCGAGTGGGAATAGACGTTAAAACGCCTCTGAACCCAGTAAAATAAAGGGTTTCAGAGGCTTAATTTTTATCCGTGGTAGCAATTTGGAAGCATTATTCTGAAATACCCGGATTTTCGCCTGTTTTTTGGAAAATTTTAGGGGTAAATAGTTCGTTCAGTTTACTGGAAACTTCCCCGTGCTTATTGGGGTATAAATGGGCGTATATTTCCAGAGTAGTCTCCACATTCTCATGGCCAAGACGCTCTGATATAAGCAGCGGGGAAAAACCCAGTTCAATCAATAATGATGCGTGGGAATGGCGGATGTCATGAACACGTATCTTTTTTACCCCTGATTTCTTACACCCGCGGTCCATTTCGCTTTGAAGGTAGTGCTTTGTATAT
>DGEI01000025.1:0-6285 GCA_002385885.1 Firmicutes bacterium UBA3930
GATGGACGGAGACCAACCCCAGGTAATGACCATTAATGCCCAGGGAGCCTGTGAGATAACCGGTGCCGATATTATAGCCGATGCTGATATAGAAATATTAAATCCCGATTTGCATATTGCAACCCTGAATGAGGATGCAAAGCTGTATATGGAAATAAATGTGGAAAAAGGCAGGGGGTATGTGCCGGCAGAGCGAAACAAACAGCCGGGCCAGCCAATTGGTATTATCCCCGTTGATTCCATATTTACACCTATACGGAAGGTAAATTATACTGTGGAGGATACGCGTGTAGGACAAATCACAGATTATGACAGGCTCACCCTTGAAGTTTGGACAAACGGTGCTCTTAAACCAGATGAAGCAACGAGTTTGGCTGCAAAAATCCTGAGCGAGCATTTAATGCTGTTCATAGACTTAACAGATCATGTAAATGATGTAGAAATAATGGTTGAAAAGGAAGAGGACAAGAAAGAGAAAGTGCTGGAGATGACCATTGAAGAACTGGATCTTTCGGTCCGTTCGTATAACTGTCTGAAACGTGCGGGAATAAACACGGTAGAGGAATTAACTCAAAGAACCGCCGAGGATATGATGAAAGTAAGAAACCTTGGGAAAAAGTCCCTGGAAGAGGTACAGCAAAAGCTTGCTGCTCTTGGATTAAGCTTGAAAAAAAATGAAGACTGAGCAATTTTGAAAGACCATTAGTAACAGGAGGCGATATTATGGCTAGACAAAGGAAGCTGGGTAAAGCCGGTGATCAAAGGCGGGCGCTGCTTCGCAATCAGGTTTCTGCGCTTTTGTGGCATGGGAAGATTGTTACTACAGAAGCAAGGGCCAAGGAAGTAAGACGTGTTGCTGAAAAGCTTATAACACTGGCTGTAAATGAATATGATAAATCAATCAAGGTACAAAAAGAAGTTAATAATGAGAAGGGGCAAACGGTTACTATAGAAGTAACAAATGATACTCCTTCAAAGTTAAATGCCAGAAGAAAGATGATATCATATCTGTATAATTTGCGGGAACCCAAGACAAGAGAGGAGACCAGGAGCGAATACAAGCAGCGCAGCCGTGAAATAAAGCATCCTTTGGTAGAGAAGCTGTTTAATGATTACGGTCCGAAATACAGGGCACGAAATGAAGAAAAGAATTGTGTCGGCGGGTATACCAGGATAGTCAAGCTGGGGCCCAGAAGAGGAGATGGCGCCGAAGAGGTGCTGCTGGAACTGGTTGAATGAAATTTTCGATTGGATTAAGTGATAAGCTTAATCCATAATTTTTTTGTGGCTTATTCCTATTGATCAGCCGTTATGGTATTATATAATGAAAGTACCAATATGTAAGGACAATAAAAGGAGAACGGTATGGAGTTAATGATAGAGGTTAAAGATGTGCAGTTTGATTACCTAAGCTATGAAGGCCAGGAAGTTGCGGCATTGAACGGAGTTACCCTGGATGTAAAAAAGGGTGAGTTTGTGGTTATCATTGGTCATAATGGTTCGGGAAAATCAACACTGGCAAAGCATTTTAACGCACTGTTAAAACCAAGTAAAGGCGTTGTATTGATAAAAGGAATAGATACCAGGGATGAAGACATGGTATGGGAAATCCGCCAAACGGCAGGTATGGTCTTTCAAAATCCTGATAACCAGATCGTTGCAACAATTGTGGAGGAAGATGTTGCTTTTGGACCTGAAAACCTTGGGCTGCCTGCTGAGGAAATACGAATAAGGGTGGATGAAGCGTTAAAAACCGTAGGTATGGATAAGTATGCCAATTCTGCGCCCCATTATCTGTCGGGCGGACAGAAACAGAGGGTTGCCATAGCTGGTATTCTTGCCATGAGGCCGGAAGTGATAGTACTGGATGAACCAACGGCCATGCTTGATCCATCGGGAAGAAGGGAAGTAATAGAGACCATTAAGTATCTCAACAAACATGAAGGTATTACGGTGGTACATATAACCCATTACATGGAAGAGGCTGTGGATGCCGACAAGGTCATTGTAATGGAGCAGGGAAAAATAGTGCTCCAGGGGACGCCGGAGGATGTATTTTCGCAGGTAGAGGTTTTAAAAGGAATAGGGCTGGATGTACCGCAGGTTACGGAACTGGCGTACCGGCTTAGAGTAGAGGGATTGGACGTTCCTCAAAACCTGCTTAGAGTGGAAGAGATGGTGGATGCGATATGTCAATTGTAGTTGAAAACCTGACCCATGTTTATATGAAAGGAAGTCCTTTTGAATCGGTTGCCCTGGATGATGTCAGTTTTGAAATACAGGACGGAGAGTTTGTCGGGTTAATCGGGCATACCGGCTCCGGAAAGTCCACGCTGGTTCAGCATCTCAACGGCCTTTTAAAGCCTACAAAGGGCAGAATAATCGTAGATAATATAGATATAACAGAGCGTACGAAGTCTTCAAAATGGTTAAGGCAGCATGTAGGTTTAGTGTTTCAATATCCGGAACACCAGCTTTTTGAGGAAACGGTGTACCTTGATATCGCTTTTGGCCCTAAGAATCTGAATCTTTCCAATGATGAAGTGGAAAAAAGAGTCAGGGAAGCCATGGAACTGGTTGGCCTCGATTATGATTCCTTAAAGGACCGGTCGCCCTTTGAAATCAGCGGCGGGCAGAGAAGAAGAGTTGCAATTGCAGGTGTTCTGGCTATGAAACCTAAAGTCCTTATACTGGATGAACCGACTGCCGGGCTGGATCCCAAAGGGAGAGATGAAATTCTTGGCCAGATAAAGGATTTGCACAGGGAACGGGGGATGACCATTATCCTGGTTTCTCACAGTATGGAGGATATTGCGAAACTGGTTGACAGGATTATAGTAATGAATAACAGCCGTATAGCTCTCATGGGAAAACCTGAAGAGGTTTTTTCCCATGTTGACGAACTGCAGGAAATGGGATTGGACATTCCTCAGATAGCCCATGTTATAAGGGGTTTAAGGGAACGGGGGATGGATGTGCCGGAAAACATATATACTGTTGAGCAAGCGGCCGCCGCTATTCTGGCAATGGTAAGGGGGAGAAGCAATGCTTAAGGATATTACCATAGGACAATTTTTCCCCGGGCAATCATCCATCCACAGGTTGGACCCGAGGGTTAAAATAATTATTACCTTTGTATTCATTGTAATTATATTTTTTGTCAGGAGTTTTATCGGTTATGGAATGATACTTGCCTATATGGCATTGGCTGTTATTCTTTCGGGTGTACCGGTCAGGTATATGCTTAAGGGCTTAAAACCTCTGTTGTTTATAATAGCATTAACCTTTTTTATAAATATCTTCTTTACCTCGGGAGAAAAGGTTATTTTCAAGTTTTGGTTCTTTACTTTGACCCAGGAAGGATTGCTGCAGGGGGTTTTTATGGGTTTGCGCCTGATTTTTCTTGTAGCCGGCACCTCCCTCCTGACTTTGACTACATCCCCCATCGCTTTAACAGACGGTATTGAACACTTGCTGCAGCCTCTAAAGATCTTTCGTTTTCCGGTCCATGAACTGGCGATGATGATGACCATTGCATTAAGGTTCATACCTACCCTTCTTGAAGAGACCGACAAGATAATGAAGGCGCAAATGGCCAGAGGAGCTGATTTTGAAAGCGGTAATTTATTTCAGCGGGCCAAGGCCCTGGTGCCTCTTCTGGTACCATTATTTATCAGTGCCTTCAGGCGGGCTGACGAACTGGCTATGGCGATGGAATCCCGATGCTATCGGGGAGGAGAAAACCGGACCCGGATGAAGATTCCCAAAACCGCTTCCCGGGATTATATAGCTCTGGCTGTGACTTTTTTGCTGGTATTGGGCATACTGCTTAACAGCTATTTATAATATAAAAACTAAGCAGACAAATCGGAAATAAGTATGCGCTTGACAGAATTACCGGATTTGTTGATAATATGTAGTTTACTGGTGAATAAGAAGTATAACGGAGCGTTTGTTGATAATGAAAAATATTAAATTACTGATCGAATATGACGGTACCAACTACAGCGGTTGGCAGAGACAAACCAATGCTCTTTCAGTTCAACAGGTACTGGAGGAGGCTTTGGCTGAGCTTACCGGCGAGAGTATCACTATTATCGGTTCCGGCCGGACAGATAGCGGAGTACACGCCAAAGGCCAGGTAGCCAACTTTGCAACCACATCTTCAATTCCCCCTGATAAGTTCAGCTATGCCATAAACACTTTAATTCCACCGGATATCCGTATACTTCATTCCCAGGAAGTTTCCATGGACTTCCATGCCAGGTACAGCGCTGTGGCAAAACGGTACAGGTATTCTGTATTGACGCGCCCTCATGCACCGGCCATTGGCAGGAATTATTATTATCATATACCTGACATTCTTGATGTTGATGCTATGAATGATGCAACCAGGTATATTATAGGAACCCATGACTTTAAAGCTTTTCAGAGCGGGGGAGCAAGCTCAAAAAGCACGGTCCGTACTGTTTATGAAGCATATTGGAAACAGGAGCCTCCTTGCCGGCTGTACTTTAATGTAAAAGGAAACGGCTTTTTGTATAACATGATACGTATACTTGTGGGTACGTTTATTGAGATTGGGAGGCATAAAATCAGCTCTTCTGACATGAAAAACATATTGGAATCAGGGAAACGGAACAATGCAGGGCCAACTGCGCCGCCTCACGGGCTGTGCCTTGAACAGGTCTATTACCGGGCTTATTAAGCGCTTTGACATTACAGCAGCGCTCTATAATATTAATAATTTTATTAGTAGTTTAGGGGGATACAAATGAGTGAGAAAAATTTGTTAGGTACCAGGGTTATTACACAAATCGGCATTATTGTCCGGGATATTGATGCTGTTTCACAAGTATATGCTGACTTTCTGGGAGTCGAAAAACCCGGCTGGCGCTGGACGGATGGATATGAAAAAGCCAATACTGAGCTTTACGGCAAAGCCAGTGATGCCAGGGCTAAGCTTGCTTTTTTCAACATGGGCCAGGTGCAGCTGGAGTTGATTGAGCCTGATGAAAACCCCAGTACATGGCGGGAGTTTCTGGATAAGCACGGTGAAGGAGTCCATCATATTGCCTTTGTGATAAAAGACATGGATGGAAAGATCAGGGCGCTGGAACAAAACGGCATGCCGTTGATTCAGCGGGGTGATTACGACGGCGGAAGATATGCATATATTGATACGTTCAAGCAGTTAAAAGTATTGACAGAGCTGCTGGAAAACTTCAGCGATTAGTATCTTGACACGCTGTAAAGCTTGCGTTACAATATAGGTTAGCTTTATAAGATCCACTAGCCCCGGATCTTCAAAACGGAACGGAAACATTTGCTGATTTTGCAAAAAGCAGTGTTTTTTTATGTTTAATAGTAACGGAACGTGAATATTGTAGAAAACGGGAGGAAAAGCCATGAAGACTTACGTAGCAAAACCTCATGCAGTTGAGAGAAAATGGTATGTTGTAGATGCAAGCGGCAAACCTCTTGGGAGGTTGGCGTCTGAAATAGCAAAAATATTAAGAGGAAAGCATAAACCAATATATACTCCCCATGTAGACACCGGTGATTTTGTTATTGTGGTAAATGCTGAAAAGGTACTGCTGACCGGCAAGAAACTGGACCAGAAGATGTACCGGAGGCATTCCCAGTATCCCGGTGGATTAAAGGAGACACCTTACAGGCAGCTTATGGCCAGGAAGCCTGAATTTGCTGTGTATAAAGCGGTGAAAGGCATGCTGCCTGATAACAGGCTTGGCCGCAAGATGCTCAAAAAGCTGCGTGTTTATGCTGGGCCCACTCATCAACATGAAGCTCAAAAGCCGGAACGGCTTGAGCTTTAATGAAGACCACAGGAAAGGAGGGGTACATTTTGGCACAAGTACAGTATTACGGAACCGGAAGAAGAAAAAAGGCCATTGCCAGGGTAAGGCTTATTCCCGGTGATGGAAAAATAATCATCAATGGAAGAGAAATGGATGACTATTTTGGTTTGGAGACTTTGAAAGTTACGGTAAGACAGCCCCTGGAACTTACCGAGACGTTGGGTAAGTTTGATGTGGTCGCAAATGTTGTAGGTGGTGGTTACAACGGACAGGCCGGCGCTATCCGACATGGTATTGCCAGGGCGTTGTTAAAGGCTGATGAAGAACTCCGGCCATTACTTAAAAAGGCAGGCTTCTTAACACGGGATCCAAGAATGAAGGAAAGAAAGAAGTACGGCCTGAAAGGTGCTCGAAGAGCTCCGCAGTTTTCCAAGAGGTAGGGATTTGTTTCATTACACACGAGTTT
>DGEI01000025.1:6496-13933 GCA_002385885.1 Firmicutes bacterium UBA3930
ATTCCCTTTGGCGGTTTTTATTTTTGGAAGTTCAGGCTGTCAGTTTATGCATACACGGCAAACAGCTTTCTGCTTTGGCGCTGTCTCAATAGCAATTATACTATGTTAATGATATAATAGGGGCTGGTTATTATAAAAATGGAGGAGTAGATTTAGCATATGAGTATCAGGAATAACTACAAACATACATTGGCAGCAAGCTACATAGGTTTCATAACTTTGGCGGTTATAAACAATTTTGCACCGCTGCTTTTTCTGACATTTCAAAGTACATATAAAATACCACTGGGTCAAATAACGCTGTTGGTAACGGTTAATTTCACCATACAGCTGTTGGTTGATGTGCTGTCAGCCAAATTTATTGACAAAATCGGATATAAAGTATCTATCGTTACAGCTCATTTCGCTGCAGGCGCAGGTATTTTGGGTTTAGGTATATTTCCCGAGCTCTTTCCGGATCCCTTTACGGGCTTGTTACTGGCCATTTCCATTTATGCCTTTGGCGGCGGGCTGATAGATGTGTTAGCCAGCCCGATAGTTGAGGCATGCCCAACGGAGAATAAGCCGGCTGTCATGAGCCTGCTCCATTCCTTCTACTGCTGGGGGCATGTTTTGGTTGTCCTGTGTTCCACACTGTTTTTTGCTGTTTTCGGGATTGAGAACTGGAGGATTCTTGCATTTATATGGGCGGGTATTCCTCTGTTCAACGCATTCTATTATTCCCGGGTTCCGATTGCAACTCTTAATGAAGACGGCGAAAGTATGTCCATAAGACAATTGCTGCTGACAAGGATTTTTTGGTTGTTTGTGCTTGTGATGATATGTTCGGGCGCTTCTGAGATGGCAATGAACCAGTGGGCATCTGCTTTTGCCGAGGCCGGGCTCAAAGTATCCAAAACGGTTGGGGATCTCGCAGGTCCGTGTTTGTTCGCAATATTAATGGGATGTTCCCGTTTGTTCTATTCCAGGTATAGCGAAAAGCTAAATCTGATGGCATATATGCTGGCCAGCGGCTGCCTCTGTATTATCAGCTATATGTTTGCCGCCTTTTCTCCATATCCCATACTTGCTTTTATAGGGTGCGGCCTGTGCGGATTATCTGTAGGCATAATGTGGCCGGGTACGCTCAGCCTTGCTGCTGAAAACTGCCCAAAGGGCGGAACGGCGATGTTCGCTCTGTTGGCGCTTGCCGGGGATTTGGGCTGTTCTTCGGGTCCCACGGTTGTCGGTTTTTTTGCAGAAAAATTCAATGACAACCTTAAAGCCGGACTGGCTGCAGCCATTCTTTTTCCTGTTTTCCTTATTACAGGACTGCTTTTATTGAAAAAGGCCAGACAAAAGCAATTAAAGGCGCAATCATAGACAAACTGTCAAATATAATTCTTAATGTTCATTAAATACCATTCAGGCAGAATAAGGGTTCTTCGGCCATAGATTGTTCACATTATACGGGTTTTGGGTTATAATATTTTTGTTGATGTTTTAGCAGGGATGAAGGTGATAGGAATTTTATTAAAAGTGGGGTGTTGGTATGCTTAAAGATATCATAATTATAGGAGGCGGTGTTGCCGGCCTTACTGCGGGCCTGTATGCCAAAAGAGGCGGAATGGATACGCTGCTGATTGAGAAGATGTTCCCGGGCGGCCAGATAGCAACTACATATATGGTGGAAAACTATCCGGGATTTGATGAGCCTATTGGCGGGCCTGAGCTTGCTATGAAGTTGGAAGCTCATGCCCGAAAATTCGGGCTGGAGATATTGTATGACGAAGTAGCTGAGCTTAAACTTGATGATAAGATTAAAAAGGTTATAACCAGCGGTGGGGAATACCAGGCCAAAGCCCTTATATTATGTATGGGCGCTGAAGCTAAGACGCTTGGGCTGGATAAGGAGGATCTTTTCCGGGGAAGAGGTGTTTCCTATTGTGCCACCTGTGATGGAGCTTTCTACAAAGATAAATATGCAGCAATTGTTGGTGGAGGCGATACTGCAGTTGAGGATGCCGTATTCCTGGCACAGCATGCCAGGAAGGTGTATCTTATTCACAGGCGGGATGCCCTCAGGGCTTCGAAAATACTGCAGGACAGGCTGTTCCAGAATCCGAAAATCGAAATACTCTGGGATACGGTAGTTGATGAGATATTGGGTGAGCAAAATGTAGAGGGGCTGCTTATCCGAAATGTAAAAGACGGTTCTAAAAAGGAATTGAAAGTAGATGGACTGTTCGTGGCAATTGGAATGAAGCCAAACAACGGCCTGATTCTGGGCAAGGTAATGACAGATGAATCAGGTTTCGTGACAGCCGACGAGAATATGGCTACCAATATACCCGGAGTTTTTGTGGCAGGCGATTTACGAAAAAAACCTTTGTGGCAGATTATTACGGCTGCAGCAGACGGTGCTGTTGCTTCAATATCCGCTCAACGCTACATAATGGAAAAATTCGAATAGCGCAGGAGGGCATAAAATATGGCTAGATTATTTGGTACCGATGGAGTCAGGGGGATTGCCAACAAGGATTTAAACTTTGAATTAGCTTTTAATCTTGGGCAGGCAGGAACATATATTTTATCAAAGGGTAAGAAGAGGCCAAGGATATTGATTGGTAAGGATACAAGAGCGTCAGGTGACATGCTGGAATCGGCTTTGGTGGCCGGTATATGCAGTGCCGGCGGCGAAGCTTTGATTGCCGGTGTGGCCACTACTCCGGCAGTAGCCTATCTTACACGTCATTACGGCGTTGATGCAGGAGTTGTAATATCTGCTTCACACAATCCGATGGAATACAATGGTATCAAGTTTTTTGACGGCGGTGGATACAAGCTTCCTGATGAAATTGAGGATGAGATAGAGGCCGTTATTTGCGGAAAAGCTGATGCCGGGATTCCCGCGCCTACGGGTATCGGGATTGGAAGAAAGGTTACTGTTCCTAATGCCGTTCAGGATTATATCAGCTTCCTGAAGAGTACAATAGATGTTAAACTTAATGGATTGAAGGTGGCTCTGGATTGTGCCAATGGCGCCGCATATAAGATTGCTCCCCTGGTTTTTTCCCAGTTGGGTGCAGATGTGAGTGTTATTCATAATGCACCGGATGGCAATAATATAAACAATAAATGTGGTTCTACCTGTCCTGAAAAGCTTCAAAAATTTGTTACAGAGACTGGAGCCGACGTGGGTTTGGCCTTTGACGGCGATGCTGACAGACTGATTGCTGTAGATGAGACCGGCCGGCTTGTAGACGGAGATCAGATCATGGTGATTTGCGGATTGGATATGAAAAGAAGGGGAGTGTTAAAAAAGAATACTGTAGTAGGGACTGTTATGAGCAACATCGGTATTGGCATTGCCCTTAAAAATGCAGGCTGCAGCTTTGTCAGAACCAAAGTGGGAGACAGGTATGTCCTGGAAGAGATGCTAAAGAACGGATACTGTTTTGGCGGAGAACAATCAGGGCATATTATCTTTTTGGATTACAGTACTACAGGCGATGGTATTTTAACAGCGCTGCAGTTATTGTCGGTTATTAAACGGGAAGGCAGGAAACTGTCTGAACTGGCTTCCGTCATGACAAGGTTTCCCCAGGTGCTGGCAAATGCCAAGGTGGATCCTGCAAAAAAGGACGATTATACCAAAGACCCGGTAATTATGGAGGAGATAAAACGCATTGAGGATATGTTCAGAGATGAGGGCAGGGTTCTGATACGGCCGTCTGGAACCGAGCCTTTGGTTCGTGTGATGATTGAGGGAAAGGAACAGGAGAGAATAGAAGAGTGTGCGAACATGCTGGCAAAGCTGATTGAAGACCGCCTGAATTAACGGCTAAGTATAATAAAATTTTATTTATATCTTGTAATCATATGTGAAGATGTTATACTAAACATTAGGTAATTCTGTTATTCTACACATAAGAAGGAGTTGTATACCATGAGAAGGGGAAACTCAAGGAGCGCGTGGACTCTGCTTTTGTTTATATTTGCAGGAATTATCATTGGGAGCGTAGTTGGGAACATATTAGCCCAATATTTTGATACTCCTATATTAAATAAAACAATTCAGATCGGTACAAAAGATGCTCCATGGTCCATTGACCTGGCGGTTATAAGCCTGGCTTTGGGATTTACATTAACGATAAACTTCGGCACTGTGCTGGGAGTGCTTCTGGGTATCCTGTTTTATTTAAGATCGTAGTATGAGAGTAATACTGGCTTCATCTTCACCCAGACGAAAGCAGCTGATGGCCCGGATGGGCCTGCAGTTTGAAGTGATTCCCAGCAATTGTGAAGAAAAGTTTCTGCCAGGGCAATCACCTGTTGACATCTCAGTAGAATTAGCCCTTCAGAAAGCAAGAGATGTCTCGGGAAGGATAAATGAACCGGCATTGGTGATTGGCGCTGATACAATAGTTGTCAAACAGGATAAACTGCTTGGAAAACCAAAGAATAAAGATGAAGCATATATGATGCTCCATGAACTGCAAGGGCAGGTTCACGAAGTGATAACAGGCCTGGCTGTTATAGATACGGGAAGCCACAGATGCCTGACCGGCTATGAAAGAACTCAGGTCGAGCTGGCTCCTTTGACCCCTCAGGAGATTGAATGGTATATTAATACCGGTGAACCTATGGACAAGGCCGGCGCCTATGCTATTCAGGGATTTGGAGGAATACTGGTGAGCAGGATTGAAGGGTGCTATTATAATGTTGTTGGCCTTCCCATTCACCGGCTTTGGGTGATGCTCAAACAGATTGGAGTGCACCGGACAGGCGGGATACAGGCAAATATACCGGAATAAATTCTATTGTTTAATATTATAATATATGCCTGATAATACTATCTTTACTTGATTTGAGTGTTATCAAACGGTTAATAAATGGCAATAATTATAAAAGAACTAAGAATATCAAAATTTGGAAGGAGCAAGAAACACAATGGGAGTATTCAACATATTCAGTAAGGATTTGGGCATTGATTTGGGAACAGCCAATACGTTAGTGCATATTCGCGGTAAAGGGATTGTAATCCGCGAACCTTCAGTAGTTGCCATAAGAAGTGATACAAAGCAAGTATTAGCTGTTGGTGAGGAAGCCAAAAGAATGATTGGGAGAACTCCTGGGAATATAATTGCCATCAGGCCTATGCGGGATGGTGTAATAGCTGATTTTGACGTTACTCAGGAAATGCTGAAATATTTTATAAGAAGAGCTATAAGAAGATCGATTATGCTTCATCCCCGGGTGGTAATTTCAGTGCCATCCGGTGTAACCGAAGTGGAGAAGCGGGCTGTATATGAGGCTGCGAGGCAGGCTGGAGCAAGGGAAGCCTATCTGGTTGAAGAACCAATGGCTGCAGCCATTGGTGCCGGACTGCCCGTTCATGAGCCTACGGGAAGCATGGTTGTCGATATTGGAGGAGGCACCAGTGAGGTAGCTGTAATTTCACTGGGAGGAATTGTTACCAGCCGATCTTTGAGGATAGGCGGGAATAAAATGGATGATGCAATTATCTCCTATATCAAAAAAGAGTATAACCTTATGATAGGTGAACGTACGGCTGAAGAGATAAAGATCAGAATAGGAGCGGCTTATCCCATAGAAGAAGAACAATCAATTGATGTTCGCGGCAGGGATTTGATAACCGGTCTTCCCAAAACTCTTTCCATAGCATCATCGGAGATACTTGAAGCTTTACATGAACCTGTAAGTCAGATTGTTGATGCTATCAAGCTCACCCTGGAAAAAACACCTCCGGAACTTGCTGCCGATATCATGGACAAGGGTATCATGCTGACAGGCGGTGGAGCCCTTCTGGATGGGATTGACACATTGATTGCACAGGAAACCGGCATGCCCGTCCATATTGCTGAATCACCGTTGGATAGTGTGGCACAGGGTACCGGGAAGGTATTGGAAGAATTGGAGATTTTAAAGAGAGTGGCCATTTCATCTAAGAATATAGGATAGGGTAGTTATGTCTTTAATTCGTTTTTTTCGTAATCGTCCATTGGTTATAATAGTAATACTATCTGTTCTTTTAATTGTCGCTGCTGTTTTTACTTCGCAAAATGACGGGAGTATAAACGCCGTTGAAGGAATAGTAGGGGAGATTATTTCTCCTGTCCAGAAAATATTGTATAGCGCCACATCATATGTGTATAATTCTATTTCAGATATAAAGGAAAGGCGCGAACTGAGAACTAACTACCAGAATTTAAAAGAGCGTGTGGCTTACCTTGAGAAAGAATTGCTTCGGATGAATGAATTGGAAAAGCAAAATCAGCGGCTTAGGAGACTTTTGGATTTTGCCACTGAAAGAGAGGAGTTTGTGGTTACCGGCGCCAGGGTGACAGGGAAAGACCCGGGAAACTGGTTTGATATTTTTACAATCGACAAAGGTGAGAATCATGGCATAGCCGTTAATATGGCGGTGGTAACCGAACAGGGACTGGTAGGCCGGATTATAGAAGTGGGTTCAAATTGGTCCAAGGTACAGTCTATTATTGATGCCAGGAGTTCAATAAGCGGAATTATAGAAAGAACGAGAGATAACGGAGTGGTAAAAGGAAATAATCTCTTTGGGTTTGAGGACGGTACATGCAGCATGATATATTTGCCTCTTGATTCCGAGATAGTAGAAGGGGACAAGGTGATTACATCGGGATTGGGGGGTATTCTTCCCAAAGGTATATACATTGGGGAAGTGAAAGAGATAACGCGTTCAAAGCGTGATCTTTATAAAACCGTCATTGTAGAACCGGCTGTGGATTTCCGCCGCCTTGAAGAGGTACTGGTAGTTAAAGGAAGAACCGATGATTGACTTTGCTCATTGGCAATATTGTTTAATATGAGTTCAATATGTATACGGTAAAGGATAGAAAGAATGAAAGGCTGGGTTATTTGCGGGATACTGTTGGGTAATATTATTATTCAATCGTCTTTGTTTCCATTTATTCAAATATACGGGGTTCAACCGGATTCCTTGGCTGTCCTGGTTGTATCCTTTGCGTTACTGGCGGGAAATCCTACATCTGCGATAGTAGGCCTGGCCGGCGGTTTGCTGCAGGATATTATTTACGGACCGTGTGTCGGAGTATATGCGCTTCAATATATGCTGGCCGGCTATACCATAGGTTTGGTTTATGGCAAGGTATTTGCTGACAAGATGATGGTTTGCATGTTTTTTGTTGCATTAATGGTTTTATTAAGGGAGTTTCTTATGTTTATACAGCTCTTTTTCACTGGCCTGGATGTGTCGATTTACAATGTGTTCTTCACGGTCATATTGCCTGAAATTGTATATACCGTAGCTGTTACACCATTGATATATTATTTGATGAGAAGATTGTATAAGTATAGATTTATGAACCGGCGCTGGCATTTTGGGAATTAACCCTCCTGGTACACGGATAACCATAGCCTGTTTACAGCCGGTTAAAT
>DGEI01000025.1:14139-14891 GCA_002385885.1 Firmicutes bacterium UBA3930
TTTTGTGTGAAGCTGTGTTTTTATGAAAAAAGAATACGGAACTGAGGGAAATGAGGGAGTAGTGAAGGGGTAAAATATACCTCTTTTTTATTTATATGCTGCATGATAGAATAATGTTGGATTAGTTGCTGTTTTGATTGAGTGAGGCAGGGATTTACAGGGGGTCCACAGATGTTAAAGATTTTAAAAAACCGGTATTTTTTGTTTGGAGTTATATGTGTAATAGGATTTACTATATTATTGGGACAACTGGCCTATATAACGGTTAAAATGGGTGACACATACTATACATTGTCCATGGAACGGAAATCGGTGGAACTTCTTCTCAAAGGAAGCAGAGGAAATATCCTTGATAGAAACGGTATTCCGATGGCTATGAATAAGCAAATTTTCGTGGTAGAGCTGGCAAGGGAAAGAATACCATCAAAGGATGAAGAACTAAACCAGCTGCTGTATGATATTGTAAATATTATTGATGAAAACGGTGATACAAACCGTTTGATGGATAATATACCGATAAAAATGAGAGAAAATGGCCAGCTGTATTATATATGGGAAGATAAGGATGCTGATACTCAGAGTAAGGAATTTAAGCGTTGGAAGGACAATGCAGGAGTAAAAGTTGATCTTTCCGCGGCAGAAATGCTTAAACATCTCAGGAACAGGTTTAAAATCGAAGACAGTATGCCGGATGAAACAGCACGCAGAATAATCTCCATCCGGCTGGATATATATATGAACCGGTATCGTCC
>DGEI01000025.1:15159-16889 GCA_002385885.1 Firmicutes bacterium UBA3930
GCCCATATTATCGGATATGTAGGCAGCATAAGTACAGAAGATCTTGAGGAATACAAATCGAATGGCATTGATTTAAAGGAGGCGGGCTATGATCCGTCGGTGGACAGGATAGGGAAAAGGGGCATTGAAAAATATGCCGAGATGTGGTTAACTGCCAATACAAAGGACAAGCACGGCAAGATGTGGGCAGAAGTTAATTCTACCGGAAAAGTAGTCCGTGTATTGAAAGAAGAGCCGCCGGAGGATGGTAATAACATTATCCTTACGCTGGACAGCCGGCTTCAAAAGTCAGTTGAAGATATTCTGGGAGAAGAGATACAGAAAATGGCTGAAGGGGTGCCTCCATATACGGATGACAAATATGCGCCTCTTGCTGAAAGAGGTGCAGCCGTGGTACTTGATGTAAATACCGGTGAAGTATTAACCCTTGCGAGTTATCCGTCTTTTGATCTCAATATGTTTATTCCTTCGATATCCAATGAGGATTTTAAACAGATACTGGAGGGCAAGGGCAAGCCGCTGACATCTGTAGCTTTCCAGGAACGTTTCGCTCCCGGTTCGGTATTCAAAATGATGGTCGGAATTGCCGGACTAATGGAAGGGAAAATAACCCTGCATGAGCAGATTTATGATGCGTATATGTACGATAAGTACAGCAAAGGACAGGGCCCCCGGTGTTGGGCGCGGCCCGGATATCACGGCAACGAGGATTTTATGGATGCCATTAAGCATTCATGCGACTATTATTTCTATGAAGTAGCTGATCGCCTTGGCATTGAAAAAATAAACGAATGGGGTAAGCGGTTCGGCATGGATGGACATACGGGGCTGGAAATAGAAGAGGTGGAGTCTTCCATCGGAGGACCTGAGAGGAAGTACTATGACAACCGTTTTAATATCATTTACGAAATAAGGCATTACATGACCGCGGCCGGCTGTTTCAAGGACGTGGATCCGGAAACACAGGACAAGCATATTCAGAGACTCGCAGAGCTTCCCCATGAGACTACCGGTGTGGAAATAATGGAAATTATACGTGACGAACTGGGATATTTTAACGAAAAAGGAGATAAGGAATTTGAAAGACAACAGCGAAACAAGCTGTCTGATCTGGCGGTTAAAATAAAGTACAACGTATTGATTCCGTATAAGAAATGGAATCCTCTGGAGACTGTAATAACAGGGATAGGCCAGGGATATGTACAGGTTACGCCTCTGGCCCTGGCCAGGTATATAGCGGCCGTTGCAAATGGAGGCAAGGTGATGGAAACCCACGTAACCAAAGCGGTAGTGTCCCCTGACGGAAATATTATAAATGAAACCCGGCCGGTTATTGTAAACGAGGTTGGCGCGGATGAACGGTATATTGAGGCTGCACGTGAGGGTATGCATAAGGTAATATATGACAGGTCGGCTGCGGGGGGAGGAACCGGTACCGCCGTTAGTTATTTTGCAGACATAGATCCCAGTATAACTCTGGCGGGTAAAACCGGAACTGCGCAGACATCCGGGCATACCGATGCTGAAGAGCGTTCAAGGAGAAATACAGCGGTGTTTGTTGCATTTACCCCTTATGAGAATCCCGAAATAGCAGTGGCAGTCATGATCCCAAACGGACGCACTGCCAGCAATGCCGGTCAGATTGTACGCCGTATAATTGAAGAATACTATCGTATAAAGAATACACAGAGAAGTTTTGAGAGTGTTCATGATGTAAATCAGCTAAAACA
>DGEI01000025.1:17109-41303 GCA_002385885.1 Firmicutes bacterium UBA3930
TGTTTTTGCAGAATTATGCAGGAATTTTGGTTTGTTTGGCGAATATTGCAGGGTATGGTATTATAGAAGACTTATATGGGGGCAATTGTAATGAATCAGGACGCGGTTATATTCAAAGGTGTGCGTAATGGTATAAAAATATATATAGATTCCAATTACCGCAGTGAACAAATTATGGATTCATTAAAACGTAAAATTGAATCGGGCAAACGGTTTTTTGAGGGTTCTGAAATAAATCTCACATTTACCGGCAAAAAATTGACTCCGGACGAACAACAGGCTATTATAGACCTGATTTCCCGGGAAATAAAAATCGGAAGCATAACATTTGATATCGCTGAATCTACACGTCCTTCCGCTGATCCCATTGAGTTTTTTGACGGTATAGAAGAAGGCATGACCCGGTTTGTCAGGGGGACCATCCGCAGCGGTCAGCTGGTAAGCTACGAGGGTAATGTGGTCATTATTGGCGATGTAAATCCCGGCGGCGAGATAGTTGCCGAAGGAAACATTATTGTGATGGGTACTTTGCGCGGTATGGCCCATGCAGGGGCAACGGGAAATAATAATGCTGTCGTGGTCGCCTTCAGTCTTCAGCCCACTCAACTGCGAATTGGAAGTATAATAGCCAGACCTCCCGAAGGTGAGGTGATAAAATCACTGTATCCCGAAATTGCCTACGTAAGGGATGGAAATTTGGTAATAGAACCCTATTTACCCAGCAAAGGCAAGTAATATATAATTAAAATAAAAGCTTTATTGATATTTATAAGCTATGCAGGCGGTTCGTTGATCATGGTTTAATATAAATCCGGACATACAGATTGAGGGTAGTGGAGTTTTAGGGTGCAATACCAGATTCATATTAAACATGGATATAAAAATCGAGTTTATAGGGGGAGTAGACATATGGGAGAGGTAATAGTTATTACATCAGGGAAAGGAGGAGTTGGTAAAACCACTACAACAGCCAATATTGGGACAGCTTTGGCACTGCTGGGCAAAAAGGTAGTGCTGGTGGATGCCGACATTGGCCTCCGTAATCTTGATGTAGTTATGGGACTTGAAAACAGGATTGTTTACGATTTAGTTGATGTTGTAGAGAAGGTTTGCCGTCTGAAACAGGCTCTTATCCGTGATAAGCGGTTTGAGGGGTTATATTTACTACCTGCAGCTCAAACAAAAGATAAAACTGCTGTTTCACCGCAGCAAATGCAGGAGCTGTGCGAGCAACTGAAAGAAGAGTTTGATTTTGTTCTTATAGACTGTCCGGCAGGTATTGAGCAGGGATTTAAAAACGCAATAGCCGGAGCGGATAAAGCAGCAGTAGTTACTGTTCCCGAAGTATCGGCGGTACGGGATGCCGATCGCATTATAGGGCTGCTGTCCGCTAATGATATAATGGATCCGGAACTCATAATAAACAGGCTCAGGATAGATATGGTTAAGCGGGGAGACATGATGGATATTGATGATACCATTGAGATACTGGGTGTGGATTTATTAGGTGTTGTTCCTGATGATGAACGGGTTGTTATATCTACCAACAGAGGTGAGCCTGCGGTAATGGATGACAGTTCATTGGCAGGCCAGGCTTACAGAAATATAGCCAGAAGACTGATGGGCGAGGATATACCTATTATGAACCTGGAAACTGATGAAGGCTTTTTAGCAAGAATAAGACGTTTTTTCAACTCGAATAGAAAGCGTGCCTTATAGTAAGGATGAGGGGGATTGCTGTGTTTGATTTATTTAGATTCTTTGGAAAAGGAGAAAGCAAGAGCAAGGACATTGCTAAAGAGCGGCTGAAGCTTGTACTGATCCATGATCGGACAAATATTTCCCCTAAATATTTGGACATGATCAAGGATGATGTGATCAAGGTTATTTCCAATTATATAGAAATAGATGAGAAAGGTATGGATATCCGCCTGTCACGTATACCGCAGAAGGGGGATACATATAGTACTGCTCTGGTGGCCAATATTCCGATAAAAAAGGTGAAAAAACTGGGACCGAACAAAGGTTAGAGATTGCGCACGCAATCTCTTTTTTATAGTTTATATTATCCTTTCTGGCAGTCACTTCCTATTTCATAATTAACACTGCTGTGCTATAATGATACAAGATGAACAGTGTATTTTTTCAGGGGGAATAGATGTTTAACAAAAAGCTTATCAAAAACTTTGATTTTCTTATCCTTATTCTGATAATGCTGCTGACAGGTTTCGGCCTGATAGGCATAAGCGTTGCCATGCGTTCGCCGGTAGAAGGTACGGAAGAGGGACTGAGGGACATTATTGGCAACTTTGACATGTATCATGTGAGGTTGCACCTGATGTGGTTTGCTGCCGGGCTCGTTGGCATGTTGATCGTGATCAGCATTGACTATCATCTTTTGGCCGATCTGTCTCCCTATATGTACTGGGCGGTAATAGGCCTGCTTTTATATGTGTCAATTAAAGGTCATGTTGCCGGCAATGCGCGCAGCTGGATAGATTTCGGAAGTTTCTATATTCAGCCTTCCGAATTTGCTAAGATTGCTTTGATTCTGACTATGGCCAGGGTTATGGCTAAAAAGAAGGATGAAGGCGAAGGATTTTTGCATGTCAAAGATCTTATTCCGGTTTTTTTTCAGCTTGTTATTCCTATGGCATTGATAATAGATCAGCCCGATTTTGGTACGGCTATGGTTTTTATAGCTATAGTTTTTGGGATGCTGTTTGCAGCCGGCATAAATTATAAGATACTATTGGGTGCGGCAGGAGCAGCTGTTGCAGCTGTACCGGTCGTTTGGCATTTGCTTTTGTCCGATGTGCAAAGGAACCGTATACTGGTGTTTCTGAACCCCGGGATGGACCCTCTGGGTACGGGTTACCATGTGGTTCAATCAATGATAGCTATTGGCTCCGGAAGGTTATACGGTAAGGGGATCTTAACCGACAATACATTGAGCCAGCTGAATTTTGTTCCTGCCAAGAATACCGACTTCATTTTTTCGGTTACGGTAGAAGCCCTTGGTTTTGTAGGCGGTGCTATTATAATAGCTTTATATTTGCTTCTGATATTGAGGACCATATATCAGGCTTCAAAGGCAAAAGATACTTTGGGCAGCCTTATAATTGTAGGCGTGGTATCCATGATAATATTTCACGTATTTGAGAATATAGGTATGACAATGGGCTTAATGCCCGTTACAGGGATTCCACTGCCATTTATGAGTTATGGAGGAAGTTCCATGCTTACCAATATGTTCGCCTATGGCCTGGTCTTGAATGTGGCTATGCGCAAGCAAAAGATCAGGTTTTGAACCGGTGGATGATTGATTAATATGCTGGGAGGTAAGCTTTTGTGAATATTGCATTAATTGCTCACGATAGAAAAAAAGAGGAAATGGTAAACTTCTGTGTGGCTTATAAAAATATTCTGGCCAAGCATTCATTATGTGCTACCGGAACAACGGGCAGGCTCATAGCTGAGGCAACCGGCCTGCCAATACATCGTTTCCTTTCAGGCCCCATGGGAGGGGATCAACAGATAGGAGCCATAGTAGCATACAATAAAATTGATTTGGTTATATTTATGCGCGATCCATTGACTGCACAGCCCCATGAACCCGATATAAATGCGTTATTGAGGCTTTGTGATGTACACAATATTCCCCTGGCTACCAATATGGCTACCGCGGAAGCGATGGTTAAAGCCCTGGAACGGGGGGATCTGGACTGGAGGTTAATAGTGAATCCTTCAGATGATGATAACGCCTTTGGCAGATGGTGAATGGCTTAGATCATATATAAACTATAGTTTTAAAAATCATATTCCCCATTCTCCTTAAATATACTTTTACTGATGGGAGGGAATGGGGATTGGATATGAAAAGAAGCGTTTATCCAAAGACAAGAAGCCTTCGCCCGGTCAGGAGGCGTCCCAGGCTTGATTTGCCTGTTCCGGGCAGCATCCGCAGAAAGGCATGGTATAGAAGCACGGACAGCAGTGATAATCAGCTGAGGATGGCAATTCTGTCAGTCAGATTGGCTGTGTCAGCTGTGATTATAATAGCAGTCATACTGCTAAAGAGCATTGACATTCCGGCAACCCGGTGGGCGGTGGAAAAAGTTAAAGAGGCAATTACATACGATTTTAGCATCAGCGAGACCCTGGGGAAGCTCAAGTTTGTCTCCAGGTACCTGCCCGATTTTCAAGCCGTTTTTGGCGAACAGGATATGAAAACACAGCCTTCTCCGGAGCAAGACAGCGGACAGGACCTGTATCAGCCTGTATTTACCGCTCCCGCTGAGGGCAAGGTGGTAGGGTTATTTGGGAAAACATATGACGACGCTGGTGGGGGCAGTAATCAGGGTATTGATATTCTTTCACAGGAGCAAGGATGGATTTATGCCACTGCCGATGGACAGGTCATTGCAACAGGGGAAGATGAGAATTATGGGAAATACATAAAAGTAGCCCATGATGGCGGATGGATGTCTTTATACTCAAACTGTTCGGATATCCAGGCTGAAGTTGGTTCAGCGGTTAAGCAGGGAGACAGGCTTGGAAAGATGGGCGCTAATTCTTCAGGGACGTATCAACTGCATTTTGAAACCTGGAAGGATGAACAACCTGTTGACCCTCTGCCGCTGATCCAGGAGAACAGCAAGGTAATCCGGTAGGTTCCACTGCAGGGCAGGCGGATATGAAGGTTGGTGTATTATTTAACATAGATATTTACATCAGCAAAATGATGCTGTTGATGATGGTTGTTGCTGTACTGATCGGGGAAGGAGCAAAGCTTGCTGTTTTTTTTGTAATTATTTTTGTGCATGAAACAGCCCATGTTATAATGGCAAGATTTCTGGATTTAAGCGTAAAAGAGATTGAACTGCTTCCCTTCGGCGGAGCTGTCAGAATAGAGACTTTATTTGAACTCAGCCCCAGACACGAAGCTCTTGTTGCAGCTGCCGGACCTTTGTCCAATATCGCGTTAATTATGGGATACTTAACTTTTCGCAATTTAAATCTGCTTAACCTGGAAAATCATGATTTGTTTGTACAGGCAAATTTGGCTATAGCCGGATTTAATCTTTTACCGGTCCTCCCTCTGGATGGCGGCAGAATACTCAGAGCTGCGCTGTCCAGGGAAATGGGCATAAAGAAAGCCACACGCATTACGGCTTTTGGTGGCTTTTTGCTTGCTCTGCTTCTGGTAATGATTGGCCTTTATGCTCTTTATTACAGGATATTTAATCCGACGCTGTTTGTTACGGCCGGATTTTTGGTATATTCAGCCGTAAAGGAAAGAAGGATGGCTGCGTATATTATCCTGCGTGATATTACCTATAAAAAGGATGTATTGCTAAAAGAAGGCATACTGCCGGTAAAGGAAATAACCGTATTATATGACGTGGCTGTTAAAGACGTGATAAAGAAGTTTATACCCCGCTGCTATCACTACGTGGCAATAGTTGATGAGCAGTTCAGGTTTAAAGGCCGTCTGAGCGAAGCCGATATTGTAGGGGGGCTTATGGAACATGGTTTGGATACCCCTGTACTTAGACTGATTGATAATAAACGACATTTCAGATAAAATTGATGTATTTTATTTTGGGTACAATAGAGTAAGAGTAATTATAAGGAGGCAGCCTGGATGGACAAGGCTAAAATAGATCGAATACTTGGACAGGTTGGTAAACCGGTTAGATATATGGGTAATGAATACAATATGGTTGTTAAGGATCCTTCTGAAGTTTTAATAAATTTTGCTTTTGCATTTCCTGATGTATACGAGGTGGGGATGTCCCATCTCGGTATGAAGATACTGTACCACCTGATAAATGAACGGGAAGATACCTATTGCCAACGTGTTTTTGCGCCGTGGGTGGATATGGAACAGAAGATGAGAGAAAACCGGATTCCGCTGTTTGCCCTGGAAACCGGGGAACCGGTTGCCGGATTTGATTTTATAGGTTTTACACTTCAATACGAGATGAGCTATACAAATGTAATAAATATGCTTGATCTGGCGGGAATTCCCCTTATGCGGCGGGAGAGGGGCAAAGGGCACCCTTTTGTTATCGCAGGTGGGCCGTGTGCCTATAATGCCGAGCCCCTGGCTGACTTTTTGGATCTTGTGGTCATGGGTGAGGGGGAAGAAGTTATTAACCAGCTGCTGGATGAATACGCGGAGTGGAAAAAACAGGGGGCGGATCGGCAGGACTTTTTGGCCAGGGCAGCCGGTATAAAAGGGGTATATATTCCCGGGTTTTATGATGTGGATTACAACCACGATGGCACGATCTGCTCTGTCAAACCCAATCGTCCCGGTGTACCTTCCGTTGTTCAAAAACGGATAGTCAGGGATCTGGAAAAAGCCTATTACCCTGAAGCCATGATTGTGCCTTATATGAATATAGTACACGATCGCATTACCCTTGAGGTGTTCAGGGGATGTACCCGCGGCTGCAGGTTTTGCCAGGCCGGTATGATATACAGGCCGGTCAGGGAGCGTTCGGCTTCAAGGCTTATGGATCTGGCCCGGGAATTGGTTAAAAATACCGGATATGAGGAGATTTCACTGTCATCTCTGAGTACCAGCGACTATTCTCAGTTGGAAGAACTGGTAAAGCAGTTCATGGACGAATTTCAGTCCCGGAGGGTTTCTTTTGCTCTGCCCTCTCTTCGGATTGATTCCTTTACCCGGGAGTTTATTGAGGAAATGAAAAAGGTCAGGAAGGCAGGATTAACCTTTGCCCCTGAAGCCGGGACCCAGAGGCTGCGTGATGTTATTAATAAAGGGGTAACTGAAGAGGATCTTATAAACAGTGTGACCCAGGCCTTTGAACTGGGATGGGATACGGTTAAGCTCTATTTTATGATTGGATTGCCCACCGAGACTGAACAGGATTTGGAGGGAATTGGCGATCTGGCCGCAAAGGTCAGGGAATGTTATATGAATCTTAACCGGGGCAGGAAGTCCCGCAGGCTGAAAATAACGGTGAGTACTTCTTCTTTTGTGCCGAAACCCTTTACACCCTTTCAGTGGGTTGCCCAGGATTCTGTGGAATTGCTGGCGCAAAAACAGGAATTTCTTCGGGAAAAGCTGCGGATCAAAGGGGTTACCTATGATTGGCATGATCCCGAGTTAAGCTTTTTGGAAGCAGTGTTTGCCCGCGGTGACCGACGGCTTGGAAAAGTGCTGCTTGAAGCATGGAAAAGAGGTTGTAAGTTTGATGGATGGGCGGAATGCTTTAACTATTCAGCATGGCTGGAAGCATTCCGGGCATCGGGAATTGAACCGGAGTTTTATGCAAACAGACCTAGGGACAAAGAGGAAGTGCTGCCCTGGGCCCATATTGATGTGGGAGTCACCACGGCATTTTTGCGGCGGGAGTATGAAAAGGCTTTAAGAGGTGAGCTGACTCCGGACTGCCGCGGCGTATGCCATGGCTGCGGTATAAACAGATTGGAAGGCGGGCTTTGCCCATGAGAATGGTGGTTAAATACTCAAAAGGTAAAAAAGTTAAATATATATCTCATCTGGAACTTATGCGAACAATTCATCGCGCATTGAGAAGGGCCGATATACCCGTGGCCTTTTCCCGGGGGTACAACCCACAGCCTAAGACGGCATTTGCCATGCCTCTCCCCGTTGGAATGACAAGTGAAGGAGAATACATGGATATTATACTGGATTCGCATTTATGTCCTGAAATATTCTGTCAGCGCATGAATGATGCTCTCCCTGATGGTATTATGCTGTTGAAAGCAGTGGAGGTTGGTGAATCCCTTCCTTCTCTGATGAGCCTGATCGATCGGGCAGTGTATTTAATAACTGTACACAATCCGCCAAAGGATATAGATATAAAACTAAATCGTTTTCTGCAGCAAAATGAAATTGTCATTAAAAAAGACAGTAAAAGGGGGGAACGGTTTGTCAATATAAAGCCTATGATTTTAAAGGCTGATATTCTAGGCTCTCAGGAAACGGATACAGCAATGGAAGTTGTGTTAAGTACGGGAAGCAGGGAATATTTGAATCCTGAGCACATGATAAAAGCATTTCTTGCGTATGCAGAAGGGGATGATTTTGAGGCATATTTTAATATTCACCGCGTTGATATGTTGATACCCGGAAATGACGGTTGTATGGCCCCTTTGGAATTGGGAAAAGGAGGATGAGTTTGGGTAAGCGGATAATTGTTGATATTCATTATGATCAAAAGCGTGTTGCCATTATGGAGGACGGAGAACTGGCAGAATTCTATATGGAGGACGATGAAAACCAGGGCCTGGCAGGGAACATATACCGCGGCAGGGTGGTAAATGTACTGCCGGGAATGCAGGCGGCTTTTGTGGATATAGGCCTGGATAAGAATGCATTTCTATATGTAGGGGACATTAATGTTGAGAATTCGGTTTTTGATTTTAACGGTTTGAATAATGAAGGGCAGACAAGAATAAAATCGCTGTCGATAAAGGATATTATAAAAGAAGGACAGGCAGTGACGGTCCAGATCCTGAAGGAACCGATGGGCACAAAGGGTGCACGACTGACTACAAATATTACTCTGCCGGGACGGTATGTGGTTCTGATGCCCACTCTGGATTATATCGGGGTCTCCAGGAGAATCGACAGCGAGGAAGAACGCAACCGCCTCAGGCAAATAGCCGAATCCGTAAAACCCAAGGGAATAGGACTGATAGTAAGGACGGCCGCCAGAGATAAGAATGAGGAAGATTTAATACCTGATATTGAAATGCTGTGCCGGCTTTGGGAAAAAATAAAGAATGCTGAGAAAACCGGAAGTGTACCCAGACTGCTGCATAAGGATGAAAGCTTGTTATACCGTACAATACGCGATATTTTTGATTCGGATGTAGAAAAGGTGGTTATCAACGATTACGAGCAGTATGAAAAGGTGTTGGAACTTGTCAGAACGATTTGCCCGTCGCTGGAAGAGAGAGTGAAATATACAGATTTGAAAAGAAATTTGTTTGAATTGTATGGAATAGAATCAAAAATTGAAAAAGCCATACAAAGGAAAGTATGGCTGAAAAGCGGCGGCTATATAGTAATTGATCCTACCGAAGCATTAACGGTTATTGATGTAAATACCGGCAAATATGTCGGAAAGGCTAATCTTGAAGATACGGTATTCAGAACAAATCTTGAGGCTGCCGAGGAAATACCTCACCAGATACGATTACGTGATATAGGTGGAATTATTATTATCGATTTTATTGATATGGAACAGGAGGAACACCGGAAAAAAGTGCTGGAAGTGCTGTCCGAGGCTCTGAAAAAGGACAGAACAAAAACCAATGTAATTGGGCTGACAGGCCTTGGGCTGGTAGAAATAACCCGGAAAAAGGTACGTCCGCGCCTTTCCACGGTTTTTTTGAAGCCCTGTCCTTATTGCAACGGTACCGGCAGGGTATATTCGGAATCTTCTGTGATTGCAAAGGTAGAGAAGGAACTGGAGAGATTGTTCCAGAGGGATAAGGTCTGGGGCGCACTGGTGAGGGTCCATCCCAGCGTTGCCCATGCATGGATATCGGATGATAAAAATGCCCTGGAACAGTTGGAGACTACTCTTGATAAGAAGATATGCATTGAAGCCGATGATAATCTTCATATTGAGGAAAGCCGTATAGAACTTCTTTACGGGCCGGGTGACCTGGAGAAGACCGTCCGGTTTTCTTAAGGGTTTTACTGAACTTATATGTCATTGAATTAAAGTACGTTTCCAGGATTAATTAATAAGGATAATTGTGTTTTGCGGTTAAAAAAGGTTTAACAGGGTGTTAATGCCGTTGTTGAGCCTTTTTATTTTTTTAGGGGAATTATGATCGTATCATCCGGTATTCATTAAAGCTGTTTCCTCACATTTGATTGAGGCAAATGTGTCCTTCTGGCTTGCAGGATACTAAGGAAATTACCTTGCGAAAAGGCTTAGAACCTGTTAGCGAAGCGGAGGACAGCCGGAGCCAGTCTAATGCGTCAGCGAGTTTTGGTGGAGGCCGGAACGAGTGCTGCAGGTTCTTAGCCTTGAGCTCCAGCGAGCGGAATAGTATTATTCATATACACTATTAAGCATTATATGAAGAATGCTATGGAGCCCCGGTGAGCGTGATGATATTCTGCAAAAACATCCAAATACTTTGGATCCCTGCCTTTTGCTGAGTTTTGAGATATACAATTCCCATGTAAAAATATATGTTTTGGTTAATAATAAGGAAAAGAACTGCTGACTGATGAAATACCATAAATTACAGCTTAAAATCTATGCTGATTATATATATAATAGTATATGAGTGCAAATATACCGGAGGATATAATGAAGCACAACGGGATGTCTATAACCGACTACCAGTTATATCTGTTTAACCAGGGAACCAACTATCACAGCTATAAGATGCTGGGCGCTCACCCAATTGACAGCGGCGGTACCGTTGGTACCCGTTTTGCTGTCTGGGCTCCCAATGCCCGTAGAGTCAGTGTGGTTGGTGATTTCAACAGCTGGGACGGTTCGGCTCATATAATGAACAGGCTGGGGGATTCAGGAGTATGGGAGATATTTATACCCGGTGTTAAGGAGTTTGAACTGTATAAATATGAAATTGAAGACTGCAACGGTTGTACCGCTATGAAGGCAGACCCTTACGCTTTTTACAGTGAACTAAGGCCGCGGACTGCATCGGTGGTGTACAACATTCACAACAGGTATAAATGGAGGGATGAGGAGTGGCAGGAATATAAGGCCGGCACGCCAATTTATGATAAGCCCGTATTAATCTACGAAGTTCATATTGGTTCATGGCGGAGAAAAGAGGGCAATGAATTTTTAAGTTACCGTGAAATAGCCCGAGAACTCATACCATATGTGAAATATATGGGTTATACCCATATAGAGCTGCTGCCTGTAGCCGAATATCCCTACGACGGTTCCTGGGGATACCAGACCACTGGGTACTATTCGGTGACTTCCCGGTATGGAACTCCGGAAGATTTCATGTATTTTGTTGATGAATGTCATCTTGCAGGCATTGGAGTGATTATAGACTGGGTACCGGCTCACTTTCCAAAGGATGGACATGGATTGATACGTTTTGACGGCACTGCCCTGTACGAACATGATGATCCCCGAAAGGGAGAGCATCCCCATTGGGGTACCCTTATATTTAACTACGGACGCAATGAAGTAAGAAGCTTTCTTATTTCAAATGCTATGTTCTGGCTTGACGTATACCATATTGACGGACTCCGGGTGGACGCGGTAGCCTCCATGTTATATCTGGATTACGGAAAATCCCGGGGTGAATGGATTCCCAATCAATATGGCGGCAAGGAAAACCTGGAAGCCATTGATTTTATGAAGAAAATGAATGAAGTGGTATACAATGCCTTTCCCAATACATTGATGATTGCTGAGGAATCTACTGCATGGCCAATGGTGACCAGGCCTGTATACCTTGGTGGACTGGGATTTAACTATAAATGGAACATGGGATGGATGAACGATATACTCCGCTATATGTCCATGGATCCAATATATAGAAAATGGCATCACGAAAGCCTTACGTTTTCAATGCTGTATGCATTTTCTGAGAATTATATCCTTCCCCTGTCCCATGACGAAGTGGTTCATGGAAAGCGCTCTCTTTTGGACAAAATGCCCGGCGACTACTGGCAGAAATTTGCCAATCTTCGCTTGCTGTACGGCTACATGATAGCCCATCCGGGAAAAAAGCTTTTGTTTATGGGGTGCGAATTTGGGCAGTTTGTGGAATGGAGATTTTATATGAGCCTTGACTGGCATCTTCTTGATTATGAGATGCACAGCAAGCTGCACCATTATGTCAGGAAGCTGAATCATTTTTATCTCGGGCACAGCGCACTTTGGGAGCGCGATCATGTATGGGATGGCTTCCGTTGGATCGATCCCCATGACTGCAGCCAGAGCATAATATCTTTCATCAGGAAGGGAATGGATCCGGATAACTGGCTTATAGCGGTATGTAATTTTACACCGGTTGTCCGCCATGAATACAGGATAGGTGTGCCATTGGCGGGGGAATATGTTGAGGTGTTTAACAGCGACGATCCCAACTTTGGAGGCTCGGGACAGGACAATCCCGGTACCATATTGTCGCAGAATATCCCCTGGCACGATTTTAGCCAGTCAATCAGCATTACCATTCCCCCTCTGGCAGCAGTATTCTTTGAATATGTTGACAAAAGGAGGCAGGCGAATTGCTAAAGGTTTTATTTGCCGCTTCGGAAGGAGCGCCTTTTGTGAAGACGGGGGGATTGGGTGAGGTTATAGGTTCGCTGCCGGCAGCTTTAAGGCAGCTGGGGATAGATGCCAGGGTTATTTTGCCGAAGTACAGGCTTATTCCCCAGGAATTGAGGCAGAGTATACGATATATAAAACACATATATGTAAAGCTGGGCTGGAGATATCAGTACTGCGGAATAGAGGAGTCTGAATATAACGGTGTACCCTGTTATTTTATCGATAACGAGTATTATTTTGGACGGGATGTAGTTTATGGATACGGGGACGACGAAGTGGAACGCTATGCTTTTTTCTGCAGGGGGATACTGGATTCATTGATTCATACCGGCTTTATGCCCGATGTAATACATTGCCATGACTGGCAGACCGGTGCCATACCCGTATTATTGGAGGCTCACTATCGCCATCTGGATTTTTACCGCCGGGTACGTACTCTGTTTACAATCCATAACCTGAAATACCAGGGTATTTTCGACAGGAAGATATTAGGGGATATATTGGATTTGGGGGATGATTACTTTACACACGATAAACTGGAGTTCTATGGAAATGTTAATATACTGAAAGGCGGCCTGGTATATGCGAAACTTATAAATACCGTCAGTCCCACATATTCATATGAGATCCAGATGCCGTTCTTTGGCGAGGGACTGGATGGCTTGCTGAGGGCAAGAAAACATGAGCTGTTTGGCATATTAAACGGGGTGGATTACAGCGTATACAATCCTGATTTCGATCCGCTTATATTTAAAAATTATGATCAGGATCATCCGGAGGGAAAGCTGGAGAATAAACTTAAACTCCAGGAAACATTAGGGCTTGAAGTCTGCGGGGATATTCCCATGATAAGCATTATTGTAAGGTTGGTTCCTCAAAAGGGTATTGATCTGATTGTTCATGTTTTGGAGGAAATCCTTGCAATGAATGTACAGCTGGTGGTGTTAGGCACCGGGGAATGGCATTATGAGAATATATTCCGTGACGCTGCGAAAAGGTATCCAAAAAAACTTTCGGCCAATATCTTTTATGACAATACGCTGGCCCATCGGATATACGCCGGTTCCGATCTTTTTCTTATGCCTTCCCTGTACGAGCCGTGTGGTTTGGCACAACTGTTCAGCATGAAGTATGGGACTATCCCTATTGTCAGGGAGACGGGTGGGTTAAAAGATACCGTTCAACCCTATAACGAATTTACCGGTGAGGGAAATGGCTTTAGCTTTGCAAATTATAATGCCCATGATATGTTGTATACCATAAAAAGGGCTTTAAACTTCTATTACAATAAGGATATATGGCATAGCCTGATGAGGAGGGCTATGCAGTGCGACTACAGCTGGAAACGTTCGGCCATGGAATATATTGCACTGTACAAACGCCTGGTGGAAGCTTAGCGGTACAGCGCAAAAAGAAATATGGCCTGATGAAGATTATATGTTGTTTGGATTATAAAATGATTGTTTGTAAAGGGGTGTGGGTCGCTTATGGGACCTGTAATGGGTTTGGGAGAAGGAAGCACTGATGTAACTTGTACAAATACAAATGTAAGTTTGGGTAACAATAAGGAAAGAATAAAAGAATGTATTATAAATAAACTGCAGTTCAGCCTTGGAACCGCTCTTGAAGATGCAGCGCAGGAACAGCTGTATAAAGCGGTGGCCCTGGTTGTCAGAGATGAAATAATGAAGATATGGTTTAGTCATAACCAGAACATGAAAAAACGAGATGAGAAAGAGCTGTATTATTTCTCTATGGAGTTTTTGATAGGCCCGGTTCTGGGAAACAATATAATGAATTTACTGGAAAGCGAAGCATACAGGGAAGCTTGCAGCGACCTTGGAATAGATTTGGAGAAAATAGAAGAACAGGAGAACGATCCCGGCCTGGGTAACGGAGGCCTTGGACGGCTTGCCGCCTGTTTTATGGATTCACTGGCATCCCTGGGATTGCCTGCTTTTGGATGCGGACTCAGATATGAATACGGCCTGTTTAAACAGGCGATAAAAGACGGCTGCCAGGTAGAACTGCCGGATGATTGGTTATCTGACGGGGATACCTGGAGCATACCCCGGTTTAATGAACAGGAAGAGGTACGGTTTGGCGGCAGGGTGGAACAGGCCTGGGAAAATGACAGGATGGTGTTCAGGCATGTAGATTATGAGCCGGTCATTGCCGTTCCGTATGATATGCCGGTACTGGGGTATGGCTCTTCCAGGGTCAATACAATACGCCTGTGGAGCGCCAAATCCCCAAGCACCCTGGATATGGACTGCTTTAACAGGGGGGATTATATAGGGGCTGTCCGGAAAAAGGAACTTGATGAAGTGATCACCAAGGTTCTGTATCCCGAGGACAGTCATAATATGGGGAAGGTACTGCGTTTAAAACAGCAGTATTTCCTGGTATCGGCCACCGTCCAAAGCATGATCCGCCGGTTTAAGAGTAAATATAAAAATATACGGATGCTGCCGGAAAAGGCAGTGATCCACATCAATGACACACATCCTGCGCTTGTGATTCCCGAACTGATGAGGGTGCTGATCGATGAAGAGGGATTGGACTGGGATACAGCCTGGGACATAACTGTAAAAACCTGTGCTTATACCAATCATACCGTGATGAGTGAAGCCCTTGAGAGATGGCCTGTTTCCCTTGTCAGGGAGCTGCTGCCGAGGATATATATGATAATCCATGAAATAAATGAACGTTACTGCAGGTATCTGTGGGAGAAATATCCCGGGCAGTGGGACAGGATCAGCAGGATGGCTGTTACAGCCCATGATGAGATCAGGATGGCCAATTTATGCATTGTCGGATCCAGTTATATCAATGGTGTCTCCCGGCTTCATACAGAGATATTGAAGAAACATATATTTCAGGATTTTTATGCAAGCCATCCGGAAAAGTTCCTGGGGATAACCAACGGCATAGCCCACCGAAGATGGCTGCTCCGTGCCAATTCAAAACTGGCAGACCTTATAAATGAAATAATCGGGGATAAATGGATTGAACAGCCCGAAAGGCTGGAGGAACTAAAAATATATGCGGATGATCCGGGGTTTAAGGAACAATTTAAGCGTATAAAGCATGACAACAAACGGAAGCTGGCTGGTTACATCATGGACGCCAACGGAATTAAGGTTGATCCGGATTCCTTGTTTGATATACAGATTAAACGGCTTCATGAATACAAAAGGCAGCTTCTGAACCTGCTTCATATAATGTACCTGTATAACCGGCTGTCGGAGGATCCCGGATTTGATATGCATCCAAGAACCTTTATATTTGGGGCGAAGGCTGCATCGGGGTATCATATGGCCAAGCAAATAATAAGGCTCATACACTGCCTGGCTGACAGGATTAACCGGGATGAAAGAATTGGGGATAAGCTGAAGGTTGTTTTTCTGAACAATTACAGGGTGTCCCTGGCTGAAAAGATCATTCCTGCAGCCGAGGTGAGCGAGCAGATATCCACTGCAGGTAAAGAAGCTTCGGGTACGGGAAACATGAAGTTAATGCTCAACGGGGCTCTGACCGTAGGAACATTTGATGGAGCGAATGTCGAAATTTACAATGCTGTCGGTGCCGATAACATATTCATATTTGGTATGACGGCCAGGGAAGTGGAAGAGTTGTACCGCAGCGGGTCATATAACCCCCGGAAAATATACGAAAGCGATGATGATTTAAGAAAAATACTGGATCAGCTGGCCGGTGACTTTTTGACCCCTGGCGGCTACCCTGTATTTAAGGATATAGCAGATTCCCTCCTGACAGGAAATGGAGGTATGCCTGATCCCTATATGGTCATCAAAGATTTTGACTCCTACAGACGTATACAACAGCAGGTTGACAAGGAATACCGCTGCCCTGGTATTTGGTGGAAGAAAGCCATTATCAATACAGCCTGTGCCGGTGTTTTTTCAAGTGACTTAACTGTAGGAAAGTATAACGACCGTATATGGAAGCTGTCCGGCAGATGAATATGTTTACCCGGCATAAGAAGGAATGATATGGATGGACGGATTATGGATTTTCCATGATTCTCATGACATAACCTATAGAGAACCGTTTGGCGCAGTTCCCTGCGGGGAAACGATAACCCTCAGGCTAAAGATGTGCTCATCGATTGCTTTAAGTAATATTTATTTAAGGTTGTGGCGGGATGGGGCAGGCGAAAAAAGAATGCCTATGCATCCGGTAATGCCGGATGACGGCCAAATGGTGTATGAAGTTCAGTTCAGGAGCCCTGGTGAACCGGGGCTCCTATGGTATTATTTTATTATAGAAACAAACCATGGGAAAGTTTATTATTACGGCAGCCCCGATGGATTGGGGGGTGTCGGGCAGCTGACCGGCTATCCGCCTCATTCGTACCAGGTAACGGTGTATAAACGGGACTTTACAACTCCCGACTGGTTTAAAAACAGCGTTATGTATCAGATCTTTGTTGACCGCTTCTATAACGGAAACGAAGACGGCAGTTTTATGGCCTATAAAGACGATTGCATATTCCATGATGACTGGTCTGAAACACCCTGCTACAAACCGGATCCCAAAACGGGTGAAATAATGTGCAATGATTTCTTCGGAGGCAATCTGCCCGGGATTATACAGAAGCTGCCCTATCTGAAAGAACTGGGTATAAGCGTGCTGTACCTCAATCCTGTGTTTGAAGCTTACTCCAATCATAAATATGATGTGGGCAATTACAAGAATATAGATCCTATGTTCGGAGATCTTAGGATATTCCGGGAGCTGTGCAGTAAGGCTAAAGAAATGGGGATCAGTATCATTCTTGACGGGGTGTTCAGCCATACCGGCAGCGACAGCGTATACTTCAACAAAAAGGGCAGGTATCCCTCCCTGGGAGCCTATCAGTCCAGGGAATCTCCATATTACTCCTGGTACCGGTTTATACGTTATCCCGACAAATATGACTGCTGGTGGGGTATTCATACCCTGCCGAACGTAAATGAAATGGAGCCGTCCTTCATGAACTATATAATACATGATGAGGATTCGGTGGCAAAATACTGGTTGAAAATGGGGGCCAGGGGATGGCGGTTGGATGTGGTTGACGAGCTTCCGGATGAATTTTTAAAAGCTTTCAGAAAGGCGGTCAAACAGGCAGACGGGGATGCCGTTATTATCGGCGAGGTTTGGGAGGATGCGTCCAGGAAAATAAGTTACGACAGGAGAAGGGAATACTTGCTGGGAGAAGAGCTGGATTCTGTTATGAATTATCCTTTTCGTGATATGGTTATAAAATTTATTATGGGAGAATGGGATGCCAGGCATTTCAACAGGGGGATTGTCAGCCTGTTTGAAAATTATCCCATACACTGTGTATATTCCCTTATGAACATTGTGGGAACCCATGACGTTGCGCGCATAAAAACCATATTAGGCGGGGCTCCGCCCCAGCATACATTAACCAGGGATCAGCAGGCTTTCTATGTTATGACTGATGAACAGGAATACCTGGCACGACAAAGGCTTAAGCTGGTTTCCCTGCTGCAGATGACATTTCCCGGTGTACCATGTATTTATTACGGTGATGAAGCTGGGTTGGCCGGATACAGCGATCCGTTCAACAGAAGGACCTATCCCTGGGGACGGGAGGACAAGGATATATTGGAATGGTATAAGAGAATCATTGGGCTGAGAAACGGTATGGATGTTCTAAAGACAGGTGAGTTCATCCCCGTTTATTGTGAAAACGATGTGTACGGCTTTGTACGCAGAATTCAGGGAGGCAGGAACGTGTTTGGACATCAGTGCAAAGACGGATTCGCCCTTGTACTGGTAAACCGCAGCCGGTATAAGGCATATACCGTAAAGCTTAACATGATAAAATGGGGTGTAGGCAGGTTAACTGACATTCTGAACAACTGTGCTGAATTCTATGCAGAGGACGGTTATTTGACAGTTGAGATACTGCCCCTTAAAGGAAGGCTGATTACCGGTTGACGGTACGGCCTTTTGTTGTATTCGTATAATTTTTGAGGTTCAAAATTAGCAAATTGGCAATTTTTTATAAAATCATTGCTTTTGCAAATATACGGGTGTAAACTTAGAATAGTTCATGTTTGAAATTTTGACATAAGAAGGAGATTTTATGTAAATAAATGAGGATAAGCCGAGAAGGGTGTAGTTAGTATGAGCCAATCAAAAGCTGTAAACAAATATTTGACTGAATACTTTGGTTTTGAGTCCTTTCGTCCCGGACAACAGCAGGTAATTGAGAGCATACTGCAGGGAAATGAAACCGTTGCCATATTTCCTACGGGAAGCGGCAAATCATTGTGTTACCAGCTTCCGGCTCTCTTGTTCCCGGGAGTCACTATCGTAATATCACCTCTTATTTCTCTTATGAAGGATCAGGTGGATCAGTTGAGCAAACTGAATATTCCCTGTACATTTATCAGCAGTATATTATCCGAAAAAGAGGTTGCCAACAGGATTGAAAACATGAAGCAGGGGAAATACAAAATTGTTTATATAGCTCCTGAACGGTTTTATTCCGAGCAGTTTATCGATGCCCTTGAGGGCATAAACATTTCATTTATTGCTGTTGATGAGGCTCACTGCATATCGCAATGGGGACACAACTTCCGGCCGGCCTATCTGAAAATAAAGGACTTAATTGAACGAACGGGCAATCCCGTTGTAGCTGCTTTTACAGCCACTGCCAGCCGGAGAGTGCAGCAGGATATAATCCGCCTGTTGAATCTAAAGAATTACAGGATATTTGTTGACAGCTTTGACCGGCCCAACCTGGAATTCAGGGTAGAACGGCCCGCTAATAAGCAGATGTATATATTCAGGTATATTAGGAAAAATATCGGGAAACCGGGAATTATTTATGCAGCAACAAGAAAACATGTTGAGGATCTTTACCAACTGCTGTACAATAACGGTATTTCGGTTGGAATGTATCATGCCGGGTTGAGCAGCGAGGATAGAAACCTGGCCCAGGAAGCCTTTAGCAAAGGGAAAATATCGGTTATGGTTGCAACCAACGCTTTCGGCATGGGTATAGACAAAAGCAATATCCGGTATATAATTCATTACAACATGCCCAGATCAATTGAATACTACTATCAGGAAGTAGGACGGGCGGGGCGTGACGGCAAACTGGCTTCCTGCATACTTCTTTATTCGGAGTCCGACTATTACCTGAACCGGTTTTTAATTGGCGGGAACTATCCGCCAATCAGGCTGGTTGAAAGTGTCTATAACAGGGTATGTAAAGCAGGCAGAAGGGGTATTAAACTGGAAACCCTTACGAAAAGCCATGCAAACATGTCCAAACAGCTGATAAACAGCGCTGTACGCAAGCTGATAGAATATAATTATGTACAGATAAGGCGAGGGATCGTTTACCGGTTCCTGCCGGGCAGGAAACTGGAACTTACCCAGGAAGATATTGACAAGCACAAAGAGGTGGAACTGGAAAAACTGTCAAAAATGATGGAATACTGCAACAGCAAAAAGTGCCTGCGCTGTTATATACTGGAGTACTTTAATGAAACCCCAGAATTTACGCGCTGCGGCAGCTGCAGTGTTTGCGGTTCGGCTTCAGACGGTACCAAGAAAAAGGTTATCGACGAACTGCTGACAAGTATTTTAAATATAACATCCTCGGAAACAGATATCCGGACGCTGGCCAAAGCTGATGATGCACTTCTCGAAAACCTGAAAACGGTCAGGGAAAAGATAGCCCAAAGAACCGGTATACCCCTATCCAGGATCTTCGATGATAATATGCTGGAAGAAATTGCTGCTGTAAAACCGGTAAATAAGAAGCAGATGATGAAGATCGATGGGATACAGCATTTTGAAGGCCGGCAGTATGCTGATGAATTCCTGGTAGAGGTTCACCGGTACCTGAGGAAAAAAACCATAGTACAACCCCGGTAAAACCTATAATTCCAGTTTTCTATATGAAGATTCTGCCAGGGTGTATAAAATCGCCAGGCTGGGAACTGATAGTATAGCCGCGCTCAGGCCAAGTATGATATATACCCATCCTTCGGGAATGCCTATTTTAAAAAGCAGGGCAGACAGCACTCCCCAGATTATCAGTGATACAAATGTAAGCAGTATGCTGAAAAAACCGTTGAGATTCTGTTTGACGGCTTCCTGAGGATCATTCCACACCAGCTTAGGACGGATCACATCTATAATCAGGTTTAATGTATTAAGCAGAAAGGAACCCAGGATACCCAGAATAAGTATTGTAAACAGTCTCACAGGGGACAGCTGTAAAACAAAAGCAATAATAATAATGGTGAATAAAATGCCAATTCCTGAAATTGCCATCCCGTGGAGCAGTTTAGCTGTAACCTGTTGTTTGGGAGATATGGGTATTACTTTGGAAATCCAGAATGTCTGCCCCTCACGGGACAGGGATGTACACGAAACAATATTAATGCTGGCGGTAAATAAAACAATGGCTAAACCGACAAGAGTAGCCTGTGTTATGAATTGGGGATCTGTTGCCATCGAAATTAGTTCCTGCATATCCCCGCTGCCGCTGAAGTACGGCATAAGCAATAGAAATGGCACCATGATCATGCCTGCCAGCCCGTTTATCATATATATGGGCGTTCTTAAGAAAAGTTTCCATTCTCTCCAGAACAGGGCGGTTACCGGGTTTGAAGTCTTTTGGGTTTTGCGGTTTATTTGCTCGGCTGAAAGGTTTCTTTTTTTACGGCTTACTTCCTGGCCTGACAGCAATCCCTTATAGAAAATCCGGTTCCCCAGCCAAAGAAGGAATATAAAGGCAATCGCCGCAACAGCTATAGTTAATGCGAAATAGAGCAGTCCTTCGATGCCCGGTTTGGAAAGGCTGTAGGTCCCCCAGAGCACATGAGGAAGCTTCTCTCCCAGCTTATCTATAATATTGATTCGGGAAGTCAACAGATCCTGCATAAACTCATCAGGATTACCGTTGGACATTCTCTGAGCAAAGTAGTTTATTGCAACTCCCAGGAATAATCCGAGGAGTCCTCCTATAACCATAAGGAGATCCTTGCTTTTGCGTACGTTAATCAGGCGCATCAGTACCAGGACAAATACCGATGCAATAATCAGCGGAATAACGGGAGACAGCAGCATTATGAACACACTTTTAAACCAGTATGCTATATCCGGCCTTGTACCCACACCGTAAATAATGATAGCGGGAATCAACATGGGGAGAAGTACCAGGTATTCATTTATCAGTATTATCAGGAATTTAGTGCCCAGGATATGGTAAGGCTTTAAGGGAAGCGGAACCAGGATATCTACATCGTTGGAAAAGTAGAAGGCAGATATGATGTAGAATATTCCGAATACAAATATTACAAACTGGCTTGCAAGCAAGCCTATGGTAATGACGATTTCAGGAGTGTTCATAAACACACCTGCTGCGTACACACTGTATAGAACCATGGTGAAGAAGGCTACTAATGATCCTCCGCCAATGATTATGGCCAAAAAAATCAATATAGGTTCCCAGAGGCGTTTCTTCTCCCTGGTAAAGCGATACCGGAGGGCAGAAATCCCAAAATTGACATTCAGGCTGATTTTCAGTAAATTGATAAACTGCTTCATTGTTCCGTCAGCTCCAGGAAAATATTCTCCAATGTTGCGGCGTGTTCGCCGTGGCGGAGTTCATCAAGGTCCCCTATGGCAATAAGTTTACCTTTGTGAATAATGCCGATACGATCGCATAACCGTTCAGCAACCTCCAGGATGTGGGTTGAGAAGAAAACAGTATTTCCCTTGTCGCAGTGTTCCCGCATAAGCTCTTTGAGCAGATGGGATGACCTGGGGTCCAGGCCGACCATGGGTTCGTCCATAATCCAAAGGGCAGGGTTATGAATCAGCGCACCGGTAAGCACTATCTTCTGCTTCATTCCGTGTGAATAGCTTTTAATCAAATCGTTTGCAGAATCAACCAGTTCAAACATATCCAGAAAATGATTTATCCTTTGCATTTTTATATCCGGAGGTACCTGATATACGTTTGCCATGAAATCAAGATATTCCAAGCCTGTCAACCGGTCGTATATCACCGGAGAATCGGGCACGTATCCGATACTCCTTTTTGCATCAATGGGATCCTTTTGATTGTCAAAACCGTTTATGATTATAATGCCTTCATCCGGATTTAAGAGTCCTACCATCATCTTTATTGTGGTGGTTTTTCCGGCACCATTCGGACCTAAAAAGCCGAATATCTCTCCAGGCCTAACATGAAGATTGAGATTATCTACAGCTTTAACCGCACCTCTGCTGTAGCTCTTGGACAGGTTGCTTATTTTAATCACCGTTTAAGCCTCCCTTTTAAATCTATAAACATTATATCAGCTGCTTATTGTGTTTACAATTGGAAAAAACATATTGTAAAAATTGATGTTTAGCAACAATTCCGGTCATTTGTTTTTTGCCCTTTAGTGTGCTATAATTTGGACAAACCCAAAAAACTTGTATTATTAAATAAAACATGGAAGCGTTTTTGGGAAAATTGATGGATCAAGAAGGTGAGCTTGTGGCTGAATTATGGGGGAAGAAGGATGAGGAAAGATTCTTTTTAGAGTCATTAAAAAATTATGCTGCACCTGAACAGCTTTTCTATTCAACTGCAGAGGGAAAGTATTTGGCATATTGGCCTAAAGGTTATAAAGGGCCAAAGACGACTTTGCAGAGTAGAAATGCTCTGATCGGGAGCTTTACTGAAAAATGGGTCGCTAATTTGATAAAAAATATAGTTGATTCAAAAAATTATTTTGTTGTCCAAGGGGCTATTTGTAAAAAGATCGGGTTAACATCAGCTTCTTCAGCTGATGTTATTATTTCAAAATCTAAGGAACGACATCAAACGCCCGATAATATATTGTTGATTATCGAAGTTAAAATGTCAATTGTATGGAACTGGCAGTATATCAATAAAGATAAAGTTATTTGTATTGGAGATTATAGAACGCATCAGGGTAATCCAGGGTTGTTACGCTCGGATTCAATGTTAAAGGCTATTGGAAAAAGTATTAATATAAGAGTTTCAAGTATAGAATCTTCAAAAATCCCGATTCTAATAATCGGAAACACCCCAATAACAAAAAGTTACATGGAAAAGGTTGATAGATTGAAAGTATCTGGTATCATTCAAGGATTTTGGTCAATAAATCCGACACCATTGGATAATAGCGATAGTTTAAAGAAAACCGACAACTGTGGATTCTATAGATTTGATAATATTAAAGAGTTAAGTGATAATATTTGCAAAATACTTTCAGAAGAGAGAAATTTTTTCTCAAGTATGAAAAGTAATAGGGAGTTAGGACAAATAATTGAGATAGCAAACCGACAGAAAACATATGAAGAAAAAGCACAAATGTTTCTAAAGCTTGTAAGGGAGTGATTTTAAGCCTATGAGTGATGCTAATATTAAACGGTTTTCTACAAAGACAAGTGCATTTGGTACTCCTGGTAGAATCAACCACGATTCTTCAGAATTTTATAACAGCAAGCTTTACCAAGATATAAAAATTTCTAGGAATGTAAAATTTATAGAAAATTCCATACCAAAAGAAGCATTAAACAAAATATATTGTAAATCAAGTGAGTCAATGGATGAGATTCCGGATTATAGTGTACATCTAATGGTGACTTCACCTCCATATAATGTAAAGAAGGAATATGATGAAGATTTGACATTGGATGAATACAGGGAACTGCTAAGAAAGGTATTTAAAGAAACATACAAAAAGCTAGTAACGGGTGGCAGGGCATGTATAAATGTTGCCAATTTGGGCAGAAAACCATATATTCCTCTGCATAAATATATTATTGAGGATATGCTGGATATAGGATTTTATATGCGAGGCGAAATCATATGGA
>DGEI01000047.1 GCA_002385885.1 Firmicutes bacterium UBA3930
TAAAACCTTACGAGAACTATTATATGAGGGGGGATCATTATGTATTATGCAGTAAAAAAGGGCAGAACAGAGGGTATTTTTGACAATTGGAAAGATTGCTCGGAATCTGTTAATGGGTTTCCTGGTGCTGAATATAAGAGGTTTAGTACTAAAGAAGAAGCAGAAGCGTATTTAGAAGATGTAGATATTATTATAGAAGCCATTAAAGAAGACATTAAAAATGGATATGCTGTTGCATTTTGTGATGGCAGTGTCAATAACGGACTAAATCTGACCCGCCAACAACGGATAAAATTTGACCCACCCCGGTAAAAAAATCAAACGTTGCTGTGAGGGCTGGCATAGAACCCAGTTCTCAGCCTATCCTTTAAGCGGTAACTATTGCCACGTATGTTGATTGTATGAGCATGGTGCAATAGCCTGTCCAATACTGCCGAAGCAAGTACAGGATCGCCCATAAGTTCTCCCCATTCTCCAAAGCCCTTATTGCTTGTCAGGATTATGCTCCCTCTCTCGTAACGGGCACTTATCAACTGGAAAAAGAGGTTTGCTCCCTTGTTGTCCAGAGGCAAATATCCCACCTCGTCGATTATGAGGAGTTTTGGCCTGATATATATCCTCATGCGTTTCTCCAGCCGATTTTCATCATATGCCTTCCTGAGGTCATCAATAAGCCTTGTAAGACTGCTGAAATACACTGATATCCCCTGCGACAATGCTTCTATGGCCAGTCCAATGGCCAAATGTGTTTTACCTACCCCAGGAGGCCCCAGAAGTATCACGTTCTCAGTTCGGTATATAAAAGCCATGGTCGCAAGTTCTTTTACCAGCTTTTCGTCAATACTGGGCTGAAAACTGAAATCGAACTCCGCTAATGTTTTCCTGTATGGCAGCCGTGCCAGCTTTGTCCTTACCTCCATGTTGCGTTTCTGTCTTTCAGCAACTTCGGCCTCAAGAAGATCATTTAAAAAATCAATATATGTCCTGTTTTCCCGTTGGGCCTTCTCAAGGAGGGCGTCAAGATAAACCACAGCGTTTGAAAGCCCTAATTCTTCAAGATGTCCTCGTGCTTTCTCAAACTCGATCATGACTGATCAGCCTCCAGCAGACTCTGATAAACACCCAGCGAACGTTTCTCGACTTCCAGGGGAAATACCCTGATTGCTGCCGGCCTTGGGTATATCACGCCCTCGGCATCTTTAAGCCCTTTGTATTGGTCCTTGAGGAAAACCGTGTCCTTTGAACGGTATCGCTTCTCGTGAACAGCTATGACCTTCCCATCGCAAAAGATCCCTATCTTGCCATCTTTCTCCCTCACGATCACCTTCCTCCCGCTGTATTTCCACGGTATGCCATACATCACACCGTCAAAGCTTAAAAGGCCGTCCTTGTACACTTGCCTCTCTTCATCAATGAATTTTTGGTATATGTCAGGGGTAGGCAGGGGTTTGAGGTTCTCTTCTTTCAGACGCTCAACCGGCCTCACTCCTGTCGTACCGTGTATCCTCCTGTTCTTCTTATCGCACCACTCTACCGCCTGGCGGTTCAGGTCCCCATAGTCTGCAAACCTCCTTCCAGGCAAAAAGTTGTTTTTAACAAATCCTACGCCACTTTCCACTTTGCCCTTGGTCTGTGGACGATGTGCTCTGCATACCCTGGGAATAAACCCTAAAGTCACCGCAAAATCCTTCAAAACCGCGTTCCATATCGGTTGCCTGTTTTCATCGGTACCAAGTATTACGGTCTTCATTCTGTCTGTGAGTACTATATCCGTTACCCCGCCAAAGTACTCAAATCCGTGAATGAGGCATCGAATGAAAGTACGCACATTGCAGCGTTTCGTAAATTCTACATATATGGCCCTGGAATAACTCAATATCATGACAAAAACATAAAGCTTATGCGCTTCACCGGTAACTTCGTCAATGTATGTATATTCACCCCAGTCCACCTGGGCTTGCCGGCCGGGACCCGTTTCATAGCGCGGTACAGCCAAAACTTGTTTCCGAGGTCTGAACGGCCTTACATAATCCCTCAGGATAGTACGTCCGCCTGTATAGCCTTCATCCCTTATCCTTTCGTAAATGACTTCACAATTAAATATGCCTGAGTTTATCATCTCCTGAATAATATCTTTGTACGGATCAAGCTTTGAACCTCTTTGCGGATGAGGTTTTCTTTCTGGAATACCAGCTGCTCTTAAATATTTCCTTACAGTATTTCTTGAAAGTCCGGTTTCCCTTGATATTGCCCGAATGCTCTTGCCCTTTGCTTCTAATTCATGTAACATGATAATTGATCCACTCCCTAGCATTTATTTCCCTCCGATTCTTTTGGTTTATCAGAGGGATAATTCGCCAGGGGTGGGTCATTTTCTTTCCGTTACTTCGGGGTCAATTATATACCGTCGTTGACAGCTACGTCCCACTGCCAAATAAATATGACGCTTTAACCGGGTATGTAGATTCTGAAGGTGTGTATATAATGCAAATCAATATTAATAAAGCCAAATATCCCTTTGAGTATTCAAGGGACCGCAGGCTTAATTTTACGATAGCTCATGAAATCGGGCATATCGTGTTGGAACACCTGCTTATACCAAGGAGCCTGAAGACCGGTATTGAGCTTTTCATCGAGGAGCATGAAGCAAACGAGTTTGCTGGAAGATTGCTTATGCCAGAAAAAATGTTGTGCAGCTGCAATTACTATTCCATAGATTCGGTGGCACAGTATTTTATTGTTTCCAGGTCTGCCCTTTGGAAGCGGCTAAATAACATGAAACGTCTAGATCTACTGAATTCACGGAAGAT
>DGEI01000015.1 GCA_002385885.1 Firmicutes bacterium UBA3930
AATACCTAAAGCCTGGTTACAACAATCTTTGAGCCTACGCTCTCAATCACCTTGACTTTCTCCCCCGGCGGAATATATTCACCATCTGAAACCACATCATATCTGTTTCCATCTATTTCTATAATCCCAGCAGGCCTTAAAGGGGTAACAGATGTGCCGGTTTTGCCGATCAGATCCGCCGATTCCTGATGATGTGCGTCAGGCCGGCTGTCAGCAGGCTTTACTGCCTCTGTCAATATCAATCTTCTGAATAATCTTGCTCCGCCAAAGTATTTGCTAAAAATTGGGATAGAAATCAATGCAGCCAGAATTGCAATCCCAACTGAAACAATTCCTTTTAAAGGATTTGATGCCGCGAGTACCAGCCCCGCCAACACGGCAATTATTCCGGATATACCAAATATCCCGAATCCCGGTACGGCCATTTCAATTCCCAGCAACACCAGGCCTATAATGAAAAGCAGTACAGCCCACCATTCGGTATTTCCAGCCAAAAAGTTCCCGCCGAAGTAAAGTGAAAAGCACACTATCCCGATAATACCCGGTAAACCAAATCCCGGTGCAAAAATTTCAATAACTACGGCAATCATGCCGATCAAGAGAAGCAAAGAAGCAACTTCCATACTGGTAAGAAACTGTGCAATTTTAATTTTAAAATCGGGCTCAGCATTATAGATTTGAGCGTCTGACCATCCCAGATATGCGATAGCTTCCTCTTCTCCTTTTATAATGGCATCAGCATAACCATACGCTTCAGCCTCTTCAGCCGTCATATCCAACAGTGAACCTTCACTGGTAAGCCCCGGGATTTCTATGGTTTTATCCACCATAGCAGCGGCTACCTGCGGATCCCTGCCTCTGAATTTGGCAGCACTTCTAAACTCAGCGCTTATTGCAGCTACATTCTTTTCGCTGTAAGGAATTGGTTCCGCAGCTCCAATATGACTGGCAGGTGCCATTATTATATTATTTGCAGCTATTGAGATTAACGCACCGGCCGAAACCGCCCTATCCTTAATATATACAACAACCGGTATTTCAGATTCTATTATTTTATCTTTTATATCGATGGCTGCATCCACTCTTCCGCCTAATGTGGATATTACCATCAGTATACCCTGGGCTTCCTCGCTATCAGCCATCTCAATCTGACGTTTTACAAAAGAAGACATGGCAGGGGTTATCTCTCCCTGTACGGGAATTATATATATTTTATCATTTGTCAAAGCAGCTGAATCTGATTGCTGCGCAAAAACAGCAACTATAAATACCAGTATAATCAGAATGTCAGCAAACGAGCTTCTTTTCATTAAAGTTCTCCTTTGCTTTTATTTAATTATTACCACTATTCCATAACAGTAAAACAATGATCCCCATTGCTTCTCATTGTAAATTATTCTATATGGTTTATATTATTCCTCTTTTTTTCCCTGCTTTATGAAGAATTAGTGAAAATACCATTGAATGATCAGAAACCCTGGAAGGAATTACAAAATGATCTATTACTTGAATGCTTTGGCTGACATATATATGATCTATCCGGGTATTGGGGATGTCACTGTAATAAGCATAAGTATTCAAGTATTCATTGCAAGTTTCAACTGCTGTATCAATCATCTTTCTGTTGATCTCTTCGGCTGTCAGTGTATCAGCCTGTTCATTAAAGTCTCCCATAAGTATAATATTCCCGTCAATTTCTTTTAATATATTGTTTATTACACCGATCTGCTTATTTCTCTCTTTGCCATCTAAACCCAGATGGGTATTCAACACATGATAAATTTCTCCGCCTATATTTATTTTGCTAACCAGAATTGCTCGTCCTTCCAATGACCTGGATGGTAATCTAATATTTTTATATTCCACTATCGGATATGCACTTAATATTGTGTTCCCATATTTTATCCCCATAAAATTAATGGTGTCTCCATAAATATAATTATAACCCAGGGCATCGGCAATTATTTTTGCCTGATTCCTGAACCGGGATCTGGGCATACGGCAATCTACTTCCTGCAGGGCTATAATTTGAGGTTTATAGGCTTTTATTTCATCAATTATTGAATCTAAACTTTCTTTTCCGGTATGATCCACACCATGCCGTATATTAAAGCTCATAACCAGTATTCCCTGATCGCTTTCGTCAACCTTTGCACCCATCATCCCGGTACTGAAGGTTTCTCTGGCTGCTGCATAATCATTTCCGGATGACTCATAGGATATTGGCATTATTCTATCAGCACCGTTTATCACGCTCTTTAGTTTATACCCAATCAGTATTATATGCAGGTAAGCTGAAAATATGGCTGCCATAAGAACAATACATCCTATGAATCTGACATATTTTAAGCCGGTTGTCCCATCCACGTACTCCTCCCCCAACCACATTCCCCCGAAAGTATTCTTATCTTTTGCTGCTGGTTCTGATTCTATTATAATACATTTTTCGTTGTTTTTCATTATCCCGATATATCTGTACTAAAATTATTTTTATCCATTTATGGAATTTTCTATATATTTTATAATAAAAAACCTGGTGTATCACCAGGTTTCAATTCTTGATATCATCAGCCGTACGTTGATGTATATCGGTTTTCAAATCCCGTCCCTAATTCCTTAATCAATAAAACCATTTTCATAACAGAGGGAAGGCAGTTAAATTCTTGTACTATTATTTATTAGTATTTCCGTTTACGGGCAGCTTCTGATTTCTTCTTACGCCTTACACTCGGCTTCTCGTAATGCTCCCTCTTGCGTATTTCAGCCAATACTCCAGCTCGGGCACATTGGCGCTTGAAACGTCTCAGTGCATTTTCAAAAGATTCATTTTCTCCTATTCTTACCTCAGACATATCTTTCCCTCCCTCCACTAACACGTTTATCCAGCAAAACAGGGTACGGGTGTTAAGCTTACACTATTATAACTCAATAATTTGTTCCATGTCAATACAGAGAAAAACGGCAAATCACATAATCGCAATTGTGGAAAATATTATTCCGCTCGCTGGTGTTCAAAGCAAGAACCTGTATCACTTGCTCCGGGTCCCAACCAAAACTCGCTATCGCGTTAGACTGATTCCGGTTTTCCTCCGCTTCTCTAACAGGTTCCGGAACTTTTCGCAAAGTGAGCTCCAGTGAGCGGAACAGCATTCTTCATAAACATAATATTTTAACAAACTTAAACAATGTTTATATTTTTGAGTTATCAGCCGGGGGGCCATGTCAGACTCCTTCCGCCAAGAACATGAAAATGCAGATGATTCACTGACTGTCCTGCATCACTTCCACAGTTTGTCACAACTCTGTATCCCGAATCTTTCACCCCCAAATTCTCAGCAATTTGGACGATAACTGAAAAAATATGGGCGATAACCTGGCTGTTTTGCTGGTTAACATCATTTAAAGACGGTATATGCTCCTTGGGGATTATAAGGATGTGTACAGGAGCTTTTGAATCAATATCGTGAAAAGCCAGTACATTCTCATCTTCATATACAATTTTCGAAGGAATCTGCTTTTCTACTATTCTGCAAAATATACAGTTTTCCACTGTTTTCACCTCCTTTTTTTACAGCAGGTTTTTTCTCTGCGGCTGCTTTTTATACACAGTACATGAACCCAACTATATAAACATATTAATTCAGCAGCCGGCCCAGCATATAATCGCCTTCAGTTTTTTCCAGATGAACATCCGGTATTAACCCTCTTATATCCTCTGAACTCTTTACCACAACCCTTATATAGTGCTGGGTATATCCTTCATAACAATCAGAAAAGTCCGGGCATTTCTGTTCAAAATACACCTTCTCAATCCTGTTAACAAAGCGTTCCATATAGCGTTCAGCCAGCTGATGCCCGATCTCTATCAGCCTCCGGCTGCGCTCCTCTTTTTCAGCAGCAGGTACTTGAGGCGCCATCTTCGCAGCCGGAGTGCCTTCTCTGGGAGAATACTGAAATACATGCAGCCTGCTGAATTCCATTTGTTTTACAAATTCAGTACTCTCCTGGAATTCATTCTCCGTTTCTCCGGGAAAGCCTGCCATTACATCAGTGGTAATGGCTGCATCAGGAAAACTATTGCGTATTTTTTCAATCGTTTCAGCATATTCCAGTGTAGTATATTTTCGGTTCATTCTTTTAAGTGTGGCATCGCTGCCGCTCTGTAACGGAATATGGAAATGTCTGCATACCTTGATAAGATCCCTGATACCATCTATGAAATCATCATTAATGAAATTTGGTTCCAGGGAGCCGAGGCGCACTCTTGCCAATCCATGAATGGCACTAATATCCTCTAACAGGGAAACAAGGTTAACCCCCTCTAAATCGGTACCGTAGGATGCAAGATGGATTCCGGTCAGGACAATCTCCTTATAGCCCGCCTCCGCAAGGCGGTTTGCCTCCTGCAGCACATCATGGGCTTGCCTGCTTCGTATTGGCCCCCGTGTATATGGGATTATACAATAGGAACAAAACTGATTGCAGCCTTCCTGTATTTTAAGTATAGCTCTTGTCCTTCCCTGGTAAGAGCTAATTGGAGTATCTTCAAAATCTTTCGAATCCATGATGTCTTTAACTTTAATCATGGGCCGCCCTGTCTTTTGCACCATTTCAATCAAATCTACAATTTCATTCCTATACTGGGTACCTAAAACCAGTTTAACTCCAGGTATCTTAGCTGCTTCGTATGCAGCTCTTTGGGCAAAACATCCTGCTACAACAATAACAGCATCCGGATTGGCCCGATGAGCCTTTCGTATCATCTGTCTGGATTTTCTGTCGGCAAGATTGGTCACGGTGCATGTGTTTATTACATAAATATCGGCCTTTTGATCAAAATCCACCACGCTGTAACCCCTGGCTCTAAACTGTTCAATAATGGCCTGGGTGTCATATTGATTGACTTTACACCCCAATGTATAAAAACCCACTTCTTTTCCTGTTTCAAATTGGCCGGGAAACCCTTCACAGTTAGCGTCATTGTCTCTGCTGTTCCAATTATCCCTCATCATGTTCCTCCTTAAAATCTACAACGATGATAACACAATTATAACTAAAACACAACGCCGGCTTTTTCCCAGGATTAAGAGAGATTATTTGAATACATAAGCATTTATTCCCCACTAAGAAGAGCCAGATTCATAATTCTGCTTTCTATCTCGGCTAATTCATTATTTATTCTGTTATATCTGTCCAAGTTAAAATCATCTTCCCTCAACCATTCTTCAGTCAGGTTGAAAGCAGTCTCAGAGACTCTCTTTAAGTTTCTGAGCTTGTTTTTGAGTTCTTCCATCAGTGCGTTTTCCTCAACAGCAGCCCATTCTTCCCAAGTTCTATGCTTAAGAGACAGTTCCACTACCTCTGCTCTTTTTTTAACCTTATAAATCACATTATAAGCCGGGATGACACAATCAATATCCAAAATATTTTTAATCTCGTTCGCAAATTCAGCTTTTGATTGGGCTTCACCATGTACCAGGAATATTTTTCTTGGTTTTTCTTTAAAGCCTTTTAACCAGTTTATTAATCCATTCCTGTCTGCATGGGCTGAAAAACCCTCCACATTATGTATTTCCGCATTCACATGAATTTCCTCTCCAAAAATTTTGACGTCTTTGGCTCCATCCAGAATCCTCCTCCCCAGAGTGCCTTCAGCCTGATATCCGACAAAAACAACACTGCATTCCTTTTTCCACAGATTATGCTTTAGATGGTGCTTAATCCTTCCTGCGTCGCACATTCCGCTCGAAGATATGATAATTTTGGGCTCGTCTGAATGGTTCAGCATTTTCGATTCCTCAACATTTTCAGTAAAGTGAAGATTTTCAAACTGCAAGGGATTATCTCCCATCATCAGATAATTTCTGGCTTCTTTATCAAAGGCATGGGCATTTCGCCAAAACACCTCCGTTGCCTTTTTTGCAAGAGGACTGTCTATATACACAGGTATTCTTTTAAGCTCGTTAATTTTATCACTGGCAGAACCAAGGCTGTTATCGTAATACTTATTCAGGTGATATATTATTTCCTGTGTCCTGCCCACCGCAAATGACGGTATTATCACCGTACCACCGCGTCTTACGGTTTTCAGAATTATATTAAGAAGCTGCTCTTCAGGTTGTTCGGTATTTGCATGTATTCTGTTTCCGTAAGTTGATTCCAGTATAACATAGTCTGCACTGCCAATAATTACCGGATCCTTTAGCAAAGGTTTATCTCGCATACCCAGATCGCCGGAATATACCACCTTTGTAATTCCATCGTCTTCTTCAAACCACATTTCTATTATGGAGGACCCCAGAACATGTCCTGCATCATTAAATCTGACGGTCAGAAACTCATCAATCTTTACGATTTGCTCGTACAGGACAGGTTTAAAATATTTGAAGCTGTCATAAACGTTGGTTTGAGTATATAAAGGAGGTACCGTCGGTTTGCCTGATCGTCTTGCTTTCCGGTTCCTCCACTCTGCTTCCGCTTCCTGTATGTGGGCACTGTCCAGCAGCATTATTTCACATAAATCATAGGTAGGTTTTGAGCAGTAAATTGTTCCTTTAAAACCGTTTTTGACAAGCAATGGGATACGTCCGCTGTGATCGATATGGCTGTGGCTTAACAGTAAATAATCAATATTTTCAGGACTCACTTCATGCCCTTTATAGTTAAAATCTTTGTCCTTACCCTGATACATTCCGCAATCCAGCATTATAAGCTTATCTCTGAATTCAATTAAATGACATGACCCCGTTACGCCTTCTACCGCGCCTAAAAATCTTATATTCATAAAATATCCTCTTCCCCATATATATCTTTTATTCTATTATATAAAACTTATATAAATAAAGGTAGAACATTATTATCCTTGTTCTACCCTTTATTAATATATATGACTGAAAGCCCGTACATGGATAAATGATTAACCGTTTATATCACAGTTCGCTATACGCCCAATTTCTTGAGATATTCACGGCTCATAGCAGCACATTCAAGAGAAGTTTTACCTAAAGCCGGTCTGTCCTGTTCAACAACAACCCATTCCGCCCCGGCTTCCCTGGATGCCTTCAATATCGAGGGAAAGTCCTGAACCCCATATCCGACCGGGCGGAACCCAAAATTTTCCCCGGATTCAACTTCTGTTTTTGTTTCAATACCGATGAGTTCATAAAGCTGTTCAGGTTTCTTTTTTCCCTTCATAACAAAATCCTTAAGATGAACCACGGGGGCTCTCCCGGAATATTTTCTTATATATTCAACGGGATCTTCTCCTGCAACATTTACCCAACAGGTATCAATTTGAGTTTTCAAAAGTTCCTCAGGGATGGTTTTGTAGATAATATCAAGCCCGTATTCACCATCCACTTTGACAAACTCAAAATCATGATTGTGATAGAGCATCTGAATACCAAACTTCTTAGCCGCCTTTGCCAGCATTTCGATATCCTTGAGCGTTTTTTCAAAACCATCCTTCCCAGGTCTTCGTTCTTCCGGAAGATAGGGAACAGCTATGTATTTACATCCAATCTCAGCATAATCACCTATCACTGTATCCGGATCGGAAAGCATTTCATCAAGCGGAACATGAGCAGAAATCGGTATAAGTCCTGTCTCCTGAACCATTTTTTTAACCTGGCCTGCCTGATTTCCGTAAAGACCGGCAAACTCTACTCCATCATAGCCCATTTCTTTTATTTTTTCCAGTGTGCCTTTTAAATCCTTTTCAGCAAAATCTCTGACCGAATATACCTGTAAAGCCACCAAAAACGACATAATTCATGCCCCCTAACTCAAATTATATGTGTATATATGCATACATATGTACATGTCACCAGAATTCAGTATATAGGAAAAATGCAATAATTACAATCTGTAAAAAAACACCTTTCACGTCACCAAATTTACAGTTCAACCCATAAGACAAATCAATTTTCAATTTTACGGACATCCATTTCCCCGCTGTAAAACATTATGGCGGCCAGTAAGGCTATACCTACCGTCTCCGTTCTAAGAATTCTGGGTCCCAGGGAAACGGTGTTCCATCCCTGCTTTTTGGCATGCAATATCTCATCTTCATCCCAGCCACCCTCGGGCCCTATCATAATGGCTATATCTCTGTGGAATTTGCCAGTTTCAAGACATTCCTTTATCCCCAGCTTCCTTTCATTTTCCCAGGGAAGTATACGAAACATATCAGAGCAGCTTTGTATGGCATTATCAAAGGCCAATGGCACTGATACTTGTGGTATAATTCCTCTCCTGCTCTGCCTTGCTGCTTCCCTGGCTATTCGCTGCCAGCGGGCTGTTTTTTTATTTGCATCCTTTTCCGATTCCAGTTTTACTATGGTCCTTGCCGTAATAACAGGAACAATCCTATACACACCAAGTTCAACACATTTTTGTATTATTATGTCCATTTTTGTTCCTTTGGGAACAGCCTGATACAGAACAACCTTCGTTTGAGGTTCGCTGCTGCTGGGGAAACTTCTCTTGACAGCAACTACTACAGAATTCTCATATATTTTTTCAATAACACCTTCATAATCCATACCCTCTCCGTCACAGAGCCGTATCATATCACCCTCATGGAGACGCAGCACTCTGCAAATGTGCCGCGAATCCTCGCCTGAAATCCGGACGGTGTTATCGCTTAAAGATCTTCTGTCTACAAAGAATCTATGCATTTTTTACCACCACTGCCGCCCACTCATCCAAAATTTGATATTCAACATTACTGTAGTTCTGCTCTTTGAAAGCTTCCATAACATCATTGAGTCTGTCTAGAATTATTCCCGAGGCAACAAAAAAACCGTTATCGTTCAAAAAATCCTTCACTAAAGCACCAAGCTCAATTATGGTATCGGCTATTATATTGGCTACAATCAAATCATATTTTCCCTTTACATTGTCCAGCAAATTGCCCTGAACAATATCTATACGGGACAGGACGCCATTTTGCATTGCGTTCTCCCGTGCAATTCTCACAGCATCCGGATCTATATCAACAGCTACAGCATGTTGAGCTCCCAGAAGCAAGGAAGAGATTGCAAGTATCCCGGTACCGCATCCTATATCCAATATCCGATAATGAGGTTCTACCAGTCTTTCCAGGGCTTTTATGCACAGAATGGTAGTTTGATGCGTACCTGTGCCAAAAGCCATCCCCGGATCCAGCTCAAGTATAACCTCGTTCCCCTGAGGTTGATACTCTTCCCAGGTAGGCTTTACTACGATCCGCTGCCCAATCTTCATAGGTTTAAAATACTTTTTCCAGCTGTTAGCCCAATCCTCTTCATGTACGCTTGTCAGGGTCATCCGGCCGGTTCCCAGTTTAAGTCCAAAATCATGACTTAACAGCCAGCTAATTCTTTCTTTTATATATTGAATCTTATCATGAAAAAAAGCATCGTTGGGCAAATATCCTTTTACTGTTACTTCCTCGCCTGTTTTATCCAGCAAGGAGTCATCTGCTTGCTCCCATGCCGCATTTTCCATGAAGGCGGAAATATCAGAAGGATCCTGAACAACAACGCCTTGAACCCCCACTTCATAAAATACCTGGGCTATTACATCCACACCTTGATTTTCAGTTTCTATGCTGACTTCTATCCATTCCATTTGTTGATCCCTCCGCCCTCACAGACATATTTTCCAGAGCCGGCTAAACTCCAAATGCATCCTTCATTTTTTCAAAAAAAGACTTTCTTTCATCATTATACTGAAGATCCTGTGTTATCTCCTCAAACTGTCTTATTAATTCCCTTTGTTTCTCATTAAGCCGTTTGGGCACTTCTATATTTACTTTTACATACAGGTCTCCTCTCGTATTGCTCCTCAGATGCGAAATACCTCTGTTGCGCAAACGAAAAACCGTGCCGGTCTGGGTACCTTCAGGAATACGATATTTTATCTTGCCTTCAAGGGTGGGAACCTGAAGTTCAGCGCCCAAAGCTGCCTGGCCAAAAGTTATAGGAATATCGCAATATATATCATAACCCTGCCGTTTGAAAATTTTATGAGGCCGTACTGTTATATACACATACAGATCACCGGGAGGGCCTCCCCTTTCTCCCGTCTCACCCTCTCCTCTCAAGGTTATAGCCTGGCCGTTGTCAATTCCGGCAGGAACGTTTATGCTTATCTTTCTCGCTCTCCGCACTTTCTTTCTGCCATGGCATCGTCTGCATGGTTCTTCAATTATTGTGCCTTCACCATTACATCTGTCGCAGGTCCTTACGTTTACAAAACGCCCGAACGCAGTATTCTGGGCATACGACACCTCTCCAGTGCCATTGCATACCGTACAGGTTACAGGTTGAGTGCCGTCCTTAGCACCCGTTCCTTCACATTCAGAACATGGTTCCATTCGGACAACCTCTATTTCCTTCTTAGTACCAAATGCCGCCTCTTCAAAAGATATATCCAAATCATATCGAATATCCGCTCCCCTTACAGGAGCATTCCTCCGATATCTGCTTCCGGTCCCAAAACCAGTGCCGCCAAAGAACATATCAAATATATCATCTATGCCGCCGAAATCAAAGCCTCCGAATCCCTGACCAGTAGGTCCTTCATGTCCAAACCGATCGTATTGGGCGCGGGTTTCAGGATTGATCAATACATTATACGCTTCGTTTATTTCTTTAAATTTTGCTTCAGCTTCGGCATCTCCCGGGTTTAAATCGGGATGATATTTCTTTGCCAGCCTTCTGTATGCCCTCTTTATCTCATCATCGCTGGCATTTCGTTCTATGCCCAGAACTTCGTAGTAGTCCCTTTTGGCCAATATACCTCACCACCTTTCTGCTGCAGTTATTGCATGTACAGAATCATTTCTAAAAAAGAATTCTGGGAAAAGCTTAAACCGTTCGGGTTCCGGCTTTTCCCAGCTGGCGTTCACCAATAGTTATAATCTATATTATCTATTCATCTTCATCTACCACTTCGTAATCAGCATCTACAACATTCTCATCTCTTTGTGCGTTATCAGTACCTGACGCCCCTTGTTCAGGTGATGAACCGGCTTGGGCCTGTTGTTGATAAACTTTACCGAACACCTCGTATGATACCTGGGTCAGTTTCTCCGTCGCCGATTTTATTTTCTCTACATCATTGCTTTCCAGCGCCTTTTTCGCTGCTTCGATTTCTGCATTAATTCTGTCCTTGTCTTCTTTGCTCAACTTATCGCCCATCTCCTTGATGGTCTTCTCTGTATTATAAATCAGTGAATCAGCATTATTCTTTGCCTCAACCTCTTCCTTCCGCTTTTTGTCCTCTTCAGCAAACCTTTCAGCTTCCTTAACGGCTTTCTGTATCTCTTCTTCACTTAAATTGGTTGAAGCTGTAATGGTGATTTTCTGCTCTTTCCCTGTTCCCAGATCCTTGGCAGATACATTAACAATACCGTTAGCATCAATATCAAAGGTTACCTCAATTTGAGGCACTCCCCGGGGTGCGGGCGGGATACCATCAAGTATGAAACGTCCCAGTGTTTTATTATAGGCCGCCATCTCTCTTTCACCCTGCAGCACATGGATCTCCACGCTTGTTTGCCCATCAGCGGCAGTGCTGAATATCTGGCTCTTTTTTGTAGGTATTGTGGTATTTCTCTCAATCAGTTTTGTAAATACACCGCCAAGGGTCTCTATACCAAGAGACAGCGGAGTTACGTCAAGCAACAGCACGTCCTTGACCTCTCCTGCCAGGACACCTGCCTGAATAGCCGCGCCAACAGCTACACATTCATCAGGGTTAATCCCTTTATATGGTTCTTTGCCTGTGATCCTCTTAACGGCAGCCTGTACAGCCGGAATTCTGGTAGAACCGCCTACCAATATAACCCTGTCTATCTTATCAGGGGTAAGCCCCGCATCATTAAGAGCTGTTCTTAGAGGGCCCATTGTCTTCTCAACCAGATCAGATGTCAACTCTTCAAATTTGGCCCTGGTCAGTGTCATGTCCAGATGTTTCGGCCCCGATGCATCAGCTGTGATAAAGGGAAGATTTATATTTGTAGTAAGTACGCTTGAAAGCTCAATCTTGGCTTTTTCGGCAGCTTCCTGCAGCCTTTGCAGGGCCATCTTGTCATTTCTTAGATCGATCCCCTGTTCTTTTCTGAATTCATCAGCCAGATAATCAACAATCCTCTGGTCAAAATCATCTCCACCCAACCGGTTATTTCCGCTGGTGGCCAGCACTTCAAAAACCCCGTCGCCTATCTCCAAAATGGATACGTCGAAAGTTCCACCACCAAGATCATATACCAGAATTTTTTGGTTTGTTTCTTTATCCAAACCATAGGCAAGAGAAGCTGCAGTAGGTTCATTGATAATACGAAGCACTTCCAGACCGGCTATTCTGCCTGCATCCTTGGTTGCCTGCCTCTGGCTGTCGCTAAAATACGCCGGTACCGTAATAACAGCCTGGGTGATCGTCTCCCCCAGATAAGCCTCAGCATCCTGTTTCAGCTTCATCAATATCATAGCCGATATTTCCTGCGGCGTATATTCATTATCATCTATTTTTATCCTGCGATCCGACCCCATATCCCGCTTAATTGAACTGATGGTACGCTCCGGATTCGTAATAGCCTGTCGCTTGGCTACCTGACCGATTAATCTCTCACCGGTTTTTGAGAATGCTACAACAGAAGGCGTAACCCTTGCACCTTCAGCATTTGGAATGACAACCGGTTCGCCGCCTTCCATAACAGCAACGCAAGAGTTGGTCGTTCCTAAATCAATCCCTATAACCTTTCCCATATATTGTTCCTCCTTATTTATGTATTGTTTTCTGATATTTCAGTTTATTGGTCTACTGCCACTTTGACCATGCTGTATCGGATTACCCTATCCTTGTATTTATAGCCCTTTTGTATAACTTCAACAATGGTATTTTCCTGTATGCCATCCTTTGCATCCGTTTTCATGACAGCATCATGAAGCTGGGGATCAAAGGTCCTGCCCATCGCTTCTATCTCTTCTACCCCCAGTTTTTTCAGAACATCAACAAACTGTTTTGTAACCATTTCAATTCCTTTGTATATTGAATCCTCCGAAGAACTATTTGAGGCCGATTCCAGCGCTCTTTCCAAATTATCCAGAACAGGAAGAAAAGCACTTACAGCGTCCACCACAGCAGATTCATAGGCTTCTGCCAAAGCACTCTTATTCCTTCTTCTGTAATTGTCAAAATCAGCCTGAAGCCTTTGAGCCAGTGTGAGATACTCGTTTTTCTCACTAATAGCCTTATTTAGCTGCTCCTGTAAATCTTCTGCTGTATACAGTTCTTCATTATCACATGAACATATATGCTCATCTTCGTTTTCACACGGTTCAGCGTTCTCCAGCGGGTTATCATTGCACTGCTTCAAATCTTTCCGACATTCATTATCATGTGAATCAGCATACTGTTCCTGTTCCGTTTGATTATCACCAGTTTGTTCCCATTTATTATCCATACCCTGCACCATAAAAGCTTCACCGTCCTTAAAATTATTATGCCGTAAACTGACATGAAAATATTATTCTACTCTTTAAACAACAGTGTTAAATGCCTGCTAACGATCTGTCCTACATAACGCATAATAGAAACCGCTTTGGAGTATTCCATCCTCGTAGGGCCGATCAAACCCATAGTTCCTAATATTTTATCCCCAATACTGTACGTACCCATAACCACGCTGCAATCCTGCATTTCATTAAATTCATTTTCAGTTCCGATGACAATCAGTACATCCTCTTCATCATAACGTCCTAATAAATTATAAAGCATATCCCTGTTTTCCATCAGATTCAGGAATTCCCTGGCCTTAATTATATCCTGGTACTCGGGGAAGTTAAATATATTGGCAGTTCCTCCTAAATATATGTCGCCTTTGTTTTGGCTGGCGATATTATTTGCAAAAGCATCCAAAACGTTATTTATAAACTCCTTTTGGTTCATCATCTCTTTCTGTATATCTACAGCATGATTTATATTAACTTCAGCAAAAGTTTTATTTCGATAATACTTTGTAAGCATGTTTGATATCCGTTCAAGGTAGCCTATATCAATGTTATCAGGTATGCGGATTAGCGTGTCCTTAATAATACCTGCACTGGTTACCACCAGAAGCAATGCATATTGCCCTTCTATCGGAATTAACTCAATATGACGAATCAGTACTTTGCTGAGGCGTGGACCTAATACAACGGAAGTATAACTGGTGATATCCGATAGTATGCTTGCAACCTGTTCGATTATCTTGTCAACCTCTGTTGTTTTCTGTTGATATATTCTCTCTATCCTCTCGGCTTCATCCGCTGTAGGCTTTCTTGTTTTCATCAGCTTGTCAACATATAACCTGTAAGCCTTATCCGATGGAATACGTCCCGCCGAGGTATGGGGCTGCTGCAAGTAACCCATTTCTTCCAAGTCTGACATTTCATTCCTTATGGTTGCAGGGCTGATACCCATGTCGTATTTTTTGGCAATAGTCCTTGAACCAACAGGTTCACCATAAGATATATAATCATGAACTACAGCATGTAAAATATGCAATTTGCGGCTCCCTAATTGCATAGATACCACCCCCTCTCTTTCTGTTAGCACTCTCCCTTTATGAGTGCTAATCTATAATCTAAATTATCACTTCCAGACAACTTTGTCAATAGGTTTTTGAAGCAGCCAAAAAGGCTAATTTAAACCCATAAATTCAAGCAATACAGTGTTTTGAACATCCATTCCCCTGGTGGTTAATCGTATTTGCCGGCCATCATCTATGAGCAGATTTTTTTCTTCAAGTTTTTTTATTGCCTCACCGTAATAATAATATATATCTCTGCCGAAACGTTCCATAAAGCTCTTTTTGCTTATGCCTTTGACCAGCCGCAAACCCAGCATAATGGTTTCAAAACGCTCGTTTACTTCATCAATTCTCTCCCGGAATTCTGTTCTCTTCGATCCCGTCATAACTGCATCAATATATTTTTTTATACCCTTATAGTTTGAAAACCTCTCTTTATTAAAGAAGGAATGGGCTCCGCTTCCAAATCCAATATATTCGCCATTATTCCAATAGATAAGATTATGAATGCATTCTCTCCCGGGTACGGCAAAATTAGAAATTTCGTACTGTTCCAGTCCATGTTGATGCAAATAATCCCTGCCTCTGTAATACATGCTCCTGTCTTCCTCCTGTGTGGGAAGACTGATTAATCCCCGGTTCAGCCAGGTATACAATAACGTGCCCTCCTCAACCTTCAGGCTGTATGTGGATACATGCTCTATGCCGAGCATACATACCCTGTATAGCGTTTCCAGCCATTCATCAACGGTTTGGCCGGGAAGGCCGAACATAACATCGATGCTTATGTTATAAAGCCCTGCATCTCTGGCGAAATCCACGCTGTATAAGAGATCCTTATTCCGGTGAATTCTGCCTAAAGTTTTCAAATGCCTCTCCTGCCAGGCCTGTAAGCCAATGCTTAAACGATTGACCCCCGAGTCCTTCAGCACCGATAGCTGCTCTTTGCTTACAGTGCCGGGATTGGCCTCTATAGTAATTTCAGCATCATCTTCAACATGAAAAATACTTGTGCATAAATTTAACACATACGCAATTTGTTCAGCCGGAATCAGTGTAGGGGTTCCTCCGCCAAGGTAAATTGTCTGAACTCTGTAATCTGTAAGCTTCCCCTTCCACTCTTGTAATTCCCTGCACAAGGCATTGATATAAGGAGTTATCCATTCGTCCATCCCCTGAAATGAAGGAAAATCACAATAATTGCACTTTCGAAGGCAAAAAGGAAAATGTATATAGAGGCCTATACTATGCATTCTTGATCCTCCTAGTTGATTTTAAGCACCGCCATAAATGCCTCCTGGGGAACCTCCACCGAACCAATCTGGCGCATTCTTTTCTTCCCTTCCTTTTGCTTCTCAAGCAGCTTCCTTTTACGCGTGATGTCCCCACCGTAGCATTTTGCAAGAACATCCTTACGAAGTGCCTTTATAGTCTCCCGTGCTATTATTTTATTACCTATGGCTGCCTGGATGGGAACTTCAAACAGCTGCCTCGGTATAACCTCCTTCAATTTCTGTGCTATTGCCCTGCCCCTGGCATAAGCCTTATCCTTGTGAACAATGGTAGAAAGGGCATCCACCGCTTCACCGCTTAAAAGTATATCAAGCTTAACAAGATCCGATTTTTTGTATCCTATATATTCATAATCAAAGGAAGCATATCCCCTGGTCCTTGATTTTAATGCATCAAAAAAGTCATATATAATCTCATTCAACGGCATCTCATAGGTTATAAGAACCCTGGTGCTCTCAATATACTCCATATGCTTGTACTCTCCCCGACGTTCCTGGCATAGCTCCATAATCGCCCCGACATATTCGTTTGGTGATATAATTTGGACACTGACCTTGGGTTCCTCAATATACTCCATTTCAACCGGCGGTGGCAGATTGGTGGGATTGGAAACCTCCACCAATTCCCCGTTTGATTTTTTAACTCTATATATAACGCTTGGCGCGGTAGTAACCAGATCCAGGTCATATTCCCTCTCCAGGCGTTCCTGAACAATTTCCATATGCAGCAAGCCCAAAAATCCGCAGCGGAATCCGAATCCCAGGGCTACCGATGTCTCAGGTTCAAACACCAGAGATGCATCATTGAGCTGCAATTTCTCCAGTGCTTCTCTCAAATCTTCATATTTAGCCCCTTCGGCAGGATAAATACCGCAATATACCATGGGCTGCATATGTTTATACCCCGGCAAAGACTCGCCGGCAGGCCTGTTTGCATGCGTTATGGTATCCCCTACACGGGTATCCCTGACACTCTTAATACCTGCCGAAATATAACCCACATCACCGGCTCTCAGCTCCTGAACCGGTGATAAAAATGGACGGAACACCCCTACATCGGTAACCTCAAATTCTTTGCCGTTGGACATTATCATAATCCGGTCCCCCGGTTTTATGGTTCCTTCTTTTACCCTGATATATGCGATAACACCGCGGTAATTATCATAGAACGAATCAAATATCAAGGCCCTCAACGGCGCTTCATCGCTTCCGATTGGAGGAGGAATCTTTTCAATAATACTATCCAATACGGCTTCTATGCCTATACCGTTTTTGGCAGATATAAGCGGTGCATCTTCAGCATCCAGGCCTATTACTTCCTCTATCTGTTTCTTAACCCAATCGGGACGGGCTCCCGGTAAATCTATCTTATTTATAACCGGAATAATCTCCAGATTCTGCTCCAAAGCCAGGTAGAGATTGGCAAGAGTCTGAGCCTGGATCCCCTGTGAAGCGTCAACCACAAGCAAGGCTCCCTCGCATGCGGCAAGGCTTTTTGATACTTCGTAAGTAAAATCTACATGCCCCGGTGTATCAATAAGATTAAGAATATATTCCTCTCCATCCTTATATTTGTACACCAACCGCACGGCCTGAGCCTTTATAGTTATACCGCGTTCACGTTCCAGCTCCATGGTATCCAGTACCTGGACATCCATTTCTCTTTCGCTAAGAGCTCCGGTCATCTCCAGCAAACGATCGGCAAGTGTAGATTTACCATGATCAATATGGGCTATTATGCAAAAATTTCTTGTCTTCTGCTGTCTCAAACTGGATATACCCTCCTTAAAACATACGCTAACATTAATACTAGCTTCCTAAATATAATAATAAATGACATAAAAAAAAGCAACTTAATTTATATATTATCAACTTGTGGCAAGAACAGCTCTTTTCGATGCATCAAACCAATTCTAAGCCATTTCACAATGCGAGCTCCATAATATTCTGCACATAAGCATCCTCATCAATGTAATCAAATTCCTATGACCCATAACGCGTTTTTGCAGATATTATGCCATTCGCTGGAGCTCAAGGCGAGCCTCATAATTTCTGCCAAAAACATACCGGTTTTGTATTATTTTTCGTTAGTGTAAAATTACTCTGGGGAAAAAACAAACAAATAAAAGAAAAGAGTATCTCCTCTGTGATATAANNATAATATTCTGCACATAAGCATCCTCATCAATGTAATCAAATTCCTATGACCCATAACGCGTTTTTGCAGATATTATGCCATTCGCTGGAGCTCAAGGCGAGCCTCATAATTTCTGCCAAAAACATACCGGTTTTGTATTATTTTTCCTTCAACTTGCAAAAGGCAGTAATAAATGCTAAAATCCCATTTATGTGCCTTAAGCAAAAAAATATTAATTAGCAGAAACTTTTTTCCTTTATGATTAAGTCTATATAATGG
>DGEI01000007.1 GCA_002385885.1 Firmicutes bacterium UBA3930
AGATGAGAGAAAGATACTCGTCCTATCCTGTTGGTGCTTTCATATCCCAAAGTATTAAGGCTGGCTCTGAATACAATACGGGAGATATACTTGAAATCAATTATTCCCTGGGGAATGAAATTGTACTTCAATCCTTTGTCGGACAAACAAGAGATTTAATTGAAAACTGGGCCAAGGAATTAAACGCCCAGGGAGCCAGTATCAGAATTAAAGCGGTCAGTACCCCGAGCAACTCACCTAAAGGGACGATTATACATCAGGATAAGGCCAACACAGTAATTGGTGTAAATTCCACCGTGAACATAACCGTATCTTCCGGCAAAATTATTTTTGTCCCCGATTTTGTCGCTCCTGAAGGTTCCGGTTATGATGTGGCAATAACAAGGGAAAAAGCTATTGCCATGTGTGAAGAATTGAACATTGTGCCAATATTTGAAAAGGCAAGCAAACCAGGCAGACTGCCAGGGGAAATATGGTCTCAAAGCATAGCGGCCGGTACCGAAGTGGCAGAAGGAACCAAAATTGTTCTCAAATACGTACCTGTGAGCAATGTTCAGGTTCCCAATTTCATAAATATGACCAAGGAAGAGATTATGGCAGGTAATTTCAACAGAATGTTCGATATACGATTTGAGACAGGTACTGAATATGTAGACGGATATGCAGGCAAAGTGTACAGTCAGTCTCTTACTGCCAACACCTATGTGACTTCAGGAAGCGTGATAACATTAACCATAGGCCCTGAGCAAACATTGCTACCGCCGCCCGGTGACGGATAAACCATACCGGTTCCGGCTTTCCGGATCCGGTTTTTTGTTTTTGGCTTTTCCCATTTTTCCGTATTGTTAAGACTCTTCAAACGCGTACATCTGGGTAAGTCCTACTGCCAAATATTAAGGATAAAAATAAAAAAAAGAATTATTGCTATTTTTATCCGATACTTATATAATCATAGTAATATTTTAGAATGATGAGTATATCCCGTAAATGAAAGGAGAATATTGATTAATGAAATACAGAATCATTGCCGACAGCGGTTGTGACATCAATCAGGCTTCAGGAGAAAAATTGGATGTTACCATTGTGCCGCTAACAATATGCATCGGTGATAAAGAATTCAGGGACGATCATTCATTGGATGTAGAAAATATGCTCAATGTAATGAATGCATCTCAAATTGCCCCTAAAACCGCTTGCCCCTCCCCTGGTGATTTTATGGAGGCTTACGAAGGAGAAGAGGAAAGCCTGTTTGTTGTTACCTTGTCCTCGAAAATAAGCGGAACCTTTTCAAGCGCCGCGATAGCCAGGGAAATGTTTTTGGAGAAAAAGAAGAAGTTTATCCATATTTTCGATTCTCTGAGCGCTTCGGTAGGAGAAACTCTTGTAAGCATGAAAATTCACAAACTGATAAGCCAGGGGCTTAGCGAACTGGAAGTTGTAAAGGGAGTCAACAGGTATATACAGGAAATGAAAACGCTGTTTCTGATCGATTCCCTGGATAACCTTATCAAAGCGGGAAGGATAAACAAATTAGTAGGCAAGGTAGCCTCGGTGCTGCATGTTAAACCTATTATGGGCGGACAAGACGGTGTCATTAAAATGTTTGAAAAAAACCGCGGCTACAACAGGGCATTCAAAAGGCTGGTTGAAATAATAGGTGAAATCGGCGACAATCTGGAAGAAAAAACTTTAGGAATAGCCCACTGCAACTGTTTAAAAAGGGCTGAAAAGTTCAGGGATGAAGTCCTCAAAAAATACAACTTCAAAAACATAATTATCGTCAGCATGAATGGCTTGAGTTCGGTATATGCCAATGAAGGAGGCCTTGTCATAGCTTTCTAGACAAGGCTCTTTTTTGCCTTATATCCATCATAGTCATGACTTATCCATCAATGTGCCAGAACACATCTTTAATATGAAATTTTTTCGCCTTTCCCTCCACTGCGTTAACAGGCTCTACGCCTTTTCGCAAAGTGATTTCCATAGTATTCTGCAAATAATACTATGGAAATCATACTATCGAGTATAATGGTTGTGCAAAATATAATTCCGCCCGCTGGAGCTCTAGGCCAAATTATTCATATCCATTGGGGTTGTTTTTCTGCCAGTTCCACGAATCCCTGCACATATCCTCCAGGTCCTTTTCAGCCTTCCATCCCAGTTCATCAAATGCCTTGGAAGGATCTGCATAGCACATATCAATATCTCCCGGTCTTCTATCAGTTATAACATAGGGTATTACCTGACCGGTAACCTTTTCAAATGTTTTGACCACATCAAGCACGCTGTAACCCGTTCCGGTTCCCAGGTTGTATATATCAACGCCGCTGCCCCTCATTACCTTTTCCAGCGCTTTTAAGTGGCCTTTAGCCAGATCTATTACATGTATATAGTCCCTGACTCCTGTACCGTCATGGGTATTATAGTCATTGCCAAACACATTGAGTTTGTCCATCTTTCCTACCGCTACCTGGGTTATATACGGCATCAGGTTATTGGGTATGCCGTTGGGATCCTCGCCAATCCTGCCGCTTTCATGAGCTCCGATTGGGTTGAAATACCTCAAGAGAACAACTCCCCACTCATTATCAGACACATACAAGTCCTTTAGAATCTCCTCTATCATGTATTTTGTCCGTCCATAAGGGTTTGTAGGGCCAAGGGGAAAATCCTCCTTTATGGGTACGCTTTTTGGATTGCCGTATACTGTAGCTGAAGAACTGAAAACAATTTTCTTTACGCCATGCCTGGCCATAGCCTCGCACAGCTCAATTGTCCCGGTAATGTTATTGTAATAGTATTTCAGTGGTATGGATACTGACTCCCCTACAGCTTTGAGACCTGCAAAGTGAATCACGGCTTCTATACAATTCTCCGAAAATATTCTTTCAAGTCCATTCCGATCCAGAAGATCTGCGGCATAGAATTTAAAATCCCTGCCGGCAATCTCTTTTATACGGTTTAATACTTCAGGTTTACTGTTCGAAAAATTATCCACAACAACAATATCGTAACCTGCGTTCAGTAACTCGACACAGGTATGGCTCCCTATATATCCGGCTCCACCGGTCACAAGTACAGGCATAGTCTCCCTCCATCATTAACATAATAAACATAGCAAATAGCTGCAACAGCATTATATTCAAATAATACCACAAAAACTCCCAGGGGGGAAATACTTCTGCTGTATTTGTCTGTTTTCTTCTTAAAATGTCAATATACAAAAACCGTTGTATCCTCGGATATGTTATCATAAAACCACTTGCTGTCCTCAATGGACAGCCTTATGCATCCATATGAAGCTCTCTTCCCTAAAGTGGGATCCTCAACTTCCTGATTCCTGTCCATGGCGACGGAATGAAATAAATATGGCCCCGAATACCTTACCCAGTATTTTGCCCCGGACTGCAGCTTTTCATTATAAAACCAGAGGCCTCTGTCCTGTATTTTGTAAATGCCTCTTAGCGTTGGAGATCTGTTCCTGCCAGTTGAGCAGGGTATGCTTCTATCCAGCTTCCATTTGCCGTTCTCTTTTGTAAATACATTTACCAGCTGTCTGTCGATATCAACCCAGACAAGATACCCGGTTGGGCTATTCAACTCCTTATATTCAACAAAGCCTTCAAGCTGTTCTGTGGTCAGCCGGTTGGGATTGGTTTCGGGATCGTCCGGTATGTCCAGCGCACCTGAATAAACCCAGCCGGCCTCACCGGTCTTTGTTTCCACATAAAACCACTCGCTGTTATGACTTTTTATAACAGCTACCTCTTCACCGGCCGAAACACTGCAAACTACCTTTGCCCTGTTGGAATAACCGCGCCTGATATTAGTATCTGTCTTTACATTAGCAGTGACAATTGAAGGTTTCACCAGGGATTCATAGTCGGTATTGCTGCCCAAAGAGGATAATTCAGGATTGCTTTTGTTATTACCCTGATGTAAACCGGAAGAGTCATTATTATGGCCAGGTTCCGATGTCCCGATGCCATTGGCGTCATTATCCGCACCACCCGGATTGTTTTGCTGATTCCCTATACCGCCGGCTTCCCCCTGTTGGCCGGGATCTATACGCGCATCACCGGTATACGGTTCCTTTTCATCATCGTTATCACTGTTGGCAGCAGTTTCGGCAGATTGGACAATACCGCCGGAAACTAACAGTTCTATAACCTGGTTGGTTATTACCACCCCGATTCCAACTGCCGAGGCAATTATGGCAAAAAGAATAGCGAGAACCGGTATAATCACAATTGCTTTCACGTACAATGCTTGTCCTTTGCGCAAAATCTATCACTCCATACAAAACAGCAGCAACCGAATAAACTGTATATTTCTTATATAATAACACATAATCAACACACGGGCAAATAGACGTTATTTGCCATTTATTGCTGAGTATTTATATTACTTAATTATTTTTCATATATCGAAATATCTCTTGAATTTTAAATATTTTTCTGCATCTGCCTAAACCGCAATCGATTTTTCGCATTTCAGACGCCTTATAATCATTGAAACGGTCAGAAAAAATAAATGAAGCAGGATGAGGTAAAATAATTACCTGTATCCTGCCCATTTATTTTGCTTATTCTTATTCCCTATTATTTACTTGCATAGTATATCCGGACTAAACTCATTATGTTAATAGCCTTTATCATAATCCCTTATATTAATCATCTCATCAAATCTGTTCTCACTGAAATATTTAACATTTTTCATAATTATTCTGGAGGAAAAATAGTCCCACAGATCGCCGCCGCCCGCCATATGCGGAGTCACTATTACATTGTCCAGATCCCAGAACGGGCTTTCCTCCGGCAGATACCCCAGCCTAAACTCATCTACGAATACATCCAAAGCAGCACCGGCAATTTTACCGTTTTTTAAATAATCGTATAAAGCTTTCTCATCAAAAATAGCCGCTCTTGCTATATTGATAATGTATGCTGTTTTCTTCATGCAATTAAGCTGTTCTTCACCGATTAAATCCTCTGTTTTTTCTGTAAGTGGAAGAGTACATACCAAAAAGTCACATTGAGATAAGAATTCATTCAAGTTTTCGATTGTATAGACCTCATCAAAATACTCCACCGGACTTCCGGTTGTATTAATACCGAGGGTTTTCATTCCAAAGGCTTTCAGCCTTTTTGCCGTTTCAGTTGCTATATCGCCCGTACCCAATAGTCCCGTAACTTTGCCGTATAAATTAAATACTCCCCTTGGCCCTTTCCACTTGTGCGCAATCTGATTTTCAATTATATGCCTGCCCTTTCTTGCTATCATAAGCATAGTGAAAATTATGTGTTCGGATATAGGTACTCCGGCAGTTCCACGGGCGTTGGTAACAATTATATTCCTCTTTTTTAAATACTGCATTGGCAACCTTTCTATACCTATATGAGGAACATGTATCCATTTTAGATTTTTGCATCTCTCCAATAATTCCTTTTGCAAAACCCTGTGATTTGTAATTATAGCATCAGCATTTTCAACTTCGTCCGATTTTGTCAAATCTTCCCCGGTATCAAACACAAGAGCCCGTACACCTAATTTCTCCATTTCTTTCATATCTTCTGCGCTAAATTTATATGTAGACAATAGTTTTATGTCCATCATCATTTCTCCTTTGATTTTTGTTTTGTATGGGTTCTAAATTGATAAATGCATTTATGTTACAATGTGACTCCCAGCAACCAGTTCTTTATTGCACTTGCAAATAATAGCCGTATATTCCCAAATGGCTTTTTAGACTATTACTCTGCTCCGCTTGCTATCACACCGTTCACGGGGTTACCTTCATAGCTCATAGTTAGTTTTCCATTAAAGAATGCTCCTTCGTCAACTGCAAAGCCGCAGGCTTTAGCATCCCCTTTCAAAATACCTTCCGGCATTATTTTTAGAAACCCCGAGCAACGCACGTTACCTTCAACAATGCCTGAAATGTATAAACTTAGAGCTGTAACATCCCCGGAAACTGACGCACCCTTACCTATAATAACATCCCCTACCGCAAGCACATTACCCCTGATTTTCCCATCTACACGAACACTTGCATCCGACTTAATATCTCCTTCTACTACTGTGCTTTTTCCTATAAGGGTATCAACGTCCTTTTTTTTAAAAAGCATTTATATAACCCCCCCATATTCATTTGTTTAACTACCGTACCGCCCCTCATTCAACAGTTATATATTTTAAAGGATCAACCGGCTCATTGTTAATCCTTACTTCAAAATGTAAATGTGGGGCTGTACTCCTTCCGGTGCTGCCGATTCTGGCTATCACCTCCCCTTTGTTAACCTCCTGTCCTGCCTCCACAAGCAATTTGGACGCATGGGCATAGTAGGTTATTATACCATAGCCATGTTCAATAATGATCAGGTTACCATAAGCTCCTTTTCTGCCGGCAAAAACCACCTTCCCTTTCCCTGCTGCCATAATATCGCTTCCGTAAGGCGCGGCTATATCCAAGCCTTTATGCTGCTGCTGTTTTCTTGTAAAGGGATCTATTCTTTCTCCAAACCGGTCTGTTATCCGCCCCTGAACAGGGGTAAAATCCGGTAATGCTTCTGCAAAGCCATCGAGCAATTTCCTGGTATCAAGAAGAGCCGTGTTATCAGCAGATATATCTGTCTGAATAGAACTGAGCTCCAAAATTTTATTCCTGATGTTAATGAGGTCTGTTACAAACCCCTTGTCATCCCGTTTAGCACCGCGGCTGGGCAGTGTGCTGGTTTCATCCAATATGTATTTCTCAGTAATCTCTTTATATTTTTCAACTATTTCGCTATACATGCTTGCCAGATGTCCGGCTTTTTCCTGTATTTGTGAATAATTGATGGTTATATCTTCTATTTCACGCTGATTTTCGTTTATAAGCTTTTGTTGGGCATGATTCACGTCATGAAGCCGGACATTGTTGGTCTTAAGCATATTGTTTTCCGCAATAAGGCCGCCAATAAAAAATCCTGCAAGCAAAACACCGCAAATAATGATGAAAAGCATAGCTGCCATTATTAATTTCGGACAATATATCTTAATATTTATTACATCATCGCCGGTAGGCCGGCTAATGGTTAGAGTTATATAATTCTCCCACGTTTTCATGATAGTTTTTATGTATCCCTTCACCATAACCACCTATTTTGAATCCTCAGTACAAGAAAATATAAAATCTGCTTTCTTTTTGTAGAAATATTTGGTTGTCCTACAGCGTATTATAACATAAAAGCTTTTATATCACTATTTCTATTTATGTCAAACAATATGTTTTATACTCGTTTTTTGTATATAGTTGTTATTTTATTCCATTAATGTGTATCTATTGTTATAGAACTGACAGTATTTGTTGCCTATGCAGCTAAAAACCTTGCAATATCCTGAAACAATATCGAAATGAGTAAATTATAAAATATTTATTTGGCCGCAGATATGGCAACGGCAATGAGTTTTTCCTTGGGCTCCAGTACCTGTATATCATCACCGATCTTCAGATCTCCTATAAATATGCTTTGCCCCGGTTTCATGTTTCCAACATATACGCTGATATAGGAAGGTATGGAGTTAACATAACCTTCCACATTAATCGCCTCAACCTGGCGCTGTAAAATTATCCCCTTTAGCTCCAGCTCTTTTATTCCCTCATATTTCAAAGGTACATGCAAACCGGCCTTTTTTTTATCAGACATTTCCTGAAAATCCACATGTATAATTTCTTTAGTAACCGGATCCTTTTGTATCTCTTTGATTACTGCTTGTCTTACTTCATTTTCCATGGCTATTTCATATAAAGCATTGCCTCCGATTCTCGCTATCATTGCGTTTATTTCCTTCTTATTTGCAGTTATTTTTTTAGGTATTTGATTTTCTCCGTAGTAAATTGCCGGAATATACCCCTGCCTTCTCAATTGATTCGCAGTGATATCTTTTTCCCTTGGAAAGACATTAAGTTTTCTAATTTTCATCGTACCATCCCCTCTATATTTTTCTTTTGCTATTATCCCCAATCTGCTAATGTCTTATTAATCCAAGGGGAAAAAAAGAGCAGTGGATGCTGCCACTGCCAAATATATCATGTTATTCACATTGTTATTAAAAACTACCGATATAACGGGTACTGTGATCTACCATCGGAAAAATCTTCTTCTCCTTCTCCGGAAGAGCTCAGATAAAAGCACAATTGCGATAAGATCTCTTAATATAGGTGCCCTCCGGCGTTCAAACTGAAGATTTTCAACGTCTTGCTTTTCTTTCATTTTTTCCCCTGCATATTCTTCAAGCTCCGGCATCTCTTTTACACACATATCGTAACACTTGTTTATCATATCTTCTATGTCACTCTGGCTGGGATAAGGGGTATAGGGATTATCCATCTCGTCACATACCCTGCATACATACGGATAAACTTTATAATAAATTTCCGGATACATTACAGGGTAAACCATTCCCCCATGATATTCCGGTTCCATCCAGGGAAACATATAGCCGTACCTGTCATGGTAGTCCATAGGATAATAGCACCATGGCGTCCGCATGTCACTATATCCATCATAGCCATAATTCATATATTTGTACCTCCCTCCAGTAACGATTATCGCTTTCAGACTTCCGGAAAGCTGCACAACAATTTTCCGGCTTTATCAGCTTCTGAACAAAACAAATACAATATGGATAGCTTTATAATATAATATGAGGTAGGTACTAAAATGGTTCGCATATAACTTACGCGGTTCCTTTAAGCCTTTCCCGGCATGAGCTTATTATGTCATCAAGCTCATATTCGTTAAGCGTTTCTTTCTCAAGCAGAGCCGCTGCAACTGCTTTCAAAACAGGCCTGTTTTGTATCAGGATTTCCTTTACCGATGCATAATATGAATGCATAATATCCCTGCTCTCCTTTATTATTTCATCCTCAACCTGTCTCAGACCGGCATGAAACAGAACATTGTAACATAATAGCCCTGACTTTTTACCCATCCCGAATCGCGTTATCATGTCCATCAGTATCTCCGTTGCCCTTTCCAGATCACTTGAGGCCCCGGTTGTAATACTATTCTCGCCATAGATTATTTCCTCAGCAGCGCGTCCGGCAAGAGCTATCTTAATACTGTTTATCATATCGCTTTTTTTGAAATACATCCTATCGGGCGGAATACTCAGACTGAACCCACCCGCTCCCTTTGTGCTGGGAATAATAGTAACCCTGGAGACCCTGTTTTCAGGCGCTATAATCTTTGTAACCAGGGCATGTCCTGCCTCGTGAATGGCAGTTATTTCCCGGTCAATATCATGAATAGCGCTTCTGTCCTTCTTTTCCAGGCCTGCCACAACGATATAAAAAGCCATGTCTATATCATTGGCCTCTATGGAACCACTGTTTCTCTTAGCAGCAAGTATTGCTGCTTCATTTATCAGATTCTCAAGCTTGGCTCCGCTAAAGTACACGGTTTGCTGGGCGATTTTGTAGAGATCTACATCTTTAGCCACAGGTTTACCCTGGCATTGGAGTTTTAATATTTCATACCTTTCCTTAACACCGGGCAATCCAACCTCAATATGCCTGTCAAACCTGCCTGGCCTCAATAAAGCAGGATCCAATACATCAAGCCTGTTGGTAGCGCTGATTACCACTATCCCCTCATTATCCTTAAAACCCGACATTTCTGCCAAAAGGGCATTCAGTGTTTGATCCCGTTCATCATTTCCACCTTCAAAGCCGGCATCTCTTTTTTTACCGAGGGCATCGATTTCATCTATAAAAATAACGCATTTACCGCTTTCCCTGGCTTTTTTAAACAGATCCCTGATCCTGCCTGCCCCTACTCCAACATATACCTGTACAAAATCCGAACCGGAAACTGCATAAAAAGGCACACCGGCTTCTCCGGCCACAGCTTTTGCCACCAGTGTTTTTCCAGTACCTGGAGGGCCATACAGAATTATTCCCCTGGGAAGCCTGGCTCCATACCGTACATATTTTTCCGGATTCTTTATAAAGTCGATAATATCCTTGATGCTTTCCTTAACTTCATCAATTCCTGCAACATCATTAAAAGTCACTTCTGTCTTTCCTTCAGGAGCCGCTGAAATTGATGATAGCTTTCCCATACCGCTTTGAGCTTGTTTTATTGACTTGTTTGACAAAAAATAAAAAAGCGCTCCAAAAACTAATATAGTCAATACAAAGCTGCCTGCATCCATAAGTTGGCCATGACGGGTTTTTTCATCCACTTTTATATCCTTCTTCAATAATTCTTCCTTAAAGCCTTCTTTCCTGGGATTATCTGTAATAAACTCCGTTCCGTCTTTATATATTCCATTAACCGTATCTTTATCCTGAAGGCAGACCCTTTCAATCTTTCCTTCATTTACAGCCTCCAGAAATTCATTATATGATATTTGCAAAGGATCAGGCTGTATATATAGATATACAAAATACGCAATAATCATTAAAAGCCCGATTCCAAGCCCATATATCAGCCTTTTTTTATTATGCAATATACTCACCCCTGTATTATAAACAAACAATTTTTTATATAAATCAACTTATATACCGCTGCAGCATATAATAATATAGCAGCTTAGTTAAGATATACTTGTATATATATTATAGTATATATCCTGGATATAGTCTATACCTGTTTTCATTGGAAACAACAAAAAGAGTTAAATAAAGATATATGTATCACGGATTCCATAAGCAATCGGATATAAATGATTGATTTTTGACAGATTTTATGATAAAGTATCATCGACATGTAAGTTAACCAAGCTGCAAATATAATTTCCACTTAAAGGGTTGGGACATCTGCTGATCTATTAGTCCTTAACAGGGACTGGGAACATCGGTTGTACTAACCTTCCCCCGTAAGTGGATAAGTACATTCAATAGGGGGGATTCAAATGGATACTTACTCGAGACATTGTATTTTGGAGTTATGGGAGTGTGAAAGAAAGATTCTGAACGATCTGCAGCGCATGGAGCGAATTATTACCGATGCAGCACTGCAAGCCGGTGCTGAAGTGCGGGAGGTGGCCTTCCATAAATTTGCTCCTCATGGAGTATCCGGAGTAGTTATTGTTTCTGAATCACATTTAGCTATCCATACCTTCCCTGAACATGGATATGCAAGCATTGACGTTTTTACTTGCGGTAAACGTATAAATCCTAGAAAAGCTGCAGCTATCATTGCTGACAAATTAGGCGCTAAACGCATATATGAACTGAATGTTGAACGAGGATTGGGAGAAATGTTCATTGTAAATGATTTTGAAAGCAGCTGTCAAAGTCAGCAATAACAAATAAAAGGGCTCTGTTCATGGAGTCCTTTTTAATATTGTTTAAACAGATGATTCATTGGGAATAATAGCAAAATAAAATGCAAAATTTACCCTGGAGGTTATTCCCTATGAATCAGTATGAATCAACGCCTTCCAGAATGAGCAGGAAAAAGAGAAGAAATCATAGGAATATATATCGCAGTATTATCATGGGCTTATTGGTTATATTTATTGTTTTTTTGATGATCTCATCTGCATACATCTCAATTATAATTAACAGATTGGAAGATATTGACTTAAGTAAAATAGAAAACATCAAACAGTCTTCATTCATATATGATGCTGATGACAATTTAATTACAAGTATTTATGGAATAGAAAACAGGGTTAATATTCCTCTTTCCGATATCCCCCAGCATGTACGCAATGCGTTTATTGCAGTGGAAGATATCAGGTTTTATAAGCATCATGGTTTTGACGTCAAACGAATATTTGGCTCTCTTCTTGAAAACATAAAACAAGGAAGATATGCACAGGGTGCAAGTACCATTACACAGCAGGTTGCACGAAACAGTTTTCTTTCCCAGAAAAAGACTATAAACAGAAAAATACAGGAAATCTACCTTGCTTATAAGCTGGAACGAAAGTATTCAAAAGATCAGATTCTTCAGATGTATCTTAACCTTATATATTTTGGCAAAGGTGCTTATGGTATTGAAGCAGCATCAAGGCTTTATTTTGGAAAACCGGCAAAAGACCTGACTGTTGCTGAAGGGGCGCTTTTGGCCGGCATACCAAAAAATCCACAGAAGTATTCACCATTTATCGATTTGTCCAAATCACTAGCCAGAAAGGATCTGGTTATTGATCTGATGGTTGTCAACGGATACCTGTCCGCTGAAGAAGGTAATAATATCAAAAAAGAAAAACTTAACCTTTCACCTCCATCCAGCCGTAGTTACCCCTACCGGTTTTTTATGGATATAGTTCTGGAAGAAGCTGCCGGTATACTAGGTATCAACGAAGAAGAACTGTTTACCAAAGGATACAGAATATACACATCGCTGGACAAAAATCTCCAGGAATATTCAGAGGAACTGTACGCCAAAGATGAAATGTTCCCAAAAAGCCCGCCAACCGGTATTCCCTGCGAAAGCGCATTGGTAGTACTGGATGCTTCATCGGGTGAGATACGCACGTTAATTGGGGGACGGGATGGAACGGATGAAAATAATACTATCAGAAAAGGGCTGAACAGGGCAACCCAGGTACGCCGGCAGCCCGGTTCAACTATTAAACCTCTTCTTATATATGCCCCGGCGATTGAAAACCATGGATATACTCCGGTCACATTTATTCTGGACCAGGAAACCCGGTTCGGCAACTATAAACCATCCAACTATGACGGTAAATACCGGGGATGGATTACATTGAGGTACGCACTGTCCCATTCAATTAATATCCCGGCCGTCCAGGTTCTAAAGGAAATCGGTATAAATAACGGAATATCATTTGCTGAAAAGATGGGAATAACATTTGCGGATGAAGACAGGGGCCACCTGGCAATAGCCCTGGGAGGATTTTATAAAGGAGTCACACCCATTGAACTGGCAAGAGCATACGCAGTTTTGGCTGATAACGGCAGATATAAGGAATACACAACAATCCGCCGTATCGAGAATTCATACGGAATAACAGTATATGAATCCAAAAGAAAGAAAACCCAGGTAATCAGCGAAGAAACAGCCTTTATTATCAGTGATATACTTCAGGATACAGTCAAAAGCGGTACTGCCACAAAATTGAAGGAACTTAACATACCTCTTGCAGCAAAAACCGGAACGGTACAATTGCCCGATATCAAAGAGTTTTCAGGAATAAATGGCCTTAAGGATTCCTGGATTACCGCCTACAACCCCCAATATGTCGTTACGGTGTGGATGGGTTATGATCATGTAGACAAAAACCAATATCTGCCGCCGGATGCACTGGGGGGAATAAGCCCGGCGGAAATTGCAAAAAAAGTATTCGCATTCCTATACAGAGACAGGAAACCCCCTACCTTTCAAAAACCATTAAAAGTAGTAGAAGCTAAGCTGGATGCAAAAGCTTTATGGGAGGAAAGAAAGGTATTGCTTGCATCACCATTTACTCCGTCCGGATATGTAATTACGGAGTATTTCACTCCCGGGACTGTACCTTCCGAACAATCAGAATACTGGGTAATACCGCAGACCCCTGCAGACTTCAATGTCGCCCTAAATGGGATCGGATTACCGGTTATCACATTCAAACCTGCCGATACATTTGCGGTTTATAACATATTCAGGCTGGAAGAAGGGCTGGATGCTCCCCTTCATATTTATCAAATCCATACAAATACCCTTAATATGGTAGAATGGACCGATACCCTTGCAAACCGAGGAAAAAAATACAGCTATTATGTTGTCCCTGTACACCCCGAAGTACTTGTGGAAGGTCAACCGCTGCAGGGCCCTCCCACCCCAACTCTCTCAGTGGAAGTGCCATTATTATCTCCTGAACCGGATACCAGGCACAGCGCCGGGGATAACGACAATAAAATACCCGGCAGCCAGGAAACAGATGAACCTGATAACAATCTGCAGCACGATGAAACAGCCCTTTACCGGCTGCAGCAGGAACAAAGAAAAAAGAAGATTAAGCTGGAACTGCTGGACTAGAACATAGCCTTACGATAGGCGGGACTCAATTTCGGTTAACCTTTTTTCTATGTCCTCCCTGTTTATAGTAGTTAATGTACCGATATTGCAATCCAATGCTTTCAGGAGTTTTTCCTTTGCCGTTTCGTAGTCTCCTTCCTGCTGATAAATACATCCCAGATGATACAATGTGACTGCCTGATCTTCCTTTAAAGATTCGGCTTTAAGGAAATATTTCCTGGCTTCGTCAATATTGCCCATTCTGTAGTAAGTTTGGCCCAGATTATCCAGTATAACGGGATCTTCATCATCATAATCCAATGCTTCCAGGTTAAATTCCAGGGCTTCCTTCAAATCCCCTTTTTCTATAAGTAAATATCCCAAAGCAGCATAAATCCTGGAATTCCTTTGTCTTCGATGAAGTTCGCTGAGCATCTCAACAGCAGTGTCAATCTCCCCCAGCTTCCAATAAGCCAGGCTTAAATTTATCTTCGCCATGTTCCGGGTTGACTCCTTATACCCTCTGTTTAGAAGTACATCTCTGAAAACATCCCTGGCTTTCTCAAACTCGCCGCTCTTTAGAAGCGCTACCCCATATGCCAGCTTAAATGACGGGTTTGTCATGTCCTTTTCCATTCCGATTCCATAATATCTCCTTGCTTTCTCCAAATTGCCTCTGATGTGAAACAAGTACCCCAAAAAACCATTAATATTTCCCCATAAGCCCATTGTATATCATCCTCCTTTTAGAACCTTTTATCCGTCAGCCATTGAATAATATCATCCATCATACGTCTCCTTGGGGCTTCGCTTATGTTCAAACTATTTAAAGCTTCCACAATATATTTGGATTTAAAGACACAGCCCTCCAAAGCCCGGGGCAGCATATCAACAAAAGCCTCATCCATAGCATCGGAATATACCACAGCCCTTTTAACAGTACCGTTATTGACCAGAAGGCCTATCTCAATACCACCCCAGTCAAAGCGTGTATCAAGAATTATGTTAAACCGGGGCGTTTCGCCGAAACGCCATTCCCAGGAAACATTCCTTTGATATAGTTCCCTGACTCTGTAATCATCTATATCATCCGGTGATAATAAACGGGCATTGCCTCCGTAATATTGTTTAAAGCTATCTATTATAGCATCTCTGACACTTTCTATGGATATGCCAGGATCGAGTTCTGTCAGATTAACCACTCTTGAACGAATTGATTCTATACCTTTTGACTGAATTTTTTCCTTCGGTACCTGCAGGTACCTGGTCATCTTCTCTCTGTCAAGCGAAATAAGTATAGTTCCGTGATGAAGGGCAGCCTGTTTCCGATAACAAAAGGCGTTGCCCGAAAATTTCCTGCCATCGATTGTCAGATCGTTGCGCCCGCTGAACCGTCCATCTAATCCCAGTTTTTTAACCGCTGTCAATATCACTTCAAGCTGATTGGGTATATCATACTTTTCCCTGTCAACCAGAAAAGAAAAATTCAGATTCCCCAAATCGTGGAATACAGCTCCTCCGCCGGAAATACGCCTGGCCAGTTTTCCTCCTTCCTTTTCAAGCAGATCAATCCGGCATTCTTTCCATGGATTCTGGTTTTTTCCTATAACAACAGTATTTTGATTCTGCCATAAATACAATATACACTCATCCGGTTGTATTTGTTCCAGGAGATGCTCCTCTACTGCCAGGTTCCACCAGGGATCAAGACTATTTGTGACAAGTATTGCGGAATTCATTGCATTAATCCTCCCATAAGCAGTTTGTCCTTGGTACAATTCATTATACCACAACTTTTTTTTCCATGCTTATACCTATATTTCAACAGAAAACCGGTTTTTTCTTTATATAATTATAACACATGGCTATTGCGCAATCTATAGATAGGAATCCGCAGCATTCATGCTAAAATAAGGCTTCCCATGCCTATTCAAAGGCAATTATATCCATCGCCTTATATGTAGCCCAATCAACATAATGGTTTATTAGAAGGTTATGATCCCGCTTGAATTCTATAAGCGCCTTTTTCATGCCTTCTCCGTAGATACCGTCCAGACTCCCCAGGTAATATCCCTTTTTTTTGAGCCTTTTCTGTACTTCAAGTACGTGAGAGTTGCGATCTCCCGGTGACAGCTTAATAAGCTGGCTTCCCAAATTGCCGAAAGGCCCGCCATATACAATTACTTTGGTTCTGTATGGAACTAAAGAATACAGTTCTTCCACATCCTTATTTCTCATTCGGAAGCACCCGGCAGATGCCCTATACCCTATAGAGCCCGGCCTGTTTGTACCATGAATACCATATTTCCCCCAGGGTACGTTCAAACCCATCCAACGGCTTCCAAATCCCGAACCCCAATTGCGTGCTTTCGTCACTATCTCCCAAACGCCTATTGGTGACGGTGTTGCAGGTTTTCCCTGGGCTATAGGATATTTTTTAACCAACTGCCGGCCTTTAAACAGGTATAGTATGGATTCGGTGAGATCTATAAAAATATTATGTTCTTCATCATCAAAAGTATCATTAGCCATATTGTTAATAGTAACAGCAACCTCGTATTGATTTTTGGAATCATAATCCTCCATGGCTATGTATAGGAGGAAAAAGAATACAATATAGAACAGTGTTAACACTTCTTTGCTGATTCTTTTTGCTGCCACGTTATCACCTCCTATTAAGCTCATTATATTCAAATTCCACCTGCTTTAGACCCTGCTGTAAAACATACCGGATCCGATTAATGAACAGTCATCATGCAGCAAAAGAAAAAGGCGTGATTTTTATCACACCTTCAGCACTGTACCGGTCTACTGACATAAAGCTTAAATTCCAAAATATATATCCGGCATATTGAAATTATTTTTTTAGTTAATTACGCATACAATTATATATGACTTAATGCAATCTTTTCTTTACAATAACATAAAAGTCATTTCCTCTGCCGCCATATGATTGGTAATCATATCCCATTCTTTCAAGCTCTTTTATCAGTATTTCTTCCTCATAGGAGTACGCTGATTCAAGGCGGATGGTAATTTCATCCCTGGGGGACATTTTCTGAAGACTTTCCCTTAACCGTTTCAGACCGCCTTCTTCAATCGCCACTCCCAAATCTATAGTAATATTGGCCATATCATATCCCCTCCCAAATACTTTATGCTTTAGTATACTGGCCAATTAACCAGGCAATAACCATTATGAAAAACTATATAAAATTATCTTTCACCATTATAACCTTTAGAAATAAAGCGGTCAAATATAAAAATCATCCATCTGCCCATTTGATTTATTCATATTCTTGATATAATATTATACCATCATGAATGGTCTCTTGTAATATATTTTGAAATATACTGTTTGGAGCTGGTATTCTTGATAAAAGTACTGATAGTGGATGATTCTGCATTTATGCGTGTAAAAATCCGTTCAATCATTGAGTCTGACCCAAATATGCGGGTTATAGGCGTTGCCCGCAATGGGCTTGAAGCGGTTGAAAAAGTTAAAACCCTTCAGCCCGATGTAGTGACTATGGACATCCTCATGCCCCGGATGTCAGGAATTGAGGCAGTTGAGATGATCATGAAAGAACGTCCGACACCGATATTTTTAATCAGCGCCTTAACCCGGGAGGGCATAAATGACACAATAAAAGCCCTTGAAATGGGTGCTATTGATTACATACAGAAAGATCAACTCCAACAGCACATACTGATAGAAAAAATTTATACTATATCAAAAGGTTCAATATCATCCGGCAAACAGAAGAAAGACAAACAGCAGGTTCAAAACTACATCTTACCGGAATTAACCGTTAATAATTTTTCCATTGTATGTATCGGGGTCTCAACGGGCGGTCCCAAAGCGCTGGCAGAAGTTATCCCCTATATACGGCCGTCCATTTCAGCTCCAATAGTAATTGCCCAGCATATGCCGCCGCTTTTTACCAGATTCCTTGCCGAACGGCTTAATTCCATTTCAGAAATCCCTGTAATGGAATTGGAAGACAACCAGCAGCTTCTGCCCGGACATGCCTACATTTGCCCCGGCGGTATGAATATAGCCATAGAAAAAAGAGATCTGGCCTTCCTTTACCCAAAGGAAAAATTCAACTATGCTCATTCACCATCGGTGGATTTGCTTATGAAGACCGCCGGCAAAATTTATGGCGCAAACGCCTTGTGCGTCATCATGACCGGCATGGGAGCCGATGGCCTGGAAGGAATAAGAGAAGCCAGAAAGTCAGGGAGCTACGTTATTGCCCAATCAGAATCCACTTGTACAATTTATGGTATGCCCAAGGCTATTATTCAAAATAATCTCCATAATGAAATTGCCGATCTGGAAAACATAGCTGACAGAATAAATATGTTGTGTTCTTCCTGATATTATTGCATCCGTCTATAGAAAAAAGCTTTTACGGGTTTAAGGTTATACCGTTGAGGCATTATAATCTGTTCCGTGCTTCCGACAAACAAAATCCCATCAGGATGGAGAGCGTTGCTGAGCTTATTATACAGTTTTGCCTTTGCTTCTTCAGTGAAATATATAATCACATTCCTGCACAGTATCAGATGACAATTGTCGGGGAACGGATCCTGAAGCAGGTCATGCTGGGCAAAGTCTACACAGGACTTAACCTCAGGAGCAATTATATACGAATTCTCCCGGTGGGTGAAATACCTATGCAGGAATTCCTTAGGCAGCGCTCCCAGGCTGTTGTCTGCGTATATTCCTTTCCTGGCTTTTTCAAGTGCGTCCATATCAATATCGGTGGCCAGTACGCGGATTGAACTTAGAGGAAGAAATTTGCTCAATAACATAACAACGGAATAAGGTTCTTCACCGGTAGAACAGGCAGCACTCCATATCTTAATTTTCTTGTATTTCTCAAGAATTTGCGGCAGAATGTTCTTTTCCAGCGTTTCCCACTGAGCCGGGTTTCTGAAAAACTCTGAAACATTAATAGTGATGTAGTTCACGAACTGCAGCAGTTTTTCTTTATTATTATTTATTAAATCATAATAATCCTTATAATTATCACAGCCATTGCGGTTTATGAGAGAATCGATGCGCCGTTTCATCTGCCTCTCTTTATAGCTGGATAAATCTATATTTATTAAGTCCAGAATTGCCTGCTTAAATTGCTCGTATGTCCAGCCCATATTATCCCCCTTAACTGGCTAAACCTCATATAATTCTCCATCTATTGTCTGTACTCAAATAGTGTAGCATATATCATACGAAAAAGAAAGCCGTGAAATTGTTTCACGGCTTCATTGTAAAGGGGGTCTCAATGTATTTGTGAGGTCATTATTAGTATGACCTCGTCATAAAATATTATTCATACACTCACAAAAAAAAAAGCAGCTGTAAGCTGCTCTTATTGGTTTTTCAATTCATCAGGGAAAAACTCTCCCAAGTTTACCGTCATCTCTTGCTGTTCCTCCTGTGTATCATCCACCGGAGGTTCTGCCTTTTCATATTGCCTCGGCAGCGCCTCCCTGATACTTAGGCTAATTCTGCGCTTATCAGGATCTACATCGAGGACCCTCACCTGCACTTCCTCGCCTGTTTTAAGCACATCTTCAACCTTTTCAACATGCTTGTCGGAGATCTGGGATATATGCACCAGGCCGTCAACCCCCGGTTCAAGCTGAACAAATGCTCCAAAGGATGTTATCCTGACAATCTTGCCGGATACAGTATCTCCAACCGGGTATTTTTCCTCCACATTGTCCCATGGATGCGGGAGAGTCTGTTTATAACCCAGAGATATCCTTCCCCTTTCACGGTCAACAGCAAGCACCTTAACCTCAATGGCTTGTTCCTGCTGTACTACTTCGCTGGGATGACGGACATGCCCCCACGACAGATCTGATATATGAATGAGACCATCCACACCACCAATATCAACAAAAACACCAAAATCCGTCAACCTTTTGACAGTTCCGGTTATTGTCTTACCTTCCTCCAGGGAATCCCACAGGGCTTTTCTCCTTGCTTCTTCCTCTTCTTCGAGTATAACTTTTTGAGAAGCTATAACCCTGTTGCGGCGCCTTTCAAGTTCAATTATTCTTAGCCGCAGCGGTGTGTTAATCAATGTATTCAGATCTTCTATATACCTGGTAGATAAATGGGAAGCCGGCACAAAAGCCCGGATACCGTTTAGCTTTGCAATAACTCCGCCTTTTACAACTTCAGTACATACACCTTTAAATTCTTTTTTGTTTCTGTATCCATCCTCTATTTCCTTCCATATTCTTCTTTCCTCGATTGCTTTTCGGGAAAGCAATACATTACCTTCACCATCGTTGATTTTTACAACTTCAACCTCAAGGGAATCCCCTTCATTCCATAATCTCTCTCCGCTTTCGGGATCAACTAATGTCAATTCGTCAACAGGAAGAATGCCATCTGATTTATAGCCAACATTGACAATTATTTCGTCAGAACCTATACTGATTATTGTGCCTTTCACAACCTTGCCAGGCCTTAACGAAATCACAGTCTTTTCATAATCGTCAATGGTATTAACCTCGCCATCAGGCTCGTCTATTTCTGCTGCAGCGTCCGGCTCTTGCTTCTCACTTGCCGGTTCCGTGTTTTGTGCTGATGCCGCTTCTTCCTTTTCATCCGCCTTAACCGCTTGCTCGTTTATTTCTGCCTGGTGTTCAGCATCCTGTCCCACTCCTTCAGCAGGAACAACCTTGTTCTCCTCCTCCAATATATGCTTTTCGTTTCCTAATTCATTTGGTTGATTCATTTTTTCAATTACCTCCTTAATGATCCAATCGGGAGTAGAAGCTCCTGCGGTAATACCAACAGTATCCCCGGGATCAAATAAACTTATATCAATATCCTTTGCTGTCTGTATCGCAAAGGTTCTATCGCAGTGTGCCTTGCAAATAGAAAAAAGCTTTTTTGTATTGGAGCTGTTTTCTCCACCAATGACAATCATCGCATCGGCGAGCCTGGCAATGGACTCTGCTTCCATCTGCCTTGTAGCTGTTGTCTCGCATATTGTTTTATATACCTCAAGCTGCTCAACCTTCCTGTATATCTGTTCCAAAACAGCATCCCACTTCTGCTGAGTGGTTGTAGTCTGGGCAACAACGCATGCTTTTTGTATTATTGGCAGGTTTTCTGCCTCAGCAGCATCATTAATAATATAAGCTTCATTATTGCACCACCCGTTTATCCCTATCACTTCAGGATGTTCTTTCTCCCCGACTATAATAATGCTATACCCCTTAGAATGATATTTTTTTACAAGCTTATGAACTCTTTTGACATATGGACAGGTAGCATCAACAACGTCCAGCCCTTTATCGATCATCCTATTATAAACATACTCCGGAACCCCATGAGAACGAATTATGATCGTACCGGAGTCTATGCTATCAATATCATCTTCAACTATGACTCCCTCCTTGCTTAATGCTCCAACGACCTCATGGTTATGTATTATGGGGCCGTAAGTATACAGTTTTTCTGCCTTTCCAAGATGTTCATGCACTGCTTCAACGGCACGCTTTACACCAAAGCAGAAACCGGCATTTCTCGCAACGATAATATTCAAAATGGCGGTCCCTCCAATAAAGATATTTGCATCTGCATCAAATTCCCTTCTGTATTTTCATTCTATTTAAGCAAGCTTTTAAGAGCCTGTCCCATTTCATCGGCCATTTTTTCCAGTATCTCCGTATTTGATTTTTCCTGAAAATATTCGCTAAAAGATATAGGTTTGCCAATTCTTACTGTAATAGATTTAAAAGGCTTGTATTCTCCTACTATACCAACCGGAAGAATACTGGCTTTTGACTTATGGGCTATAGATGCAATCCCGTGAGCGAAAGTTTGCAATTGGCCGGTTTTGCTTCTGGTACCTTCGGGGAAAATACCAAATACCTTTCCCTGTTTAAGCACCCGGAGAGAGTGTTTTATTGCAGAAAGATCAGCCGATCCCCGTTTAACAGGAATAGCTCCAAGGCCTCTAATTATTGCACCAAGTATTGGATTTTTGAACAGTTCCATTTTAGCCATGAAGAAGATCTGTCTTGGTACTATACAGCCGATAAGCACAGGATCCAGGGCTGATATATGATTTGAATACAAAATAATCTTCCCTTCCATTGGAAAGTTTTCCAGCCCCTCTATTTTAGGCCTATATAATAAAAACATAATAGGCCGTAATATAGCCCTGGCAAATTTATAAAACAAAAGTTACCACTCCTTATGCAAGGTTAGTATGTCAGTAAGATGCGAACATACTTCATCAGCCACTTGTTCAATTGTTTTACCGGTTGTATCAATCAATATTGCGTCTTCCGCTTTGCGTAAAGGTGCAAATGTTCTGTTCATATCATTCATATCACGATTTTCTATATCCTTCTTAATTTCGCTGATATCCATCTTATAACCTTTATCGATCAATTCCAGCCATCGCCTTCTTGCTCTTTCATCTACAGTTGCGGTTAAGAAAAATTTCTTGTCAGCATCAGGCAGTACAAAGGTTCCAATATCTCTTCCGTCAAGCACCAATGAATACTGTTGGGCTAATTCCCTTTGTATCTTAACCAGCATCATACGTACTTCCGGAATAACAGCAATATCTGAGGCTGCAGCAGATACCTGCGGAGTTCTTATTAGATCAGTTACATCTCTTCCATCCAGGTACACATGCTGCTGATCCTGACAATATGATATGCTTAAATCTGTTAATGACAGTATCGGGATTATCTGGCCGGGCTCTTTACAATTCAGGCCCATTTCAATAGCTTTCAGGGCTACAGCCCTGTACATGGCGCCGGTGTCCAGATAATGTATATTCATTCTTTTGGCTACAATCTTTGCAATAGTGCTCTTTCCTGCACCTGCAGGCCCATCAATGGCTATTGATATAGTTCTCATCAGCAACTCCTTTTATTATCAGGTTTTTACAAGATCCGGCCTTAAGCTTGCAGCCTCTTCCAGATATATATGCCTGGGTTTTTTTTCTGCTTCCTGATATATATAAACAAGTACCCTTATGCATCGGTTTAAGCTTCCTTCCACATACATTTCCTGGCAGCACATAAGGGGTACTTCAGTCATTCCGAGTTCCCTGGCTGCAACGGCGGGATATACGGCATCCAAATCCTTTGTAGCCGTAAAAGTGATGCTTATTATTCTATCAATAGTTAAATCATTGGCTTCCATTATAGCTGACAGGAGTTCTTTTGTCTTTGCAATAATCTCCTTCTCACAGTTTTCTCTGACAGTTATTGCTCCTCTAATCCCTTTGATCCGCATATTTCCACACACCTCGATTACACCACCCGGTGTCCTAAACCAATTGCAACATCATTTAAGTGAAGCATACCTATACCAAAAAACAAAGACACACTTATATGATCCCCATGACGGGCAATTCCTACTTTCCCACCTACATTAAGTCCTATTGCTTTGTTGACAAGCTGCGAGACTGCCTCCCTTGTAGCTCCTGCCACAGCACCTTCTTCAGGATGGGTGTCCCGTATAACTCCTTCTCTTTTTGCAGCTACTACCGCCCGCTCAACAATTTTTGTAACCGATGTTATAAATTCACCGCCAAAATCAACCGCAGCAGTAGCTATTCCCTCCCTTTGGAATTGCTCTTTTAATAATTTTTCTTCCTCCCTGCTTCTGGTAAGGCACATTTGAATAGCGGCCCTCGCCACCTCTTTGCTTCCATACAATTCCATTTCTGTCCTCCAGTTTCATAAAGATCTATGATGCCATATTATCAATTCTCTGAACTTCAGTTCGTTAACCAGAATATAATTCTCACCTATATGACAGTGGTCATTTCTTTACGTGGAACGGTCCTTGCTGAGATAAACCTGATATTCATCCCATATTCTCTCCAATTCCATAAAACCTGATGAGATATCTGCTTTTTTTCTAAGACCTAAAGCAACTATAAGAGCATTTATCAGGCTCAGCGGGGCTACCAGTGAATCGACAAAGGACGCCATATCGCTTCTGGCCAGCAAAATATAATCTGCATACGATGTTAAAGGCGATAGTATTGTATCGGTTATAGCAACAGTTTTGGCTCCCTTGCCCTTGGCAAAAGTAACGGCTTCCACAGTCCGCCGGGCATACCGCGGGAAACTGATCCCAATAAGCAGATCCTGAGGGCTTATATGTACCAACTGTTCAAGTATATCATTGATACCTGACGTTACCAGCCTGATATTATCGAACATGAAGCTTAAATAGTATCCCATAAACTGAGCTAATGGGGCCGCACTTCTGAGTCCAAGGACATATATGTTCCTGGCTGAAAATATGCTCTCAACAACTCCGTCAAATGTTTCTTTATCAACCTCTTCCAGTGTAAGCCGTATATTGTTCATATCAGCCTTTAATACACTTTTCAAGAGCGTAGATTCGTCAAGATCCGATGTCATTTCAATTCTCTGCAGAGTGGTTAATTTATTCCGAATCAATTCCTGCAGCGCTTTTTGAAGCTTTGGATATCCCTCATATCCCAGCATATTTGCAAATCTGACAACAGTTGATTCGCTGACCCCTACCTTGTTTCCAAGCCTGGATGCAGTCATAAACGCAGCTTTTTCGTAGTTGTTCATAATATACTCTGAAATCAACTTTTGTCCTTTGCTCATTTTTTTATACTTCTCATTTATGCGGTGCATCAGATCCTGATTATCATTTGACATGACGAGCCTCCTTATAATGCTTTTTTATAATAGATAAAAGTATATACTTTATTTTAGCATATTATACCGCTTTTGCAAGTTGTTTGATCCCAACTGGCAAAAAGCTGATTCACTTATTATTAGTCAATTTCATAAATTGTTAAACGCATATTTTCATCATCTTTTTTGCTTAATCCAAAAATCAATTCCTTGTCCTTTAAGTTCTTGTTCAGAAAATCAACGATTTTATACAGATCCGGAAACGCTTTAATATTTAAAACCGCTTTAACAGCATGTTTCTCATGCACAAAACATCTCTCCTTAATTTCAATCATTTGAAATCATGGAACCATTCTGCTACATTATCAATAAAAGCATACGAAGTCAGATCAAAATGAATGGGCGTTATTGTAACATAATTATGAATTATCGCTGAAATATCAGTGTCAATTTCACAACCCGCTGTCTCATCTTCATCTATTGCTTCACCTGTAAGCCAGTAATACGGCCTGCCTCTTGGATCAATGCGTTTAATATAGTTTTCTGCATATCTGCGTACACCTAACCTGACGGTTTTTATTCCCTTAATATCCTTTTCAGGAACGGCAGGCACATTAATATTCAATATAGTCCCCAGCGGTAAGCTGTTCTCCATTAACCTTTCTGCAACCTGGACCGCTATCTTCCCGGCATAGGCATAATCATCGGAATCATATGACACCAGGGATACAGCGATAGAGGGCAGCCCGAGAATTGCACCTTCAAAAGCAGCAGATACCGTCCCGGAATAAAGAACATCGGTCCCAAGGTTCGGTCCCTTGTTGATGCCGGAGATCACCAAATCTACCTTCCTTTCCATTACTATATCATACCCAATTTTTACGCAATCGGCCGGAGTTCCATTAACCGCATAAGCCCTGATATTTAATTTGGGAAGATTGACCGGTTTAACACGAAGTGGTTTATGAAGTGTAATAGCATGTCCAGTTGCACTCCGCTCTTCGTCAGGAGCAACTACCGTAGTTTCTCCAATCCTGCTCATACTGCTGGCCAGTTGAAGAATACCATTGGAATAAATACCGTCGTCATTACACACCAAAATTCTCATATACTTCTCCTTGTTTAGGTATTTAAATACTGGTTTTTTTCTTCATATGCTGCTTATTTTTATTTGTACCTCCTTATTTGCAATCATATACAGAAATTTAAATGTTTAAACCATAATACTCAAACAGGCAGTTTTTCCCCTGTTTTGTAATTCACTATTCGGTTATCAATGAACAGATCATTTTTAACAGAGCAGCACCATATATGCTGAAACATGTATATAAAATTATTATTAAGCTCTAAAATTTGATAACAATGTACCCAATATAGTACTGACATTCATTTATTTTATTATATCATCAAAAAGACCGGCTCTCAACATGCCCTTTGGAAAAGTAAATAAATTTTAATATTATGGACCAAATGCAACAATACTAAATTAAGTATAAAAAACAATAACAAGGGGTGGATACTTTGATACAGATTGACGACGCGGGAAGCGGAAGCCTCATAGGAGGAACATGTATTGGGGCAATGCGGATCGAAACAAAGGAATACATATACGACTTTATTCCGGTTGAATATTATTATGAACATGCTTTTGAAAACAAGGCATACATTGCAAAGTGTGAAGACATAGTTTACACATTAGTCTCCCGGTTAGACCCGCTTAAGAATGAAGATATACTCATATGCCAGGGTTATATGTTTGAGACTGTAAGACGTTCATTGAGGAGAAAAGGTTACGCGGTACACAGTACAAAAATTCAGAATCCATTGCAAAACATAATTGAGAAAACATTCCAGAATTATGCCTTAAATCTGGGGCTCCCAGTTCAATATGTTAAATATACCCGGTATCCCTTGCACTTTCACAGAATTCTGCGCTGGGTATATGCTGATTACGATAAACGCAGCCGGCTTTGTAAAACAGGCTGGAAAAGCTGGAAGAAATACGGCCAGCTTAATATACAGATAACTGAAGACATTATTTTTAATAAAAACTATACATGCCTTAAATGCGGGAAAAAAATAAAACCTGGAAGCCATGTCCGGGTTCTGAAATACACAAGCAACTGCCCCAACACAATCTATCTCCATAAAAAGTGTTAGGCGTCCTTTTCAGGACGCCTTATTCATACTATTGAAGATAAATGAATATTTCATTACACGGGATGTACTTTATTTTCCTCATCAAGCAGCGTGCTGTCTATACTATATTTTTGTGCCTGGCGGTATTTGAAGAAGTTCATAGCAACCTGCGGGAACAAAGCGTATGACAGCACATCTTCCTCCTGCTCCAGATATGCTTTTATTTCATTGCGGTACTGCTCTAATGCAGGTTCTAGAGCATCAGCAGGGCGATAGGTAATCGGTTCCTCATCACCTATGATCTTTTTGCGGATCTCTTCCTTTATCTCTCCCGGAGGCCGTCCATATTCGCCCCTGACATAAGCCCTGACCTCGGCAGGAACCATCTTGTACCGCTCACCGAATATTATATTCATTACCGCCTGCGTGCCTACAATCTGGCTTGTAGGAGTTACTAAAGGAGGATATCCCAGATCTTCACGTACCCTTGGCACTTCCTTCAGTACCTCTTCATATTTATCCAGCTTGTTTTGCTGTGACAACTGGGATACCAGGTTGGACAGCATTCCACCAGGTACCTGGTATAGCAGCGTGTTAACATCAACCGACAAGACTTTTGGATTAAGCAGGCCTTCGCTTATATACTTTTCACGCAGCGGCCTGAAATATTCAGCAATCTGGCTCAATGCATCCAGGTCAAGGCCTGTATCATATGGAGTACCTTGCAGAGCGGCCACCATCGGTTCGGTTGCCGGTTGGGAAGTTCCCAGCGCCATAGGTGAAATGGCACAGTCTATTACATCAGCACCTGCTTCTACAGCTTTCAGGTAGGTCATAGAAGCCAAGCCGCTGGTGTAGTGGGAATGAACCTGAATCGGTATCTTTATAGCTTTTTTTAGCTCCGTTACAAGCTCATATGCATAGTACGGTGTCAAAAGCCCGGCCATATCCTTTATACAAAGTGAATGAGCTCCCATTTCCTCCAAAGCCTTTGCCGTTTCGATATAATGCTGGGTGTCATGTATGGGACTTATTGTATACACTACACTGGCCTGGGCATGGGCTCCTTCGTCTATAACCGCCCTGATTGCTGTTTCAAGATTTCTTATATCGTTCAAAGCATCAAATACACGTATAATATCGATTCCATTGCCTACCGCTTTTTTTACAAATTCCCTGACCACATCATCAGGATAATGCTTATAACCCAGAAGGTTTTGTCCTCTGAGCAGCATCTGAAGTTTGGATTTTTTTACCGTTTTTCGTATTTTTCGCAGTCTCTCCCAGGGATCTTCATTCAAGAAACGGAGGCAGGAATCAAAAGTAGCTCCTCCCCACATCTCGAAAGAATTATATCCCACCTGATCCATCAGCTCCGCTATGGGGAGCATATCTTCAGTAGTCATCCGGGTTGCGATCAATGACTGATGCGCATCCCTGAAAGCAGTTTCCGTTATTTTTACTTTTGCCATATAAATAGCCTCCTACAATTAGTTTTATCCAAATAGATTGAGAAGAACACCTGCTGCAATTGCCGAACCTATTACTCCGGCCACATTAGGGCCCATAGCATGCATTAAAAGGAAGTTGGACGGGTTTTCCTTTTGTCCCACCACTTGTGAAACACGGGCAGCCATCGGTACTGCCGATACACCGGCCGAACCGATTAAAGGATTAACTTTACCTCCCGTCAGTTTATACATAAGCTTTCCAAGCAATACGCCCCCTGTTGTCCCAAAGGCAAAGGCGAGCAGCCCCAAGGCAATAATCTTCAACGTATCGGGAGATAAAAACCTTTCGGCGGTTGCTGTTGCTCCCACTGTAACTCCCAAAAATATAGTAATTATGTTAATAAGTTCATTCTGAGCTGTTTTACTGAGTCGATCCGTTACAAGGCTCTCTCTTAAAAGGTTGCCCAACATGAGCGTCCCCAGCAATGGCGCCGAAGATGGTACCAAAAGAGAGCCTACTGCCGTAACAATTATTGGAAATAATATCTTCTCAAGCTTAGACACTGGTCTCAGCTGTTCCATGACAACCTGGCGCTCTTTCTTTGTGGTAAGGGCGCGCATTATAGGAGGTTGTATTATCGGTACCAAAGCCATATATGAATATGCAGCAATAGCAATTGGCCCTAATAATTCAGGCTTTAGCCTGCTGGTAAGGAATATAGCGGTAGGGCCGTCTGCACCACCAATTATGCCAATGGATGCCGCTGCCAGATTATCAAATCCAAGTAATCTGGCTAAAGCAAATGCTATAAATATACCAAGTTGGGCAGCCGCTCCCAGAAGCAAGCTTTTAGGATTGGCGATCAGGGGACCGAAGTCTGTCATAGCCCCAATACCCATGAAAATAAGCGGCGGATATATGCCAAGCTTTACGCCTTCGTACAAGTAATACAAAAGGCCCCCAATCTGCTTCAGCTTCATCTGGCCGTCGACCATCTCATACTGAGGTTCAGCTGTCAACCCTGCCAATGGAAGATTAGCAAGCATCATGCCAAAGGCAATAGGCAGCAGCAGTAACGGCTCATATTCTTTTTTTATTGCAAAATAAATCAAGAACCAGGATACCATTAACATCAGACCCTGCTGCCATGTCATCGCAGCAAAGCCGGAACCACGAATGAAATCAAGTATTACGTCAAGAAAAGGTTTATCCATTGTATAGCCCCCTTGCAATATATCTTATTGTATAGCCAGCAACACATCGTCTACATTTACCGAGGAACCTTTTGAGACTTGTATAGAAACCACCTTTCCGTCTCTAGGTGCCATTATTTCGTTTTCCATCTTCATAGCTTCCAGTATCAACAGTACCTGACCCTGTTTGATTTCGTCTCCAGCATTAACCTTCACATCCAATATGGTGCCGGGCATAGGCGCCTTTATAACCTCAGCTCCGCTTGGTACTGGTTGTGAACCGGAGCCTTGCTCGGGAGCCTTTGCTGCGGCAGGTTGCGGCGGCGCCGGAGCGGCGGGTGCAGCCTGAACAGGTGCAGAAACTGCCGGCGCTGCCTGTACGGATGGCGCACTCACAACTCCTCCTGTTTCACCCATTAACTCTTCAACTTCTACTTCATAGCTTTTTCCGTTTACGGTTATGATAAATTTTCTCATTCTATACTTCCTCCTTAAATATCAGATTATTTCTTAATATGTTACAGCCTTGCAGAAACTTGCTCCTGGCGGCTTGTCCTGTTCCACACAGGTGTTATGGCGGGAATACGCCTTATAGATCTAACCACAATATCATGGGTAGAACGATGAAGGGAGGCGGCAATCGCAGCTGTAATAACTGCCACCAGTTCCTCAGAATCTTCATCCATACTAATCTGCTGAACTGCACTGTCAGCCAATTCCGCTTTTTGTTCAGACACAGTATCTGCCTTTTCAACGCTGATTTTTTTTCGGTCATCTTTTTTGTTGCCAGTAAGCCTGTGCATGGCCATAATTATCAGAACCAACCCTATTAAAGCAACAAACACAATTCCCATACCAAGTATTGTAACCTTTAAGCTAGTTTGCAAAATCTCCAATCATATCCACCTCGTTTCAATCTATACATGGAATAATCCACAAATAATCAATGCTATACCGGTAAATTGCCGTGCTTCTTAGGAGGCCTGTTCTCCCGTTTGCTCTCAATCATTTGAAGAGCGCTGATAAGCCTGGGCCTGGTAGCTTCCGGTTCAATTATATCATCAACATATCCGCGGGAAGCGGCCACATATGGGTTAGCAAAACGGTCGCGGTATTCGTCAATCTTTTGCTGCCTGGTTTCAATCGGATTATCGGAATTCTCAATATCCTTCTTGAAAATTATATTAGCTGCTCCCTCAGGGCCCATCACGGCAATCTCTGCAGTGGGCCAGGCCATAACCATGTCAGCCCCCAGATGTTTGCTGCTCATTGCAATATAGGCGCCGCCGTAAGCTTTACGCAATATAACATTAATTTTCGGAACCGTGGCCTCTGAATATGCGTATAACAGCTTGGCGCCATGACGGATAATTCCGCCGTGTTCCTGCTCTACTCCCGGCAGATACCCGGGAACATCAGTAAAGGTTATAATCGGTATGTTAAAAGCATCACAGAAACGTACAAAGCGGGCCGCTTTATCCGATGCATCAATGTCCAGGCAGCCGGCAAGCTGATTTGGCTGATTTGCAACAATCCCTACCGATCTTCCGTCCAGGCGGGCGAAACCAATTACTATATTGGCCGCATACAACGGTTGAACCTCAAAAAAGTCGGCGTTGTCCACCACCTGCCTGATGACGTCTTTTACATCATATGCCTTATTGGGATTGTCGGGTATAATACCATTTAATGCGGGAGCTAACCTGTTTGGGTCATCCTGACAATCATATACGGGCGGATCCTCAAGATTGTTAAGAGGCAAATAGCTCAAAAGCCTTCTTATGGAGTTAAAACATTCATCCTCCGTGGCATCAGTAAAGTGTGCTACTCCGCTGAGCTTATTATGAGCCAGCGCTCCTCCGAGATCCTCAGCAGTAACTTTTTCTCCCGTTACTGCTTCAATAACCTGAGGTCCTGTTATAAACATCTTACTTACTTTGTCAACCATAAATACAAAGTCTGTAAGAGCAGGAGAATAAACCGCACCACCGGCACATGGTCCTAATATTACCGATATCTGCGGAACAACCCCCGATGCCAGAGTATTCCGGAAGAAAATCTCTCCATATCCGCTCAAGGCATCAATGCCTTCCTGAATTCTCGCGCCGCCGGAATCATTGATACATATAATCGGACAACCTGTTTTCATAGCCATATCCATAATTTTGGTGATCTTTTTTGCATGCATCTCGCCTAGTGAACCACCCATTACAGTAAAATCCTGGGAATAAATATATACCGGCCTTCCATCAATTGTTGCATAGCCGGTAACAACACCATCAGCCGGCATCTTCCTTTTATCCATCCCGAATTCCACTGAACGATGCTCTACAAACGCATCAATTTCCACAAAGCTTCCACTGTCCACCAATCTATCAATTCGTTCCCTGGCAGTAAGTTTACCGCTTTCATGCTGCTTTTTTGTTTTTTCGGGGCCACCACCTTGCCGGATGGCCAACTTTCGTTCTTGCATGGTAGTTATTTTATCGTGTGCACTCATTCTAAACCCTCCAGATCTTAATTGAAATCAAAAAAAATAACACATAAGGCGCCACTTTATCATATTCTACATCAAAACCCTTTTTCCTTCTTTTTAAAATTAAATTTTTTAATTATTTATTCCCTTTCGGTCCAATGTTTAATGGCAGCTTTTGCCGTTAAAAAAATCACCTATATCAATCATAAGATTATACGGCCGGGCCTCAGGTTTTACTGGCTTAAATCCTATTCTTTCATAGCGTTGCTGATATATTCCGCCGGCAGTATATATTTCCTTTACCTCCTCTCTGTCAAGCACATATATAAGCGAACGGATCAGGCCGTCGAATAAGACAGCTTCATCCTCCGGATCCTTAATTACTATACAATTGCAATATGCCCTGTCATCTATCCTGTAGCCGCTTGCTCCCCCGGTTATGCGCTTATCCCGTTCGATCACAACGGCAAATCTTTGATACCGGTCCGGTATGCCAGCTGTAAGCAATGGCCGCAATGTTTTATCCCTGTATATTATATCTAAATCTTCAGATTTAATCTTCCGGAATACTAACATTGTTTCACCCCGGTTAATCTCTTTATCTCATCTATTTCTTTATTGCTGAGATATCTCCATTCCCCTGGTTTTAAGGAACCCAATGTCAGATTGGCTATCCTGATCCTCCTCAAAATCCGGACCGGACAACCTATAACCTGGAACATCCGCCTAATCTGTCTTTTCTTGCCTTCCTTTAATGTCACCTTAAAAGCAGTACCATTTTCATTCTGCCAAAGAACCACAACACGATGAGCTGTCGCGACAGAATCCCCAATATCAACACCGTTGGTTAACATTTGAACCTGTTTACCAGAAGGATGTGCCGATACCACAACATAATATTCCTTCTCAATACCATACCTTGGATGTGTCAGCCTTAATGCCAGCTCGCCGTCATTGGTAAGAATCAAAAGCCCTTCAGAATTCATATCGAGCCTGCCAACAGGGTATACCCGCACAGGCTGCCGGCCAATAAGTGATAAAACGGTGGGTCGTCCATGAGTATCTTTTGCAGTTACTATATATCCACGAGGTTTATTAAGAAGTATATATATCTGCCTGGTTTCAGGAAAAATAGGTTTACCGTCAACTATAACGCTATCTTTTTCCGGGTCCACAATCATTCCCGGTTCAATCACAGTTTCTCCGTTAACCCTTACCCTCCCCTGTTTTATTATTTCCTCACATTTCCTTCGCGGCGCTACACCGCAGTGTGCCATGTATTTTTGCAGTCGCATGGGTATATCTCCTCTAAAAACGGTACATTGTTACTATAATTATTTTTATCTATTGCTGTATAACACAATTACGTTAACCGTGCGGGACTTTTACAGTCCGCTCCATGGTTTGGTTACCGGCAGTTAAGCCGGTGAAAATACCGGATAACCATTTCTGATAAATATTTATTACGACATAACATAACATATTATAACATATAATTTACTGCCAGTACTAAATATATTTCGTACAGATAATATATTTATGCAGAATATTATTCCGCCCGCTGGTGCTCAACATTAAGACCCTGCAAAACCCTCCCCTGATCCCCACAAAAACCAGCATAATACATTGGCCCTTTCTGTCCTTTGCTTAGCAAACAGTTCTTAAGCCTTTTCGTAAGGCGCTATTTCCTTATATTGCGGAAATAACGGCAAAAACAACGCAAAAGCGTGCTTTAACACAATTTTGCGCCCATACTTATTATAAACAATAAAGACGGCATTCAACCGTCTTTATTGCTTGATATCTTCCGTAGTTATTATTTTCTTTGATTCCTTTTTATGCCCTGTCATTTCCTTTACTTCTTCCAATAAATCAGGTATCAGTTCTACAATACGATCTGTTGGTGAGCTGAATTGAACCGGGAGAAGACGAATTTTTCCCTCACCTACCACGAGAAATGCTATAGGGTTTACCGAAACACCTGCCCCTGTTCCCCCTGCAAACGGCATAGGTGGTGAAGCACCGTCCCCGTCGTTATTGCTTTTACCCTGTCTCTGTTCCTTGTTTTTTTCCTTGTATTCACCGCCCCCCGCCACAAATCCAAAAGAAACCCTTGATATAGGGATAATCACACTACCATCGGCAGTTTCTACCGCATCTCCCACAATGGTGTTTACATCGATCATTTCCTTAATATTTTCCATCGTGGTTTTCATAATATTTTCAATTGGATGCCCTGGCAATCCTTTCACCGCCTTTTATTTTATCTGTAATTTTCTGCATTCCAACAATTATAATATGTCCCATTCTTAAAATGATTATGCAGGCGGCTTCCATCTTAAACATCTCTTTATCAAACAACGGATATACATTTATATTCCGCTTCCCGGCCTGGTAAGTGTTTTTAATATGACAAAATATCAAACATGAAAGGGTATAAAGGCCGGCTGCCAATATGGCTGTATTTGCAGCATCTCCGGTTCCGATCTGAGCCGATAACGAAAATTCCTTTATTCTAATCCTGTCCTTCAAATACTCTAAATAATGGGAATTTCGCCGGAAGGATTCATAACTTCTTTTTATAAATCCAAATAATCCATCATCAAATATGCGTTTTTTTCCCGGAGGAGAGTCCTTTCTGCCGACATTAGAAAAAAGGCCTGTTCTTCCGGGTTTAAAGTTTTGCTTATATCTGAAATGGATAAGTCCGCCTAAAGCGCTTATAACAAAAAAGACTCTGCTTCTGCCGTCATGTATAATAATTTTAAACTCTAACTGAACCGGTATTACGCATACCAGGAAAAATAACAGGAAAACAACCGGCACTGCAATTAATAAAATCACAACCGTACACACTCCATGTATTTTTTTCTATTTTTACACAGCATAGAAAAATAATACATGGATGCCGGCTTTATGCAGTTTCCTCATTGTCAAGAGGCGGCAGATCCTGAATGGACGAAAGCCCAAAACTCTTCAAAAATGTATGCGTAGTACAATAAAGTTTCGGCCTTCCCGGAGCATTCAGCCTGCCTGCTTCCTGGATAAGATTCCTTTCCATCAGCACAGCAATGGAGTAGTCGCATTTCACTCCCCGAAGCTGTTCAATATCAGCCTTTGTCACCGGCTGTTTATATGCAATTATGGTTAATGTTTCAAGACAAGCCCTGGAAAGGCTTTGCTCCTTATTAATACCTGTAAATTGTCTAATATAATCCATAAATTCAGGACGTGTAACCAGCTGATAAGTATCTTCAACTTTAATTATCTGTAAACCCCGCTTTTGCGACTCAAAGCCGGCTCTCATATTATCCATAAGCTTTTCCGTTTCAGTAACATCTATGTTAAGCAATTCGGAAATATCTTTGACAGATACAGGATCACCCGCAACAAATAATATAGCTTCTATAACTGCCATCATCTCTTTTTCGTCCATTTTAATCCCTTCCTTTGTATCGCAAAGTCTGAGAACGGTTTATACTGCTTTACCTCTATCCATCCCCTGCTTGCCATTTCCAGCAGCGCTATAAAGGTAACAACTATATGTAAACGGCTGCGCTTTTTATCAATAAGCTCGGAAAACAGTATTCTGCTTCGCATTTTTAAAGTATTTCTTATCTGTTTTATCCTGCTTCCCAATGATATGGTTTCCTTCTTTATAGGACGTATATAAGCAGGTGCTTCCGTCTTTTTCTCTCTTGTCAGGAGTTCGAGCATTGTTTTTAAAATATCATACTTTGTAATACCTGTAAATTTTATGCCTTCCTCCTGTGTGTCCACAATCTCTTCCGGCAGTTTGCTGCACATATTGGAATAAACCATATACCTCTTATAAAGCTCATTGCTTGCGTCCTTATATTTTTTGTATTCTTTTAACTTTTGGATCAACTGCTGCTGCGGATCTGTTTCTTCCTCATCGTTCTCCGGAACTGCCCTGGGCAGAAGTTTGCTGGATTTTATGTGCAATAGAGTTGCAGCCATGACCAGGAACTCACTTGCAATATCTATATTAAATACTTCCATTTGATGCAGGTATTCCAAGTACTGGTTAGTAATATCAGATATTGAAATATCCTCTATGTTGAGTTTTGATTTTGAAATAAGATGAAGGAGAAGGTCCAACGGCCCTTCAAAAATATCCAGTTTGACCTGATATATCACCCTAAACCCCTTTCCTTCGTTTATTGCAGTAAAAACAGAACATATCCCTGCAATTGCATAAAATAGTTATATATTAGGTTTGCCGGCACACCAACGATTATATCAAAAAGCCCCAAGAAAATAAATATCAGCAGAATCAGCAAACTATATCGTTCATACTGCCAAAAAAACTTAACATTCTTTCTGTAGAACAGTTCCCTTACTATATGATAGCCATCAAAAGGAGGTATTGGGACAAGGTTCAGTAATGCAAACAATATATTCAGGTAAATCACTCTGACTATGATATTCCATAGAATGCCCAGTTCACGCACAAGCAGCTGAATAAGAAGCAGAATTATAAGTGTAAGGATAGCCAGCATCATATTGGCCGCAGGCCCGGCCAGCGAAACAATAATGTTTCCCGTCCTCCTGTTTCTAAAATTGGATGGATTGACCTGTACCGGTTTTGCCCAGCCAAACCCAAACAAAGCAAACATTATAAAACCAAGCCAGTCCACATGAGCCAAGGGGTCCAGAGTAAGCCTGCCCATATTTTTAGGAGTCGGATCTCCAAGCCGGTATGCGCTGTATGCATGGGCAAACTCGTGAAATGCTATTGCTAAAAATACCGCAGGTATGCTTAGTAATATCTCTACCAAATTTCTACGCATTAACAATTTCCTCCATTTACCGTACTACATATTATATGCGGGAATTATACTGCTTCAATTGTCTAAAAACATTGTACATTATTTCCTGTTAATATGTAACCCCTTATCATTTCAAATTTCATTATTCTTATCATGCATTATCCCGGATATATGTCCAAAAATTAAAATGGATCGATATTAAGAATAAGCCTCCATATTCCATACACCGATCCATTTTTCAGTTATTTATGCCTGATATACATATATACTCTACTTATAGCTTTTGGTTTTTCTCAACCAATCATGAAATATTTTGCCGAAATAATCAAAAACACCTGCAGCTTCTACCGTTTCACCCGCGACTATACTGACTTCACCTACCTTTTTCCCGTTATTTTTCACCGTCAGAACCCCAATTTTCTGCCCCTTCTCCAAAGGCGCTTTTAGCGGCTGATGCAGCCCGACTTCCCGGGTAAACTCCTTTGGCTCTTCCTTCTTTAACAATACTGACAGGTTTTCTCCGGCCAAACCGTTAATGCTGCTTTTTTTACCTCCAATTACGGATATATCTTTTTTGGCAACCTGATTTTTCTTCACCACCAGCATCGAATCGTAGTTTGCAAATCCGTAATCCATAAGTTTTCTGGCTTCATCAAATCTTATCTGGGAACTTGGAGCGCCCAATATAACCGATATCAGCCTGAAATATCCACGTTTTGCGCTTGCAGATATGCAGTGGCCTGCATCATCCGTGTACCCGGTTTTTATACCATCACATCCGTCATAGAACCTGACCAGCCTGTTTGTATTAACCAGCATTGTCTCCCCATCTCTCATATAATCAAGCCAGATAGTACTCCATTTAAAGAAATCTGGGTATTTGAGAAGTTCCCGGCTCATAATGGCTACATCATAAGCGGTTGTATAATGATTCTCAGTAGGCAAACCGGTGCAGTTGGAAAAATGGGTGTTTTTCATTCCCAACTCCTGGGCCCGCTGGTTCATTTTTTTCACAAATGCTTCATGACTGCCGCTGATTTTTTCAGCCAAAGCAACGCTGCCGTCGTTGGCAGAAGCAACAATAACTGCCTCGAGAATAGTAGAAACAGGAAATGTTTCGCCGGCTTCAAGAAAAACGGTAGACCCGCCCATACTGGCTGCATGTTCACTGACGTTTATAGTATCATCCAGTTTTAATCTGCCGTCCTCAATGGCTTCCATTGCCAGCAAAAGCGTCATGATTTTTGTTATGCTTGCCATAGGGCGTTTTTCATGGGGATTCTTTTCATACAGTATTGTGCCTGTTTCATAATCCATTAAAAGAGCTGATCTTGATTGTATATTAATAGGAAACTCGGCCGCCGGTTCCGTCAATGCGGTCGCATATACGGGCATAGATAACACCAGGAATAACGTAAGCGTCCAGGGAAGTATAATCCGCTTAAAGATATCCAATATCATCCCTCCTGTGATATGAATGTCATCTATGATTATGTTTTCCATTGTACAGGAGGGTTATACGTCAATTAGCACCTGTTAGCCAGACAGGGTTTGTTATATGAAACTACGTTCTACAGATCCTGAATAACATTCAGCAGAAGGCGCGTGATGCACTCGGCTGCCTTTGATGCAGTTTCAACCACTTCTTCATGACTAAGCGGTTTGTCCAAAATTCCGGCAGCCATATTGGTTATACAGGATATCCCCAGTACTTTCATTCCGGCATGTACAGCAGCTATAACCTCAGGCACTGTTGACATACCAACAGCGTCAGCACCCAATCTTCTTAACATAGCTATTTCCGCAGGTGTTTCATAGCTGGGTCCCGGCATCATTGCATATATTCCCTGCTGTAAACCTATTCCCATCTCCTCTGCCTTATCAAATGCAAGTTCCCGGAGCCCCTGATCATAAGCATAGGTCATATCGGGAAACCGCGGCCCCAAATCATCTTTATTCCTTCCCCGCAATGGGTTAACCCCGGTCATATTGATATGATCCTGTATAACCATTAAATCACCCGGCGAAAAGCTTGGATTCACTCCGCCTGCAGAATTGGTAACTATTAAGGTTTCCACACCAAGCCTTTTCATAGCTCTGACAGGAAGAACCACCTGCTCCATCTCGTATCCCTCATAAAAATGGAAGCGTCCCTGCATGACTATTATATATTTGCTGCTGCACTTTCCTATAACAAATCTGCCTAAATGGCCTTCCACCGTTGTGTCAATAAACCCGGGAATATCCTTATAATTGATGTAAACAGGGTTTTCAATGGTTCTGGAAATCTCCCCCAAACCGGAACCCAGGATTAGCCCTATAACCGGCTGCATATCTATCCTGTCCTTTATGAATTCAGCGACTTTATTATACATAATTAACACCCCGTTCCATATCATACAATGTTCTGATCCGCATTATCCAAATACACTGATATATAGAACCATATAATATTCTATCAAAGCACAGATGATCTATTCAATATAAGATGAATAATCCCTTTGTTCAGAAAGAAATTTGCAAACAGCGCTTTAAAAATGAAAGGAACAATAAAGGTTTCGAACAGGCCGGCAAGCAAAAAAGCAATTATTATAAACAAAAATTTTACTGTATAGCCGGTTATCCTTTGAAATCTTATACGTTTGCCGGTATACAACCTTCGATTCCTGAAATTCTGAATTCCGGATTGCAGGGATATAATCCCCATTATTACAATGCACGGTACATAGACAAAACATTGGGGAAGAATGCAGCCAATAACAAAAAGAAAACCGTTAAATCCATAATAGTCTATAAAGAACGCGACGGTAAATCCCAGTAAAAAACCACGGATTCCAACCGTTATAAGCATAAAGGGAATACCGGCATAATGTAATCCAAAAAGCCATATGAAAAAAGCAGTTTGAACATTACGAAAAACAGAATTCAAAAATATCAACGCTTTATCTATATTTGCCTGGTTTTTTAGCAAATATGAATGTTCATACAGATACTCAGCCAGGTAACCCTGTTGCTCCAAATCCATGTAATTTATGGTAAAACCACCTGCAGCAACCCCTGTTATAAATACGAATATAAGTAAAAGATAGAACAATATGTTTTTTTCTATGTGCAGCATTATGTCGGTTTTTATTTTTATAATATTCAATCAGTGTATCCCCCCAAAATCCACTCTAATGATTACTATGAAATTTTGCGGGGTTTTATAACCTGTCCTTTTATCCACATTAAACTAAAGCAGTGAAATATTTCTTAAACCATACCATCCTGCAGCTCCAATCGCATAAAAAAAGAAAGGCTCTTCATTCACCCCCCTGCCCATAGTGGTGGGATATAAGTTATAATGGTTCAGCGCTCTTTGAATGCCAACGCCATCCACAAAAATTATCCTGTGTTTATCCCGCAATCCATTTTCCTCTAGCTGCTCCATTATCCTGATACGCCTTTTTGCATCCATCAAAGGCAATACCAGAGGAAGGGAATATTGAATAATGTCTCGTAATACCGTGATAGAATGATGGCTTATTCCTGTGTGCCGCTGTCTGCAGTCACCAAATGCCAGCCTCGGCAAATACACAACTTTTCCTCCAAATCCGGCAATCATATTTGCATACAGGCCAAGTTCCAGCCCGCTAAATCCATAGGTGGTACCCGTTCCCAGTATGCCGGGTCCCATTGTGATAATGGCAACCTGGCAGTTTTCAATATCGAAAGCAGTCTTAAGCGAAGTATAGATATTTACGCATTCATGGTCTCCTCCGAATGCATTGCCGGAAGTTATGGCAACATCCAGCAAATCTTTATTTTTCAGCAGTGTTACAGTTCTGCTGAAACCCATTGGCAGCGCTCCATGATCTGTCATTATATAGGCTATCCGTATGCCGGAATCAGAAAAATATTTAATATAGGCACATAAGGGGGCCAGCACACTGTGGAGTTCGCCTATGTATACCAGTTTGTTCTGAAAATCCACCGGATGATCATAATATGCATGGTACGGGCTATTTATTTCTTCCGACAGGAGAAGCTGCATCTGCAATGGGGTATACTTTAACTTCATCCCATGTCCCCTGCTTTTAAAACTTGTACTTGTACGGTTCAGGTTACTGATAACAAAGTGGTATCCACCGGTACCCAATCCAAGGCTGGCGGCCGTTGTATTTACCAGAACTCTGTCCCCGGCTTTTGCCCGGCCGGTAAGACAGGTGTATAAAACGGCCAGCTTGCACGGATGATCAATAGCAAGTCTCAATATTTCAGTTCTTTCATCAATTGAATCAAGCACCTGTTCAACTATCCCTTTTTTAAGCTCTATCCATGCCGGTATCTGCATCTTTTTCCATCCTCCACAACTCATCGATATAACGCAGGAAGGGGATTGCTCTGATAATTTTTGAAATGGAGTAGTATTCAGCAGCAATCTGAATCAATAACAGTATGGACGCTATAATAAATGCAGATGCCGGAGGAACGGTCCTGATGGCGTAGAAACCCAATATGCCGCCCAACAGGTTGGCTCCGGTATCTCCCAGCATATACTGCTCTCTCATTTCACCTTTTATATAAAATAGTGTTGCTGTGATAATGGATAAGAATATCCAAATATTATTAAGCCGGCCTGTCAATGCCAGCATAACCACCGAAAATAAAAATACCTTGATAGCCCTGCCAGGTCTGAGATCCATAAGGTTTATGAAATTTATAAAGAGAAGAAATACCAAGGTATAAATCAGCCATTGCATCGTAAAAGAATAGTAATAATATGACAATAACATACCCAGGAAAACAGCAGTGATAAGCTTAATGCCGCCGGTTGATAATCCGCCCTTTAATATAATCTTCACATGCCCCCTTATTCCCTTGGCCTTTCCATCACCAAGCAAATCATCAATAACCCCGAAAACCACCAACGTAACAACAACTGTCAAAAAGGCCAGGTAATCAAGTTTAACTCCATGCAACAGAAAAGGAACAGTACCAAAAAGACATGGAAACATCAATGCCAAACCCATTCCGGTAACAACGGGACGGCCGTTGTAATTGCTCACATATTTACTGTTAGCCGATAATATTTTATAAATTCTTGGAACAAAATACCTTGCAGTTATACCCGATATCCCGATGGATAAAATGTGTTCAATTATGTCCATACTCTCCTTTTGTCACTACCTTTCCGCAAGCTTTTCCCAACAGTACCATCATAATATCCCGAAACTGCCTGGCCCTGTGGACAATGCCAGGCAAATTCATGCCTGTTGCATCGTGGCTCATCTGAACGTCTACCTCGCATATTCTAACACCCCGGTTAATCAGATCCACGGTCATCCCGAATTCTATACCAAAACCTTTATACATAAAAAAACCGGGTTCAATAATATCCCGCCTGAATCCCCTTTGTCCCGACAATACTGCTTTAAAATCCTTTCCGGTTAACATCCGTACGCCTAACCTTGATAACCCCTTGACCAGTCCGAAACCGCTTTTGGCCAAATTACCGGGAAACCGTGCTATTGTTACATCAGCTTTGCATTCAAGTATTGGTTGTATAAGTTTTTCCGCTTCCCTGGCGCTTTCTCCTAAATCTGCATCCAACAACAGAATTATCGGACAGGATACTGCCTTTATCCCCTGCAGCACCGCATATCCTTTTCCGTAATTTTTGTCCAGTTTAAGCAGCCTTGCGCCTTCCTGCACTGCAACTCCTGCCGTATTATCGGAAGAACCGTCATCCACCACCAGTATTTCATTAATTGCGGAAATATTTTTTAATGCCCTTATAGTGTTTCCAATACAATTTTCTTCATTATATGCCGGAATTACAACCGCTGCGTTCTTCTTATCATTACACACCGTCAGACTCCTCCTGCCTTGTCCAGTCTGAGTATTCCAAATCGATTTATGAGGTTGTGTCATTTGATATGTTTCCCGCCTCAAATTCATTTCTGTCAGCTTCCAGTATTGAAATCAATGCCAGTTTTCCAAGAATAGTATCTATATTTTCGACAGTAGATATACCCATTTTTTTATATTCCGGTATAGCACTCCTGCTGACCGACACAGGTTCCACAGCTATTATTGGCAAGCCCAGGTTTTTCGCAGCTTGTATAAGCTCTATGTCAAAGTATTGATTCCCATATAATTGGAGTCCTTTTTCCCTGCCGTTTCCGAATAATATAATAACATCACTGTAGTCTTCCAAATCATTTGATATACTGATAAAATGGAGTTCTTTGATACGGTTCACCAGTGGAGTTGCACAACCCTCTATAACACTGAATATGAGTTCTTCCGCTACTATATTATAGAATTTCTCAGGTTCCTTCATTTCCTCATTGCCGGCATCTGATACGGCAGTCACATCCAATTGCCGGGTATACAGTTCTGGCTCAATAATTATGCTTGATTCAATGGAAGCACCTGCCAGCTGCAAAAACTGTTTCAAATCATAATACGCATCGCTGGCATTGATGCTTATCATGGAAATTTTAACTTCTTTCAGCCTGTTTTCTGTCAGCTTGGAAAACAAATAATCACACAGTGAGTCTGCTTGTTCTTTTTCTTTTGCGATATCTTCAAGATTAGTTCTGAGCATATCGGTCTCTTTCCGCAATGCTGAAAACTCACTTTCTATTTGACGTGTAATCAGTATCTGCTGATTTTCAATTATATCCTTGTTTTCGAGGGTTACCCCGATTAGAATTCCCAGTCCCAGGGAAAGAAATATCCCGATTAACAGTATAATGTAATATTTCGTATACACCTTATTTCACCGCCTAAAACCCAAGCAGTAATTTTATCCTCAATGCCAACAGACGATACAGTTCCTGGATTTGTGGTGACATGCGGGCTACAAGGAGTATCGGAAACATGGCTGAAACAAAAAGAGCAGCTACATAGCTCGGCTGAATGCGATTTTTGTACAGTTCGCTTACCCCTTTAGCGTCGACAATCTTGTATCCGACTTTCATTCTTACAAGCAGTGTACTGGCCATACCTTTACGCCCTTTTTCCAGGAAATCAACCATACTGGTATGGCTGCCAACCGTTACAATCAGCTCGGCTTTATTTTCATAAGCCAGTATAAGGGCAATGTCCTCACTTGTACCTGCAAATGGAAACTTAACCGCATTTAAATCCAATTCCCGGATCCGCTGCATACCCGGACATCTTCCGTCGGGATAAGCGTGCACAATGATTTCATCACAACTTTTTAAGCATTCATCACTTACACTGTCCATATCTCCCACAACCAGATGCGGCCTGTAGCCAAACTCGAGCAGAGCGTCCCCACCGCCATCTACTCCTATTATAACGGGACGAACCTCTTCTATATATGATCGTATAGCCTTTAGATCTTCCAGGTAATTCCTTCCCCTTATAACGATCAACACGTGTTTCTTTTCCATCCTTGTCTTTATAGGCGGCAGAACGACAGGAGCAACAACAATATCTCTTTCTTTGGCAGCATAATCCAATGTGTTGTCAATAAAATCCCTCAAAACTTCCCAAATATTCTCCCTGGCTTCCGCCATCTTTCTCTCTATCATATCTCCATCAAGAAAATTTATATGGCAAATGAACTTATTATTTACCCAAAGAGTGTTTTCACTTACTTCCAGGTAATCATTCTCTTTTATGCATTCAAAAGCTTTTTGCCCAATATCGTCAATAATTGGAATGCCTGCATCAGAAAGAATTTTTGGCCCATAATTTGGATATTTTCCGCTTATTGACTGAGCACCGTTTATCACGGCCTTTACCTTCCTGTCTGCAAGATGCACGGCCGCTACTTCATCCAAATCCTGGTGAAAGATTACAGCTATATCACCGGGCATAAGCCGTTTTATAAGGCTTTTTGTCCTATTGTCTTTTTTTGCACGTCCTCTAATCATTTTCAGACATCCTTGCCCCGTTTGCCTGTATTCCCCCAAATAATACCTTTCCTACAGATTTGTCCTATCATATATGGTTTACATTGCCACATTAAATATACATAAAAAAAACAGCCGTTTCAGGCTGTTTTACATCAAAATCATCGGACAGATTGAGCCTTGATCCGCATTCGATCAGCTATCATGGCAATAAATTCGCCATTGGTTGGCTTTCCTTTTTCATCATGAATTGTATAACCAAAAATTTTATTAATTGTTTCGACCCTGCCCCGGTTCCATGCTACTTCAATAGCATGGCGAATGGCCCTTTCCACCCTGCTGGGAGTGGTATTGAATTTTTCGGCTATCATTGGATATAATTCCTTAGTAATCCCGCCAAGCAGATCCATATCCTTTACAACCATAAGTATTGCCTCTCTCAGATAATGATAACCCTTAATATGAGCCGGTACTCCTATCTCATGTATGATGTTTGTTATATCCGCTTCAAGGGAAGAATTATTGTTATAACCGGTTTTAACGATAGGAGCAACAGCAAGAGCCTGGGCTGACTGGTTAACTGCAGAAACCGGTACATCTATATCTGTAGTAATTCCCATGGCCAGTTCTCTAATTCTTTTTACAAAAATCTCCATATCAAAAGGCTTCACAAAGTAGTAATCGGCTCCCAGGGCAATAGCCCTTTGGGTAATCTTATCCTGCCCAACTGCAGATAGTATGATTATTTTGGATTTATTTTCAAGATTACTGTTATTCAGCCTTTCCAACACACCCAAACCATCAATATGAGGCATTATGATATCCAGAATAATCACTTCAGGCTGAATATTAATAATCATTTCCAGCGCCTCAATTCCATCGCCGGCAATACCTATAACTTCCATATCATCCTGTTTCTCTAAATATCTACGGACGATATCACAGAACTCCTTGTTATCATCTGCAATTAACACCCTAATCCTGTTTTGCATTCTCAAAAACCCCCTAATCATTGGAATAATATGCATTTACAGTTTTTTTCATTCTTTCATTTGTTTTCTATTCGACAAACGTTTAAATATCCCTTCTTTCAAAAAATAAAAGGATTGTCGCTTTATCACTATTTTTGACATAATTCTGTCAGTCCATTATTTTTTTGCTTTCCTCCAGCATCCATTCGATAAAAATTCCGTATCCTTTCTTAGGATCATTAACAAACACATGGGTAATAGCGCCAACAATTCTTCCGTTTTGGATGATGGGGCTTCCGCTCATACCCTGTACTATACCTCCTGTCAGTTCCAGCAGTTCAGGATCGGTTATCTCAATAACCATTCCCTTCGAATTCGGCTGCTTCTGGTAATTGATTTTTTTTATCTGGATATCAAATTCCCTTATTCCGCTATCATCCACGGTTGTCAGTATGCTGGCTTTTCCAGTGTGTACATCGTGCTGATAACATATGCTCATAGGCTCATTATGGTAAAATTTTGGCAGCGTCTTGTACATTTTGCCGTATATACCATATTTCGTATTCCTTAATATATTTCCAATCAGTTTTTGTTTTCCTGAGAAGACCCCTTTGAGTTCTCCCGGTTCACCCCGTTTTCCCTGTATTATATCTATAATTTTTGATTCCATTATTTCACCGTTTTTTACTGATAATAAGGTGCCGGTATCCAAATCTGTTATAGCATGTCCAAGAGCTCCGAAATACCCGCTATCCGGGTCATAAAAAGTCAATGTTCCGACTCCGGCTGTACTGTCACGAACCCAGATACCCAATCTATATTTTAAATCATGATGATCCACAGCCGGAACTATGTGGGCTTTAAAAATAATGTTACCCCTTCGCACATCCAATTCAAGTCCGTTATCCTTTACCTGATTTACAAGCTCTGAAAGATGTTCAGCGTTTTCTACGTAAACCCCGTTTACCTTTTCTATTATATCTCCCGGCCTTAAACCGGCTTCGCCCGCAGGATAATGGGTAAATCCTTCCGGATCCATTACTTCCGATATGCCAACCACCAATGCACCCTGGGTATATAAGGATACACCTATGGAATTTCCTCCCGGAAATATCTTTTTGACAGGCTGCACCTTTATTCTCATTTGTTTTATCGGCACTATGCCAAAAAGTTTAAAAATAAGCTCTGCATTTCCTTTAGTTACCGTCTCAATGGTCAACGGCTCTTTCAGGTTGAAGTTAGCCTGATCCTTTAATGAACTGCCGTTAAATTTCAGGGCGTCCACATTATTCCCTTCTATTTTGACTAAAAACGGCAGTCCAAAATTCAGTATATGGGCATCTCCTTCAAAGATCTGCAATTCAGAGGGAATACTATTGATATTTCGGATTAAAGGTAAATAATTAATGAATAAAAGCATCAGAGCCAATATTATGCCTAATGCCTTTTTTGCCTTGGTTTTTTTCATGCCGGCTTGTCTCCTGTTCATTTTTTTGTTCACAACTTAAGTTAACCTCAATAAATGTGACTTATTCATGCTAATTCAGTGCAAAAAAGGCAAAAAAAGAAAGGGTTATTTACCCCTTTCTTATGTTCTGGTATTAACTTATTGCTTCCTTCATTTCTTTTGCTGTATCAATCAGCTCCCGGGCATGTTCCAAGCCTATCTTGCTGATCTCAGCCCCTCCTATCAGCCTGGCTATTTCCTCCTGACGTTCATTTTCATCCAACAAAGATACGAACGTATGGGTATGATTGTCTTCGACACGCTTCTCTATTCTATAATGAACATCAGCCATTACGGCAATTTGCGGAAGATGAGTCACGCAAACAACCTGATGGGATTGTGACAATGAACTCATCTTTTCTCCGACAACACTGGCAATTCTTCCGCTTATACCCGCGTCTATCTCATCAAAAATTAAAATAGGAATATCGTCGATACCGGCAAGGACGGTTTTAAAAGCAAGCATAACCCTTGACATTTCTCCGCCGGAAATAATTCTTGCCAGAGGTTTTAAGGGTTCTCCGGGATTCGGAGATATGGTAAACTCAATTTTATCAAAACCCTGGGAAGTTATAAAGGAAGCATAATCAGCACTATCATCAGGAGTTGATATTGCTACCTCAAACATCGTTTTTTCCATCCCCAGCTGGCTTAACTGCTCTATAACACGCTGTTCAAATATTCTGGCTGTAGCTCTTCTCATACGTGAAAGCCCGGTGCATGCTTCAACCAGTTTATTATAAACTTCCTTCTCCTGTCTGTTCAGTTCTTCAAGCCGATCCTGACGGGTTTCGACAGACAGCAGTTCACTCTTCAGTTTTTTCTGCAGTTCCAATATTTCCTCGATTGTATCCCCGTATTTTCTTTTTAATGAATTTAACAATACCAGCCTGTTTTCAATATCATCCAGCCTGTCAGGATTATAATCAAAACTATCCCTGCAGGTTCTGATTTTATCTATCACATCTTCGATCTGATAATATATGTTGTCAATATCATGGGATATTCCCGCAAACATCTCATTCAAGCCGGATATCTGATCCAAACGCTCCTTTACAACGGCGACCTGGTCAAATACCGCCATTCCCCTTTCGGCACCAGAATATAATACATCATATGCCTCGTTTATAACTTGATTTATCTTTTCGGCATTCTGCAGCAGCGCACGTTCCTGCATAAGCTCATCGTCTTCTCCTGGTTTAAGCCTGGCGTTTTCGATCTCATTTATCTGATAGGACAGCAGATCTTTCATTCTTTCACTATCCCTTTCAGACTTGGATATCATATCTATTTCGTGCAGTATGGATTTCCACCTGGAGTACAGGGAGTTTACCGTTTGCCTGCAGCCGGCCAGCGGTTCCCCGCCCAGCCGATCCAGGATTTCAATATGATATTCGGGATTCAAAAGAGATTGATGCTGGTGCTGCCCGTGTATATCCACCAGCTGCTGCCCTAATTCCTTCAACACCGACAGAGTAACTGCCTGTCCGTTTATCCGGCATATATTTCTGCCGCTTCGGGACAGCTGCCGTGTCAGCAAAAGGCTTCCATCCTCCTGGGTTTGTATGCCGTATCTCTCTAAAAATGGAATTATTTTTTCAGGTTTTTTCAGATAAAACAAACCTTCTATCCGGGCAAAATCTTTGCCGGTTTGTATCATCTCCTTGTCGGCACGTTCCCCCAGTATTAATCCCACCGCATCAATTATAATTGACTTTCCCGCCCCTGTTTCTCCGGTCAGTATATTAAGCCCATCCCCAAACTCAATTGTAAGATTATCTATCAGAGCCAGATTTCGGATTGATAAATAGCTGAGCATGGAGTCACCTCCATAAACTTACGGAATCAACTACTTGATTAACTTATTGAACCGCTCCATGATGTTCAGTGCAGTATCACTATCTCTTACCACCACCAGGATAGTATCATCGCCGGCAACGCACCCAAGTATTTCTATCCAGTTTAAAGCATCTATAGCGGCTGCTGCAGCCTGTGCATTACCTGAGAGGGTTTTTACAACAATTATATTGTTGGCATAGTCCATAGAAACAACTGATTCGGAAAATACGCGGATCAGCTTATCCCAGTTTTTTGTATCTGCTTTATCTTCCATGGTTGCATATTTGTATTTTCCGGAAGGAGTAAGCACCTTTATAAGACGCAATTCCTTAATATCCCGTGAAACTGTAGCCTGCGTCACGTCAAAACCATGGTTTCTAAGCTCATATGCCAGCTCTTCCTGTGTCTCGATGTCCTTTTCTTCGATAAGCTTCAGTATTTGGGTATGGCGATACATTTTCATATTATGAACCACCTCCTTCTAATCCGTTTATGTCCATCGGCCTTTCAGTCAGTTTTTCTCTTAGCACATTAAAAAAACTGCGCTTCCCGAACCGGATAAGCTGTGTTTCAACATCAGCTTTCCCAACATGGATTATATCACCTTTTTTAACCGGCACACCTTTCTGTCCGTCAATAGTAAGAAAAACATCATGGGTTTTATCATCAATAAGAATTCGAATCAGATCATTTTGATGGGTTACTATTGGCCGGGCATTCAATGCGTGTGGACATATAGGAGTAAGAAGAAGACATTTCATATTGGGACTGATTATAGGTCCACCTGCTGAAAGAGAATAGGCAGTGGACCCGGTAGGGCTCGATACTAAAATACCGTCTGCAGGATAACAGTTTACAAACTCATCATTTATAAAAACCCTGAGGTGAATTATCCTGGCGAATGACGCTTTTGCAATTGCAATTTCATTCAACGCAGTCAATTCAATAGGAGCATTATTCTCTTTAACTATACTGGCTTTCAGCATCATACGTTTTTCCACATAGTATTCTTTTGCCACCAATAAATCAAGGGCTTCGTCAATTTCAGATATCTCTATTTCTGTAAGGAAACCCAATCGGCCTATATTAATACCTAAAATGGGTACTCCATAGCTGCAGGCCTGCCGGGCGGCGTTTAGCAGGGTTCCATCCCCGCCCAAAACAAACAATACATCACATTGCCTGAAAAAATCACTGCTGCCGGCGACATGTCCCGTGCCTATAATCTCATATATTTCAGGCATAACAAACGGTTCAAAGCCTTTATCCCGTATCTTTTCTATTACAAGCTTTGTCTGAATACCTTCGAGATCTTTTGAAAGGTTTGGCATTATTCCGATCTTCTTCACACAGCCCCTCCTTATTTGCTAAACAGTAGTTCATTGTGAGCCTGTTCTACTACATCCTGGATTTCCTGATCGGTTATGCACGGTGGTTCCGGCCTGCCGCTTTTATGCAGATACGCCAGAAACTCTATATTCCCTTCCGGCCCGGTTATCGGTGAGTGGGTAACGCCTTTGAGGGCAAGTTCGAGCTGCCGGCCAAGTTCAATAAAGTCTGTCAGTACTTCTTTATGAACTTTGGGATTCCTAATGACTCCTTTTCGCCCAACCTTTTCCTTGCCAGCTTCAAACTGCGGTTTTACAAGCGCTATAATATCGCTGTTTTCTTCAACAATGGCTTTTACCACCGGAAGTACCAGTTTGAGTGATATAAAAGAAACATCTATTACAGCACCCTCAATTTTTTCTGTAAATGTTTCAGGGTTAACATAGCGTATATTGGTACGCTCCATGATAACTACACGTTCATCCTGTCTTAAATTCCATGCCAGCTGTCCATACCCTACGTCTATGGCATAAACTTTACGGGCCCCATTGTTTAGCAGGCAGTGGGTAAATCCACCTGTAGAAGCTCCTACATCAATAAAAACCTTATCTTTAACCGAAACATTAAACACTTTAAGCGCTTTTTCCAGTTTGAGTCCGCCGCGGCTGACATATGGCAAGGGAGAGCTTTTTAGCTCTATATCCTCACCGGGTTTCACAAAAAAACCCGGCTTATCAACCCTTTTTCCATTAACATATACCAGGCCGGCCATAATTACAGCCTTTGCTTTTTCCAGGCTCTCAATCAGTTTTCTTTTTACAAGTAAAACATCCAATCTTTCTTTAGTAGCTGACATATCTACCTTTCACAAAATCACACAAGAATTTTTTTACTGTAAAAGCAACATTATTAGGATCTAGCTTGAGTTCTTTAAGTATGCGTTCCACAGAACCATGAGGTACGAATGAATCATTTATCCCCAGGTTGATTATCGTAACCGGAAGGCGATACGCCGTAACAAATTCGCTGATGCTGCTTCCAAAACCTCCCTGGATAAGGCTGTCCTCCAATGTAATCCACCTGTTTATCCGGGATGCCATATCATTCAGCATGCGGTGGTCTAAAGGTTTTAATACCCTGGCGTTTATTACACATGCCTTTATGCCTTCTTTTTTTAGAATATGTGCCGTCTGGACTGCTGTACTAAGCATTCTGCCAAAGCTGATGATGCAGCAGTCGGTACCTTCTACGATAATTTCCCATTTTAAGCTGTTCATGGGGCTCTTGGTAATGAGGTTGTCTACACCTGTATTCCCTTTAGGATATCGTATTGCCACCGGCCCTTCCATGGTAAGTGAGTAGTCCAACATATGTTTTAGTTCTTCAATGTTTTTGGGTGCCAGCAAAGTCATATTGGGAATATGACGCAGATAACTGATATCAAAGATTCCCTGATGAGTTTCGCCGTCTTCACCTACAATACCTGCCCTGTCAACAGCAAATACAACCGGGAGTTTCTGTATGCAGACATCATGCAGTATTTGATCATATGCACGCTGGAGAAAAGTAGAATATATCGCCACATAGGGCCGGAATCCATTGCTTGCCAGCCCTGCTGCCATTGTTACAGCGTGCTGCTCGGCTATACCAACATCAAAAAATCGCTCCGGAAACCGTTCTTTAAACTCCATCAAACCTGTACCATCCGGCATTGCCGCAGTTATAGCCACAACTCTTGGATCCCTGTTTGCCATTTCAGCCAAATGCTTTCCAAACGCGTTGGAATAGGTCTCTTCATCAGCCCCGTATACCTCGCCGGTTTCGACATTAAAAGGCGGGACCCCGTGAAAAAGCTCAGGCTTTTCCTCGGCAAAAAAATAGTCCTTTCCCTTTTTTGTAATAACGTGTATAAGAACAGGGCCTCCAATCCTGGCAGCCCGTTTCATAACATCTATCAAAGCCGGCATGTTATGGCCATCTATTGGGCCTATATAGGTAAAACCCATTTGTTCAAACAACATTCCGGAAATAACAAGGTATTTGAAGCTGTTTTTAAATTTTTCTATCAGGTCGGCAAAATATGCACCGATGCGCGGTATCCTGCGTAAAACAGAATCCATCTCTCTTTTTAACCATGTATACCTTGGATTAGATCTCAATTTGGAGAGATAAGCGGCCAGAGCTCCGACATTTTGCGAAATTGACATTTGGTTGTCGTTTAAGACCACCATAATATTCGTCCTGGACTGACCCGTATCATTAAGAGCTTCAAAGGCCATTCCTCCGGTTAAGGCTCCGTCTCCAATAACAGCAACAACGTTATACGTTTCCTTCTTCAGATCTCTTGCCCTGGCTATTCCCAAGGCGGCAGATATCGATGTGCTGCTGTGTCCTGTAACGAAAATATCGTGAATACTCTCGCAAGGCTTTGGAAAACCGCTTAATCCATTATACTGCCTGAGTGTACCAAACAATTCCTTTCTGCCGGTTATAATCTTGTGTACGTAGGTTTGATGCCCAACGTCCCATATTATCTTATCAAAAGGGCTGTTAAACACATAATGCATTGCCAAGGTAAGTTCCACAACCCCGAGATTGGATGCCAAATGCCCTCCTGTTTTGGACACGTTGTCCAGCAAAAACTGTCTGATTTCCTGGGATAATTGTATCAGTTCAGTGGTATTCAAATTTTTTAAGTCTTCAGGTGAGTAAATCGAATCCAGTATTTTATGCTTGTGCATTTTATCCCCGCTCGCTTTCACTAACTACGTGCACTGTGTATTTTTTTCCTGTTTTTTGTATTTTTTGTTCCGTCAAACAATGATAGGAAAAGCGCTGTATAATAAACCACCTGATGGGATTTATTTATAGCAATCGACTTCCCTATAGCTTTTCCACCAACTGTCAAGGCAGCAATCAAACTACTTATTATTATGCTCAATAAGCTTTCCTCAAATAACAAAGACTGTGCCAAGGTGGATTTCATAATAAGAACGCTTCCTGCAGCGCCGCTTACAATACCACAGATATCCCCGACAACATCATTACAAAAACTGCTGACATGATCAGCATTTTTCACCAGATGTACGGCTTGTTTTGCACCATGGATCTTTTTTGAAGCCATGGATATAAACGGGGTTTCATCAGCGGATGCCACAGCAATTCCTACTATATCGAAAATTATTCCAATTAATATAATAACAAAAAGAGTAATTATAGCCAATAGTAAACTATTTATATTTCGAATTGTTGATTCGGAAACAAGGCTGAATACACATGCGATTACAAATGTTAAAATAAACACTTTAACAGACCAAAGATTTATTGTTTTTTTATTGTTTTTTCTCCCATTTTTATGATTCTTTGATCTCCTGTTATTTTTATTATTACTTAAATCACTATCGTCTTTTGACAAGAGCTACACACTCCAATACAATATGCAATAAATATATTCTATGTAAAGCTGGTGGTAATGCATTGAGTAGACTTTGCGGCTTAAGGTCCAGTAGGATTTCCCGACAGGGTACTTCCCGTCGCCGAAGAAGCGGTTTCCCTTTAAACCCCGTCTTATCGTGTCACCACCGATAAAACTGGATCACCACTTAGACCACACTATAATCCCCAACACATCACTATGACAGTCTAGAGGCTTTCCCCGACAGCCACACCAATTTCTAGCCTCTTTTGCAGTATTGGTTTCATACGGCAATAGTTTCTGATCAATGGGCCCTTTTGAACAGAAACGTGATCCATAATCCGCCAATACCACTCAAGGCAGGCTACGCTGCACACAGCTAATTCGCCGCAATGCAGGTTCAATCCCAAGTAGTAGCTATAAGCATAACCACCGGCTTGGGTCTCCACGGAAGCTGGGTCAACGCCCGCATGCCATTGCGGATCGCCCTTCTTCCTTAACCCCCAGCACCAACCCCCGACTGGGCGTCGGTAGCCAGCACCAGGAACTTCATCGATATGCCCTTGACGGATTTTTAGGCCCGCCTTCAAAATTGGCTGCGCTGACTAGAATACTGCACCACCAGCTTTGGATTTTATATTGTATCATATCTTCTTCATTAATTCAAATTTCACAAAACAATCTTAGCGATAATAAAGCCTAAAACTGCTCCGGCAATAACCTCTATGGGCGTATGGCCAATCAGCTCTTTTAATTTCTCCTGCGGAACATCTTTTCCCTTATGAATCCGTTCCAGTATATCATTAAGTACAGCTGCTTGTTTGCCTGCTGCCCGCCGTACTCCGGCCGCATCATACATAACGATCAATGCAAATATAAAGGCCAGGGCAAAAATCGGCGAATCATATCCGTGCACCCCGCCCACTGCCGTTGCCAGAGATACAACCAGGGCGGTATGCGAACTGGGCATACCACCTGCTCCGACAAATCTGCGTAAATCCAGTTTTTTATGAACCAATACCGTCCATAGCACTTTTAATGATTGAGCTATAATCCACGCCAGGAGACTAGCCCATAGAATTGAGTTGTCTGAAATCTGCTTAATCTGGTCCATAATTCCCCCTACATTCGGCGTTTCAATATATAGTAAGCAATTTCTTTAAGAAAATTTGCTTTATCTCCAAAATAATCCAATTGGCTCACTGCCTGTTCTATGAGTTCTTCCGCGATGCGCTGGGATTTTTCCAAACCGTAAACTGCAGTGTATGTAAGCTTTTTGCGTCCTTCATCCCTCTTTGGTTTTTTGCCCATGCTGTCCTCATCCCCGACAACATCCAGTATGTCATCAACAATCTGAAATGCCAAACCCAGCTTCCTGCCATACTCCGCAATTGCTTCCTGTGCCTTTTGCTCCGTATTCTCAAGGACAATTCCTGCCTTGAGGGATGCTTCTATCAGGGCTCCCGTCTTATGAGTATGTATGTAATCCAGTATCTCAGGCTGTGCAGGTTTTCCTTCCATTTCCAAATCAACCACCTGCCCGCCTATCATCCCATTGACCCCGGCAGCAGCTGCTATAACAGACACTGCCTTTATATGGTTCCTTAAGTTACCGGGATGCCTTAAGGAATTATCCAAAAATACCTCATAGGCCATATTCAGCAGCGAATCACCGGCCAATACAGCTATTCCTTCACCAAATACCTTATGCGTGGTTGGCATTCCCCGGCGCATATCATCGTCATCCATAGCAGGTAAATCGTCATGAACCAGGGAATATGTATGAATCATTTCCAAACCACAGGCTAATTCCATGGATTCTTCCGTATTACCGCCAACCATCTCATGAGCAGTGAGCAGCAGAATCGGCCTTATGCGTTTGCCGCCTGCAAAAAGGCTATATTTTACAGCCTTATATATAGTTAATGGGCAGCTGCTGTATCTTTCAATAATTTTTTCCAGCGCATTTTCCACCAACGCTAATTTCTTATTGTATTCTTCCCTAAAATTCATCCGTTTCTCCTTCTGCTGGTTCGAAGGGGATTTCTCCATAATCCCCCTGTTCTTGTGTTAATATCTTTATCAATCCTTCAGCTTTATCCAGCATAACGTTACAGTGCGCTGAAAGGCTGATGCCCCGTTTAAATAATTTCAATGCCTCATCCAGAGTTAAATTATTGGATTCAAGGCTGGCAACAATATCCTCAAGTTCTTTTATAGCTTGTTCAAATGTTAATTCGGATATAGGCTTATCGGTGTGTTGATTCATTTAGCCAATTCTCCTTTTTTATTTTATGGACACTGCAATCGGCGCTTCCATCCTGGAAAAAAACTCTTATCTCATGTCCCTCCTGAAGCAATTCAATAGATGATATAACTTTTTCCGCTGGCCGGTGTGTTACGAGAGCATAACCGCGTCCCAACACTGCAAGAGGACTCAAAGCATCCAGCGATATGGCCATTTTTGAAAGCAGCTGCCTCTTTGCCTCAACCAAACCGCCATATGATGTACACAGTTTTGTATATACCTGGTCCAGCTGCTGCCGGCGCTGTTGCAGCGTCCTGTCCGGATATTTGAAGACATAGCTTCTCCTGATGTATTCAACTCTTTGCCTCTTATCATTCAGTATATTCCTCATACCATCGGTCAGCCTTCGGTTGAGTATCGAAAGCATTTTCAGTATATGCTCCAGCATGGGTACGGCCAATTCACCTGCAGCAGAGGGAGTCGGCGCTCTTAAATCGGCAACAAAATCCGCAATGGTAAAATCGGTCTCATGCCCAACTGCGGATATAACAGGGATCTTTGAACGCCAGATAGCCCTGGCCACCACCTCTTCATTAAATGCCCATAATTCCTCAAGGGATCCTCCTCCTCTGCCGAGTATAACAGTATCAATATCATCCCTCGTATTAACATAATCCAAAGCAGCCTCAATCTGTTTTGGAGCAGCATGACCCTGTACAAGTACAGGAACTACCAGTATGTCTACACAAGGATACCTGCGGTGAACTACATTTATTATATCACGTACCGCAGCGCCTGTAGGTGACGTTATAACTGCGATCTTCTTTGGATATGGAGGGATGGGTTTCTTGTGCTCAGGGGCAAAAAGCCCTTCCTCCTTAAGACGCTTCTTCATGGCTTCAAAAGCCTCATATAAATCCCCTATGCCATCCTTTTCCATATCCAACACATATATCTGATACTGACCATCCCTGGAGTACAGGGAAATCTGGCCTTTTACCAATACCTTCATACCGTCAGCGGGTAAAAACTGCAAATCCTTTTTGTATTGCCTGAACAGTACGCAGCGAATCCTGCTGTTCTGGTCCTTAAGAGTAAAATATATATGTCCCGAGGTATGTATCTTTAGGTTGGAAATCTCACCGCGCACCCATATTTCCTGCAGTATGGGATCACGATTAAGCAAATTGCGAACATATTCATTTATCTGATGGACAGAAAAAATCAACCTACTCATTTCGCATAGCTGCCTGTAATGTATTTTCGAGAAGCATGGTTATAGTCATCGGGCCAACTCCTCCCGGAACGGGTGTAATCCATCCTGCTTTCTGTTTAACCTCCTGAAAATTCACATCGCCAATCAGCTTATTATTAACCCTGTTTATTCCTACATCAATAACTATAGCGCCATCCTTGACAAATCTATTGTCCACAAAATTAGGCTTTCCTATAGCAACAACCAATATATCCGCTCTTCTGCATATATCTTCCAGTCCGGAAGTCTTTGAATGACATATGGTAACCGTGGCATCGTTCTGAAGCAGCATAAGGGATATGGGTTTCCCAACAATATTGCTCCTTCCGATTACTACGGCATATTTCCCGTATATCTGTTCGCCGGTCTCCTGAATCAAACGTATAATGCCCTTGGGAGTACATGGTTCCAGACAATCCTGCCCAGTCATCAGCCTGCCTGCATTCACCGGGTGAAAGCCGTCAACATCTTTTTTTGGATCAATTGCATTTATAATCAGCCTGGGATCTATTTGAGGCGGTAATGGAAGCTGTACCAGTATTCCGTGCACATTTTTGTCATTGTTTAATCTTTCTATTTGTTCAAGAACTGCATCCTGATGTGTATCTGCATCCATCCTGATTACATTCGAATTCATACCTGCCTGCCTGAAAGCCCTTTCCTTGTGCCGTACATATACCTCAGAAGCCGGATCATCCCCCACCAGAATGACATCCAGTTCCGGTGTGGGGCCGCCCTTGTTTTTAAGTTCCTCAACCTTTTGCTTTATACTCTCCCTTATTCGGTTCGATATAGCTTTCCCGTCAATTATTTTTGCTTCCACTTTGCTCCTCCTTTCTGCTGCTCCTTCTGACTGCCTGTGTCTGTTTGTATTTTATTACCGGCTCCTGTATGGTGTCTGTATAATTTTAATCCCAACAGTGCCGTGCCAACAGCATTATCTTTAGACAATAAAGGATCAGCGAAAAACAGCCTGACAACATTGCTCCGCTTTTTCATCGTCTCCGTTAGCTTTTCCCTGAGTAGTTTGCTGGAAGCCACACCCCCGACTATAAGTATATTTCTGAGCAAATATGTCCTGACTCCTTTTACCATCCATCTTGTCAGTGTTTTATTCAGGTTGTTGTATACTGCCAGGGCAACATCCTCTTTCCTTGTTCCCTGTTTGAGTAATCTGTGGGCACATGTTTCGGCACCGGAGAAACTAACGGAAAATCCTCTGACAGAAGAAGGAATAGAAACTTCTTTTTCTATTCCTTTTCGAGCCAGCTCTTCAAGCTGACTGCCGGCAGGAAATGAAAGCCCCATGGCTACTCCTACCCGGTCAACAAACTGGCCTGCATGAATATCCAGTGTGGAACCGAGAATTCTTACACCATACGATGGACCAAAATCAACAACTTTTAGCATTTCGGTTGTGCCTCCCGAAATGTGGACAACCATGAACTTGGAGTCCTGGGGGCCCCCGGCTGAAGCTACTCCCGCTTGTATATGGCTCTCCTGATGGCTGACTTCATAATATGGAACACCCAGTAAATTGGCAAAAGCCTGTCCAGCCATATGCGATACCATAAAAACCGGCATGTACGAATCCGCAACCGGCCTGGGACGGCTGGTAGCACAAACAGCAGCTAAGTCGTTTTTTGGGTCAATAGCTTTGCCTAATTCTTCTGTTATGGCAGGAAGGCGGTGAAGATGCTGAAACAACGCTTTTGACTGCTGAAGGCCTCTTTCTCCCGCTTCAACATCCAAAGGAATCTGTCTGTTCAATACCGTATTTCCATTCATATCGACCAGTGCCATTGAAGTAGTATAACAACTGGTATCTAAACCTAAGATATACTTCTTCATTTGTTCCTCTCCTCCGTCACGAGTTGGAGAGAACGAACCAGGCTGCCAAGAATTCCGTTTATGAATTTGCCTGCTTTCTCTCCACTGTATTTTTTTGCTAATTCTATTCCTTCATTAATGGAAACACAAGCAGGTATATCGTCGCAGTATAAAATTTCACAAATTGCCAACCGCAATATTGATAGATCCACCCTGGCTATACGGCTGAAACTCCAGTCCTTTGCAAAACGCTTTATATAATTATCAATTTCATTTGCATTCTCCTTGAATTTTTTCAATACATCTTCGATATACTCAGTATCCCGTTTGCTAATGGAATAGCCGGTTTCTATTGCTAAAACAGCGTCTATGTCTGCTTCACCTGCTAATTCCTTCTGGTAAAAAAGTTTCATTGCAATTTCCCTGGCATCTCTTCGGGCCATAGTTTTCCTCCTTGTATTGCTGAGACTGAATAAACATCCGGGGTGACATCCGGCATGCAAAGGGAAGTTAATATGCTTATTTTATGCCTGTAGGTAGTATTCTTTCCAAAAAGTCTCGAAACTTGTTATCCTTATCATACAAACTCCCCACTCCGAACCCTACAGCCACACACAGGGCTAAAAAGAGCGAACGCCAGAATCCCACTGTCAGTACCAATATCCCAAAAAATAAACCTGTGCCTATTCCTATTATCTTCCCTTTATTGCCCTTAATCAGGGCTATCAGATTATCACGCATCACAGGGAAAATCCCTCCTTATTCCACTCTTAATCGTTGCATAACAGCAAGATTATCTATACAAATGTATACTTCTTTTACCAAAATGCCGGCAGTGGATTCTACATATTCCTTCACTTTATTCTGTACCGAAGTACTGACAGCCGGTATATTCACATCAGGCATAAGCTGAATATTCAGGCGCACCCGGATACCGTCATCTTCAGGCATAACAAAACTCTTTACATCTTTTATCTCCTGGAAACCTTTTACCGATTTCTGTACAAGGGCATCAAGTGTGTTAACGGAGATTTTTATCATTCCCAGCTCAGTATTTCTAAGGAGCGTTCCACTTAAAGTTTTAGGTTTACTCCTGCTGAACAGAAGTTTAATGCTTATCAGCAAAAAAACAAGAGATATGATAAGCAGTATACCGGCAAAATCCCACCCGTATTCAATACTGTTTATATAGTTCCTGATATTTGCCAGGGGTATAATGCCTGCTGCTACTATAATAAGAAAAAGGGAAGCAACAATTATGGCAAGTGTATATATTGTCAGCAGGATCCTGTCAAACAATCTCATTTTCATCAGCGTTCCTCCTCACTGGATTATACCAAGTAAAATGTAAATTCGCCGGATCTGTAATTAACCCCCTGATGAATACAAATCAGAGGGTTATTTTAACACCAATACTATTTCTTTACAGGGTCCGCCTCTTTCAAGTCCTTTTCAAAGCTTACTCCCTGAATATGAACATTTACTTCAACAACAGTCAGGCCGGTCATTGACTCTACTGCTTTTTTTACGCTTTCCTGTATATTCCATGCAACTTCGGGTATTCTGACGCCATATTCAACGATTATGTATAAATCAATTGCAGTTTCTTTTTCACCTACTTCTACTTTAACACCTTTTGACAAGTTTTTTCTGCCCAATCTCTCAACAATACCGCCGGCTACGCTCCCGCTCATAGCTGATACGCCTCTGACCTCTGTGGCTGCCAAACCGGCAATTATCGCAACTACTTCATCCGCAAAGGTTACCTTCCCATATTCCTCCCTTGAACTTTCCTGTGTAATATCTGACAAGTGGCTCACCTCCCATATGTTATCAAACAAACCGTTATTTACATTGATATTATAGCAAAATAAGGCCTATATTACAAATTTCTTCGCTATATTTTTGGTATTATTTTAATATTTTCAGCTTCCTGCCCCGATTCCCGCTTTACTATATCCAATATTTGAGCTACTTCTTCCGGCTTTAATTCCTGTTTATCTACTATGACATTGACAGAATCCCTATGCATGATCACAACAGCTTCATTAAAGCCTTTTGCCTTGATAAGAGCTTCCATACTAAGTTCTTTTTCCATGCTATTTGTAATTTCAAGCAGCTGCGCCTGGGCTTCCTTTTTTATTTCCAAATCCGACTCGGGGTTATCCAATATCTCCCGTATATATTCAATCTCTTCCTTGCGGGTATTTTGCCTTTCAGTGCGATAATCCACAAAAAAATTTGCCGAACTTGCAGGAGCTGCATCGGAAACGCGGACGTTTTCATCATCACCGTTCGCCGGCTCATTGCCGCTGTCCTTATCCGCTATTACATCCCTTTGGTCAGAAGTTTGGATCGCATCCCCACTGTTAAGTATATTCTGGTTGTAGATAAGATTCAGGTATCCCGTAATTATAAGCAAAACAACCAGGATTCCCATGACCAGGCTTTTCTTTTTGAGAACCAGCATAACACCACTCCTTTTCAATTTATTTCCATCTCAAATACTTCAACCTGCCCGGCTGAAACACCCAGGGCAGTCTGGACTGCTCTCATTAAGTCCATCTTTATCCGGATATCTTTAGCTCCTTCAGCAATTACAATTACTCCTTTGATCTCCGGTTCGACTTCCTTAATTACCAAAGGTTTAGTCCCTCCAGGATCGTTCATCGTTACTGTCTGGCTGTTTACATCTCTCTGTGACACCGTACGGACCCCCCCGCTAGTGTCCTGTTCCTCGGTAGTGGTCTGAGATTCTGTAGTATTAACGGCCGGTATAATTTCTTTGCTTGATTTGTAGGTAATCATAACTTCAACCTTTCCTGCTCCCTTTATTGATGACAGCTTTTCCTGCAGTTTTTCCTCCAGCTGATCCCGGTTAGTTTCATGGTTTACCCATTGTATACCTTTTCTATTTTCTTCGTCTCTTCCCCCTTCCGTATAAGAAGTTTTTCCGAAACTCGAGGTATACAGGCTTAAAATAACTGCTACCACCAACAACCCAACGAATATTTCGGTGGTTTTTATGTTCCTGATTTTACCGATAATATGCTTTATAGCATTTTGTTGTGCCACTATATTCTCCTCCCCGCTGCTAACCTGGATGAAATCCGGTTTCATCTGCCGGTTTATATCGGACCTTTATACTGTCGGGATTTATACCATATATGCCTGATATTAATTCTTTAACCTTTTGTTCCTCCCCGGGATTACCCGGCGGACGGCGTAAGTCAGGATCATCACCAATTCTGATTCTTACAGGCTGAATGTTTCCTTTCGCCCCAATGCCGATTTCCACATATACACCTTCAATGACTGTTCGCCCTTTATCATCGTTATCCACTCCGGAAAGATGTACGGTTACACCCACATCTTTATAACCAGTCTGATTCCTTATTTGTTCTTCCATATGAAGTTCCAGGCTTTTTTTGAAATTGTTCCTGATCTCTTCCCGCTGTTTATCATCATACAGTTCTATTTTATAGTTCAAACTTGATAAATCCATCAAAACCATATTTCTTGCAGCCAGATTATTCAAATCAGTCATATGATTAAATATATGCAAGACAGGTTTTATTAAAACCGCAAGCATAATTACTCCGATTAAAAACCGGGTATATCTTTTGATATTCCCATCAGGCAGGATTAAGTCAGCAACAACTCCCAGTACGCTTACAGCAGCAATATTGGCTATCCATTCCCGGAAAAAAGCAAGCATAAACCCACCTACCTCATCATGGCGGCTGTATTACCCACTCCTATAATCAGCGCTATTATCAGAAAAAACATAACTGCCATCCCTGCAACGGTTATTGACAGAATTATGAGAATATTTCCGATATCATCCAAACAACCGGTTACTCTGCTGTCGGCTACCGGTTCCAGCACCGCTCCGGCAAATTTGTATATTGCCGTAATGCACAGTATTTTTACCATCGGATATATGCATATAAAAGCTATTACCAGCAGTCCCATAACACCTACGGCATTTTTTATCAACAGTGAGTAACCGGCCACCGTTTCCACTGCCTTGGCAAATATGCCACCGACAATCGGAACAAAAGTATCAACTGCATATTTGGCGGTCCTTATTGATATACCATCGATGGAGGCAGCCATTGAGCCCTGGATTATAAGTACTCCGACAAATATGGTAAATACAATTCCCAATATCCAGCCGCATACGTTTTTCAGCAGTTTGCCCAGACGGCTTAACTGTACTCTTTCACTTATATTGTTGACGAGCGTGACAGCTGTAGCGCATAGTATCAGAGAGAATATCACATTTCTGAGGATGTTGCCAAATAAACCTACCAATAAACCGATGGTAGGATTCAACAGGGCTGAAGAAGTAACCCCGCCTACAGAGACCAGTAAAACCAGCAAAACCGGTAAAAGTATCTGAGTAAACGATAACATGTTATCAATTGCCCGCTGCCCGGCTGACATAACCGATGAAATGCTTTGAATTATCACCAGTATCACTACCATATAACAGGCAAAATGGGCTATTTCCACCGTTGAAGTGTTTTGAAAAGAACCATGCATTTTCTTAAGTACTCCGCTGATAACAGCCAGCACTGTTATTTTTGCCATCAGTCCCAGGTTTGCAGTGATTTCTCTGAAAAAAATATTAGTAATGTATAACCACAGTTTTCCCATATCAAATTCTATATCACCGGTTAACAGCTTCTTTACAATATCTTTTGCGCTTGTTTCATTAAATATCGGGTTTTCCCAGGCCTGAATATCCCGTATAAACTTATCAATATCCTTTAAATCCAGTTCATCCACCTTACGCTCCATACCTGACTTCATCTGTTTTTCCAGGCTTTCATCACGGGGTATATCCGGCTGAGCAGCATGTACCGGTACTGGCAATAACAGTAACAGCAAAAGAAGAATACAGAATATTTTCATCCCATTAACCCCTTAAGGAAGTATTTTGAGTATCATTTCAATTAATGCTGCAAGGATTGGCACTGTTAAACTCAGAATAATGATCTTGCCGCCCAGTTCAATTTTTGATGCTATAGCGTTTTCCCCTGCGTCCTTGCATACTTGTGATCCAAACTCGGTAATATAAGCTATGCCTATAACCTTAAGTACTACGGATAAATGCATTGAATCAAGATTTGCACGCCCGGCTATATCAGTTAATATATCTACTGTAGAAACAAGTCTGCCAATTATCATCATAAAAATCACGATCCCGGCGGCTATGCTTATATACATACCTAATTCCGGCTTTTGCTGCTTCAATACAATAGCAGCAACGGCAGCAATTATACCAAGCCCAACAATCTGAAGAGCTTCAATATTCATGTTTAATACTCCTCAGTAAAGCTGGAATATGCTTTTTATATTATTAAATAAATTGCTTATCATATCTATTACCATAAGAAGAACCACCACTATGCCTGCCAGTGTTACCATCATGGAGATTTCCTCCCTTCCGGCCCTGTTAAGCACATGATTAAGTACCGATATCAGTATTCCTATGGCTGCTATTTTGAAAATTATATCCACGCTCATCCGTCTATCCTCCCACTAAAACAGTAAAATGGAAATTGCCAGTCCGCCCAATAGCCCCAGGCTTCTGCACATGTTTTGATATTTCAGGCATGCCTCCTCAGCCTTTATTTCCTGTTTTTTTAACTGGTTCTGCACAATTGAGAAATATCTTCGCTGGCTCTCTTTGTCGCCTGAACCCAAAACACCCCCAAAAGCAGCAAGTATCTGAATTTCCTCCGGGTATAAATTCAGCAATTCCTGGCATTTTTCCAGTGATTCCTGCCACGCCTCCGCCACCGAGTCCCCCGTTTTATTCTGCAATCTGCCGGCAAAGTCGCTGAATAGATTCCTTACCCCACCCCGGACTGCCGTGCTTATCCCGGAAACAGCTTCCGGTAAAAATGTTGAGTAACCTGTTATCTCGCTCTCCAGCTGTGCAAAGGCCATCTGCAGCATTCTTATCTCCTTTACTCTTTGAACATACCTGTTTGCAGCCCGGAAACCCAGAATAGTTGAGCATCCGATTATAACTATGCTGCATATTATTTTTATGCTCATCATCCCGGAAAATTACCCTCCCTTCTTATCTGACAGGCTTGGTTAAAATATTTTTTAACGTATAACCGTCATATACCTTTTCAACTGTCCCCACGCCCAGGGAGTTACCAAGTACTATTATCCTTTGGAATATCTTCTTCTTCAGGAGGTTTGAAAGTATAGGCCGGCGGAGGGCATCATCGATGCTGCTGCTGTGGGCGGTTGTTATTATTCTTATTCCCGCATTCAGCGCTTCTTCAATTGCATGTACGTCCTCCTCCCTGCCAACTTCGTCGGTAATGATAACTACCGGTGACATAGCACGAATCATCATCATAATTCCTATTGCTTTAGGACAGGCATCCAACACATCAGTCTGAAGCCCGACACTTTTTTGCGGAACACCTTGAAAACACCCGGCAATCTCGGATCTTTCATCCACAATCCCAACCTTTACACCAGGAAAACCAGGAAAACCATCGCTCAATTGCCTGGCAATATCACGAATTAATGTTGTTTTTCCCATTTGGGGAGATGACAATACCAAGGTGTGATAAATTTCTGTTTTCGAAGTGATATATTTAATTATTTTTCTTGCTGAGCCTGCTACTTCCCGTGAAATCCGTATATTAAATGAACTGATGTATTTCAGGGTTTTAATATTTCCATCCTGCAATACGGCTTTACCGGCTACCCCTACGCGGTGCCCGCCTTCCAGGGTGATATATCCATTCCTCAATTCCTCTTCTACGGCATAGATAGAGTAGTTCGAAATGCGCTGCAGTATTCTTTTTGTATCCTGGCAGGTAACCCAATAGGCCTGGTCAGGAGAAAGGGAAGGTCTCCCATCATGGCGCAAATAATAACTTTTACCGCTGCTGTACACCATCAGCGGCCGTCCTTCCCGTATCCGAATCTCTTCCAGGCCTGCTGCTATTTCTGGGGGGGTTACTCCAATAATATTTTGAATGTTCTCCGGCAGTGCCTCTAATATAACCCTTTTCCATGCTGCCTCATGTTTCCGACTTTCCATGTATAACTCGTCCTCCTTTTTATTAATATCTATGATGAAGGCCTGGATATTATCACAAAAAACAAAAGGGAAGCGAGGTATTATTCTTACCCCTTTCCCATATCGTGATACATGATGTGATTCATAGAATAATTGGTCATTATGTTCAGATCTCTTCCGGTGAGAACAGGCAGCCTCAGAACGGCATATTTGCCGGAAAAGAATTATTATTATCCGAAAAATAGAAATAAAAATATCCGGAATATCATCGGTAAAACAGAGAATGGATTCTAAAGACAGGCAAAAAAAATTTGCTGATTTATTGAAAGAATCAAAAAGGAATGCAGGAAATTAATGAGATATGCAAAACTGTTGTGCAGGAGGCAGAAGTTCAGTAGATATTCTTGACCACATCCATGATTTCTTTCATTTCATTGTATATCTGTGTTGACTTGGTACATACAATAATAACAATACCGGTACCTTTTCGGTTTACCACAAAGGGCATTGTAATATACCAGTTCAGTGCCATTACACATTTCTTAATAACACGAAACTGTTCTTTTGAAAGCATGATTACAATCCTTGCGCTATCGCAAAGATACTTATCAAAATTGATCAGAGCATTGCAAATATCATCCAGAGCATCCAGGGAAAAAGGAACTTCTGTTATAAGCGCATCAAAGGTATAATCATCAAAATTAATCAAAGCTGAATTGCCAACATAATGCTTTGAGCCATAATGTGTCAATCCCGGTTCCAGTGTTTTATCCGTATCAACGCTAAAAACCTCAATGTTTTTATCCATGTATTTTGCCTGATACACAATGCCGCCGGCTCCCGCAAATGGGTCCACCATTGTTCTTATCTTTGACGGCAGGGCCAGATTTATCAAACACCTGGCGTCTTCCACCGGCAGTGCTCTTCTTCCTCTCTCAGTGCCATCTCCCCGGTATCCATATACATCTTTTATTTCGCCATCGTATCCCATTATTTTGAAATGCCTGTTATGAGGTGACTGTTTCCTGTATAACTTTCTGCTTTGTTCGTAGAATAACCTGATTGAAAACTTCCTTTTTTTCCAGATTAACTTTATATTATTTGTTTTGAAACCGCTTTTGCTGTGAGGATTATCAAAATCCAACAGAAAGAATTCATCACAATAACCAAGGTTTTTCAAAAATTCAGGCAGCACATTCGTATACTCTTTTAAAATAAAAAATGATATGAATCCCTTTATGTTACTTAACGGGCCATTCATTATTAAAATGCTCTTCAGAGGATATGTGCAGCACAATACTTCCATAATAGCCAACTGCTTGGCCTTAATTCTTGAGTTTCTCAATGAGCAGGCTATAACATCATATTTTTCAAGATATTCATCAATATTCTCCGTTGTAACGCTGACATACTTCATTTTGCTTCCATATTCCCATCTGAATTATTTTGAAATTGGGCTATACTGCCCCTCTTTCCCATAAATAATAACCCATAAACTCTTGAATATCAAGGAAATCCGCCGGATAAACACCTGGCACGGCGCTGCCTCCCGGCCAAAACCCATGCAACAAAAAAACCGATGTATAAAACACCGGCTTTTCAGATATAAAATCTATACTTGCAAAAAAACCTCTTAATCATTCTCTTCCTCTTCATGCTCTAAGCAGCATTCAGCATATATGGACTCATTACAGTTGGGACAGGTAATATCATCTTCCTCCTGAAACACTTGTTCATCAAAATACACCGTCTCGTTACAGTTGGGACAAACAACTTCGATGTAATTGGGTACGTCCTCATCAATATCCTCATCATATTCACCGTATATCTGACTTTGAATATCCGCGATATCTTCGTCGAGGGTCTCAATATAATCATCGAGTTCTGACTGGGAAGTTTCCAGTTCATCAACAGCGTCAACAATATCCTGTAATACATCAATAATACTGATAAGTATCTTTGCTTCTTTACTGTCCTCCCTATCCAAACCCAGGCCCTGAGCAAGCCCTTTGATATAAGAAACTTTTTCGCCTAAACTGTCCATATAACTTCCTCCCTATCTCAATAGATATAGATATTCCCTCAATAGCCTTAAGCCTTTAAGAATTTCACAACAGCTTTATGCTCTCCAAATCAATACAGCTATGCCTTACTATTCCCATTAGACCCTTTCCATATACTCATCGGTTCTAGTATCAACCCTGATAACATCACCCGTGTTAACAAACAATGGAACATGAATAACCGCACCGGTCTCCAATGTAGCCGGTTTCGTGCCGCCGGTTACCGTATCACCTCTGACGCCCGGTTCAGTCTCTGCGACCACAAGTTCCACAAAATTGGGCGGTTCAACAGAAAAAGGAGAGCCTTTGAAAAATTTGATTGTTACATTCATATTCTCTTTTACATATTTCATTGCATCCTCTACCTGTTCCCTGTTCAATGGTATTTGTTCATATGTTTCGGTATCCATAAAATAATACAGGTTGCCGTCGTTATATAAGTACTGCATTTCCTTTGTTTCAACACGTGCTCTTGGAACCCTTTCGGTAGGATTAAAAGTACGTTCCAGCACACTGCCCGTCATAATATTCTTTATCTTCGTCCTTACAAAAGCAGCCCCCTTGCCAGGCTTTACATGCTGAAAATCAACAACCGTATACACTTGCCCATCAAGTTCTATTGTTAAACCTTTCCTAAAATCTCCTGCTGATACCATAATAAAACCCCACTTTCCTATAGATTTATATCAGTCTGCCTCTGATTACCGGTCTGCAGAAATCAAAAAACACTAGCCCTGCTTTAAATAACTTGCCCGGGTGCAAATCTTTCTATAACTCCCCCAGCCCGAATGCTGTCATGGGAATCTGAGAAATTATACCTCTGGCAGGTATAAGCTGAACGTTTCTTAAGGAGTTTTCAATCGAGTTATAATTCTCCAAATGCTCCTCCTCAAACCATATCCGGTGGATCCCCAGCTTACTGCATAACCGGGAAAGAAACTCCATGATTTTATAATCATTCATTTTTACCACTTTAAAATCTCTATATTGCCCTTCCCTGGGCTCAACTGATGAATCGCCCACTATTATGATATACCGTACCAGAAAATGTATAAATAAAATAGCATTACCTCCGGTGTAACCGGAGTAATATGCTACACTCTCAGGCTTGGTTATCAATGCAGCATTTACGTCCAAATTGTTATTCTCAATTTGATCCAACAGTTTACTCAACGGCGTTTTCATATGTATACCATCCTATATCTTTTTTTCTTTGAAATACCGATTGAAAAAATCCAATGCCAAGCGGTATCCTTCCAATCCCAGGCCGCTTATCTGTCCAACGCATACGGGAGCAATGACTGAAGTACGGCGAAACTCATCCCGTGCATTTATATTTGAAATATGTACCTCAACAACCGGAATGCCTATTGCCGCAACAGCATCCCGGATAGCATAGCTGTAATGTGTGTATGCACCCGGATTGAGAATGATTCCATCATAGCAGTCCATGGCCCGGTGTAATATATCAATTAATTCACCTTCACTATTGGACTGAACATGTTCCACCAGCATACCCAGCTCCCTACCGTGCCCGTCCAGCATATATATCAAATCATCCAGGCCGGTGGTTCCATATATGGAAGGCTCCCGTTGACCCAGGAGGTTTAAATTGGGCCCGTTTACAACCAAAACCCTCATTTGTCACACACCTTTGTAAAAAAATCCTTTTATATATTATCATAAAATATTATGATTGAATAGATAGTTTTTTGTCGAATATGCTTTTGAGCCGGACTGCATCTTCCGCCATTGTTCCCCTGGACTCACAGATAATTATCGGTTTTAAATCAAGTGAAACAATTAATTCGGCCAACGGTTCAAATTCAGGCCCGTATTGCACATCATCCAATGTCCAGTGTTTCTTTTCACCTCCGCCGGTATACTCTACCCTGCTAAAGTGACAGTGAAAGTGACGCATTCTGTCCCGCCCCAATGCGTTTTTTACCAAATTCATTATATCCATATAATCCGTATAAGACTTAATTCTTCCCCTGCCCATAGCATTAATATGTCCAAAATCAAGAACAGGTATAAGGGATTCATGGAGCCTGCACATTTCCAGCACTTCATCAACCGTTCCCAGTTGGTTTATCTTTCCCATTGTTTCAGGACAAAGATGTATACCCTTCTCAATATACTCACGGGCATCGCAGATAATCTCCTGCAAAAAGCCAACAGCTGTTTTAAATGCTTTTTTCCTGTCCATTTTAGCACAGGACCCCGGATGAAATACCACACGCTTTGCCCCCATCCAGTCTGCCACTTGCATAGAGTCCAAAAGATGCCGCTTTGTCTTATCTCTTTTTTCCGGATCCTCCGCAGCCAAATTTATATAATAGGGAGCATGAATGCTTAAGGCTATATCATACATACCGGCTTCTTCACCTATAGCCCTGGCTGTTTTCTCACTTATGTTAACCCCATGGGTACAGGCGTATTCGTATGCGCTAAGCCCCTTTTCATGCAGCCATTTGGGCATATCAACGCTTGATTTGTATCCCTGCTCGTAAAAGGAATCTGAATTCCCCGCAGGCCCAAACCTTATTTTTCTGTTATTTTCCACATCTTTTTTCCTTTCCGCTAATACATTCATCGGACCGGATGATAGAAATAATCTCATCTGCTACCTCTTCGGGGGTTTTATCATCCACGGATACTATAAAATGAGCTTTATGGTATATGGGCCGGCGGGCTTTAAGCAGAGCTTTCATCCTTTCCCTTGGCTTCCCGGAAAAAAGCATAGGGCGATCTGTTGCAGCCTTAAGCCTGTCCCAGAGAATATCCTCCTCCGCATCCAAAGCAATAACACAACCTCTTTCCTTCAAAAAGAAAAAATTGTCAGGGTCAGTAACCGCTCCGCCGCCGGTTGCAAGTACAATACCCGGACGTTTCAACGCATGGGCAATTGCACGTTTTTCCAATATGCGAAAATAGGATTCACCGTACCTGGAAAATATATCGGTTATTGGAATTCCGGCTGTGCTGACAATCAGATCATCGGTGTCTATGAATTCATATCCAATACGCTGCGAAAGAAGCTTCCCAACTGTAGTTTTTCCCACACCCATAAAGCCTATAAGTATAATATTATCCCGATTTGGCTTATCCATAAGAATTTAGTCTCCTTTGCCCATTTCTTTATGGCGCGGATTTTTCCTTACCACTTCAATAGCTTTCATAATAGCGATGACAACATCTGCCTCAAATTGATGTTCAAGTTCCAGTAATTTTGAATATACCTCTCCTTCCCTGGTGGCAACATATTTACTTGGGAGCCGGTTCAGCGCATATGCTGCCACATCCATGCGGCAAACAGGACATTTACAGCAGTCAGCACCGGCAATTATTCTGTCCAGATGACGAAACACAACATCTTCCATATAGTTTTTGGGCCGAATCATATCCCTTGAAGGTTCAGCCATGATATCAATCTCCTTATCTTTTTTATTCCTTTACAGGTATTATACACCATAATCGTTCTGTTTTTTACTCCTTTTGTGAATAAGACGTACAAAAATGACTTAATTCTCCACAGCAGGCACCTCAAAGGGATTATCCTTCCCAAACCCTCCATCCATAAAAGAAGGATACCTGATATTTTGACTGCCGGGTTCCGGTTTAAAGAAAAAATTCAATGCCATATTTACATAAATACTGTTACCGCCATCACTCATTTGTACCGACAAATCCTCAATCCGGTTCCTGTATGAAGAATTCTCCAATAACCTCAGCATTTCCTTTAGCCGGGCATAATCGGTTTTTACCGATATATATACCGGCAAAACAATAAACTCAGTCTGAATTTCAGCATCCCCGAATTCAATATACTCCCGTGTTCCAAGAGGTGTTGTAATATGGTACAGGTGAATCAGCAGGCCAGGTTCATCAGATGGCGGAAGGCTGTTTCGCAATTCCGTCGTTCGTTCCATCAGCATCTGAAGTTCTTCCTTAAGCAGCTCAATTTCCTTATCCCTGGTTTTTTTGAGTTCCAGGGTTGTCTCCCCGGTTTTTATTTCTGCAGACATGGCATCAATCTGTTTTTGGAGGGGTATGTAAAAATAAACATAGTATATGGAAAAAATCAATACAATCGCCAGCAGTGCAATAAATCCTCTTTCACGTTTTGTCAGTACCATATATTTCTACTCACCTTTCTCATTCTACTGCTCCGGTTCCAATACGGTATTGACTAAAATGAGCATAACATGATAAAGGATTCCCCGCTTCCGTCGCGGTCAATTCGTTTTAGTTTTACTTCCGTGAACATTCCGGACCTTTTGAGTCCTAGAATGAACCGTGCAACTTCAATATCATTTTCAGCCCACCCCTGGATAGTCAATATGCCTTCTCTGTATGAAAGACTTGATAGCGCTGCTTCCCGGGGTATCACCCGTTCAATGAAAGAAAATACTTCACTCCATTCGATTGCCGTTGCTATCCGGTTCAAATTATCAGCTTTCTCTCTGAGTTCCTCTATTTGCCGGGATAAACTGCCGTGTTCTTTTTCTGCACTCTCATACTCCAGGTTAAGCTGTGTAAATTTCACAGCTTCAAGAGTCAGCCTTTTCTTTTCCCTTAAAGGCACAATCAGGGCAATATATGATAAAAGGCTGACAATGACAATTAATGCAGATGCAGTGCCTATAATCCTTGCAGTTCTTCCTTGTTTATAAAACCCGTTTAGCAAATTAATATCGTGCATTTCACCTAATCCTCTCTTATTGCTGTTCCTATAGATTTTAAATAAACACCCATCGGGGCATCCCGATTACTACCATATTCAAGGGAAAACATATCAGGCTGCAGTATATGTGCAGCAACACCCGTTTGCATGGACAAAGACCGGCAAAACCCGTTTGTGTATCCGTTTCCTCCCGCAACCCATACCTTATCAACAAAAGATGTATGATTCCTGCTGTAGTAGTAATCCAGCATCTGGTTCAACACTGCCGTAACCGCATCCACACTCTGTACTTCCCAATTCCTTTCCACTGTCCTGGCAATAAAAGGAGCTCCATCGTCAAACAGTGATATTGTAAGGGTTCTGTGCCCATAGTCCAGTATACATACCGTCCGGCTGAAAGATATATTGTTCTTTAAGTGTTTTATCATTTTATAACAGGCATTGATGCCCACATCAATATATGCAGGCCTTAATCCGGCTTTTTTGATTATGCGGATATACTTTGCTACCAGATCCGATGGTACCGCTGCACCTAACACCCTGAACACCGTCCTGTCGTATGTTTCCTCCTTTTCAAGTATCCTGTATGTGACAGCATATTTGTCTATATCTATTGAAAAATAGTCTGCCATTTCATACCTTACATTGCCCAGTATCTCTTCATTATTCATCCCGGGCAATTTTATATCCCTGAATATAACCGATGGCTCCGACAGGCACAGGCTTACCTTTTTTGCGCTGAAGCCGTTGTTCTTATAGCAATTTCTAAGGGCCTCGGCAAGGTCAGCATCGGCTTCATTCAACTCTTCGACGGAGGCACCAGACACGGGGTTTTCTATGCATCCCAGTTTTATAATTTGCGTTTTTTCACCTTGAGCTACCTGAGCCATCTTAATGAGGCCGGATCCGATATCAATACCTAAAACATCATTTTTTAATTTGAACATAACCCCCCCTTATAAACAGCATAGTTATTCTATTGTTCACCATTGAATATGACACTGAACAGTTCTTCGTCCATTTCTTCAATCATATTATCCTTTACCGGCATTGGATAATCAGCTTTGATCACACTATCGAAATAAAGCCTGGCATTTGGGTTGAGGCTTGCCTCATTTGCCACCACATTCCCTCTTATCCCGGTACTGCTTCCCACACATACAAGGGCATAGGGAGCGTATAAGCCGCCGTTAAAAACAGTGTTGTCCTTTATCGTTATCCTGTCCCCAAAGTATAAAACAAACAGTTCATCCGGCTGACCTTCGCCGTTTATAACTGCCTTACTGCCTATATCAAGCATATCGTCTGCATAAACTGATAATCTTCCGATACCCCTAAGTTCAACAACACCGTTATCCTGAACATATATTGAGTTTGCATGAATAATGGTATCGCCATCAAGATAAATAATAAGTTTGCCCCCGCTATTTACTTCTATTTTGTCAAACCTTCCTCCACCGTTTATACTCCGAATCTCCTCATCATTTACAATCAAATTGCCTCTCCTTTCCATACCTGAAGGAGGTACTCCGGTAAGCAGCTTTATTTTTTTGTTATTAACCTTTATCCGTCCGGTCATATAGTATTTGCCATCATTTTGAACTACCTGAGCAGGATTCCCTCCCGGGCCGATAAATATGTTTCCGTATATTTTTGAGCCGTTTCCCAGCAGAACCCCGCCGGATGCTGTGGTGTTAGTGGCTGAATCCCCATGTATTTCCGCATTGCTGCCAATCCCGATCGACCCGTTGGCAAACAGGGCATATCCAAATACTGTATTCGGGGCGGCCCATCTTATTTTAACTGTACTTTTTAGTTCCCTGCTTATCTTGCCGACTATGCCTGTAGCCTGGACGCTAAAGGTCATTGTATCGTCTTTTTCGCCGGCTTCGGGCATTACATTCACATGAACATCCACCTTTTTGTTGAAATCACCCTTGAACACAGGAGGGGTGACCGATGATAGCCCATCTATGAATGCTGCAAAAAAGCCAGACGCATCATCATAAATACCGGAAGCATATAGTTCTTCCATTTTAATCCTCATGCATTCAACCTGATGGCGCAAAGCTCCCTCTGCCACATAATAAGCAGTTTGGTAATCGTTCTCCACATGATCCATGTGATAGTTGACAACGGTAACAGACGTAAGTGATATACAAATAGATATTAACACCATTAAGGTTACAAAAGCCAAAATCAATGCTGAACCTGCTGAATCCCCAAAACAGCCCGGCCAATTCTGCGGCTTAACCGGTAATACCCTAAAATTTGCAATACCTTTTTCTTTTTCCATACCTTTATCTGTTTTGTTAAGCACCTTTATACCTCTTCCTATCTCCTGAGGAACACTTCGAATGAAATTGGAAAATAGTTGTCCTTATCCTCTTCTCCTCCCGAAATTGACACTACAACCCTGTTTCCATCCTTGTTTGCCTGAAAATGAGTGATGCCTTCAGCCATGGGATTATAGCTGGAAGAAAAAGGCCAGTCATGATTAACCCGCAGTGTGGTACCCCTGAGATCAAAATACTCGCTCCCTATAATGAGAGCAGCCGTACCATCGCCCCTTTTCTCTATTTTTACTTCATCCCCGGCAGCGTTCAAAAGCTTTCTTTTGATGTAGGAAGCTGCAAGCCTGACATTCTGTTGGGTTTCAATCCTGTCTATACTTCTTCCATATCCCTTTACACTCATTATGTAAAGGGAATAGCCCATGGCAATAACCGTGGACAATAATGCCAGCGCCGCCAGCAGCTCAATCAGAGAATACCCTCTTGCTTTACCCATGCAGTATTCACCCTCCTTACAGAAGTCTTCTTTCAGTTCTGCAGCCGGAGTATGCTCTCAAGCACTGCCTTTGGTTCAACACCGGTTTCATCGGTAAAAACCTTTACCAGCGCCCTTATCATGGAATAGTCTCTGTATACAAAATTACTGTAACGCTTTTCACTTATACCTGTAACACTAATCAATTGTGAATTCCTGTCGGTATCGTACAGCTTAACTTCGGTCCGGCGTCCCCCTGAAATAATGCTAAAGGTTATATGATGGCTGCCGGAATAACCAACTGCGTTGACCACAACCACAACCTTTTTATTATCGTCAGGCAGCGTTCCGTTTATATCAGCTTGTCCTGAACCGGGTATGCCTAGGGAGTAGCTATGGCTGCTTATGGATAGTTCCAGGGAAATATCATCTGTTGAATCTTCCAGAAGAAAAACATTCATTCCGCCAGGGGGTACGGCGTATAGCACATAACCCTGCCCTGCATCATCCATATCTTTAATAACTATGCTAAACGGATGGCAATCCTCAGGAATATATGGCTGACACAGCGTCTGTACATAATACCCCGGGCTATCCTGTACAAGCCGCCCTCTGCCTTCATAATATGCAGATAAGGCGTCCATGGACTGCAGCCTCTCCATTTTTGTCTGGGCAATAAACGATGCCCTTAGCATCCTTTCCGCTTTCTTGTTATGCTTAAATGAAAATCCGTATGATGTCAGCAGAAAACCGGCAATAAGCGCCAGTATAGACAGGGCTGCCAGGATTTCTATCAGCGTCATCCCCCTTGTTTTGTTCATTGGATCCTTACCCTTCCCGTTCCAACCGCCACCCTGATTGTCTTTTTCTTTCCATCTTTCGAATATAGCTCTATGCTACCTGTCTGACTTGGAATTCCGGTAGGGGTATAGGTCAAAACTTTCAAACCGGCATATTCACCGGAATATAATGAAGGGAAATTGCATTTTACAGCATGGAGATTTTTATTGAGATACTCCTTTTTGTATACTCCGTTTTTTAATTTTATTGCAGTATTTTTGGGCCGTATATTGTAATACTTCTCATTTACATGTATTTCAAAACAATAATCCATACCTGTAGTTATGGCCAATTGCTGGGTTAACCGTATTTCCTGCGCTATACGCTGCGCTTCGGTTCTCAGCACCGCTTCCTGAATTGGCTGTTGAATACCCGGAGATATAACAGCCAGTAAAACCCCAATAACAGCTAATACTACGATAAGCTCTATTAATGTTATACCTTGGTTTTTATTCATCATTATCACCATTTAATACCAGAAAGATGATAAATACCAGTTGATTATAGCCTCACCATAAAACATGGCAATCAACGAACCAACGGCCAGGAACGGCCCATAGGCAATGTATTCCCCCCTTTTCTTAATCTTCAGAATCATTAACAGTAAGCCGGTCAATCCTCCGGCATACACCGACAGTACCAGCGTCAGGGCGGTAAGACGCCAGCCCAGATATAAACCGATGGTGGCTGCAAGCTTTATATCTCCACCCCCCAATCCTTCCTTGTCAAAGATAAAAAACGATGCAACGGCAATCAGGGCCAGCATACCTCCGCCGAGAATGAATCCAAGCATTCCATCTGCAAAGGATATCCCCACACCAAAAATATTAAACAAAAGAGCTGCTGAACAGCCTGTCAATAATAAACCATCGGGTATTATCATATGTTCAATATCGATTGCGGCGGCCGCTATAAGTATACAGATCAGCAGAGTATAATATATGGCAGCAAAACCGGTACCGTAATGCTTGTATGCCATGCATATAAGTAAAGCAGTCAGCAGCTCCACGGCAGGATACCGCCACGGTATGGGCTGGTTACAATACCTGCATCTGCCCCGCAAAAATATATAGCTTAGTACAGGAACAAGCTCCTGTGGGCTTAATCTTGTACGGCAAACAGGGCATCTGGAGCCCGGCCGTATTACAGATTCTTTCCGAGGTATCCTGTATATGCATACATTTAAGAAGCTGCCAATCAATAAACCAGATAAGAATATCATCAGATCCATTTTAGTTCCTCATAATAATATGCATACCTTTAGGTGAGAATTCACCTCCCGTTTGCTGAGCAAAATATGTATGTGCTTGCTGTTTTCGTTATATAAGTGTTGAACTGTAGTGTTCATATCACTAATTATCCACTGCCCTAATTGTCAGTTGTCACAATAAATCTGTTATCCTTACTGTCATAAGTTATAGCTATTCCATCCAGCTTAGGAATCTCGTCCAGATATCCGGGTACCAAAATCTCTTTCAATTCCTGTTCAGTATAGCTTGTACCGTTTGCCGGCCCTGATACTTCCCCCTCAGAATCTATAAGATACATATCAAGGGCATTCTTTAATATTTTTGCATTTGCTTCTCTCACGGTAGTTTCAGCTTCACTTATCCTGTCCACAACATTTGGCACCACAATAAGCGCCAATACTCCTAATATGGCTATAACCACAACCAACTCCAGCAGGGTAAAACCCCTTTTGCTCATCCTAAGCTCCTTTACTATCTCTTTCACCTCCTCCCTTATGAACCGACAATATTCATCATTTCAAACATAGGCATTGCAATGGACAGTACCACGAAGGCCACGATGCCTCCTAACAAAATTATCGCAGCCGGTTCCAGGAGGGTTGTCAGCCTGGTCAGACTATCCTCAACCTCTGCTTCGTAAAATTCGGCTGCCTTAAGCAGCATCTCATCTATAGCCCCGGATTCCTCCCCGACTTTGATCATCTGAATCAACATAGCCGGAAATAAGTCCAGTTGCTCCAGGGGGGCAGATATCCCGCTGCCCATCCTGGCCATTTCCTTCACTTGCCGGAGCCCTTCCCTGAACACTTCATTACCGACAACCATATTAACTATATCAAAGGATGACATCAATGGTATACCCGCTCTGAGCAGGATCCCCAATATCGCGGCAAAACGGGTTGCAGCGGTTAAAACTATCAGCCGTTTTACCACGGGCAACTTCAGCAAAAAGCTGTGCCATTTCCGGTGCCCGTCTTCCCTGGAAATTACAGTACAAATAATAGAAACAGCCAAAAACAAAAACAGCAAAATGAATATCCCGTTCCCTGACAAGAAACCGCTTAAGGACAAAAGCAGTTTTGTCGGAAAAGGAAGCTGCATTTCACTGCGTGTTAAAACGCTGACAAATGTAGGGACTACCGTAGCCAGAAGAAAATACATCACTCCCAAGGCCACCAGCAGTACCAAAGCCGGATAGGTCATAGAATTCTTTATTTTCTGTTTTAATCTATGATCTTTTTCGTAATGCCGGGCAAGGCTGTCCATAATTATATCCAGGGTACCGCTGGTTTCCCCGGCCTCTATCATGCTTGTAAACAATAAAGGAAAGTATGTACTCCGCTTTTTAAAGGCTCTGCTCAGAGATGTTCCGGTATACACCTCCGAATGCACTTCTGTCAGCAGCCTGGCAAATATGCGGTTTGATACTTGTCCGGAAAGTATATCCAAACACCGGACAATTGGGATCCCGGCTTTGCTCATAGCTGCAAACTGCCTGCAAAACACTGATATATCCTTTGAACTTATCTTTGCACCAAAACTCAGATCCCTGATATCTTTAAACTGTATTGCCTTTTCAATTTTTACCGGAAAGTAACCGTTTTGTCTGAGCATGTGAATAACATCATTACGTGTTGTGGCTTCATAGATTCCCCTGATAGTGGTGCCCTGCAGATCCCTGGCTGCATATTTATACTTAGCTATAGAGCATCACTCCCTTCGAAGAAAGCCGTCATACGGAAATAGAGCGGATAAGATTTTGCATATGTTCTGCATCTGCAGAGTAGGTAATAGCACTCTCTTTTGATATATACCCTTGTCTGTATAGATCCAGCAGCGCTTGATCCATGGTTCTCATGCCCAGCCTGGCACCTGTTTGGATTATATTCGGTATCTGGTAAGTCTTGCCTTCACGAATCAGATTCCTTACAGCCGGTGTTGCCATCATACACTCAACGGCAGCCACCCTGTCTGAGCCATCTGCAGCAGGAATCAATTGTTGGCTGATAATTCCTTCCAATACCGTAGATAGCTGAAAACGAATTTGCTGCTGCTGATAGGGTGGAAATACATCAATTATCCGGTCTATGGTTTTTGCAGCGCCAATAGTATGAAGTGTAGAAAACACAAGATGGCCGGTCTCGGCAGCTGTTAAAGCAGTTGAAATGGTTTCCAGATCTCTCATCTCTCCAACCAGTATTATATCAGGATCCTGCCTTAACGCTGCTTTCAACGCAGCTGAAAAGCTTTTGGTATCACTTCCCACCTCCCTCTGGTTTACTATACTCTTTCTGGACCGGTGCACGTATTCTATGGGTTCTTCCAAAGTAATTATATGAGCAGCCCTATTGCGGTTGATTATATCTATCATACAGGCCATAGTAGTGGATTTACCGCTCCCGGCCGGACCGGTAACCAGCACCAGCCCGCTGTTTTTCCTTGTAAATTCCTTTACCGCTTCGGGCAGTCCCAGTTGTTCAAACCTGGGAATATCAGGATTTATCAGTCTGACAGCCAGACTGTAATTCCCCCTTTGGCGAAACGCATTTATACGAAAACGATGAACTCCCGAAACCGAACAGGATAAGTCCACCTCTCCTCTTTCCCGGAGGATTTTCCATTGTTCTTCTGTCAGTAATTGTTTAACAAATTGAAGAGTGTGTTCCGGAGATAACCGTTCAGAAAAAAGCTGTATGAGATTTCCATTCTTCCTTATTACCGGGGGAAGCCCCGGAGAGATATGAACATCGGAACACTTTGCGTCCACAGCTTTCTTTAGTATACCGTATATATCCATTATCATCACCTGAGCCGCTTATATGAAAGAATCCTGAGTATACGATATTCTAATAACCTCATCAATTGTTGTAAGCCCATTAACCATCAGTTTTATGCACTCTTCACGCAAAGTGATCATACCGGTTTTTCTTGATAAGTCCCTGATTTCGTCCACAGAAGCCTTTTGTGAAATAAGCTGACGGTGTACTTTTGACACAACCAAAATCTCATGGACGGGAATACGGCCCCTATATCCCGTATAATTGCACAAGCTGCAGCCTTCTCCCTTGTACACCGCTATCTCCGGGCCATTTTTAAAACCCAGGGCAGAAAACTGATGGGATTCCGCACTGCAGGGGACTTTACAGTTACTGCAAATCTTTCTCAGCAATCTCTGGGATATAACACCTACAAGGGAAGAAGATATGAGGTACGGCTCTATACCCATATCCATAAGCCTGGATATGGCGCTAACCGCATCATTAGTGTGAAGGGTACTAAGCACCAGGTGGCCTGTAATAGCCGAACGTATGGCAATTTCAGCTGTTTCCCTGTCCCGTATCTCACCGACCATAATGATATCCGGGTCCTGTCTGATTATCGAACGTAAACCTGCTGCAAACGTTAATCCTGCCTTTGTATTTACCTGGATCTGGTTTATGCCCTCCATGCGGTATTCTACGGGATCTTCAATAGTTATAATATTCACCGATTCCTTATTTAACTCATGTAACATGGCATACAAGGTGGTTGATTTACCGCTTCCGGCCGGCCCGGTCACCAGTATAATACCATGAGGATTCTTCAGCAGCCGGTCAAATTTGACCAGGTTTTCTTCAGTAAAGCCCAGCTTTTCCCGCGGGAACAGGAAACTGGACTGATCCAAAACCCTTAACACTGCCTTCTCCCCATAGATGGTAGGTATGGTAGATATTCTAATATCAATGTTCTTTTCTGATATCCACACATCCACACGCCCATCCTGAGGCAGTCTCTTTTCAGCTATATCCATATTGCCCATAATCTTTATCCGGGTAACAACCGCTGGATGCATATATTTAGGAATACTGAGTATTTTTTGTAGAATTCCATCCACCCGGAACCGTACTTCGGTTTCTTGTTCCATTGGCTCGATATGAATATCGCTGGCCTGCATGTTAACAGCCTGATCAATTATGGAATTTACCAGCCTTACAACCGGGGCATTATCTATTTCTTCTGCCTGATTCCCCTGTATTTCCCGGGTTGTCCGTTCCGTGCTGTTCTCCTTACTGTAATCCCTGACTGCCTTTTCGGCATAACCGGTGTTATACAGACGGCAGATGGCGCTTGTAATCGAACCACCATAGGAAATGGCAGGAACGACATCCATCCGGGCCACCCGCTTCACATCCTCAACTGCAGCAAAATCGAAGGGGTCCTCCATGGCTATATAAAGCTTCCCCTTTTCAATTTTTATAGGAATAAGAGAGTGCCTTCTGGCAAGCATATAGGGAACAAATTCAGTAAGTTTTGGATCCGGTTTTGCCTTGCTAATATTAACGAGAGAAATGCCCAGCTGCTCCTGCAGCAGCTCATCCATCTCAGTCTCTGAAACATGATTCTGCGAGATAAGTATTTCAATAAATTGTTTGCCGGCGGATTCCTGAAGAGAAAGGGCGTTTTCCAGTTGTTCCTGTGTGATAAGCCCTTTGCCGATTAATAATTCTTCCAGCCTTTTTCTATATCCCCTCATAGTCTTCCACCTGTTAATGTTACATCTTATTTAATGTTCATAGTAATAAGTACCTAAAAAAATAGTAGTATTTTCTTATATTGTCGGCTCATATACATTATATAGCCTATTCCGATATTTTACAACCCGGAAACGTCATATTCGACATATCACGTCAGAAGACTGATAGCTTTATCATGATCCATGACCACGCCTGTCCATATTTCTATGGCCTTTATAGCCTGTCCCACCAGCATGTCAAGGCCGTTTATTGTAACACATCCGGCCTCACCGGCCTTTTTTAGCAGGAGCGTCTCAGTCGGATTGTATATTATATCCACAACAACGGTACCGGGTGAAAAAGCATAGTTTGTCAAAGGGATGCTTTGCACATCCGGCCACATCCCCAAAGGAGTGGCGTTGATAATCAAGTCGGGCCTCAATCCATTTAAATCATTCTTCTCGATATGATGCAAACAGGAGTTCGGGAAGAAAGAGGCCAAATCCTGAATGAGTTCAACGGCTTTTTGTCTGGTTCTGTTTAGTATGTAAAGGCTGTCAATTTTTTCTTTTAGTAAATATACACATATTGCTCTTGCCGAACCACCGGCACCCAGCAACAGTACATTTTTTCCCTTCAGTCCAATTCCCCGCCGTTTAAGGGAATCCACAAATCCCATACCATCAGTGTTGTAACCAAACAGTCTGCCCTCATGAATCTTTACGGTATTTACCGAACCAATAGCACGGGCCTCATAGTCCAAATCATCCAAATAAGGAATAATGCTTTGCTTATGTGGAATAGTTACATTAAATCCAACAAATGACAGTGTTTTAAGGGCAGCCGCCGCACTGCCAACATCTCCGGGCAAAATATCAAATGCAACATACAAATAATCCAACCCATATTTTTTATATAGGGCATTATGTAATTTTGGAGAAAGTGAATGTTCAACCGGATGTCCGATCAGGCCTATCATCTTTGTGCGTGGAGAAATATTCATCCCAACCTCCTGTTGACAACTGTCTTTTCAAGTAACCTCATTATTTTTGTCCCGGGAAATTCCTTCCTGGATATGGGTTCCACAAGAATAGTATACAGTTTCATCCTTTTGCCTCCAAGGATGTCGGTAAAAATTTGATCTCCTACCACAGCAGTATTATTCCGGTTTCCGTCAATCATTCTCATAGCGCTTTTAAAAGCCCGCAAAAAAGGTTTTCCTCTCTTGGAAGCAGCCAGTATATTCAACCGGGATGCAAAGTATTGTATCCTCTCCCGACCGCTGTTAGAAACTATACAAAGCTTGAACCCTTTTTCCCTTGCAGTATTTACCCATTCGAATAATTCGGGAGGAATATGTCTGTCACCCCAGGGCACTATTGTATTGTCCAGGTCAATTATAATATTTTTAATGCCCCGGTTAATGAGATCATTAAACGATATATGATAAATACTCTTTTTTACCACATCCGGTTTCAGCTTCAGCAATGTACTATCTCCCGCTATAAGAATATTATGGAGCTCACCATGTGAAAAGGCTGTCCTATATTATATTATTGAAATAAACAGGGGCTGTCAACTTTAATTGCAGCCCCCTGATTGAAATTCCTTGCTTAGCTTTGAAATAGCCCTTTTTTCTATTCTTGAAACATAGGATCTGGATATGCCCAACATTTGGGCAATTTCTCTCTGTGTTTTATTTTTGCCGTTAAATAAGCCGTACCTCATTTCCAATACTACCTGTTCCCGCTTTTTTAAAACTTTTTTCATCATGTTATACAAATTCCGCGCCTGTATCTTCAGCTCCACTTCATTTATTATCATATCAGGATCCGTACCCAGAATATCCATCAACGATATATCGTTTCCTTCTTTGTCCACTCCTATAGGCTCATAAAGTGAAACCTCACCCTTCATTTTCTTATCAGCACGAATAGACATAAGTATTTCATTCTCAATACAGCGGGCAGCATATGTTGCAAGACGGGTATTTTTGCTTGGATCAAATGTTGCAATGGCTTTGATCAACCCAATAGTGCCTATTGAAATCAGATCGTCCACGTCTTTTACAACATTGTTGTACTTTTTTACTATATGGGCTACCAATCTGAGATTGTGCTCAATAAGTATATTCTTTGAGTTTTCACTCCCTTCGGCGTATCTTCTCAGGTGATATTCCTCTTCCTCGGGATCTAAAGGGCGAGGAAATGAGCTGCTTCCCGATACATGGGATACAAGAAGAAAAACATAGCGAGCTAAAAATAATAACCCTCCAATGAGGGGTAGCACAATATAACACCCCCTAGAATACCACTGCAGTAATCCAATATTTTCACTGTTATATATAATATGCAGCTGTATCGGGGAATGTGCATATTAAATAATATACGGACATAAAATTTTTATATTTTTTTTCTCCGGAATATGGAATACTTCTCTAAAGGATGTTTAATGGGTATGCATACCTTTTGTTTCGGATGGGGAGCGTTTTCGATAGGCTGTCCGTCTTCATCCAGCATTTGTGTGATGGTGTAATTCATATTTTGTCCGGCAGGGCTAAAAATCTCAATATTATCCCCTACCCGGAACGGATTGCGCTGTTCCACCACAGCCATGTTTCTTTCATAATCATAGCCAAGAACCAATGCAATAAAATCATAATTTCTTATATACTGGCTGCTCGAATACTGATTATCATCCTGGGTAGGCTTTCCGAAGTAAAAACCTGTAGTATAAGGGCGATGGCTGGCTTTTTTGATCTCCTCAAGCGCCGCAGGATCAAATATGTATCCGTTGGGATCCCTTTTATATTTATCCAGTTCCTGACGATAGGCTTTAACGGTAACGGCAACATAATACCCGCTTTTCATCCTGCCCTCTATTTTAAAGCCATTCAGGCCTATACCGGCCAGGTCCCGTATATGCCCGAGCATACACAGATCCTTTGAATTAAGTATATAAGAACCCCTGTCATCCTCCATAACCGGCAAATACTCGCCAGGCCTTTTCTCTTCGACCAGATAGTATTTCCACCGGCACGGATGGGCACAGGCTCCCCGGTTGGGATCCCTTCCGGCAAGGTAATTGCTCAGCATACACCGCCCGGAATAGGATATACACATAGCGCCGTGGACAAAGACCTCAAGTTCAAGAGTATCCGGCGTCCGATCTCTTATTTCCATTATCTCATCCAGACTTAACTCCCTGGCCAGTATTATTCTTTTTACACCCATTTCATGCCAGAAAAGAGCACTTTTCCAGTTTGTTGTATTGGCCTGGGTGCTTAGATGTATTTCCATTTCAGGATCTGTATCCTTTACAAGCAACAGAATACCCGGATCGGAGACTATAACCGCATCCACACCTGCTTTGGAAATGAATCTGATATATTCTGCCATTCCGTCAAAATCATCGTTATGCGCAAATATGTTTAATGTGACATAAACCCTTCTCCCATGCTTATGAGCATATTCTACAGCTTCCACAATTTCATTGTTTTCAAAATTACCGGCAAAAGCCCGGAGTCCAAATCTTTTACCTCCTATATACACCGCATCAGCTCCATAAGCCACGGCTATTTTTAACTTTTCCAGGTCACCGGCCGGAGCCAGTAACTCAGGGATTCTTTGCATCCACTACCATCCTTTCGTTTGTAACGGTTTTTCATCAAATCAACAGGGCCCACCCTGTTGAGTGAGCCCCCGTATATTTTAATCCTCTTTATTCTGGCTTTCCTTCCAAAGCTTTTCATATTTATCCTTAGCCTTGGAATGATCCTTAAATGAATAATTAAACTCATGCTTGTTGTCACCGGCATACACAAAATACAGCATTGGCCTGTCAGGATCCATAAATTCCTCATATGGATACATTACCGATTCCACTGCCAACTGTCCCGGCGACGCAATTGGCCCAATGGGCAAATCCTTATATTTATAAGTATTGTACGGAGAATCTATTGATGTTTCTTCATTTGTGAGAAATGGCTTTCTCTCCGAACTCCCTAAAGCATATTGAACCGTTGCGCACGACTGTAAAGGCATATCAATATTCAACCGGTTATGGAATACAGCGGCAATTTTATAGAACTCATCCTTAACAGCAGCCTCGGTTTGTACCACTGAAGCCAATGTAATGACTTCGTCCATTGTCATCCCCATTTCCTCTATCCTGGTAAGGAACGGAACATCATGAAACTCAGCATAATACAGTTTCTTTTCAAATGTAGACAGCATCTTCCTAATTATATCGCCAGGAGTGGAATCTACATAAACTATATAAGTATCGGGGAATAAGTAGCCTTCAAGAGGATACTCCCCATTTCTTCTTGTTTCGGGGATCTCATATAAAAAAGGGTATTCCGGCGCAAACTTGTCAAACTCTTTTGCAGCATCGATAAATTCCTGGGCTGAAAAGGAAAACACTCTTTTACCATCCTTTTCGAACTTCTCCAGATAGCTGGCCATATCACGGATGCACAAACCCTCCCGGAGTGTGACCTGAACCGTATCTACCGCAGCCTCCCCTGTAACAAGTTCATCCAGTATTTGCTGCGGATCCATATTTTTTGATAATACATACCGGCCTGCTTTTAGCTTGGAAGCTTTATCAGAAAGCTCTATAAACATTCTGAAAACACCCTTGTTGCGAATCAGACCATTATTGTACAATATTTCAGCAATACCCCTCACAGAAGTTCCCATAGGAATTTCAACAGTTATTTCAGTCTCATCCTTCGTATCCATTGGTTCAAACAGCAAACGGTTTATTTCGTTTACCGCCGTGTAGAACATGGCAAATACTATACCAAAGCTAATGATATATATCATAGTCTTTCTGATTATATGCCTGATTATAGGGGGCAGCCCCTTTTTGCCTTTTGGCTTTTCTGAAACCATTATTTCGGACATATTATTTATACCCTCCACATGTAGAGTTATATTCATTATATACACATAAACAGCATTTGACAAGGCAGAGCAGATTAACAATGTGTTAAATAATATTAACCGCTCTTTGAATACCTGTCCAATATTTTTTCATACAATGACAGCGTTGGAAGTCCAAGTATACCTATTACTGTCAACTGACCCAAAGCTATCTGTGCTGCAACCAGCCAGTAGGGCTGAGAAAAAAAAGGTGCCAGATATAATGGCACACCTATGGCATTCATTACAACGGGAGGTAATATAGCTATATAACGGTTGGGTGCTTTATGTGTAAGATAAGCAGCTGCCAAAGAAATTGCGCTGCCTCCCAGAATATCTGCCAAACCCAATGGACTGCTTAAATTAGCCAGCAGGCATCCGATAGCGACGCCCGGTACAGCCGCAGGGTCAACAAATGGTATAACGGTCAAAGCTTCGGCTATTCTAAATTGAACCGCGCCAAATGATATCGATTGCGATACTGTAGTCAGCACAAAATACACTGCAGCAATAACTGCTGATCTTGCCACATAATTTACGGATATATTAGCTCTCTTCATCCGCTGTCTCTCTCTTTTGCTCCTGGTCAGCCATAAAATCCAAATCTATATCAAGAGCTCCGCTCAATATCTTGTAAATATCGGTAATCATAGTTTTCACGCGGTATTCCGCCTTCAGAAAGTTGCTGATATCCTGTGAAGCCAGGAGAGGCTCTGAGAGTTTCACAAATTTTTCCCACTCTTCTCCAGACGGCAGTCTACCGCTTAGATAAATATTCTGCATTTGTAACTGCCTCTTCTTATAATCCATCAGCATTTTTTTGTTTGCCTCATTCTGGTATACCTTCTCTTTTGCGTCCTTATAATCCCGATATTCTTTGCTGTCTGACATGGCTCTGGCGAGTTCATGAGCTTTATCATAAATATTCATATGAAAACCTCCTTTGTTTATTAGATTTCCATAATAATGGGTAAAATCATAGGATTTCGCTTTGTCTTTTCATAAAGGAAACTGCGCAGTTCATCCCGGATATTGGTTTTTAGAGTAGCCCAATCAGTAATTCTTTCCCGTTTACACCTCTCCAGGGTTTCCTTTACCAATTCACGAGCCTGCTCAATAAGTTCTTCAGATTCCCTTACATAGACAAAACCCCTTGATATAATATCGGGACCCGCAATCACAGTGCCGGCATCTTTGGAAATAGTAACCACAATAACAATCAAACCATCCTGAGACAGATGTTTCCTGTCACGCAGCACGATGTTGCCGACATCTCCAATACCCAATCCATCAACCAGAACCCTGCCGGCTGTTACCGTTCCTGCTACTTTACAGGAATTGGGCGTAAATTCCAGAACAGTGCCGATATCGGTCACGAATATGTTTTCTCTGGGCATGCCAAGAGATTCTGCCATCAGGGCATGCTGTTTAAGATGTCTGAATTCCCCATGGACAGGAACGAAAAATTTAGGTTTGACAAGGGTATGAATAAGCTTTAGCTCTTCCTGACATGCATGACCCGAAACATGCACATCAGCTAAAGATTCATATATAACATTAGCCCCTCTGCTGAACAACTGGTTCACAACTTTGTAAACCAGTTTTTCGTTCCCGGGTATCGGCGTAGCTGAAATAACTACCAGATCCCCCGGCACAATTTCCAGTTTTTTGTGTTCGGCAGTTGCCATCCGGGTTAAGGCAGACATAGGCTCCCCCTGTGTTCCCGTTGTAATCACAACCACTTCGTCGTCATGTAAGTTATCAATTTGTTCAATATCAATCAGTGTTTTTTGGGGCACAGTGAGATAACCTAACTCCATAGCCACGGCAATAACATTTGACATGCTGCGTCCTGAAACGCAAACCTTTCTTCCGTGCTTAACAGCCGCATCAAAAATCTGTTGGATCCTGTGTATATTTGATGCGAATGTAGCAATAATTATCCGTCCGGTTGCCTGATCAAAAATAGACTCAAATGTCTGACCAACCATTTTTTCAGACATGGTATAACCGGGCCTCTCAATGTTTGTACTGTCCGCCAGCAGCGCAAGCACGCCCTTTTGACCCAATTGCGCAAATCTGGCTAAATCAATAACCTCTCCATCGATAGGAGTGTAATCAATCTTAAAATCGCTTGTATGAACAATTGTACCTACCGGGGTATGTATGGCAAGAGCTACCGAATCAGCAATGCTGTGACTGGTTTTGATAAATTCAACAGTAAATACCCCAAGTTTTATGCTTCCACCTGGCTTCACCCTGTTCAAGCAGGTATTATCCAGGTTATGATGTTCCTTTAGTTTATTCTCCACCAAACCCAACGTCAAACGGGTCCCATATACCGGCGCGTTTATCTGTCTGAGCACATAGGGCAGGGCACCAATATGGTCCTCGTGGCCATGGGTCAGGATAAAAGCTCTGACTTTATCTTTGTTCTTCATCAGGTATGATATATCAGGTATAACAAGGTCGACTCCCAGCATATCATCCTCAGGGAAGCTGAGCCCACAATCAACTACAATGATATCACTCCCGTACTCGAATATTGTCATGTTCTTTCCGATCTCGTTTACTCCGCCCAGCGGTATAAGTTTTAATGCATTATTCTTTGATGCCACAAATAATCCTTATCCTCCTTTTTATATTATTAGAATCCGCTCATAACCATTATACAATTATACAGTATTTGCATCCTCCGTGCAACTTCAAAAAAAGAAGCTAACTCAGCAATGGAGTTAACTTCTTTTTTACGTATAAATATTTTTTACATTATTTCACTGCTCCTTTGCCCACCTGATCTTTTCTTCATAAAACCTGGTCAGCTCCTCAGCATACTCCTCCGATACACCTTCGCTGTATATGCGGCATACAGCCTCTTCAGAATCAGGAAGTATCAACGCCCAGCCGTTATCATGGCGGATCTTGATGCCTTCAAACAGTTCTACCACATTGTTTCCCTTGCTTTCCTCCTGTATCAGCCAGCGCATTACCTTGCCTTTTTGTTCCCATGGACATTCAATTACCTTTTCCTTTGTATAGAAATCCGGTATTGAATATATATATTCTGACAGAGGTTTCTGCTCTTTTGCCATGGCTTCCAGAAGCTTTACAAGCATAACTATCGCATCACAGTACAAAGGCAGCATTTGCGCACCGATTGTTTCTCTTTTCAATACTTCGCTCATTAAAGAATGCTGGCTTGATTTTGTGCGTATCACTTTACCTTTCATTGATTCCGCTATGGTTTCAATTGCTTTGGGGGCTGTATAAGGCACAACAACTTCTTTATTGTACGCATTCTTAAGGCATATCAAACTTCTCAATATGGAAAGCCTGTCCTTCTCAACCAGTTTGCCATATTCATCGTATAGTTCCATTTCCTCCCCATTCGAATCAATTCTGCATCCCAGGTCATAGGAATTTTTCTTCATTTCCAATGCTATGTCATCTTGAGTAATGCGGAAGCCGCAACCCAGTTCCATCAATAATAAGTTGATTATAGAAGATATAACCACTCCTTTGGTTGAAATCAAAACATTAAAGTCATTATTTCTGATGGCATTAACATCCACTGATTTAGCTATGGCCTTTGCATAAAACAGGGGAATGCTGAAAAGATTGTTGATCCGGGGTATATTCTCGTGACTTACATTCTGGAATTCCTCCCGCATAAAAAAATTTTCTATCTGTCGCTCGGAAGAAGGAGATATATTTCCGCCGTCATCGTCCACAAAATGTATACGGACGGTTTGATCGGACTCCTCGTCAGCAAAAATATGAACTCCCCCGTCCAGACCAATATAAGGCACTACATACCTTAGAATGGGGGTTGTAAGCTGCCCCAAATCAAACACCTGGACACCCGATGACAAAAGCCCGGATACCATGGCATATTTAAGCATAGCACTGCCGTTATTTTCATCACAGCTTATACCTATTCCCTTATTAGGTTTAAGCTCCGTCCCAAGGGCACAACCCAAACGCACGATAAACCTGGGATCTACATCTACATTCAATTTGCCTGTAATCCCATTTTTGCCAAAAATGGTTTTGTTCATCCGTGTCCCCCACAGTATGTTGTATTGGACACAAGCTCCATGCTCAATCATTTTACCCGGCCATATCTTTATATCCGGTTTCACGCTTACCCTGGGTTTTAACATACAGCCATCCCCTATAACAGCGCCTTCGTAAATCGATACCCTTTCACGTATATCTATCCGGTTGCATAAAGCTGCTCCGCGGATTTCCACACATCTGCCAAGATTATTGTGATCCCATAATACACTTCTCTTTATACTGGTGTGCGGGCCAATATAATTGTAATTACCAATTACTGTATATGCACCGATATGCGCTCCTTTCTTAATCTGAGTATAATCGCCAATGTAACAGGGGCCCTCCAGCTTTACTGAGGAATCAATGTCCACGTTTTTCCCAATCCAGACATTACTATTGATTTTTTTAGCCGGCAGCTGAAACTTCACCTTACCCGACAGCATATCAAAATGCGCCTGAAGATATGTTTGAAGATTTCCTATATCGCACCAGTATTCATCGGTTATATACCCATACATGGGTTCCCCCTTATCAAGCAGCATTGGAAACAAGTCCTTGCTGAAATCGAATTTCTGTCCGTTTTTGATATAACTCAAAACTTCCGGTTCCAGGATATATATACCGGTATTAACTGTATCGCTGAACACCTCGCCCCAGTTGGGTTTTTCTACAAACCGGCTGATGGACCCGTCTTTACCGGTGATTACCACCCCGTATTCCAATGGTACTTTTACCCTTTTCAGCACCAGGGTTGCAATAGCTTTTTTTTCTTTATGGAAACTAACGGCCTTCCTGATATTTATATCCGTCAATGCATCACCGCTTATGACAACAAAAGTTTCGTCCAAAAACTTTCCGGCATTTTTAACACTTCCCGCTGTCCCCAAAGGGGTATCCTCTACAAAATAATGTAAATTCACTCCGTATTCTGAACCATTCCGGAAATAATCCTGTATCACTTGCGGAAGATACTGAAGAGTTATTCCTATATCTTTAATGCCAAACTTTCTTAATAATTCGATACTGTAAGTAATTACCGGCCTGGTTACAATAGGAACCATGGGTTTTGGTAAATCGCAGGTAAGTGGCCGTAAACGGGAACCGGAGCCTCCTGCCATAATAATCCCTTTCACCGTATCATCCTTTCCGACTTCATATATTTATGTGCATATCTTAAAATGAGTATGTTTAGTATATGTATCGATAATACGGCTTATTCAAAACCATAAACCGGCAAAAGGCTTACTTTGTGAATTTTGCTGTTAATAAAGCAAATAACCCCGATTTATAATCGGGGTTATTACTGTCGGCATTTTTCGCAATAACCGAAGAATTTTACATTGTGATCTATTATGTTGAAATGATGTTTTTCCTGAATTTTATTCTCCAGTACATCAAGCAAGTCTTCTTCAACTTCAATTACCTGCCCGCATTTTAAACATATCAGGTGATGATGATGGTGGTCTTCGTCTGCCTGGCTCATTTCATAACGGTTCTTCCCGTCATCAAAATTGTGTTTGTACAGAATTCCCAGATCCTCAAATAACAGCACAGTTCGATACACTGTAGCCAGTCCGATCTCCGGGCACATTTTTTTTACACTGTTATATATCTCTTCTGTGCTCATATGCCTCCCTTTATTTTCCAGGATTACTTCAAGGGTAGATCTGCGCTGCGGCGTTAATCTGTATCCTTTTTCCTTCAGTATTTCCTTCACCCTATTCATTTCATTGGACATAGATTCACTTCTTTCAGTATAATTTGTCGACTACTGCATCCTCTCCAATTGAGACAGTAGTTTATCATTCAGGACCTTTATATAGGTTCCTTTCATACCAAGGGATCGGGATTCAATTATACCGGCGCTTTCCAGCTTCCTCAACGCGTTCACAATGACTGAACGCGTAATCCCTTCCCGGTCAGCAATCTTGCTGGCAACCAGCAGTCCTTCGCTGCCTTTCAATTCCCTGAACACATGCCCTACAGCTTCGAATTCAGAATAGGATAAAGTTCCCATTGCCATTTCCACCATGGACCTTTTTCTCTCGTCTTCATTCATTATTTCCGTCTTTATGCGCATGATTTCCAACGCAACCACCATTGCAGCATATTCAACCATTACCAGATCATCATCCGTAAACATCTCTTTATTAATACGCTCAAATACTATCGTGCCAAGCCTGTCACCGCCATAATACACCGGCGCTACAGTGACCGGGCAGTCTTCCCCTCCGGTATCCGGAACATCAAAATTGTTTGCCCTGGTAGAACGTATTTTCAAAAGCTGACTGTTATATTCGCCGGACACATAAGTTGATTGTTCGTTCCGGGATATGCCTATGTTCTTCCCACCGTCCTGAACAAATGCATAACCCAGTATATATCCTTTACTATCGAGGATCGTTACACAGCATTCTAATACTTTGCCTAAAGTATTACATAATTTATATAAATCTATACCGCTTGTTTGACTGTTTTGAAAAATCTGATTAAATGTTCTTATTCTTTCAAGTAAACTATTTGACATTCCCCGGACACTCCCTGCTGGATATATAATTTTTGCATCGCATAATCGCCATTGCTACTAGAGAATAAACCTGTGCAGGTCGTTTTGCTTTAATATATCCTGTAAAGCATTTCTCACATATTCCCTGTCTATAACCATTTTTTGTCCTGCAAGCTTATCAGTGTTATATGAAATATCTTCCATTAATTTCTCCATAACGGTATACAACCGGCGCGCACCTATATTTTCACCGGTCTGATTCATTATATAAGCAATGCCGGCTATTTCGTCTATAGCATCCTCAGCAAATTCCAGATCCACATTCTCAACCTTCAGCAAAGCTATCTGCTGTTTTATAATTGCATTCTCCGGTTGTGTCAGAATCCGCCTGAAATCCTCCTGTGTCAAAGCTTCCAATTCAACCCTTACGGGAAATCTGCCCTGCAGTTCAGGAATTAGATCCGAAACCTTTGATACATGGAATGCGCCGGCAGCAATAAACAGTATATAATCGGTTTTAACCGGTCCATATTTAGTCATAACAGTAGTTCCTTCAACAATCGGAAGAATATCCCGTTGTACTCCTTCCCGCGAGACATCGGGATTGCCGCTTGCCTCTCTACCGGCAATTTTATCAATTTCATCAATAAAAATAATACCATGCTGCTCCACAGCCGAAACAGCTTCTTCCACAACCTCATCCATATCAATAAGCTTTTGGGCTTCTTCCTGTTCAAATATCTTTCTGGCTTCACGTACAGATGTTTTTCTTTTTTTCATCCTTTTAGGAAACAGATTTCCAAAAGCATCCTGTATCTGTATGAGAATATCCTCATTCCCTGCTCCGGGAATAAAGCCAAAACCCGAATACTTGGAATCCTCAACCTCAATTTCGATAATGTTATCTTCAAGCAGCCCGCTGCGCAGCCTTTGCCGCAGTTTTTCCCTGGTATTTGCCATCGTATCCTCAGCAGCATCATTTTGCTCTTCAACAACAGATTGTTCAGATGGAAAAAGTAATCCAAAAGGGTTTTGTGTCCTTTTCTTTTTCGGCGTTGGCAGCAGTTCATCCAGAATGCGATTTTCAGCGGCCTGTGCAGCTTTTTCTTTAACACTCTCCATCTTTTGGGTTTTTACCATTCTTATTGCCTCTTCAACAAGATCCCTTACCATAGACTCGACATCACGGCCAACATAACCTACTTCCGTGTATTTTGTCGCTTCTACTTTAATAAACGGGGCATTAACCAGCTTTGCCAGGCGCCGGGCTATCTCCGTCTTCCCTACGCCTGTAGGCCCCATCAGTATTATATTCTTCGGAGTAATCTCATCCCTTAATTCCGGATCCAGCTTACTCCGGCGATAGCGATTCCTCAAAGCAATGGCCACTGACTTTTTAGCCTTATCCTGTCCTACAATATACTTATCAAGCAGTTCAACTATCTCTCTCGGGGTAAAATCACCGGTCAACAGTTTTCCCTCCTATACTTCTTCAACATAGATATTGTTATTTGTATAAACACAAATCGAAGAAGCTATCTCCAGGGATTCCCTAACAATATCGGCAGGTTCAAGATCTGTATTCTTTATTAAGGCCCTGGCAGCTGCCAAAGCATAATTGCCACCCGAACCAATCGCAGCAATTTGATCATCCGGTTCAATAACTTCACCTGTCCCCGATATTATAAGAAGATCCTTTGAATCTATGGCAATTAACATTGCCTCCAGTCTTCTCAGTACCCTGTCGGCTCGCCAATCCTTTGCCAGCTCTACAGCAGCCCGCTGCAGATTTCCTGAATACTCCTCAAGCTTAGTTTCAAACTTCTCACTCAGTGTAAATGAATCAGCCACCGAACCAGCAAAACCAACCACAATTCTGTTATGAAAAAGCCTTCGTATCTTGCGGGCTCCCTGCTTCATAATTGTGTTCTGTCCAAGGGTTACCTGGCCATCCCCGCCTATTGCTCCCTTGTTTCCTTTTCTAACTGCAATAATCGTTGTCCCGGTAAACATATGCCGGCTTCCCCTTCCCTTCCTGCCAATTTAAACAAATAAATACTATCACAATATTTCAAAAAATTCAATATATTCCGCAATTTCGCAAATCACTGCTGTTTTTAATTTCATTAATGATTTGCAATGCCCGTTCGGAGAGTTTCAGATTTCTCTCTCTCCGCGAACGTATTTTTATATCCAGCGGCGGAATAATTCCGAAATTGATATTCATTGGTTGAAAATTCTCTATACGGGAATCAGATATATAGCATGCCAGGGCGCCAATAGCGGTAGTCTCCGGAAAACTAACAGGCTTCTTACCATGGAGCAGTAATGCTATGGCAAGGCCGGCCACCAACCCGCTGGAGGCTGATTCCACATAGCCTTCAACGCCGGTAATCTGCCCGGCAAAAAATATATAAGGGTTATTTCTAAGCTGATAGTGGGAATTAAGCAGCTTAGGTGAATTTATATACGTATTCCGGTGCATAACGCCATAACGAACAAACTCGGCATCCTCCATACCCGGAATCATTGAAAATATCCTCTTCTGTTCACCAAACACCAGGTTGGTTTGAAAGCCTACCATATTATAAAGAGTGGCCATACGATTATCCTGACGCAGCTGAACAACTGCATAGGGTTCCTCCCCGGTCTTTGGATCACGGATCCCAACAGGTTTCAACGGCCCAAAGCGCAGCGTATCGATGCCCCTTTTAGCCATAACTTCTATAGGCATACATCCTTCAAAAACTTTCTGGTTTTCAAATTCCTTGAGGGTTACCGTACGGGCATTGACAAGTTCATGCCAAAACTTCTCATATTCCTCCCTCGTCATGGGACAGTTGAGATAATCATCACCTCTCCCATATCTCGATGCTTTGAACACCTTTTCCATATTCAGAGAATCTTTAACCACTATCGGTGCCGCTGCGTCATAGAAATACAGATAGTCCTGTTTAACCAACTGCCTGACGGCTTTGGATATAGCAGAAGAAGACAATGGACCGGTAGCTATAACGGTATACATTCCTTCAGGAATGGATTTAACCTCTTCACGAATAACGGTTATATTGGGATGGCCTATAATTTTCTCAGTGATATAACCGGAAAACATCTCCCTATCAACCGCCAGTGCACCTCCTGCCGGTACCTTGGTTGCATCAGCCGCCTCTATTATGAGAGAGCCTAGTTCCCTCATCTCTTCTTTTAGCAGGCCTGAAGCATTTTCCAATCTGAAAGAGCCCAGAGAATTGCTGCATACCAGCTCTCCCAGTTCCGGTGTGTTATGGGCAGGAGTCATTAAATTAGGGCGCATTTCATACAGTTCTACAGGTATACCTGCCCTGGCCAATTGCCATGCAGCCTCGCAGCCTGCCAGGCCGCCACCTATAATCATTACCTTGTTCTTCATGGCTTCAATCACTTTTCTTCCTTATATCCACATTTCTTATCGGAACATACGGCGTACTCTTCCCAGTTCTTCCTTGTCTTAATTACCATATAGGAACCGCAATTCGGACATTTTTTCTCCGATGGCATATCCCAGGAAACAAAATCACATTTGGGATAGTTCTCACATCCATAAAACTTTCTGCCCTTTTTAGTATGCCTTACCACTACCGTACCGCCGCAATTCGGACAGTGAACATCAAGCTTTTCGACAAGAGGCTTGGTATTGCGGCATTCGGGAAAATTGGGACAAGCCAGGAATTTACCGTATCTTCCCATTTTAATGACCATATTGGCCCCACATTTGTCACATATAACGTCAGAGACTTCCTCCCTGACCTGAATCTTGGATATTTCCTCATCAGCCTGTTTAAGCAAATCCTGAAAAGGAATATAGAATTCCCTCACTATCTCCTGCCAGTCCTTTTTATTCTCCTCAACCTCATCAAGATGCTTCTCCATTTCTGCAGTAAACTTATAGTCAACAATATCCGGGAAATATTCCGTCATCAAGTCGTTAACAATAAAGCCCAGTTCAGTCGGTACAAGATACTTCTTCTCCCGTATTACATAGCCGCGGGATATAATGGTTGACAAGGTCGGGGCATAAGTACTGGGCCGTCCTATACCCTTTTCTTCCAATGCACGTACTAACGATGCCTCGGTATAACGGGAAGGAGGCTGTGTAAAATGCTGTTCTGGTATCAATTGTTTCAGATCAACCTTCTCTCCTTCACTTAATTCAGGCAGTTGTATATCCTTCTCGCTATACTTCTCATCAGAATCGTTATCCGTTCCCTCCAAATATATTACAGTATGCCCGGGGAATATTTTTCTCGAACCGTTTGCCCTGAATATATATTCATTTCCGGCTATGTCTATCGTTACCGTTTCATACTGTGCCGGGGTCATCTGACTGGCCAAAAATCGCTCGTAGATCAAACGGTATAATCTGTACTGATCCCGTTTCAATGATGTCTTGATCGTCTCGGGTTCCCTCAGGATGGATGTAGGCCGTATAGCTTCATGGGCGTCCTGAGCGCTTCTTCTTGATCTGAACTGGTTGGGTTTGTCGGGAGCATACTGCTGTCCGTATTTTGTTTTTATATACTCAAGGGCTTCATTCTGTGCCTGTTGGGATACTCTTATGGAATCCGTACGGATATAGGTTATTAGTCCAACTGCTCCTTCGCCCTTGATCTCAATGCCCTCGTAAAGCTGTTGAGCAATCATCATGGTCTTTTTAGCGCTAAAGCCCAGTTTGCGATAGGCTTCCTGCTGCAGAGTACTGGTAATAAAAGGAGGCGGCGCACTTCTTTTTTTTGTTCCTTTTTTTATTTTCAGTACATAAAAATCAGCATCCTGCAGCTCTTTGACAAAAGTATTGGTTTGCTCTTCATCCTTTGGTGTTATTTTCTGTTCCTTTGTCCCGTAAAAAGCCGCCTCAAATATCTGTGTACCGCCATGTTTTGTAAACTTGCCGGTTATAGTCCAGTATTCATCAGGGATAAATTCCTGTATTTCCTTCTCCCTTTCACATACCATTCTTGTCGCCACTGACTGAACCCGCCCGGCACTTAATCCCTTTTTAACCTTGCGCCATAATAGCGGACTAATCGTATATCCCACTACTCTGTCCAAAACCCTTCTAGCTTGCTGAGCATCAACTAAATTCATATTTATTGCCCTTGGATTTTTTATTGCGTTTTTTATAGCCTGTTGGGTAATTTCATTGAACTCTATCCTGCACGTCGAAGACGGGTCAATATCCAACAGATGGGCAATATGCCATGATATGGCTTCTCCTTCCCGATCCGGGTCGGTAGCCAGATATATTTTGCTGGCATTTTGAGCTTCTTTTCTTAGTTTATTTATTATCTTCCCCTTTCCGCGTATGGTTATATATTTGGGTTCAAAATTATTTTCAATATCCACGCCCAGCCGACTCTTAGGCAGATCTCTGACATGACCCATTGAGGCTTCAACATTATAGCTCTTACCCAAAAATTTTTTGATTGTTTGCGCTTTGGCAGGGGATTCAACAATAACCAAATTTTGTGCCACATTATCCCTCCATTCAGTTCATCCACTGTTTAACAAATTTACCTCCGGGTAATTGTTTCACTACTCCTTTCATTTCTAAAATAGTAAGGATAGCGTTTAGCTTACTTACCTCAAATCCTGTAATGGCAACCAGTTCTTCCAGTTGTTTTTCTCCATGCTCAAGAGCATTATACACCTGAGTCTCAAAAATATCCAGTTGATGGGCTATGTTTGAAGGCCCATCAGCAGCCTGATGCCCTGCCATTCCGAACTCTTCGAGAATATCTTCGGGGCATGTTATCAGTTTTGCCCCTTCTTTCAGAAGTTGGTTGGTTCCTCTGCTGTACGGACTGATGATGTTACCCGGAATAGCATATACATCCCTACCCTGCTCCAAGGCAAAATCACAAGTGATCAATGCACCGCTTCTGCTGCCGGCCTCAACTACCAACACGGCCTGAGACAGACCGCTGATGATTCTGTTTCTTGCAGGAAAATTGCCGGGAGCGCCTTGCGTACCCGGCGGATATTCGCTTATCAATGTTCCGTATTGCTCCATCTGGAGAAACAACCTTTTGTTTTCCCTGGGGTACACTACGTCTACTCCACACCCAAGCACCCCTATTGTATAACCTCCGGCTCTTATCGCTCCCCGATGCGCCATGGAATCTATTCCACGAGCAAGCCCGCTTACTATTGTGAGCCCGGCGCCGGATAATTCATAAGCAAATTTTTCAGCAACTTGCCTGCCATATTCCGTTGTTCTCCTGGAACCCACAATGGCAAGCATATAAGATGTTACTTTCAGCGGCTTGCCTTTGCAATAAAGCACTGCCGGCGGATCATATATAGTCTTCAAAATTTTAGGATATTCTTCATCAGCGAAAGTTATTACTTTTATATTCGAATCTTCATTGATTTTTTTAGCCCTGTCCAAATATTCCGGTTTTCTGTGCCTGATAATATTCTGAACAGCTTTGTAACCTATAAACCTTCTTTCTTCCCATAAATCAGCTGAACTGCTTCCCCAAACACTTTTGGGGCTGCCAAATCTTTCAATTAAATAAAAAAACCTCTTTGACCCTATATCAGGTATGCTTGATAACCATATCCAGTATACCTTATCACGGGTTTCTGTCAATGTTCTTCTCCTCCCGATGTACAATACTTCCTTATTAATGATACATATCACATATCTGTCAGTCAAGCAAGAATTCCCATTAATCCGGCCTGCCTCCGCCAAAACCCGCTTATGCCCAGGCATTGGTTCCGGCTGTCCTTCGCTTTGTTAACAGGTTCTAAGCCTTTTCGAAAGGTGAGCTCCATAATATTCTTCACACAATGCTTGCGCAGCAGTCAAAACACAGCACCTGTCTCATAATGGAGTTTTACACAATACTATTCCAATCACTGGCTCCAAATGTTTTTTCCGCGTCAATATGTTTTAAATCTTTCTGCAAACTAATTTCCATAATATATTCCAAAAGTATGGAATACATCAGTAAATCAGGGTTTATCCGGCTGGAAGCCTGGCAGTGAAGTTGACGATACAATGTTTAAATAGTATTATATTAGTAGTTTGCCCCGGCCACATGCAGGCCAGCACAATAATTGCTTATCTTTCCAGGAAGGGAAACAGCATTGACATTGTAAGCCATATACAGGTTCTTAGCAAATTAATAAAAAACTGTTAATGGAACATAGGCAGTAAAACATAGAATAAATAAACATAAGGAGGGTGTATGGGGTGTTTGCTCCATATAATGCGGATACAGACATATTTTTTGAAGATATCAGAATGTGGGATATGGGATATAACCTGGTAGGAGGAATCGATGAAGCAGGCCGGGGCCCTTTAGCCGGCCCTGTTGTGGCAGCCTGCGTTATACTCCCAAAAAAAATGCTGCCCGATGGGATACTTGACAAAAACAATAATATAAGAGACTCCAAACGCCTTTCCCCTTCTCAAAGAGAAAGGCTTTATAACATTATTATGTCTTCATCTGTCGGTGTTGGGATTGGCCGGGCAGGTCCCGAGCAAATTGATGAAATAAATATCCTCAATGCTACCCGTATAGCTATGGAACAAGCCATAGAGAACTGTACATGCAAACCCGATTGTCTTCTGATTGATGCCGTAAATCTTCAGAGTTTTCCCGTTCCCCAGTATTCGATCACTAAAGGCGATATCCGTTCCCTGGCAATTGCTGCCGCTTCAATAATAGCCAAAGTTACCAGGGATCGGGAGATGATGGAGTGGGCCCTAAAATACCCTGAATATGGATTTGACAGGCACATGGGGTACGGAACAAGGCAGCATATTGAACGCATTCAAAAATTTGGTTTATCCCCCATTCACCGCAGGACATTTTGCAAAAGAATTATCTCCGGCGATTCCAGATAGCCGAAGAAAACAATTTTCAAATATGGGGGGATACCAATGAACCGGAAGGAGCTTGGCAGGTGGGGAGAAGAAATGGCAACCCGGTATCTCACACATGAAAAAGGTTTCCGCATTATTGACCGTAATTACCGGTGTCCGATAGGCGAGATAGATCTGATCGCTTTTTCCCAAAACACTGTTGTATTTATCGAGGTTAAAACCCGCCGGGCTTTAAGCTTCGGGTTTCCTGCCGAATCTGTAACCCAAAGCAAACAAAAGAAATACTATCTGCTGTCCCAGTACTATATAAAGGAAAAAGGACTCTACGGAATCGACTGCCGGTTTGATATAGTTGAAGTATTTGCCAAATCTGATGGCTCATGCCATTTTAACCATATTATAAATGCATTTTAAAATATCTGTACAAACCATAGAATTTCCCGATGCGTCCGGGTTTGATATGGTATATCATCAACACGTTATTTTATATCAGAAAAAAGTATATGTTTGCTATAGCAAAGGAGGATTGTTTTGCTAGCCAAGGTAAGGAGTGCCGGATTATTTGGTATTGACGGATATATCATAGAGGTGGAAGTGGATATATCCAGCGGATTACCTTTTTTTGATATTGTAGGCCTGCCTGATACGGCTGTAAAAGAATCCAGGGAACGGGTAAGAGCCGCTATAAAAAACAGTGGTCTTGAATTCCCGGTGAAGCGTATCACGGTAAACCTTGCTCCTGCAGACACAAAAAAAGAAGGCCCAGCCTATGATTTGGCAATTGCAGTTGCCATACTTCTGGCCACAGAACAAATCCCCGATCACCCTCTCGCCCGGAGTATTTTCCTGGGCGAGCTATCATTGGATGGCAGTATCAGGCCTATACACGGAGTGCTTCCTGCCCTTTTATCCGTTAAGGAACAAGCCAGAAGCGTAGTCCTTTCCTGCGGCAACGCTGCTGAAGCCAGTCATGTCAAAGAAATAGATGTCTACACCGTAAATACCCTAAATGAGCTTGTTTCCATGTTCAAAAACGAAATCTGTCCGGCGCCTTATAAAAAGGCCCATACAGACATCAACCATACTGTTCCAAATATAATCGAAGACTTTTCTGATGTAAAAGGTCAGGAAGGTGCAAAGCGGGCTCTTGAAATCGCAGCTGCCGGCGGGCACAATGCAATTATGATAGGTCCTCCAGGCTCGGGCAAAACCATGCTGGCACGAAGGCTGCCATCAATACTGCCGGAACTCACATATGAAGAGTCTTTGGAAATTACAAAAATATACAGCGCCGCCGGCCTTCTTGATGCATCCGAGGGGTTAATCAGCCTCCGTCCATTCCGCTCACCTCACCACACGATTTCCACCGCCGCCCTTGTAGGAGGAGGCAGAATTCCTCAACCCGGGGAGATCAGTCTAGCCCACCACGGCGTACTTTTCCTGGACGAATTGCCTGAATTCCGGAGAGATGTACTGGAAGCTCTCAGGCAGCCGCTGGAAGACGGTGTTGTCACCATATCCCGTTCCAACGGAACTGCTGTATTTCCGGCTTCCTTTACCCTGATAGGTTCAGCCAATCCCTGTCCTTGCGGCTTTTTTGGGGATAATACCAGGGAATGCCTGTGTACACCTATGCAAATTAACAGGTATCTTGGAAAAATATCAGGCCCTCTCATGGATCGTTTTGATATCCAGATAGAAGTTCCTGCTATTCCCTTTGAAGATCTGAGCACCAATCGCACGAGTGAAAATTCTGCTTCAATCAGATCCAGGGTTAACACAGCAAGACGTGTACAAACTGAGCGTTATAAAAATGATGGAATATTTTATAACTCACAGCTCAATTCAAAGCTGATAGATAAGTATTGCCATATAAATGCCCATCAGAAAAAAATGATGCGAAATGCTTTCGTTTCATTGAACCTAAGCGCCAGGGCTTACGGCAGGATATTAAAAGTAGCCCGCACCATAGCCGATTTGGAAGGGACTGAGAAGATACAGGATCATCACTTGGCTGAAGCAATTCAATACAGAAGACTGGACCGCCAGTTTTGGGTATAAAGTATATAAATCGTCCATGTTCATAAACAGTGACTTACGGTGTTTCAAGGGTAATGCCTCCCAGTCTGCCGGAACGGAAATCATTCAACAGCTGTTTTGCGCCTCTCTCTAAATCAGGGATGCCGCCCGTTCGGATCCATCCCTGGTTTTTACAAATGACCTCCAACAGCTGATATCCTTTCATCCCTTCAATATTCTCAAGTTTGTATCTCGCAGCAACCGGCCCGGGATACCTGTCCATAATCGTATCCAGAAAAGTATTGGCCAATTCCACAAGGTCTATGATTTCATCCCTTATAGAACCAATAAAAGCAAGGTTTAGCATTGCATTTTGATCATCTGATTTTGGCCACAGAAGGCCGGGAGTATCCAGTAAATCTATAAAAGGATGTATCTTCACCCATTGTTTCCCTCTCGTAACACCCGGTCTGTCCTCAGTACGGGCTTTTGCCCCTCCGGCTAATCTGTTTATCAATGTTGATTTGCCAACGTTAGGGATTCCAACTACCATTATACGAATGGCTTTTCTGATACCTTTCCTCTCTTTAACAGCTTTTTGCTTTTGCCCGGCTGTTTGAATGATAGTTTTTTTCAATTCTCTTATATCTGAGGCGTTCAGGCAATTAAGGGCTTGCCCCCTTACACCCTGTGTCATGAAATAATCAATCCATTCCTGCGTTTTAGCAGGATCAGCCAAATCCTTTTTATTGAGCAATATCATTCGTTCCTTATTCCTGCTCAGTAATTCGAATTCAGGATTAGCGCTGCTTCTTGGGATACGCGCATCCCGCAGCTCAATAACCAGGTCAACAAGCCTTATGTTTTCCTTAATTATTCTCCTGGCTTTGCTCATATGTCCCGGATACCAGTGAATTCTTAAAGCCATGCCTTTTCTCCTTCAATCAAAGATAGTTATTAATCGTACAGGCCATATTCTCAGTTTGGCTTTCCCGATTATATTCCTAATTGGAATAAAACCGACATGGGAATTTCTGCTATCCCGGCTATAATTCCGGTTGTCACCCAACGCAAAAATCGTCCCCTCAGGAACCACGGTTTTTGGATAGTCGCCAGCGGCAGGCTCCAGAAGATACGGCTCTGTTAGTATCTGATCATTTACATAGACCTTTCCTTCTTTTATCTCTACACTATCTCCTTCTACCCCTATTACCCTTTTTATATACCTGACTTTCGGATCATCAGGATTCTTGAACACTACAATATCGCTGTACTGAGGCTTCCCGAATCTGTAATTCAGTTTTGTTACAATTATCCGATCGCCTGAATCCAGGGTTGGATTCATAGATTTTCCTTCAACCAGCACAACATCAAATACAAAGAAGCGCAACAAGAAGGCAACCAACAAGGCAATGGCAATTGATTCCATCCATTCGAGAAATTCATTTTTTTTATTGTGCACCTTCAATCCACCCATCATATAGAATAAAACATCCATCAATGGAATATGGGACTGTTATCAGTCCCATATTATCAGCCTTTAAAACCTTTTTTCTTTTATTCTTGCGGCTTTGCCAACTCTGTTTCTTAAGTAGAACAATTTAGCTCTACGTACTTTACCTCTCCTGATTACCTCAATGCGATCGATCATAGGAGAATGCACGGGAAATGTTCTCTCTACACCAACGCCGTAGGATACTCTTCGTACCGTAAAGGTTTCATTAATTCCACCGTTCTTTCTCTGAATAACAACTCCTTCAAAAGCCTGAAGCCTCTGGCGGCTCCCCTCAACAACTTTTACAAAAACTCTTACGGTGTCACCAACGCCAAACTGGGGAATATCTTCCCGGAGTTGCTGATTTTCTATCATTTTAATAACATCCATAATTTCGTTCAACCTCCTTCCCGCTCAACACGCCTTCATGTATAGACATATATTCGTACCATATGCAACCACAACGTAAATTATAGCATATACCACTTTTGATAGCAATAAACAATTTTCCATAATCAGAGAACTTCAGTCTCACGCTCTATTTCTTTTAACAGTTCCTTCTCATGGGGTAACAATGCGGCTTGTTTCAGTAAATCGGGCCTTTTTTTTAAAGTGTTCCGCAGGCTTTCTTTCAATCTCCACCGCTCAATCTCCCGGTGATTCCCCGACAATAAAACCTCCGGCACCGTATAACCTTCATATTCCTGCGGCCGGGTATATTGAGGGTATTCCAGCAAACCTCTTGAAAATGATTCATCCTGTATAGATTCAGGATTACCCAATACACCTGGCACAAGCCGGGCCACACAATCAATTAAAACAAGGGCAGGTATCTCACCGCCGGTGAGGATGTAATCACCTATGGAAACTTCAATATCAACAAACTTATCAATGACCCTTTGATCTATTCCCTCATAATGGCCGCACACAATAACAATATGGGATTCCTGTGCTAATTGCCTGGCCATTTCCTGATTAAGAACTTTTCCCTGGGGGGACATAAGGATTACCTTGCCTGTATCCGCATCACTGTTGGAAAGGACATGGCCAATGGCATCGAACAACGGCTGAGGAGCCATTATCATCCCATGGCCTCCGCCGTAGGGATAGTCATCTACCTGCTTATGTTTATTCTTCGCAAAATCCCTTATGTTGTATACACTGGCATTCAATACTCCGTTTTTTACAGCCCTCCCGATAATACTGGTGGATAACATCGGATCAAACATCTCCGGAAAAAGAGTAAGGATATCAATCTTCATCGGTCAGTAAACCCTCCATCTCCTCCGCATTTATTACTATCTTCCTATCCACCAGGCAAATTTCAGTGACTACTTTTTTCAATGCCGGCACCAATACTTCATTGCCGCCTTCGTCCCTGACTACATATACATCATTGCTGCCGGTCTTTATTACACTGGTTACTTTTCCCAGGAAACGGCCATCTTCTGTTTCAACGGAACACCCTATGATGTCAGCAATATAGTAAGTATCCTCGGGAAGTGACAGTACACTATCCCTTGAAATCCACAGATACTGGTTCCGCAAAGTTTCAGACTGACTTCTGTCATCGTAGCCATCCAGTTTAAGTATAACAACATTTTTGCCGTATTTCCTGCCTGTAATTTTTACCGGTTTATACTCACGGCCTTTCTTTAAAAAAACCTGGTCCAAATAGTCAAAACTGTACATATTATCGGTAAGGGGTTCCACCTTCAGTTCGCCCTTAATTCCATGAGGCTTTAAAACATAACCAATCGAAAGGTATTTAAGCAGTTCCATTGGTATTAAACCTCCTATAGCACTGATGAACCCCATTCGCTCATCTCCTCACATCTTTTTATGATGGTTCAGATGAGCTTTCGCAGCAGCTTGCCATAAACTGCAGGTTAAAACAAGTGCTGTTGAACAATTTATATAATTTCTACCATAACCTTCTTTTTCTCTTTAACAGCTGCAGCTTTTACGATGGTCCTTATAGCCTTTGCAATTCGTCCCTGTTTACCAATAACCTTCCCCATATCTTCAGGAGCAACACTCAACTCTATAATTATTGATTGCTCACCCTGAACCTCATTCACGCTCACCTGTTCGGGATTATCGACTAAAGATTGAGCTATGAATCTGACTAATTCTCCCATTCTATAACACCCCTCACTACAGTGATTAAGCATTAATTATAATACTCCGGATTTCTTCAGCAATACCCGTGCCGTATCTGTAGGCTGGGCACCTTTGCTAAGCCAGTCTTTTGCTTTCTCAACATCAATTTTAATCTCTTCCGGCTTGGCAACAGGATTATAGTATCCTATTTCTTCTATAAACCTCCCGTCCCGCGGTGACCTGGAGTCAGCCACTACAACACGGTAATGAGGAGCTTTTTTGGCACCCATCCTTTTCAGTCTGATTTTTACCGCCACAATTCCACCTCCGTTACTTAGTAATTTTTTCTTATTATTAACTGATAAGTAATTACCAGTTATTAGCTAAAAGAACGGCAGTTGAAATCTTCCCCTTTTTATCGATTTCTCAATATTGGTCATTTGCCTCATCATTTTTCTGAATTGCTCAAAGGATTTCAAAAGCCTGTTCACGTCCTGTACTCTTGTCCCGCTGCCCATGGCAATTCTTTTTTTCCGGCTTGCGTTAATGATTGAAGGATTCTGTCTTTCCTGCCGTGTCATGGACTGAATAATGGCTTCAGTTCTTACCAGTTCCTTTTCGTCCAGCCCTCCTGCGGCTGAAAGCCTGCGCATATCAACACCCGGCAGCATACCTATAATATCATTAAGCGATCCCATATTCTTAAGCTGCTGCATCTGTTCCAAAAAATCCTCGAGGGTAAATTGCTGCTGCCGTAGTTTTTTTTCAAGCTCCTGGGCATTCTTTTCATCGATTGATGCCTGTGCTCTGTCGATGAGGGTCAGTATATCGCCCATTCCAAGAATCCGTGATGCCATTCTGTCGGGATAAAAGGGTTCTATTTCGTTTAGCTTCTCACCGGTTCCCACATACTTAATGGGTTTTCCTGTAACAGCTTTTACCGATAAAGCAGCGCCGCCACGGGTATCCCCATCCAACTTGGTAAGTATAACTCCATCCAGCCCCAGTTTATCATCAAAGCTCTTGGCAACATTCACGGCATCCTGGCCTGTCATGGCATCAACTACCAGAAGGATTTCATGGGGCTTTACGCCTGTCTTAAGGCTGGACAGTTCATCCATTAATTCCTCATCTATGTGCAGCCTGCCAGCGGTATCAATTATTACTATATCCTTCTGTTCCTTCTTGGCCAGTGACAAAGCTTCTTTCGCTATCTGAACAGGATCCTTCTGTCCCCGTTCAAATACGGAAACACCAACTTTTTCACCTACTACCTGAAGCTGCTTTATAGCAGCCGGACGGTATATATCACAAGCTACCAGCAGCGGGTTTCTGCCCTGGCTTTTTAAATGTCCGGCCAGTTTCGCGGCAGTAGTGGTCTTGCCTGATCCCTGTAACCCTACCATCATAATAACGGTGGGCTGATTTGGCAGAATGTTGATTTTACTTTGGGTCCCGCCCATCAGGGCTGTGAGTTCTTCATTTACAATCTTAATAACCTGCTGTCCGGGGGTTAAGCTTTGCATAATTTCCTGCCCCACCGCCCGCTCGGTGATCTTTTTTACAAAATCCTTAACCACCAGGTAGTTAACATCGGCTTCAAGAAGCGCCAATCTGACTTCCCGCATCGCTTCCTTTACATCTTTTTCATTCAGCTTACCTTTACCGGTTAGTCGCTTTAAAGCCGCTTGCAGTTTTCCTGCCAATCCTTCAAATGCCATCATCTAACCTCCCAATCCATGTATCACCCAGCACCAAAAGCTTCTGACGGATATCGTCAATCATGCGTCTGATGCTGTCAGGAGAATCGGCAAAGCTATCATCCGGCAGGCCGGATATGTGCCCCAGCTCGTCAAGGATTCTCTCAATCCCTTTCTCCAGTATGGACCATTTCATGTAATATTTAAGCGTTCTTTCAAACTTGTATAAGGCCTGCTCTCCTCTTTTTATCAGATCATGAACCCCCTGCCTGCTTATATTATGAGTCTCAGCTATCTCGGCCAGAGAAAGATCATGATTATAGTACAGATCCAGCACATCCCGCTGTCTGGATGTTAACAATTCACCATATATATCAAGCAAAATTGCCACTTCAGCTAATTTCTCCATACAACCTCCCGCTGTAAAGTCTTTTTACTTTACACCGATAGTCCTGATTATACTATGGATAAAGTTATAAATCAAGCACGATTTTATTAAAATTACCTGAATAAAAATTTTGTTATTTGAAAAAGTAAATTTCACCCTTCAAATGCGCGATGCGGAAAAATCCGGCGTTACGCATCATCAAACAGGGCATCCACAAAGCTCAAGGCATCAAAGGGCTGCAAATCATCAATACCCTCTCCAACGCCAATAAACCTGATAGGTATATCCAGTTCATTTTTAATGGCAATAATAATCCCGCCCTTTGCAGTACCGTCCAATTTTGTCATTATAATACCTGTGATGTTGACGCTTTCCTTAAAAAACCTGGCCTGGGAGATCGCATTTTGTCCTGTGGTAGCATCCAACACCAACAGGACTTCTTTTTGGGCATCGGGATATTCCCGCTCAATAATCCTGTTGATCTTGGAAAGCTCGTTCATTAAATTCTTTTTGGTATGCAGCCTTCCGGCAGTATCGCAAATTAGCACATCCATTTCCCTGGCTTTTGCAGCCTGTATAGCATCAAAAACAACCGCACCTGCATCAGCCCCTTCGGTATGCCGTACAATCTGACAACCTGCGCGTTTTGCCCATATTTCCAGCTGCTCAATAGCAGCCGCCCGGAAAGTATCGCCTGCTGCCATCAGAACTTTCTTTCCCTGATTCTGGTACAGATAAGCAAGCTTGCCGATTGTGGTTGTCTTGCCTACTCCATTAACCCCGACCACAAGAATAATCGATGGGGACATCAAATCAAACTCCTGTTCATTATCCCCTAATATATCCATAATCTCTTCCTTTAATATAGACTTAACCTGACCGGCTTCTTTTATTTTTTCACTGTCAACGCGATTGCGGATTTGACTCATCAGCCGGGTTGCGGTACTGACTCCTGCATCCGCAAGTATAAGCAACTCCTCCAGTTCTTCAAACAGATCTTCATCTATTTCACCGTGATATTTAATAAGCTGATCTATACGAGCAGTGATGCTTTTTCGGGTCTTGTCCAATCCTGCTTTGAATTTTGCAAATAAACTTTTTTTGTCCATAAACACAAATACTCTCCTTTATCATGCATATTGAATGAGCCAATCAGCTTGCCCTGTCCTCCAGACGGACCGAAACAATGTTGGATATGCCTTTTTCTTCCATAACTATGCCGTACAGTACATCTGAAACCTGCATGGTATTCCGTCTGTGAGTTATAACAATGAACTGGGAATCCCGTGAAAACTCCTGGATAAATCTGCTCAGATTATCCAGGTTTCCCTCATCCAGGGAAGTCTCGATTTCATCAAGTACACAAAACGAGGTTGGTTTCCGCTTAAGTATAGCAAATAGTATGGCAATGGCTGTAAGCGCTTTTTCTCCTCCGGAAAGCAATGAAAGGTTTTGCAATTTTTTACCGGGCGGCTGGGCAACAATTTCAATGCCGCTGCCCAGTATATCAGACTGATCTTCAAGAAGCAGCCGGGCTGTACCTCCCCCGAACAGCTGGGAGAATACTTCCTGAAAATGCTGGTTAATCAGTTCGAATTCCTGGCTGAACCTTTCTTCCATTTGCCTAGTTATATATCTTATAACCCTGCCCAAATCCTCTTTTGCCTCTTCAAGATCCTTCTTTTGCGCCTCAAGGAATTCATATCTTTCTTTTACTCTTTTATATTCCTCAATTGCATTTATATTAACTTCCCCAAGGGCCGCCATCTTTTCCTTGACATTTTGGATCTCCGCATTTATACTGCCCGGTTTTATGCTGTCGTCAATATAGGCAAGAGCACTGTTGTAAGTAATTCCATACTCTTCCCACATATTATTCATCAGATTTTCCAGTTCGGCTTCCAGCCTGGACAGCTGAACCTCAAAATGATGCTTCCTTTCTATTATTTCGCCAATTATTTGGTTTACTTCCCTTATTTTCTGTTCCAAAGCCTCGATTTGTGAATTATATTTGATCCGCTCCTCTTCATTTTTCTCAAGTATTCTGAATATCTGCTCCATTTCGTTTTGCCGGATTTCGATCTCTTTTTTGTGGGCTTCCAGCACATTTTCCTGTTCTTTTATTTCATTTGAATTGCCCCTTATCTGCTCCTGCTTTTTATCGATATTCTCTTCATACCGGGCAATATCCGATTCGAGATACATGATTTGCTGGTTTACAGCCATGCTTTTATGCTCCAGCGAAGCAAGTTCCACCCGTATCTCGGAGATCTGGCTCTCCAGCCTTTCTTTTTGCTTTATACTCTCCTTTAAATGTAAATCGTCGCTTTCCAGTACGCTTTGGACTCCTTCATTCTGCGCTTCAAGGCGGTTTACCTCTTCAAGCTGGTTTTCAATCAAATTCTGAATCTGTTTCGACTCTTCTTTCAGCTTGTTGGCATTGTCCTGTAATTCCGCCAGCTCTTTATCAATTCTCTGTAATTCGGATGATATATGCTGTGCCTTTTCCTCTTCGGTAACCCTTACAAGCTCCAGTTCCTGCAGTTTTTTTTCATCCCTGCTCAGCTCATGCTCCAGTTCTTCACATTCTTTTTCTTTTTCCTGAAGCATATTCTGCTGGTGGTTAACGTTGCTTTCCTCTTCCTCAACAGCTGCCAGCAGCTCTGACATCTCCCTCTTCCTGCCGAGCAGGCCTGTATTTCTTTGCCCGCTGCTGCCGCCGCTTATCGACCCTCCCGGATGCAGGACATCTCCTTCCAAAGTCACTATCCTGAAAGCGTAGCCGTATTTTCTTGCCACAGCTATGGCATGATCCAATGTTTCAGCTACAACTACCCGGCCGAGAAGGTTTTCGAATATACCGGTATACCTGGGGTCAAATTTAACTAGCCGGGATGCTATCCCTATACAGCCAGGTAAGGTAAGGGCTTTTTTCTCGTTTTGTGTCAATTCCCTTGGGCCAACCGAAGAAATCGGAAGAAAAGTAGCCCGCCCGAACCTGTTTTTTCTCAAAAATTCTATTATGTACTTGGCATCCTCTTCAGATTCGGTAACAATATTCTGAAGGCTGTTTCCCAAGGCAGTTTCAATAGCGAGTTCATATTCTCTGGGTACTTCAATAAGCTCAGCCACTACTCCGCATATCCGATCTCTCAATGCTTTTTCCTTTTTGCTTGTTTCAAAGATACGATAAACTGCCCTGCTGAAACCTTCATATGATTTGCTCATGTCTGTAAGCAGCTGAAGCCTGGATTTCATCCCTTCCAGCCTTTGCCTTCCGGCCTGAAGGGCCGTATACTTATTATGTATACTTCCTTTATTTTTCTCTATTTTCGCTTTTAACTCGTTGCAGCGATTAACTATAATATCCTTTTCAGCCTGGATGTTATCAAGTTTATCCTTGATTTGCTGTTCGTCAGACTTAAGCCTGACTTTCTCATTTGTTCTTTTATCAATCAGTTCCAGGGTGTTGTTGTACATCTCCAGAATGTTCTCATTTCTGGTCTGATTCTTTATAATATTGTTCCTATATTCGGCAATTTTATTAAGGATTTGCACAGCGTCCTTCCGCCGGATTTCGGTCTGATGCTGCTTGTCGGACAGTTCCTCCTGAATCCGGGCCGCTTTTGAACTCAATTCATTCAGCTTTATTTTTTTCATGTCAATAATTCCATCGTTTGCCTGCTTTTCCTGAAGGAATGCCTCTATCCTGGATTGATTCTGCTGTATGTAAATCTCATGTTCCTTTATTTCATTTTCAAGCCTTTGATTGTCTCTCATATACTGGCTGATTTTCTCCCCGACTAACCGCATCTCATTTTTTGCATTTTCGATCTTCCGGCTCAGTTCATGACGGGATTCCGTATGTTTTTGAATTTCTATTCGGAGGCTCTCGATTTTATCCTGCAGAATATTATGTGCCTGTTCATCACTGTTCAGCTGTTCCCTATGATTGAATATATCCCTGTCAAGAAGTACAATCTGATCCTTCATGCCTTTAATTCTGTTGACATATCTGTTATATCTGTTAACAAACTGATTTATTTCCAATATCTTTAATCGTTCCCGCAAATCCATATATTGACGGGCTATACGAGCCTGAGATTCCAGCGGAGCTATTTGCTGATGCAGTTCAGCAAGTATATCTTCTACACGCACAAGATTTTCCTGGGTTTTTTGAAGTTTTCTTTGTGCTTCATCCCTTCGCAGCTTGTATTTCATTATACCGGCGGCCTCTTCAAAGATCTCTCTGCGGCTTTCAGAGTGCATGCTTAAAATCTCTTCAACCCTGCCCTGGCCTATAATGGAGTAACCATCCTTTCCTATGCCGGTATCAACAAACATCTCAACTATGTCCTTTAAACGGCAAGGAGTACGGTTTATATAGTATTCGCTTTCGCCGGAACGAAAAACCCGGCGGGTCACCGATACTTCCGAAAACTCTGTAGGCAGCTCTCCATCAGAGTTATCAAGGACAAGGGTTACTTCAGCGAAACCAAGAGGTTTTCTTGTCTGGGTTCCGGAAAAAATCACATCCTCCATCTTTCCGCCACGCAAAGTTTTGGGACTTTGCTCCCCCAGAGCCCATCTTATGGCATCAGCTATGTTGCTTTTGCCGCTTCCGTTTGGACCGACAATAGCCGTTATTCCCTTGTCAAACTCAATTCTTACCCTGTTGGCAAAAGATTTAAACCCGTAAATTTCCAGTCTTTTTAAATACAAAATGCAGCACCTCTTTATTTTTGCATATTGTTCAAGGCATTGCGGGCAGCATGCTGTTCAGCCTCTTTCTTGCTTCTTCCCGTCCCCTCTCCAAGCAGGCAATTTCCATGAAATACCTGGGCAAAAAATGTTTTATTATGATCAGGCCCGGAATCTTTCACAATCCGGTACTCAATTTGATCATGTGAGTTCTGCTGAAGTATCTCCTGAAGATCGGTCTTGTAGTCCTTCAAACCTCTGCCCTGCATAACTTCCGACACACATTTCCCCAGGTATTTGATAATAAAATCTCTGGCATGATCCAGACCTCCGTCCAAATATATAGCAGCAATGATGGATTCAAATACATCTGCCAAAATCGAATCCCGCTTGCGTCCGCCGCTATTCTCTTCACCCTTTCCCAGTAGTATAAATCGTCCCATATCAATACACCTGGCAGCATCTGCCAGAGAAGCTTCAGACACAATTACAGCTCTTGCTTTGGTCAGACGTCCTTCAGAAAGATCAGGATAGTTCAAATACAAGTATTCGCTTATCACCATATTCAACACCGAATCCCCCATAAATTCAAGCCTCTCATTATGCTGTTTCCTCGGCCTGCGCTCATGCGCATATGAAGTATGAGTTAAAGCAGTATTCAGTATATCAGTATTTTTAAAACTGTATCCAATAGCATTTTCTAACTCTTCCAGATTACGCCTTCTTTCTTCACTGTTTATCATATCAGGCTCCTTTCCTAATCTCAGGCGAAAAACTGCTTGTTTCCTATGCTAGATTATATTGCCGGGCAGCCATTTGTCAAGCAAAAAAATAGAGCCCCGGGCTCTTCAGATGTAAGGAAACAGTCCTCTGGCTCATATATAGGCTATTCCGTATATCTTTTTACCAATATACATGCATTATGTCCGCCGAACCCAAATGAATTTGAAATAGCATATTCAATCTCCCATTCCCGTCCCCGATTGGGCACATAATCCAAATCACATTCGGGATCGGGGAAGGCATAGTTTATGGTTGGAGGAACGAACTGATTCACAATTGCTTTTACCACTGCTATTGCTTCTATCCCTCCGGCTGCACCAAGAAGGTGGCCTGTCATAGACTTGGTTGAACTGACAGCCAACTTGTATGCATGTTCTCCAAACACATCTTTTATTGCCATGGTTTCAAATTTATCATTATAAAGGGTTGAAGTACCATGGGCATTTATATAACTTACATCACCGGGTAAGATCCCGGCCATATCCAATGCCAGTTTCATTGCCCTGCTTCCGCCCTCTCCTCCGGGAGCCGGCGCTGTAATATGGTACGCATCAGCTGTTGAACCATACCCGGCAATTTCAGCTAAAATCCTTGCTCCTCGTTTAACTGCATGCCGGTAGCTTTCCAGTATGAGTACTCCCGCTCCTTCACCCATCACAAATCCATCACGTTTTTGATCAAATGGACGGCAGGCGGCTTTTGGGTTTTCATTGCATGTAGACAAAGCCTTCATAGAACAAAAGCCGGCCAGCGCGATTCTCGTAATTGGCGCTTCACTTCCCCCGGCTATAACTACATCAGCCGTACCGCTACGTATAGCGTTGAAAGCTTCGCCTATAGCATGGGTTCCTGACGCACAAGCTGTTACAATTGCCTCGTTAATTCCTTTAGCTCCAGTCAGTATTGATAACTGTCCGGCAGCCATATTTGCAATCATCATGGGTACAAGAAAAGGACTGACTCTTCCCGGCCCTTTCTTCAGCAAAACTTCAAACTGATCCTCCAGGGTCTCAATCCCGCCTATGCCTGTTCCCAATATTATGCCAACACGTTCTTTATCGACTTTATCCATGTTGAGCGCCGCATCTTCCATTGCCATATTGGCAGCTGCTACAGCAAAATGGGTATATCTGTCCATTCTTCTGGCTTCCTTTTTATCCATATAATCCTCAGGATTAAAATCTTTCACACAGGCGGCTATTTGCGTAGAAAAATCACTGACATCAAATTTAGTTATTTTATCCACGCCATTTTTTCCGCTGCATAGGGACATCCAAAAATCTTCAACTGTATTTCCAACGGGGGTAATGGCACCCATACCCGTTATTACAACCCTGTTGTTCATAGACACCTCCAGCAAGAGAATAAAATAAAACATAATATTATTGCACACATTAATATGGGTTCCCCATGGTTGGGGAACCCTTGATAATTACAGAATAAATTATGAATGAGTCTTAAGATATTCCACCACATCCCCAACCGTTGAGATCTTTTCAGCCTCCTCATCGGGAATTTCCATATCAAACTCCTCTTCCAAAGCCATAATCAACTCTACAATATCCAGGGAATCAGCTCCAAGATCGTCAATAAACCTGGAGTCCGGTGTAACCTCACCCGGTTCAACACCCAACTGTTCCACAATAATATCCCTTATTTTCTCAAATGCCATCACTTTCACCTCCTTTCACGATACAAAGCAAGCTTGACCATAGATCATAACAAATATTTATTATTATTGCTATAATAGAAATCATATTACATTATCATTCCACCGTCAACATGGATTACCTGCCCGGTTATATACTGACTTTTGTCCGAGGCAAGAAAACCAACAATATAAGCGACATCCCTGGGTTTGCCATACCGGCCTAAAGGTATCCGGTTCAGCATTTCCTGTTTTGCCGCTTCAGGCAGTTTGTCGGTCATATCGGTTATTATAAATCCCGGCGCTACAACATTTACCTGAATATTACGCGATGCCAGCTCCCGGGCTATTGCCTTTGAAAAACCTATAATTCCTGCTTTAGCAGCAGCATAATTGGACTGCCCCGCATTGCCGGATATCCCTACCACCGAGGAAATATTTATAATCTTTCCCCGTCTCTTCCTTATCATGATTCTGGCAGCTTCCTTTGAACAGTTATATACCCCTTTCAAGTTTGTATCCATTACGTCATCCCAATCTTCCGGCTTCATTCTTATAAGCAGTCCATCCCGATTGATTCCGGCATTGTTGACCAGGATATGCAAATCGCCAAATTCAGCCAACACCTTTTCGAACATGCTCTCCACATCCCGGGCATTGGCAACATCAGCCTTAACTGCTATAGCCCTGCCTCCCTTGTTTTTTATATGCTCAACCACCTCATGAGCATAATCTTCCGAGCTGGCATAGTTCACAGCTACCTGAGCACCAAGTTCGGCCAGATACAAGGCAATAGCCCTGCCTATACCCCGGGAAGCCCCGGTGACAAGAGCCGTCATTCCCTTTAAATCGTTCACAGCGTCCCCCCCAATCCTTCAACAGTTCGTCTAAGCGTCTCCAAATCCTCAACATTATAACCCTTTACCATTTTCGATATCTTTTTAAGAAAGCCGTTAAGAACTCTGCCCGGTCCAACCTCTATAAATACCTCAACACCATGTCCGATCATATAGCGAATACTGTCTTCCCAGCGTACTGGGCTGCTTACCTGCTGTACCAACAGTCTGCGTATGTGAACAGCATCTTTTACTGGAAGGGCTTCAACATTGGATATAACAGGGATCTCAGGCTTTTTGATCTGAATGCTTTCAAGCTCTATCTTTAGTTTTTCTCCTGCCGGTTTTAACAGCGAACAGTGAAACGGAGCGCTGACAGACAATGGCACTGTTCGTTTCGCCCCCATGTCCCTTGCTATATTGCAGGCCTTTTGAACAGCAGCTGCCTGGCCTGATATCACAATCTGGCCGGGACAGTTATAATTTGCCGGTTCGACTACGCCTGTATCACAAGCCAGCCTGCAGCATTCTTCAACCTTTCCCCGTTCAAGGCCCAAAACAGCCGCCATCATACCTTCGCCAAGAGGGACCGCTTTTTGCATAAATTGCCCTCTTTTCATAACCAGGGGAAGAGCGTCTTCAAAACTGATAGAATTAGCTGCCACCAAAGCTCCATACTCGCCCAGGCTCAAACCGGCAGCCATTTCAGGGTAAATACCGTGCTTTAGCAGCACCTTCATTACAGCGGTACTGAACAATAGAACCGCCGGCTGGGTATTTTCTGTCTTAATAAGCTCGCTTTCAGGGCCTTCCAGGCATATATTGCTGATACACCTTCCCAGGATCTCATCAGCCTTGTTGAATAATTCCTTTACCTCATCATATGAATGATATAATTCCTTTCCCATTCCCACATATTGGGCTCCCTGTCCGGGGAATAAAAACCCTATCCTGTTTTGATTTCCCATGCTCCCTCTTATATCCTCCCTGTATAAATTCTCTCATCTGCCATTTAGCACAGCAGAGAATTCCTTTCCAGAACGGATCCGGTTTAAACAGCCCACCTGACGGCACATGCTGCCCAGGTAAGGCCGCCGCCAAAACCTACCATTACTATATTATCATTCTTTTTTATCCTGCCCAGCCGTACTGCTTCATCCAATGCCACCGGTATTGATGCTGCCGACATGTTGCCGTACCTGTCCAGATTGACATATACCCTGTCTTCCGGAAGCTCCAGCCTCTTTCTTGCAGCTTCTATAATCCTTATGTTAGCCTGGTGCGGAATTAAGTAATCCACATCTTCTCTGCTTAACCCGGCATTTCTGACCACCTTTTCTGCCATAGAAGCCATAATACGCACGGCAAATTTGAATACCTCGCTTCCATCCATATGAATGTAATGCAGCTGTTTTTCAACAGTTTCAATTGAAGCCGGCTTCCTTGACCCTCCTGCCTCAAGGGCAAGAAGATCGGCACCTTTACCGTCGGCGCCCAAAATGTGGGATAGAATACCGTAATCATCTTCCACCCGGCCTAATATAACGGCGCCTGCCCCATCACCGAAAAGAACGCAGGTGTTGCGATCCTTCCAGTTGACAAACTTGCTTAAACACTCAGCGCCAATCACCATTGCATAGCGGCATACACTTGTTTTAATAAACTGGGCGGCCACAACCATTCCATATATAAACCCTGAACATGCAGCCTCAAGATCGAAAGCCGAAGCGTTTACCGCACCTATGTTTCTCTGTACAAGACAGGCAGTAGACGGGAAATTCATATCGGGAGTAACTGTGGATACAATGATCATATCCAGTTCCTGCGCAGTAAGATTTGAGCTTTTCAAAGCCATTAGCGCTGCCTTTGTGGCCAGATCGGAAGTAGCCATATCCTTACCGGCGATGCGTCTTTCCCGGATTCCGGTCCTTGATACAATCCATTCATCGCTGGTATCAACTATTTTTTCCAGGTCATGGTTGGTTACAACAGTATCAGGCACGTAACTGCCGGTGGCAATGATACCACTTTGATACAGCCTAGCCATTGCTAACCTCCACAGTTGATTTTATACTGGCCGTTATAGTTTCCAGTACATTATTCCGGGCAAACAAAACAGCCTGCCGTACTGCATTTTTTATTGCTCTTGCGTCCGAACTGCCGTGGGCTTTGATGATTCCTCCTTTTATGCCTAAAAGAGGAGCCCCGCCGTGTTCGGCATAATCCATTCGGTTTTTTATCTGTTTAAACCCCGATTTTAGAAGCAGCGCCCCCATTTTAGATAAAGCATTTTTGGTCAGCTCCTCCTTCAGCATCTGAAATAAGCCTAAGGCTACCCCTTCTGTAAGTTTGAGTATAACATTGCCCACAAACCCGTCACACACCAGTACATCCACAACACCTTGGGGAATATCACGGGGTTCAACATTTCCAATAAAATTTATGGATTTTTCATTCTTAAGCAGTGTATATGCTTCTTTGGTCAGTTCATTTCCCTTGGTTTCCTCCTGCCCAATATTAACCAGGCCCACCGTTGGTTTTTCATGCTGCATAACCTTTTCTGTATAAATAGAGCCCATTATTGCAAACTGAACAAGGTTTTGAGGTTTGCACTCGGCATTTGCTCCGGCGTCGATGAGCAATGTACCTCTCCCTAAATTGGGTATCATTGGTGCAAGGGCAGGCCGATCAACTCCTTTTATCCTCCCAACCTTCAGAAGCCCTCCTGCCATTAAGGCGCCTGTATTTCCCGCTGATACAAACACACTCCCCGGATCCTGCCGGAGCAGTTCAAAACCTTTCACCATGGATGAATCTTTCTTTGCACGGATAGCTGCCACCGGAGCTTCTTCAGCTTCAATGACTTCAGAAGCATGTACAACTGTAAATCTGTCCCCAGGCGCATCCGAATTTTCCAGCGTTTCCCATATAACTTCCTCTCTCCCCACAAGGGTAAGATTAATATCATATTCCAATACTGCATCAATACAGCCCCTGATAATTTCACCGGGAGCGTTATCCCCGCCCATAGCGTCTACAATGATATTCATACTACCCCTCCTATTGCTCATCGTCCATTGACACCAGTATAAATTTTCCCCTGAATGCCTCCTGATAATTAACCTTTGTTTTTACCCATACGAAATATTTGTTTCCTCTTTGACGTACCACTTCAGCTTTTGCCACCAGCTTGTCGCTCAGGTAAATCGGAGTTTTATATTTTATGTTGGCCACACCGATCAGAGCAACTTTGGCATCGATCACCGCTATGGCCAATGATTCGGCCTGTGCATATATGTAATGCCCTCTCACTATTTTGGTCTTTTCAAAAACCATATCCTCGGTGGGAGTCAGGATAGAAATGCCGCTTTTACCCAGCTCTATCTCTATCAGCTCGCCCACAATCTCCTGTCCCCCTATGGCCCGAAGTTTTTCATAATTCCCTTCTGCAACGTTTTTTATTCTCTCCCTCAGTTCAGGAATTCCGAGCTCAAGCCTATCCAGACGAATTGTTTGTACACTGACATGAAATATATCGCTGAGTTCTTCATCAGTCAGGAAGGGATCAGCTTTAAGCCTTTCCATAAGCTCCCTTTGCCTGGCTTTTTTAGGCAGGTTCAAACGTGCCACTCATTGATCACCTCAAAGCATATTTATATCATTATCTATTATTAATACCAGATACTATAAGTAGTATACAAAACTTTAATACTAATTGCAATAGTTTTTTGAGTATATTGTTATTCATGGAAGTTATAATTATCCTTATACAATGGATAATCATCTATATTTCAAACAAGGCCTTTTCAAACTCATCAAGCATCTTCTCAAATACATCCAGCGCATCGTCAATTGGCTTTGCAACAGATAAGTCAACACCCGCTTTTTTTAATATATTTAATGGATAATCCGAACTTCCGCTCTTTAAGAACTTCTTGTATCTGTCAACAGCTGCCTTGCCTTCATTCATGATCATCCGGGAAATGGCTATAGCCGCCGAAAAACCGGTTGCATACTTATATACATAAAAACTCCTGTAAAAATGAGGTATTCTGGCCCATTCGCAGCTTATTTCCTCATCCACAACCATATCATCACCGTAATACAACTTATTTAACTCATAGTATTTTTGACTGAGCGCTTCAGCTGTCAACGCTTCACCTTTTTCAGCCATCTCATGGGTAATTTTTTCGAACTCGGCAAACATCACCTGCCTGAATACGGTGGTTCTGAATTCCTCAAGAAAATGATTCAAAAGATACAGCTTTTCCATCCTATCAGTGGAATTTTTTAAAAGATAATCCATAAGTACAGCCTCATTACAGGTAGAAGCAACCTCAGCCAATATTATCTTATAACCGGCATATACATAAGGCTGTGCTTCGTTTGAATAGTAGGTATGCAGCGAATGACCCATTTCGTGGGCAATAGTGAACACATCATTAAGCCTGCCCTGGAAGTTTAAAAGTACGTATGGATGTACGCCATAAGCCCCCCAGGAATAAGCCCCTGATGTCTTCCCCCTGTTTTCGTAAACATCAATCCACCGTGAAGAAAAACCCTTTTTAAGCAGGTTTATGTATTCATCCCCTAAAGGATTCAACCCCGTCAGCACCAGGTCAACAGCTTCTTCATAAGTAAAATATTTGTCATATTCCTGTATCAACGGAACATAAAGGTCATACATATGCATCTCATCCAGCCCCAGAAAGCGTTTCTTTATACCAACATATCTATGCAGCACATTCAGTCTCTTATGTATCGTATCTATCAAATTGTTGTAAACGCTGACATCCACATTATCATCAAACAGTGAAGCTTCCAATGAAGAGTTGAACTTCCTGGTGTTTGTATAAAAGATATCCTTTTTAACGTTCCCCGACATGGTAGAGGCAAAGGTATTTATATATTTCTTGTAAGTATCGTACATCCCATTAAAGGCTGCTTTTCGTACAGATCTGTCTTTACTTTGCATAAAGCTTATGAAATTGCCGTGGGTCAGCTCCACCTCACTGCCATCCTCGTCCTTAACAACGGGAAAACGCAGGTCTGCATCGTTCAGCATGCTAAATATATCAGAGATTGATTCACCCAGTATTTCAGTCTCTGCCAATATTTTTTCTTCTTCAGGCGACAAAACATGAGGCTTAAACCTCATCAGATTTTCCAGATACTGCCCATAGATTTTCAATTCTTCCTTTTCATCGATCATTGCCTTCAATTTATGTTCATCAATGGATAGAATTTCGGGAGCTATAAATGATGTGGCGCTCATGGCTTCAATGCTCAGCATCATGGCCCTGTCAGTCAGGCTTTGATACCTGGCATTTGTATTATTCTCATCCCTTCTCATACGGGCATATGAAAAAATCTTACCGAGGCTCATGCCTATCCGGTCGTTCAGCATTAAAACACTATGCAGGTTTTCCGCGGTATTTATCTTGCCTTTGAAACCTGCAATCTCAGCAAGCAGTTCCTTAACCTTTTGGAAGTCCTCTTCCCACATCTCCTCATTTTCATATATGTCTTCCAATCTCCATTTGTATTTTTCATCTATCTCGTTTCTGTTCCGCAAAACCTTCATTTTCATCCCTCCAAATTATCATATATATTGTTCGTAAAGCCGCTAATTAAATGTTGAGGACATTATAGCATACAAAGATCTGTTATACCAGAAATTCAACAAAACCATAATTCCATGTCAAAAAAGTCAAAAAAAAAGAACTGCCCCATTACTGGGCAGATCTTTTCTCCTTCTCAACATCAATAACCTGTCTCCGCTTGTAGTAACCGCAATTCCTGCAAGCCCTGTGGGACAGCCTGCTTTCACCGCATTGCGGACACGTAACGATTCCGGGCGCAGTAAGTTTCCAATTCGCTCTTCTTTTATCCCTTCTTGCCTTTGACGTTTTTCTCTTAGGTACAGCCATTATTACACCTCCTCACCATTAGCAGATAGTACGCGTTTCAAAGCTTCAAGGCGAGAATCCACCTCATATTGTTCTCTATAAGCAAAATTTTGCTCACATTCACACTGTTCCAGATTCAGGTTACAGCCGCAGTAAGGGCATAAACCTCTGCATTCCGGGGAACACAGTTTTCGTATGGGCAATTCCAGCAAAAAAAACTCAAAAACAATATCCTTTAGATCGATTGCATTTCCTTCGTAAACAAAAATATCCGGATCTTCAGGATCATCTGTTTTATCAAGCTTTGCTTCCAGGCTGAATTCCAGCATTCTGTCAAAGGGTTGAGTACATGAACCGCACTGGAGCTGCAGTTTTACACTGGCTCTTCCATTCAGCATTATAAGTTCACCAACATTGGTGAGCCTGCCGGATACGGCAATGGGTGTCAAAAAACCAATCTTTTCTCCTTGGTAAACCATATCCTCAAGAACCAGATTACCCTCAAACTCTTTTGATGCGCCTACATCTTTCAAAATATCCGACACATCAATGATCATTTTCATCACCTCATTAACAATCGAACTTATTATATAGATACTTATCTGCTTTTGTCAAGTACCCAGTATTTCAAAACAGCTAATGATTTTTTGAATGATTTCC
>DGEI01000041.1 GCA_002385885.1 Firmicutes bacterium UBA3930
GTGGAACTCTCCGGCGGTGAACAGCAAAAACTTGCCTTATGCAGTTCAATTTACCGGGATGCCCCCATTGTTATCCTTGACGAACCTACCGCCATGCTGTCACCCGCTGCGGAATACGAGGTTTATACAAATTTTGATAAACTGATAGGAAACAAGACGGCAATTTATATTTCTCACCGGATGTCCAGCTGCAGGTTTTCTGACAGTATAGCGGTTTTCCACCAGGGACGGATTATCGAGTACGGTACACATCAGCAGCTTCTCGGGCTAAACCGGCATTACGCAAAAATGTTCAACGCCCAGGCTGATTATTATAAAGAATTAAATGGATAAATAAGGCAAGAAATGTTAAGACAGGATGCACAAAAATATATAAACTATAACCAGGCACAATAATAAAACATGGGGAGGAGGAAAATGGATAAGATTCAGAGGATAAGTGAGGTTTTGCATTACATAGAGGATCACCTGGATGAAATAGCAGACTATGAACAGGTTGCCAATACATTTAGTTTTTCACCATACTATTTCCACCGGCTGTTCTCTGCCGTTGTCGGAAAACCCATTGGCGCATACATTCGTGAACGCCGGTTGGCAAAAGCCTCACTGTTGCTCACGGATCCTGACAAAACCATCACATCCATATGTTTTGAATGCGGATTTAACTCATCCCAGTCTTTTTGCCGCGCCTTTAAAAACAGCTACGGTATTTCACCCAGCGATTACAGAAGGATGGGTTATACTCCGGTAATCATGTCGGTTGAAGAGATTATTGAGAAGTTTACCAAAAAACTAAAAGGAGGTATCCTTGTGCATCCAAAAATCATTAAAAGAGAAGAGCTGCTGATAGCCGGTGTTACGGGCGACGGGAGCAAGACCCATGAGATATGGCAGAAATTCATGGAGCTTTACGATAAGGTCGAAATAAAAAATAAGCTGTCGGACAACGGATATGAGATCCGCATATACGATGATAAACAGTGCACATGCCATGTAGGTGTCAGTGTATCGGACAGCAGTGTCGACAGTGTTTATAGCGTTTTAAAACTACCCGAATCTACCTATGCTGCATTCGAAGTATATGTTGCCCAGGGTTATGACAGTGAAAATGCCGCTATGGATGAATGGCTTAAAGCCAATAAGGAGAAGTATAGACAGCGCCTGATTGACGGTAATCCCTATGTTGTTGAATACTACGATGAAAGGTTCCAGGGGGACAGTGAGGAGTCCATAGTGGAGATATGGGTTCCCATTGAAAAGTTTGAGTAAAGGCAGGTGGTATGAACGGTTGTTTTATTAGTTTTCAGCAAACCGGTAACGGTTAATAAAATTGATACCATTCTTAACGGCAGGGATAAATGCGTGTTTGAGATAATATATAGCAGCGAAGAAGTTTAAAATAAAAAACGGGCTTAAGAAAGCCGGACAGGAGGTGCCGATATGCTTGAAAAGAAAGACAAGCTGTATACTGCACGGGTTTACAGAATGTGGTTTGAGGAAGACTTTATTTATACATCCCTGGCGAAGAATATATACAGGTGGGATAAAAAAACCAAAGAGCTTATATCTTTTTTTACTGTTCCTCCCAACGACAATTTGAATAAAGGAGCGATTCTGTGCACAGATGAGGACAATATATATTTCAACAGCATCTACTTTTTCCATGTTATGGATAAAAAAACGAATGAGATAATATATCAGAAACAGTTTGGATCGGACAACAGTTCGGATATTGATCTTGGGACAATTCTTGTTGACAGGGATCATATTTATTTCTCCATGCGGAATAACGGGCTCGTGGTGGCAGATAAAGATGACTACAAAAATGTAAAGTTTTTAAATAAAGATAAGGGAAGCGTATGGGCGCTGGATCAGGATGAAAGCATGATATATTTCGGAGGTGTTGATAAAAACATCTACGCCTTCGAAAAATCAACCTTATCGGCTGCCGCTGTTTTTACCGGCCACAAAGGAAATATTCATTTTATATACTCATATAATGAATATCTTGTTTCCACGTCTGCCGATAATTCCATTATAATATGGGACAAAAGCAGCGGGTCAATACTGCATCGGATTAAGAACGCCAGGTGTTCTCTGGGGCGCACAATTATGACTGATAAATATCTTGTTTGTGCAGCCAAAAACAGCATTAAAATTTGGGATACCGGCAACTGGAATTTGATTACAGAAGCCCCTGCCTTTGGGACTTTATTTTATGATGACGGTTATATATATCTGGCAGATAGAAACGTACCTCGTGTTGCAGTTTTTACTATCGATGATATTATTAATGGCGGCCGGGATATTTTGACTTAGTTGTCAGAAATCCGAAAATTACAGCTGATGGGAAGCTGATTTGCCGCTCCGGTGAATATGTGAATATCTAAATAAAAAACGCTTTTTATGCAGGCAGCGTGTACCTTCATTGCATGATGAAGCAAAAAGGGTATAAACGCAGGAGCCTATCCGCTCCATGACGATAGAAAGCCCATGAGTATGCCATAACACATAAATAATGAAAAGTGGCATGCTCCGGGCTTTTCTCATTTATCCTGTAATCTTATTGAAAACATATATATAATGGCATATAATTAAGTTGTGTTATTTGCTTCAAATGTTAAACGCAATTCTTTTAAACCTGCATTATGCTCTCATCTATAAGCGCTGTGCAATGAAAAAGTTGATAAGGGGGATAACTATGTACAAAGCATTTTATGCCGGGCATATCGGTTTTAGCAAAACATTTGAAGAGGATGTTGAAACTGCTGTAAAGTTTGGGTACGAGGGGGTTCACATTGACATAGTCGGCTTATCTGACAGGGATCCTGCTGAAATTCGTGAGATATTAGCAAAAAACAACCTCAAACCCGGCGGATTTGTACTGCCGGTTAACTACCGTGAAGGTCAGGACGTTTTTGAGGCCGATATGCAGAAACTGCCGAAATACTGCGAATTTGCACGTGAGATTGGCGATTTCAGATGCATGACCTGGCTTATTCCCTGGAGTGATACCCTGACCTATGAAGAAAATTTTGAGCTGCACAGAAGCAGATTGACCCCGATCGCAAAGGTACTCGAAGATTATGGTATCCGCTTTGGTATTGAATTTGTTGGGCCTCCGGGAGAGCGCAAAGGGAAAAAATACGAATTTATTCATAACCTGGATGGCCTGATTAGACTTTGGGATGCGATTGGCACATCAAACCTGGGTGTTATAATGGATGTCTGGCATTGGGATCTTGCCGGACAGACATATGATGATTTCAAAAAAATACCCGGTAAAGAATGGGTAGTAATTGCACACATAAACGATATGCCCAAAGGTATTGCTTTGGAAGATCAACAGGATTTGTCCCGTGAGCTGCCCGGCGCAACAGGTTTACTGCGCATTGATGAATTCTTCGACGGATTGTTGAAGCTTGGTTACGACGGGCCGGTTTATGCAGAACCGTTCTACGCGCCATTAAAAGAGATGCCGTATGATGAGGCGGTTAAAGTTGTAACCGATGCAATAAATAAGGTATGGCCTCTTTAAAGTGATGGCATTGAAAAGCCTGTAATTCTGACATAAATGATATTGTGGCATTATCAACATTTATAAAGCAATATATAGAGATAGAGAGGGGCTAAGATATGAAAAGTTTAGTTTTACAAAATAAAAAGGTATGGCTGGAGGATGTGCCGGATCCAATTCCGGAAGGCGAGTGGGTGGTTGTAAAAATAGAGTCCACTCCAATATGCGGCAGCGATAAACAGGCATATAACAGCCAGGAGCCTGTACGTGGTGCCGGGCATGAAGGCTCCGGTATTGTTGTGGCAACTGCCGGCTCAAGCCTGCTGAAAGAAGGAGACCGGGTAATACTCAATCCCTTATCCGGATGTGGAAAGTGTATATACTGCCGTACAGGTAATTATATATACTGCCCGGATAAACCGGATTTTTATACGCATTTTGCCCAGTACGTTAAGGTACAGGATTTTGTATGCACACCATTACCGGAAGATATTTCATATGACGTAGGGGCAATGGCATGCTGTGCATTGGGACCGGCATTCAGTTCAATTAAAAGGATGAATTTACGCGCTTTCGACAACATTCTGATCACAGGCCTTGGCCCGGTTGGGATGGGGGCGCTTGCAATTGCAAAATTCATGGGAGCCAGGGCTATTGTTGTTGAGTCCATCCCCTTTAGGAAAAAGATGGCTGAAGAATTCGGAGCTGATGTGATTATAGATGCCGCTGATCCGGATGCCCTTGCTTTGATCCGCGAGGCTGCAAAGCCCGGCCGTTTGATCAAGGCAATAGATGCATCAGGCAACCCTTCTGCAGAGCGGCTTTGCATTGATGCTATGGAACCTGGTGGAATTGTCTCATTTGTTGGTGAAAACTTTGGCCAAATACCTATTGGGCCCAGCAATGATTTTATTCGTAAAGGATTGACACTTATGGGTTCATGGCATTATAACCTGTCTGATCATGATGAAATGTACAGCCTTTTGCGCCGTTCGCCTTTGGTGCCTAAGCTGATAACGGATATATACGGTTTTTCACAGGTACAGGAGGCATTTGATAAGTTTATGACAGGCAATACCTGCAAAGTGATCCTCAAACCCTGGCAGTAAAAAGATAAAAAACAGTATTTGTTATCTGAAGACCCTGCAGCTAGCCAAACCCCGCAACGATGAGCTGCAGGGTTTTATTATGTATTATTTTCTTTTCAACACGTTTCCGTGTATGCAATGGAATACACGGGGATTTGTGCAATATCTATGGTAACGAAAAAGATAATTTATAAAACCGGGCTTGTATGGTCAGCATGGTTATTGGTATAATAAGTCAAGTAGTGGGCTTATCAAAATACTTCGAAAATTTCAATATTATTTGCCATGGCATTTTATCTCTGCAGTTCCGGACTATGAATTATTTATATTCTGTATAGAAAGGACGAATGGGGAATGGAAGCCAGGGAACTTTACGGCAGGTTAAAAAGTGATTTTATAAAAGAGGGTATAACCGATTATGACTGGGCGTCCAGGATGCCGGATCTGAACAAATACTTGTATGATGATTTTAAGCAGAGCGGCATGGGCCTGATGTGCGACTTCACAGACGAAATTGAAAAGGTTTATACAACGGTATTTCTTTCCGACAGGGTTCTTTCTAAAGTCTTATCTGATGGTATTACAAATGCAATGATATTTTCTCATCATCCGACTGACTGGGATCTTGAACACCATAACGGTAATTTCGCCGCTGCGGAAAAGTATATAGCTGAGCTAAAAGACAGAAACATATCCATATATGTACTACATCATCCGCTGGACAATTACGGGGAATACTCAACATGCAAAACTTTGGCTGACCGAATAAACCTTAAAATTGATCACCCCGCTTTTTTGTACTGCGGCGCTTATTGTGGAGTAATAGGTACAATGGATTTTATTAAAAGCATTGGTGAATTGCATGAGCATTATACAAGGGCAATGGGGCATAAAACAAGCTTGTACCAATACGGGAACGAGAATATAAAAGGTGAAAGAATAGCCGTTTGTCCCGGCGGAGGTAATGATCCATTCGTTATAAATGAAATGCTGCGCAATGATATCAGGATATTGATTACAGGCGTTACCATTGTAAACGATTATTCAAAAGAAGCCCATAAACTTGAACAGGAAAACCGTATAAATGTGTTGGGCGGCACCCATTATTCTACCGAGAAATTTGCTGTTATAAAAATGTGCAGGTATTTCGAAAACCTGGGCCTGCCGTCAGAGTTTATCGAGGACAAACCGTGTTTACACGATTTATAATTAACGGTTTCCAATTCTCTGAAGCGAAGCCGGGCCTGATGGATTCAAAATACTGTCCACTAAATAAGAAGGAGTGATAAATAATGCGCCGATTTGCTTATCCGGAGTCAGTTGAGAGATGGTGCGTATTTGAGGCAGCGATTAACGGGCCTTCAGATGGGAATCCCTTTTTGGATTATAGGATAAAAGGGACATTTCAAAGTAAAAACGAAGCAAAAACCGTGGAGGGTTTTTATGACGGAAATGGTATATATAAAGTCCGGTTTATGCCTTCCTTTGAAGAAGAATATAAATTTGCCGTTGAGGCAAACTTTACTGACGAAAAGTATGAAGGCGGATTTACGGTGACCCAGGCTTCGGAAAACAATCACGGTCCCGTAAGAGTTGCCAATACATATCATTTTGCATATGAAGACGGAAGCCCGTATTATCCGATTGGCACCACATGTTATGTTTGGACGCATCAAAAAGCGGAACTGCAGGAGCAGACATTGGAAACCCTTAAAAACAGCTCGTTTAATAAAATCCGTTTTTGTGTATTTCCAAAACACTACCTCTATAACCTGCATGAACCGCTAACTTATCCATATGAAGGCACCCCATGCGACAGCTCCCATTTAAATGAAGACAATTTCAGCTATACACCGGATTTTGAAGACAACAAATGGGATTTCAAACGGTTTAACCCCAGGCATTTTCAGCTGATAGAAAAGCGGATTCAGGATCTAATGGATTTGGGGATCCAGGCTGACTTAATCCTTTGGCATCCGTATGACCGCTGGGGATTCAGCAGGATGAGCAGGGAAGATGATGACCTGTATTTGAATTATGTTATTGCCCGTTTTGCCGCATACAGGAATGTATGGTGGTCATTAGCCAATGAATACGATTTGCTTCCGGGCAAAACCCTGCAGGACTGGGAACGTTTTGCTTCCATAATCTGTAAAAAGGATCCATACAATCACTTGAGATCCGTGCATAACTGCAGAGTTCTTTATGATTTTTCAAGGCCGTGGGTCACCCATTGCAGTGTTCAAAGAACCGATATATATAGAACCACCGAGGATGTTGACCAACTGAGGATCCGTTTCAAAAAGCCGGTTATATTTGATGAACTGGGTTATGAAGGAGATATAGAACATGGCTGGGGAAATCTCACAGGGCAGGAGCTGGTGAGGCGTTTTTGGGAGGCTGCATGCCGCGGCGGCTATGCCACCCATGGAGAAACTTTTATTAATCCGGAAAATATCCTGTGGTGGAGCCATGGAGGTAAACTTTATGGAGAGAGCGATGCGAGGCTGAAGTTTTTATACAGGATCCTGTGTGAGACACCCGGGAACGGCTTAAAACCGTACAGTTTTTCATGGGATGATGTTGCAGCTGTACCCGATACGCCCCGGGATACCGGCTATTACCTGGTGTATTACGGCTTTAACCGTCCCGGTTTCAGAAGATTCTATTTTGATGATACGACAGAATACAAGGTAGAAATTATCGATACATGGAATATGACAATTACTGATGCAGGGATCCATAAGGGGAGATTTACGATACAGCTTCCTAGGCGGCAGTATATGGCAATAAGATTGAGAAAGGTGTAATGCAGCGGGTTAATTATTTCTTAAGTACACAATCCTTTCATACCAGTATTCAATGTGTGATATGTCGGGACAATCCTTTAGATAGACAAAGCTGAAAGGATGACTGATATTAAAATTATGTATTGGTATTTCTTTCAGGTATCCCCGGGATAATTCTTTTTTTACGGCTTCCCGGTACATAAAGGTGATACCGACATTCTGATGGCATAATTCTTTAATGGCATTCATATTGCCAATCTCAATTTTTCTTTTGAAATCGTTGACGCTGAGATTTCTATTGTACAATGCCTGTTCCAATATATCCCGGGTTCCACTGCCCGGTTCCCGTAAGATCAGGTTCTGTCCAAGCAAATCTTCCAGTTCGATGGGTTTGGATGCAGTTCGGTTTTTTGGAGAGCAAACACCAATAAACTCCTCATCAGATATTATTTTAACCCGGTATTGATTCCGGTTGAAATTCCCCTCCAGCAAGGCGAAGTCTATTTCGCCATCCCACAGCATTTTTTGGAGAATATCTGTATTTTCAACAAACATTGAAATATCTGTTTCCGGCTCTTCTCTGAATATCCGATGTATAATCGGTGGAATCATGTACTCACCTATAGTCAATGTTGCTCCAAAATTTAAAGGCTTAGCACGGTTTTTGATCCGGTGTAATAAGGATAAAATCCGTTCTGAATTGGATTTAAGTGTTTTTGCATATTCCTGCAGTGCCTTGCCTTCCTCCGTAAGAGAAAAATCTTTTCCTTTACCTGCAATCAACACCACCTGGTAATAATCCTCCAGGAACTTGATGTGCTGTGAAACAGCCGGCTGTGTCATATTGAGTTTTTCAGCTGTTTTTGTATAGTTGCGTGTTTCACAAAGTGTGAGAAAAGTATATAACCTATTATCTAACATTTTTACACCCCATAAATTGAAATTATTGATTAATAAAATATAATAATTTTATTTTATATTAAAAGTATGGTATATTCAAGTAAATATCATAAAGATCGGAGGATTATTATGAGCAGTAAAATAGGCAGATTGATTCCTGGCTTACTTTTCAGCAGTGTTGCAGCAATTATTGCAATATTGTTAAGCAGCTTAATTCCAGGCGATATTATAGGCGCTACTGTTATGGCTCTTCTGGTTGGAATGGCGCTGAATCCTGTAATGAACAGGTATGAGCGGTTAAACGATGGAGTAAACTTTGCAGCAAAGATGGTTCTTCGGATAGGTATCATACTTATGGGTGTCAACCTGAATTTATCGGAGGTTTTTAGTGTCAGCAAATATGCAGTTTTTGTGATGTTATTTACAATGGGAACTGCTTTTGGCGCAGGAAACTTAATTGGCAAAATATTTGGAATGGATTGGAAACTGACCAATCTGTTGTCAGTTAGTACTGCTATATGCGGAGGTTCTGCCGTTGCCACGGTAGGTCCGGTTATAAAAGCAAAGGATGAGGATATAGCATATGCAATATCTGCAACTTTTATTTTTGATGTTTTAACAGTTGTCATATTCCCATGGATTGGTTTTGCCCTTGGCATGTCCGGTACGGGCTTTGGTTTATGGGTAGGCACTGCTGTTAATGATACATCGTCAGTTGTGGCTGCCGGTTATGCATTCTCTGAATTGGCAGGCAACATAGCAGTTATAGTGAAACTCACCAGGACATTGTTTATAATCCCATTCGTTTTAATGTTCTCTGTAATTTCAGAAAGAATAGAGGCAAAAGCGGAGGTTACGGAAGAACGAAAACCAGTTAATATTAAGAAAATTTTCCCTTATTTCGTTATGTTATTTCTCCTTGTTGTAGCTCTTCGCAGTACCGGTATCATACCAGGCAATTTAGTACCTGCATTATCGAAAACTTCAAAATATTGCATGATAATAGCTTTATCAGCCATTGGACTGAAAACCAGCTATGGTGATATAAAAAATATAGGGCTCAAACCAATGATACTTGGATTTATTGTTGATACGCTGGTTGTTGTTGTATCCATAGGTGTTCAGGCAGCGACGGGAAGGTTTTAGAAAATGTCGGGGGGGAGAATGGTTAGTGTAAAATTACTCTGGGGAAAAAACAAACAAATAAAAGAAAAGAGTATCTCCTCTGTGATATAA
>DGEI01000046.1 GCA_002385885.1 Firmicutes bacterium UBA3930
AAAAAACTGTTTTTGTTTAGGGCTTGCTTTTTTGTGTTGTTTATAGTATCATTTATAATGTTCGATAAAATACCTGGGTGTGGCGCAGCTTGGTAGCGCGCTTGAATGGGGTTCAAGAGGCCGGGGGTTCAAATCCCTCCACCCAGACCAGTGAAAACCGCTTGAATACTGGGTTTCCAGCATCAAGCGGTTTTTTGATTTCACAAATACGCAGCAACAACGCAGCAGCCTAAAGATACACTAAAATCAAAAGTATGAACCCAGATGCTTTGTATAATTGACTCCCTATTTGTGGCGGAGAAGTCCCTTTGTCACCCGTATCACAAAATGCTTGTTTTTTATTAATGGTATGATTATATTCGATATTGCTATATTTTGTATCTGAATATCCTTAAATTCATTGTGCCGAAAACACTCGAACCTCACTTAACCAGTCAATTCTTTAAGAGTGAGGGATTCTTGTTACACAGGCTTTATGTTTTGCACCATTATAACCGCCGTTTAATATAATGTTAAGAGATCAAATTTAGCAGCGTCTGGAGGTGAATAAATATGTATCAGCACAATGTCCTGAACAGCTATAACGGTTTTAACGGTTATGATTACAATGATTACATTGGTCACAACTACTATGGTTACAATGGGTATAACGGCTATGACGGTTATTTCCAAAACGGCTATCATCAGAACGGCTACTATCTGTATGATTATACCGATAACGATCCTCAAAGGCAACCGGATCCCAGCTGCCCCAAACCGGATTGTTATTGGCATCCGATTCCCCAGAGCCTTATAGAAGATCTTGAAAAGTACATTGATGACGAGCTTAAAGACAGTAAATACTATGAAATACTGGCTAACAGAGCGCATACAAAGATGGCAAAGGATCTGCTGATGGAATTCAGCAAGGATGAATATATGCACGCCCAGAACTTTATGAATGCTTACTATTCGCTAACGGGAAGGATGTATCAGCCTGAGAACGTCGAAGAACCCAATGTACCCGATGACTTCGAAAAAGCTCTGAAAGAAAGAATCTTAGCAGAGACTGACAGCTACAAAGAATATGGGGAACAATACCTTAAAGCCCCTACTACTTATCTGCAGGCCTTATTTTTTATGACAAGGACATCGGAAGCGCAGCATGCCATGAGAATGCCAATATTACTGCATGAATGCCGAGAAAACGATAAAAAATGAAATATACTTAGCAGCATAAAAAAGAGGGGGATGATATCAAGCTTATGGCTTAACGCTCATACCCCCTGCTTTTTTACTCTTCTATATACTCTGATTTATTATATCCTTTTCTTCAACCGTAAGGACTTTTGACAGGTCCAGCAGTATTACCAGGCTCTTTTCCATCATCACTACACCTGTTATATAGTCTTTATTAATTTTTGTCATTTCAGGCGGTTCCCCTATTTGCTCCGAATACACCCTCAGTATCTCTGTTACCTCATCTACAATGAAAGCTGCCTTTTTTTCATCAACTTCGGCTACGATAAACCTGGATTCACGTCCATAATCAGCATCTCCGAGGCGGAACCTCTTCTTCAGATCCAGCACGGGAATTACTTCACCCCGATGGTTGATCACGCCTTCAATAAAATCAGGATTATTGGGTACTTTTGTAGGCTGTTCCGGCAGTATTATTTCCTGAATATTATGAATTTGAGCCCCGTATACCTGATCGGCCAACCTGAAAACTACAAATTGAACCTCAGCCATCCCGGTTTCCTCCTTTTCATCATTGGCATTTATCTCCCATCCTCAAATAAGATGGGTTTCCTCTTATTTGGACAGATGATTTTTGTCGCTGTTTAGCTCAAATCATCCATAACTCACTCTTAAAGCAGGCCTTTCCGACGATTATTATGAAAAATCACTTAATAACCCCCGGTATATTAGAGAGGTTACAGAATTAACGGCTTTAGTTTTAGGACGCATTAGCCTGCAGGTATGCATTAATGAACCCATCCAGCTCTCCATCCATAACCGACTGAATATTTCCATTTTCCATCCCTGTACGATGATCCTTTACCAGGCTGTAGGGGTGAAAAACATAGGAGCGTATCTGGCTTCCCCATTCTATTCTCTTCATTTCGCCCTTCATTTCCCTTATCTTCTGTTCGTTTTCTCTCTCCTTAAGCTCGAGAAGCCGGGCTTTAAGCACTTTCATAGCTGTTTCGCGGTTCTGGATCTGGGATCGCTCATTCTGGCATTGGACAACTATACCGGTAGGAATATGCGTTATACGCACTGCCGATTCAGTCTTGTTTACATGCTGCCCTCCGGCCCCTCCGGACCTGTAGGTATCTATTTTTAACTCCTCGGGCTTAATCTCTATCTCTGTATCATCCTCCAGCTCCGGCATAACATCCACCGATGCAAAGGAGGTATGCCTGCGGCCCGATGCATCAAAAGGCGAAATCCGCACCAGGCGATGCACTCCTTTCTCACATCTCAGATAACCGTATGCATTGGGGCCTATTGCATGGAATATGACGCTCTTTATACCGGCTTCTTCACCCGGCAGCATATCCAAAACCTTAACCTCATACCCTTTATCTTCACACCAGCGGGTGTACATGCGAAACAGCATTGACACCCAATCCATTGCCTCGGTCCCGCCTGCGCCGGCATGGAGAGAAACAATTGCATTGTTCCTGTCGTATGGTCCGTTAAGCAGGGTTTCAATATTAAAAGCATTGATTTCCTTATCCAGAATATTTATGCTGTGCTTAACCTCATCCGTAACAGAGTCATCATTTTCTTCAATGGCCAGGTCTATAAGAGTTTCAATATCCTCAACCTCAGAAACCAGTTTTTTATACCTGTCTGTTTTGGTACGCAGATTCTTTATCTCGCGGTTTACTTTTTGAGATCTCTCAATGTCATTCCAGAAATCCTGAGAATTCATGGATTCTTCAAGCTCTTTTATCTTCCTTTCACAGCCTGAAATGTCAAAGTGAATCACCTATTCTTTCGAGTACTTCTCGTAAATCTGCCAGTTCAATTCTTGCATTTTCAAGTTCCAGCACATCTATCAACCCCTTCCTGAGCAATATCTTCAAAATTATACATTCGCAATCGGAAAAATATATTAGCTGGCACGCCCGCAGCATTTCTTATACTTTTTACCGCTTCCGCAGGGGCAAGGATCGTTGCGTCCTACTTTCTCCCCTTTAACCACCGGTTTATTTACCATTTGACCATGTGTTGCCCTGACAGGCCGGGCTACCTCTTCCCGTCTGGGCATGTTTTTCTCAACTTTAACACGATACAACAGAGATATGGTCTCCTCCTGAATGCTGCGAATCATCTCTTCAAACATCTCGTATCCTTCGATCTGGTATTCTATAACAGGATCCCTTTGAGCATATGCCCTAAGCCCGATACCCTGTCTCAGCTGATCCATGGCATCTATATGATCCATCCATTTCTTATCGACCACTTTAAGCAGAATAACTCTCTCAACTTCCCGCATGTTCTCATAGCCGTTTTCCTCTTCAAGCTTCCGGTAAAGATCCTCTGCCACTTCCATAATTCTATCTTTCAAATACTCCCGGGTAAGGCCTGCAATCTCAGCCTGAGGTATAACCACGGCACCTTTGGGCAGAAACAGCTCTTCAAGATATTCGAGAATACCCCGGATATTCCACTCCTCCGGATGGTCTATTCCCTGGGTGTACATATTTATTGTGTTTTCTACCACGGTTGATACCATATCCATTATGGCGTCACGGAGATTATCTCCCTGCAGGACACTGCGCCTCTGGCTATATATAACTTCCCGCTGTACGTTCATTACATTATCATACTGCAAAACATGACGGCGTATATCAAAGTTCCTGCCCTCAACTTTTTTCTGAGCCTGCTCGATCTGTTTAGACAGTATTCCATATTCGATGGGCTGTTCTTCATCAATATTCAGAGCCTGTACCATGCTCATTATCCGGTCCGAGCCGAACAGCCGCATCAGATCGTCCTCCAGCGATATATAGAAGCGGGACGAACCCGGATCACCCTGGCGTCCTGCACGGCCTCTGAGCTGATTATCAATACGCCGGCTTTCATGGCGCTCGGTTCCAATTATATGAAGCCCGCCGAGTTCAATAACCTTTTGTTTTTCACGATCGGTTTCGGCTTTGAATTTTTCATACAAATCCCTGTATGCTTTCCTGGCTTCCGTCACTTCGGGGTTATCGTCTTCCACAAAACCGGTCGCCTGGTATATAATCTCATCAGAATATCCCAGTTTACGCATTTCGCTTATGGCCAGGAATTCCGGATTTCCTCCCAGCAGTATATCGGTACCTCTGCCGGCCATGTTGGTGGCAATGGTAACAGCTTTATATTTACCCGCCTGAGCCACTATTTCTGCTTCTTTTTCATGATACTTGGCATTCAAAACTTCATGAGGAACACCGCGCCTCTTTAGCATATCGCTCAGCAGTTCGGATTTTTCAATTGATACGGTACCTACAAGCACCGGCTGACCAACGGTATAGCGCTGTGTAATCTCATCAACAATTGCTTTATATTTTGCCTTGGCGGTCAGATAGATCACATCATTGAAGTCTTTGCGGATCATAGGCATATTGGTTGGAATAACCACCACATCCAGGTTATATATGGTCTTAAACTCGTCTTCCTCGGTTTTTGCAGTTCCCGTCATACCCGCAAGTTTTTTATACATGCGGAAATAATTCTGAAAAGTTATGGTGGCAAGGGTCTTGCTCTCCCGTTCAACCTTGACACCCTCTTTTACCTCAATAGCCTGGTGAAGCCCATCGCTGTATCTCCGTCCCGTCATCAGACGGCCGGTAAACTCATCAACAATGATAACCTGCCCGTCTTTTACTACATAATCCCTGTCCCTCTTCATCAGAGTATGGGCTTTAAGGGCTTGCTTGATGTGGTGGGACAGAGTAAGGTTATCAGGATCGGCCAGGTTTTCGACTCCAAAGAATTTTTCAGCCTTAGCCACACCATGCTCCGTAAGATGGACCGTATGCGCTTTTTCATCGGTCTCGTAATCTTCATCCTTCCTGAGCTGAATAACAAACCGGTTTGCATGGTAATACAGATCGGTAGACTGATCACCGGCTCCTGAAATAATGAGGGGGGTACGGGCTTCATCTATGAGTATCGAGTCCACCTCGTCAATGATTGCATAGTTGAGCTCCCGCTGTACCATATTCTCTTTATAAATTACCATATTGTCCCTTAAATAATCGAAACCAAACTCATTGTTTGTACCGTAGGTTATATCTGCCGCATAGCTTTTCCTCCGCTGTTCCGCCGACAAACCATGAACAATAAGGCCTACCGATAATCCCAGGAAACGATAGACCTTACCCATCCATTCACTGTGAAACCGCGCCAGGTAATCATTGACGGTAACTATGTGTACTCCTTTGCCTGTCAACGCATTCAGGTATGCGGGCAAAGTGGCTACCAGTGTCTTACCTTCACCGGTTTTCATTTCGGCAATCCTGCCCTGATGCAGTACTATGCCGCCTATAAGCTGAACCCTGAAATGCCTCATACCCAGTACACGGGCCGACGCTTCACGCACTACAGCAAAGGCTTCGGGAAGAATATCGTCCAGCGTTTCCCCATTTTCAAGCCTTTTTTTGAATTCTTCCGTTTTATCTCTAAGCTGAGTATCGGTCATTGCCTTCATAGAAGGTTCCAATTTCTCTATTTTATCGACTATTCCGTCCAGTCTCTTTAACTCTCTGTCGTTACTGTCCCCGAATATTTTTTTCAAAACTTCAATCATATTTCTCTTTACACCTCAATAAAGTCGTCACGACTTAATAAATTCAGGATTTGATTAGCAAATTAACTATTTAATTTTAACATCTATTCATGGAATATTCAAGGATTTACGAAAATACCACCCATAAACAGGCCGCCGGCAAGTGTGGTCCGGCTTCATTGGACGAATGGCATAAAAAAAGGGCTTTGTCAGCCCTTTACATAAATTCCGGTTCTATTAATCCGTAATATCCGTCTCTACGTTTATACAAAACATTAACTTCTTCAGTTTCAGCATTTCTGAATACAAAGAAGCTGTGCCCCAGTAAGTCCATCTGCATAATGGCTTCATCCACTGCCATGGGTTTCAAGGCAAAACGTTTGGTTTTTACTACTTTGGGATGATATTCTTCAGAGTCAATATGTTTACTGAAAATTGGCGAACTGTTCTTGAACGCCCCGCTCCTCAACCGTTTCCCAAGCCGGGTTCTGTGTTTATGTATCTGTCTCTCCAGCTTATCCAGCACCTTGTCTATGGAGGTATACAAACTGTCTGTCTCCTCTTCTGCGCGAATAACAACACCGTTAAAAGGAATGGTCACCTCGACTATGTGTCGATAATTCTCTATCGACATGGTTACCTGGGCCTCGGTATCGGGGCTGAAATAACGTTCAAGTTTGCCCACCTTTTTATGTGTCTGTTCTCTCAAAGCATCACTAATATCAATGTTTTTCCCGGTCAGTTTAATAATCATTGAGGCCAACTCCCTTCCATCCGTTTTGCTTTTATTATTTTATTCTGCAAAAATTTTAAGATTCCTCTGATTATCCCTTTCTACTTTTATTTATACCCTATAATAAAATTGTTTAAACTCCACACATCATGGTGTAAAAATATAATACGTATTTTGTCGTTTAATGCAGTATTTTGGATTTATTTTTGTTTTATTGTATTTTTTTACACTACTTATCAAAAATATGTCACAATTAGAGGAAAGGAGGAAAGTATTATGGAGTTATATCATCTTATTCGTAAAATTGAAACCAAACAGGAAGAATTAAAAATGGTTCTTCTGTCAAACGGGTTCAATTTCAATGATCAAAATGTTCAACAGCTTAGCAAAGAATTAGATGATCTTATACTTCAATATCTTGAAAACAGGATAAAAAAATAGCAATTCAGGATTCATAACTTATATCCCTAATTGCTATCCTTTATTGCATAAAACCTGTGGAAAAATATTGTACATGTAATCACAAGCTAAATCGGTTATTGCTTTATTTCAAAAAACTTCATGCTGGAAATTTCCTTTTTTTCCTCTTCACCGACAACCCAATGCTTCAGTGCTTTCCATCTATGTTTATACATTTTGAACTCCACAGCCGTGTATATGCTGCTATCCTGATACTTGTGCAGCGCATACATTACAACTGTATCCCCGGTTTTGCCCTCAAAGGCCTGTTCTCCTATCGATACAGTGTATTTCTTCCCTTCTTCAAATCCGGCCTGTTCCAAATCGTTTTCACTTATCGCCTGAAAATCTGTATCTATCAAATCCCTGTCAAGCAATATCTGCTTGTACTGTTCCAAATCAGTGTTCTGTTCCAGCTTCTGGCTAAATTCAGTCATCACCTGCTCCATTACAAGCGGAACCTGGTAGCCAAGAGTAAAATTGTATAATGATATGATGAATACCAGTAGCAACACGCACATAACTACGGCGGCTCCCAACCTAAGAAAAGCCCCTTGAACCTGCTTTTCCTTCCATTTCCGGTATACAGCCCGCCCCTGCAGTAGAATGATAGGTGCAAAGACCAGTATGCTGATAAGTATATAAACAATCCTGGTAGATTTCAAAATCCATTCCCCCTCTTACAAAACCTTACTCAGAAAAGCCCTGGTTCGTTCCTTTTTAGGATTACTAAACATTTCTTCGGGCGTACCTTCCTCCGCAATGATACCTTCATCCATGAACAGAATCCTGTTGCCCACTTCCCTTGCAAAGCCCATCTCATGAGTTACCACTACCATGGTCATACCCTCATGAGCCAGCTGTTTCATTACTGCCAACACCTCTCCAACCATCTCAGGATCCAATGCGGACGTTGGTTCGTCAAACAGCATGATTTCCGGATCCATAGCCAATGCGCGTGCAATAGCCACCCTCTGCTTCTGGCCTCCTGAAAGCTGGCTGGGATAAACATCATCCTTATCGGGCAAACCAACTTTCCTCAAAAGCTCAACAGCCTTTTTTCTTGCTTCATCCTGAGGCATTCCCTTTACCCTGACAGGCGCAAGCATTATATTTTCTGTTGCTGTCATATGAGGAAACAGGTTAAACTGCTGGAACACCATACCTACCTTTTGGCGCAGTTTATTTATGTCCTTCATATGTTCTGTAATAGAAACACCACCAATATAAATTTCGCCTTTGGTTGGTTCCTCAAGCAGATTCAGGCAGCGCAGAAAGGTACTCTTTCCCGAACCGCTGGCCCCTATTATGCACACCACTTCACCTTTTTTAATCTCATTATTGACACCTTTCAGAACTTGCAGATTGCCAAAATACTTATGAAGATCAACTACCTTAATCACTTTGCCTCAGCCTCCTCTCCAGTCTTCCCATAAAGGCTGTCAATATCGAAGTAATATACAGGTAGATAAGCGCTACCAGTATAAATGGTGTATAAGGATCAAAGGTCCTTCCCCGCACGATCGTTCCGGCACGGGTTAAGTCATCCAATGCAATGTATCCTGCTATAGCCGTTTCCTTAAGGAGCACAATAAATTCGCTGACCAGTGCCGGCAGTATATTCTTTATGGCCTGAGGCACAATCACATAGCGCATGGACTGATAATATGAGAGGCCTAAGGACCTGGCAGCCTCCATCTGGCCTTTATCAACAGCAAGTATTCCGGCTCGTATAAGCTCGGTTACATAAGCTCCGCTGTTTATGCCAAATGCTATCGATGCAACCAGAATTTTGGGCAGATGGCTGCTCCCCAGGATGGCATAATATATAACTATTAACTGGACTACTGAGGGCGTACCCCGTATGACATCGGTATAAGCAGTTGCTATCCTGTTCAGTATCCTGTTATTGGTAAGTTTTGATATAGCCATAAGAAGGCCTATTGCGACCCCTATTAATGCCGCAAAGACAGTAAGCTGTATGGACACTTTAAAACCGTTTACAAACAAAAGGTACCTGTCTTCTCGAATAAGATTATAAAAAATTGCATCTGATAATACTTTAAAAATCCCCTCCAGCAAGGTGTTCAATCCCTCCCCACTAATCAACGCATCATATCTGATTATAATAAACTAAATAAGCTAGCATCGGCTTTACCCAATGCTAGCTTATGCCGGATCCATCTTAGTTTTATGCTTAATCTCCAATGGAATACTTATTTACAAGCTCTTCTATCTCTCCACTCGCCTTCATTTCAGAAAGTACCTCGTTTATAACTTTCTGCAGCTCGGTGTCGCCTTTGCGTACCGCCAGGGCGTACTCTTCATTCTCTGCGGGTTTCTCATCCAGTATCTTAACCTCCGGATTCTTTTCAGCTAACAATTGAGCCGGGAGATTGTCAATGATCACAGCATCAATGTTGCCGTTCTTCAGATCCATTACGGCTTCCATACCATTATTATAGCGTTCGACTTCGGCATCTTCAATATCCGAGGCAACAAAATCACCGGTAGTGGCATTCTGTACGCCAATTTTCTTGCCTGCCAGATCATCGGGGCCTTTTATCTCTTCATTGTCCTGCGTCACCATTATAACCTGTACAGCTGTAAAGTAGGTATCGGTAAATAGTACCTGTTCGGCTCTATCGGGTTTTACAGTAAAGCCGGCTGCTATAAAATCAATTTTTCCTGATTTTAAAGCTGACATGAGGGCTTCAAATTCCATGTCCTCAACTACCAGCTCCACACCCAGCTTGTCAGCAATACGTTGGGCAATATCGGCATCGATGCCGATTACCTTATCTCCCTGTCTCATCTCAAAAGGGGCAAAAGCAGCATTGGTACCCCATACTATTTTATTGGTATCCTTGATTCTTTTCATAGTATTTATCTTTGAACAACCAATAAATGAAAACACCAATATCAATGCCAGAAGGCAAATCAGTATCCGTTTCATATAAAACATCTCCTCCCAATTTCTTCTCCGACATAATGTACATTGTTAATTATAAACGAATAATTACAAAAAATCAATGCATATTTATAAATTAAATAATTCCTGAAAGTTTGACATATGGTGTCAAATTTTTCTAATTAACACTTTTCACACTGTGCATATGTGAATAAAATTATTGTGTATAATGTGGATAACCTTGTGTATAACATGACTTTTGGCTGTTTTTCTTGTGGATAAATCATTAATAACTCATTGCAACCATTATTTACCACCCAATTATTCGACAAACAAAAAACAAAAAACCCTGGTTTTTAATCACCAGGGTTCAATCTGACCAATTTATCTATCAAATTATCTAGTATACTTAATTATACTTTGAGAATTATCTGTGATTTTGGTAACAATCACTGCAATAGACTGGTCTGTCATCTCTTGGAACAAAAGGAACTCTGGCAGGACCGCCACAGTCTGCACATACTGCATCATACATCTCTCTTCTGGCCCCATCGCCTCTCCTGTTTGCCTTTCTTGCATCACGGCAAGGTTTGCAACGGACAGGTTCATTTTGGAAACCTCTCTCTGCATAGAATTCCTGTTCCCCGGCAGTAAAAATAAAACTTTCACCGCAATCTCTACATACTAACTCTTTGTCTTGATACATGGAAATAATCCCTCACTTTGATATTATTTTACCTTGCTCACTACCCGGCATACCGGTCCTCCCCTGCATCTATAACCTCTTAAAGTGTAACACCCTCTTGACATATGGCCCACAGCAGGGTAGAGAAATATGATAAGTGACCGGGAATATCGTTTATGTCTTGCGGTATATTTCCTCAGGGATTATTTCCTATGGAAAAACCGGGACAGATACAAAACAAAAACGCTATTTCACTATCAGGTTCTACTGCCTGCAACACCATTGCCTCATAGTCTATCGGAGTTAAGGTTCAACTTAAACCAAATACCCGCTGGACTATAACAGATGATCTAGATTTAGGTTAAGCCAACAGCCAAATACTGAGCACGTATTTACATTATATACTTAACGCCCTCAAAATACAACCATAAACTTAAATTTTTCTTATCAGATTTCTGCCTACTCCCGCTTGTCAATAAAAAACCCTTCAGTTTGTTGATTTAGCTGCCTATAAGCTTTATATCCCCTTTTCCCCTTGTTTATGCCGCTCAGTTTAGTTTTTACTCCCTCAATAACAGACATGACCCGTTTTTGGTTTTCTTTTTCCATAGCATAAACAGTATTAATCAATTCCTTCTGTATATCCATTGCATCAAGCAGCTGCATATATAAAGTGTTTTCGGAATGATCATTATCCGTTCCATTGTCATGTCCGGTACACGCCATCTGCTCTTTTATATTATGAAATACATGGGCAAACTCCCGATCTATTGCATTTATCTCATCAATAAGCCTTTGCTTGTCGTTTATGTATGTCAAAAGCTGTTCAGCCTTATCAGCCGCCAACACTTTGGATTGCTTCTGAGTAATGCTTAGGATTTCCTCCAGGCGCTTCTTTTTTATGCATGCAAGCTCCAGTGCCCTTCCAAGATCACTTCCAGCCGCAGCCATGCTAGCCACCTATTCCTTCCTTATACGTCTGTTTATATATCTGTCTTCGCGTGTTCTTAACAGCCTCAGCCCAGGTATCACGTAGTTCGGTAAGAAGCTCCAGAACCTCCTGAAGTATATCCGCATCCTTCTGAATATTTGCCTCTATAAGCTGTCCGTGCATATAATCGTACAGTGCTAACAAATTCTGGGATATTTCATAGTTCATATCCAATGTGGACATAAACTCGAGTATTATGTCCTGAGCCCTTATTATGGCGTCATGTGCTTCTTGCATATTCTTATTATTAATACGCTCTACAGCCTGCTTTATAAAGCGTATGCAGCCGTCATAAAGCATAACCACAAGCTCCCCCGGGCTTGCAGTGTTAACATTCTGCTGTTGATACTGCTGATATGGATTGTTTAGTGCCATATGATATTACCCCCTTGGAACACAAGCTTATAAATCAAGCGTTCTCATGTTTTATTTCTCTGCTGAGCCTGCAGTACCCGCCTAAACTGTCATACTCAGCCTATATCTCTTTAGTCCACAATGTTTACAGATGCTTATCTATATTAATCATGAACCATACTGAATGCTCACGTAATTAGTACTGATACAGGCCCATCTGCTGCATGAGCCACATGCTCTGCGCATTCATCTGCTGAATAGCCCTCTCAAGGGCGGTAAACTGCGCCCAGTACCTGTTTTCCTGCCTTATCAGTGCTTCCACGGCCGCATCTATTCTTTTGTCCAGCCTTCTAAGCTCCTCATCCATCAGATTCTGAAATTCGGTGATATCACCCACGATACCGGCTTTTTCAAGCAGGATACCCTTTTTACCTCTGCTGTCCCTGGTAGTCCGTATGTTATCCATGAGTATATCAGAAATCCTGTGCAAAAGGCCCGATTGGTTATACCTCTGCATTCGCAACTCGGAATCCAGGTCTGGTGAATAATCAATGTCGGATTTCTTTATAAAAAGGTCCATTACTTGATCCGTATTATTCCGCAGCGCTTCTTTCAGCTTGCTTTCATCAATATGAAGCTTGCCCCTCTCAAAATATAAGCCGGTAGTAATTCCAATGGAAGAAAGGCTTATACCCACATCCTGTACAGCATCATTCAAAGCCCTCCGCATATTATAGACTATGTTCTGAAGTACGGAATCACTTCTGAGGAGTCCGCTTTTTGCCCTTTCTTCCCACAGCTCTATCTCCTTCTCGCTCATCTCATTCTTCTGTGCATCGGTCAAAGGCAGGTAATTACGGAATCGCTCCTCATTGAGTTTGTTGTTTATCCTGTCGATAAGTTCATTGTACTTGTCCACAAAATTCTTTACAGCATCATATGCCTTGTCCACATCCTGTGCAACCGTTATGGAAACAGGCGCCGCTCCGTCCGGTGTGGTATTTTTAAGCGTATAGGTAATACCGTCAATGATAAAAGTATTCTCAGAACTTTGCCACAGGATACTGTTATCAGGATCACCCGGATCACTGCTACCTATTTTCCCGAAATACACCCTTGCATCAGTGCCGGATATCTTCTCTGCATCATCGGCCGCCAGGCCTATATCTTGCAGAAAGGTTCCCGATATATCTTCCAGCGTTATATCGGCAGCTGCACCGGTTGCCTTGGTCTGAAGTATAAACCTTTTTTCTATACCGGAATAAAACATGCTGACTCCGGCTTCGCTGTTTGTGTTTATGAGATTCATGAATTGGCGCATGGTTGTCTTTGCCGGATCTATGACCACGGTGTCACCTGGCAGCTCCCCGCCCTCCGCTGGCGTACCTATCAAAAACCCGACTCCATTGATTGAAAACTC
>DGEI01000031.1 GCA_002385885.1 Firmicutes bacterium UBA3930
GAATTATAATATATCACACTATATGGACCATGATCAAGTTATTATATCAATGTTTATAATGTTATTTTTCGCGTTTGATAAAAGTTTATTCAATAATACTTCATTTTTCTCGTCAATGCACACAAATTCGCAGTTCATCTTCCTTCTGTCGCTATCCATTTCAGAACATCCGCAGCCTTTTCAGTATTCTTGCTATAGCTCATTACGCTGATTACCTTTTCTTCGGTATTATAACCCGAATCCTTAAACAGATTAACTCCCTTTAAGGGTATACCGTATAGGCGGGGCTGAGTATCTTCGTTACTTACAGGGTCAGCTTCCATTTTTACTTTATAGTCCTCCAGTTCTTCCCAGGAAACATACTGTAATATCTCTTCATCCACTACCTTTTCCAAAGGTATAAAAGCTCCCTGTTTGGCAAACTGTTCATAATCCTCTTTATTAAACACAAAGATATCTCCTGATTGGCTCGCCAACATAACCATAAGTTTTTGTCTGCTGGCCATTTCCAATTGGGGATCTATACCTTCTCCCAATGGTATATTCATAATATTTATTTCCAACAGCTCGGGGAACTCATCCAGCATACGCTGGCTGACAAGCTGTATATGTTCATCCAGTGCATAATCACCTATCAAAAATATATCCACTTTCTTTTCAGGTGGAGTCTGAGGCCTGGTCATTGCCGTTATCAAACTCCACAACATAACAGTGACCAGTATGGCCACAACATATTTCCACCAATCATAACTAAGGTGATTCTGAAGCCTTTCTTTATTGACCGTCACCCGATACATTCAACGTATCACCCTTTATATAAATATTACACATGTATATTATAAATGAAACACCTGTAATATACAAGTACGACCGGGAAATCCCGGCCGTAAGCATCTTCTCTGGGTGTTAATGCTGATTGCCTGTCAAATCCCATGCAATCATATCAGCAAAGAAATAATTAAAATTTATTCTCTGGGCTTCATGGTTGGAAACAGTATGACGTCACGGATAGAGTAGGAATCGGTCAACAGCATAACCAACCTGTCAATACCTATACCTAAACCGCCCGTTGGGGGCATTCCGATCTCCAGAGCGTGTACAAAATCTTCATCCATCATGTGAGCCTCGTCATCACCGGCAGCACGCAGCCTGGCCTGCTCCATAAACCGTTCCCTTTGGTCCATGGGATCGTTCAACTCAGAAAAGGCATTCGCCATTTCCCGCCCTGTTATAAATAACTCAAAACGATAGGTCAACCTGGGATCGTCTTTAATTCTCTTGGCAAGAGGTGATACTTCAATTGGATAATCCAATATGAATGTAGGCTGCACCAGATGTTCCTCCACCTTTTCTTCGAAAACCTCGTTTAATACCTTTCCCCATGTGGCATCCTTGTCCACATTTACACCTGCCTCCCGGGCCGCTTTCCTTGCTTCCTCATCAGTTGATATGCCGGAAAAATCCAGCCCGGTATACTCCTTAACAGCATCAGTCATGGTCAACCTTCGCCAGGGAGGCGTCAAATCAATCTCGGTACCCTGGTACATAATCCTGGTGGTTCCCAGCACCTCATTTGCTATGCTGACTATCATATTCTCTGTTAGCTCCATCATATCATGATAATCGCCATAAGCCTTGTATATCTCCACAGAAGTAAACTCAGGGTTATGTTTTATTGACATACCTTCGTTCCTGAATATTCTCCCTACTTCATATACTTTGTCAAACCCGCCTATAATCAAACGCTTTAAATGCAGCTCGGTGGCAATGCGCAGATACATATCTATATCCAATGTATTGTGATGAGTAATAAATGGCCGCGCTGTCGCTCCACCAGCCGTCGTATGGAGGATAGGGGTTTCCACTTCAAGATAACCCCTCTCGTCCAAATAATTCCTGATCCCGCGGATTATCTTCGACCGGATTTCAAAAGTCCGGCGCACATCAGGATTTACTATCAGATCGGTATAACGGTGTCTGTAGCGCAGGTCAGGATCCTTAAGTCCATGCCACTTCTCCGGAAGAGGATGCAAAGATTTGGCAAGAAGCACCATCTCCTGCACCTTTACAGTAATCTCCCCCATCCTGGTCCTGAAAACAACACCTGTCAGTCCAATAATATCACCAATATCATAGGATCGGAAACTTTGATACTGTTCATCCCCTACCTCATTGATTTGGACAAATATCTGTATTTGCCCACTGCTGTCCAGGATATGAGCGAAACTCGCCTTTCCCATTATCCTCCTGGTAATTATTCTGCCGGCTATTGATACCTTCTGCCCTTCCATATTATCAAAATCGTCAATAATCTGACGAGCCTTATGGGTGACATCATACCTGGTAATATCAAAGGGATCCTTTCCTTCCTGGCGTAGTTTTTCAAGTTTTTCCCTTCGCACCAGCAAAATCTCGTTCAAATTCTGTTCTTCAGTCCGGGTTTCCACCTTTGTATCGTTCATTTACATCTCACACCCTTATTTGTTTATCTCTAATATCTTGAACTTTATAATTCCATCAGGAACATATACATCTACAGTAGTTCCAACGGTTTTTCCCAGAAGCGCCCTTCCAACCGGAGATTTGTTGGATATTTTATTGTTTGCAGGATCGGCCTCGGTAGAGCCTACGATGGTATACTCCATAATATCATTAGTCTCAACATCCTGCAACTTAACTTTAACGCCAACACTTACCACATCTGTTGTTATATCCTCATCATCGATTATTTTTGCGTTTCTGAGAAGGTTCTCAAGAGTGACAATTCGTCCTTCAATAAATGCCTGCTCATTTTTAGCTTCATCGTATTCAGAGTTTTCACTTAAATCTCCGAAAGCAACGGATTGTTTTATTCGTTCTGCAATTTCCCTTCGTCTTACCGTCTTCAAATACTCCAGTTCTTCCTCCAATTTCGCAACGCCTTCGGGTGTTAGGACAGTATCTGTATAATCTGTCATACTGAATTCTCCCCTTCATTGATTATCTGATATATTTCGTGATTTATTATGGTGATAATATATGTTAGAGCTGCACTTTTTTATACACCACAATCATCTGCACCCACTAAACTTTTAATATCAATACAATAAGCACTGGCACAAGAAACCTTTGTGGCAGTGCTTGAAAAATTTTTGTTTATTTATTTTAGGATATTATATTTAAATGTAGATTATTTGTCAAGGAATAAAACTCTTTTCTTGCTTCTCTGTGTTTTTCTGTAATCATGGCTAACCGTACGGCTGTTTTTCCTAAAATAACGCATTCGAAACCGATCATATGAAACCTCTCCATCAACCGATACAAAACCTTTCACCCTGGTCTCCCCAAATAAATCCTTTATCAGATCCAATTGAGTGAGCGGGGAAACATTCAAGGTTTTCATTGCGGTTAAATTGTTTTCGGGAATATACAGCACAGACTCCAGCACGCCAGCTGTTTCCCAAAAGGAAAGCTGTTTATCGGCCTTTATTTCTTCCGGTAATTCGGTCCAGCCTGATAGAATCCAGAAAGGGCCCCTATATTTCCTGATCTCTTCTATAAAATCCAAATTAAGAGGTCCCGCATAGACGACAATCAAAGCATTTTTTAATAGCCGGATGTCGCACTCATGAGTTAAAATCACAAGTTGTCTGTCCTTAAGACACTCTTTCAAATCTGTTGTGACAGGACAGGCCAGTCCGGTTTCGTTCATGATCTCGTCAGACAACCTGAACAGCTTATCCGTTGAGCGGCCGCCCAGTATAATAAAATTAAGAAAGGGCACCAGCTCCATAGCCAGCAAACGTCCCATATCCGTATCGGCGCACCAGACTCCCGCTTCTATGCCGGACAATTGATTTTTCAGTATTCCCATTAAATGCCTCAGACATTGGATCATCGTAATAATGCGTATATTAGAACCATTGCTTAAAAGTAACTGGTTTTCCAAATGTTCAACCACTTCAGCCGGTATCAGATCATGAAAAAAAGGAACACACATGAATTGGATGCCGGATTCCTTTATCAGCTGTATAAATCTGAACAGCCTTTTCTTACGCTTAGAGAGAGACAGCGTATTCCATCTTAAAATAAAGCCGGGAATTTCAAGTATATATCCCAATTCCCGATGACGATCCAAATGGTGAATTGTTGCCGCTATTTTAATACGCCTGTCTGCTTTCCAGGCTCTGTAAGCAGCGGCAGCCCTTCCTATAAAACCACCACTTTTTGTTTTATTGCAGTACTCGCCTCTGCCACTGTAATGGAGGGTCATAACGGCAAACTTGTACATCTATGCTATCTCCAGTCAATTCAAATGCTCCACCCTATGCTTTATCCCAAATTGGCTTATCATATCCATATACATATCAGCCGTGAGCTCTTCAGGTTTTTTCCCGGAAAGACTAACTATAAGAGCTTCCATAACATTAGTTCCGTAAGAGCGTCCGTCGAATTCCGGAGTTGAAGTAACAAGCAGCTTAGCACCGCGATTTTTAAGCATCTGTACATCCTGAAGCGTAACAGTATTGGTCACAATAATTTTACCATCCAGATCCTCAGGAAGATACCGTTTTATATACAAAAAATCTCCGGCTATAATATCTGCCATATTATAATACCGGCTGTACTTGGAAACTACCTCCTCCTGCTTTTTACCGGTTGGGTAAAGAATTTCAAATGGCATGCGTGAAATCACAGGCATTAACACAGCAGCCAATCTATGGAGGTTTTTTAGCTTGTATATAGGAACAGGAATCCCCAGGGCAAATATCAAATCGCCAAATATCATACTGCATCCCATATCGGTAAAAGCCTGAGCCATCCCAAACCTATCCATACCCGAAACTAAAAGCACCTTTTTGTTGCTGAGATATATATTGCATTGCTGACTTATAAACTTTACCATATTGCGTTCCAAGGTATTTTTTAATCCCGAGCCATCAACAATTGGAGTCTTTATGGCAGCTCTGGCAATAGGCAGCGCTGCCCTTAAAACATATTTCCGTCCGTTTCTTCCGTACAGATAAAGATCAATTCCACCCATACCAAATACATCTACTTTACCGTCCAACTCTTTTATAAGGCTGACAGCTTTATTTATATCGCCGTCTGTTCCTATTCTCTCTATGATAAAATCCTGACCGCATATGTTTACAGTTACCCTGTGATCACGTGAAGAGGCCCCTATACTGACACTCACAATCCTCTTCATAATTTCCTCCTCAAATCAATAATATTCAGCATGCCTGTATTTCATACCAATTGAAGGCATATACCCTATTTAATTATAGCTGATATTTATAATTGCACAAGGGTTCTGAATCATCTTTTTCCAACTGAACCAGGTAGCTGTTCAGCAGCCCGTGAATGGCATCGATACCTGTGAAACTGTTTATGGCATTTTTTATCCTATTTGCATTTGGCAGGCCCTTCAGATACCAGCTGATATGTTTTCTCATCTCCCTGATGCCTGTCTCGACCCCCTTGTAATCTATCATCATATCCATATGCCTGAGAGCCATAAGAATTCTTTCCCTTGGTGAAGGATTAGGCAATATCTCACCGGTTGCCAAATAATGTGTAATCCTTCTGAAGAGCCAGGGATTCCCCTGGGCGCCCCGTCCTACCATCACACCGTCACATCCCGTTTCATCCAGCATTTGTTTGGCATCCTCGGGAGTAAAAATGTCCCCGTTGCCTATAACCGGTATTGAAACAGCCTGTTTGACCTTTTTTATAATATCCCAATCGGCTGTGCCGGAATAAAGCTGCTGCCGGGTACGGCCGTGTACTGTAACAGCACACCCGCCTGCTTCCTCAATTATTTGGGCTATCTCAACTGCATTTACGCTTTTCTCATCCCACCCTTTTCGTATTTTAACTGTGACAGGTATCCTGGAAGCCTCAACTACTGCTTTGACAATCTGATAAACCTTTGCCGGTTGACACATCAGCGCACAACCTTCACCGTTCCTGACGATCTTCGGAGTTGGGCATCCCATATTAATATCAATTATATCAGCGTCTGTTTCGGATAACTGCCGGGCCATTTCTGCCATGATATGTTCTTCAGACCCAAATATTTGTACCCCTATAGGATGTTCATCGGAATGGATCTCTATGATACGTTCAGACTTATGACTTCCATAATAAAGCCCTTTGGCGCTTACCATCTCGGTATATACCATACCGCATCCCTGTTCCCTGCACAGCAGGCGGAAGGGCATATCAGTAACTCCCGCCATTGGCGCCAGGAACACATTGTTGGAAACATTTAAACTGCCTATCTTTATTCTCAACTGTATTCCTCCTGCTGCTCAGGATTTGAACAAAACAGCCACGGATTTCCCGCGGCCGTTTTTCCATTTCTTGTACCCGGGTGAACTTATCTATCGTACACATAGGCAGTCTGGCGGAGTATTTGACACCGCCAGACTGCCTCATATAGTTTTTATACCTCGGAAAATGTTATCCGGTTCCCTTGGCAATAAAACAAGCAGCCTATCATAAGCTGTCAACCTCTATCCACTGACGTTCTGCAATGGACAGATCTACCGCTTCAAGTATCTGGGAGCACTTTACTCCATCATAAAAACTCGGACAAGCCTGCTTATCATGAGCAATTGCTTCCACAAACTCATAAAACTCGTGGACAAAGGTATGCTCATATCCTATAACATGCCCTACAGGCCACCATGCTGATGCATATGGATGAACCGGTTCCGTAGCTTGAATACGCCTGAAACCCTGCAGGCCCTCCGGATCGTCTGAATTGTAGTACCAGAGCTCGTTCATCCTCTCAAACTCAAATCTTACACTGCCCTTGCTGCCGTTGATTTCAAAGGACATGCCATTTTTATGGCCGTTGGCAAAGCGTGTGGCCTCAAAAGAACCAAGAGCACCGTTTTTGAACTCAACAAGGAATAATGTAGCATCATCTACCGTTACCTCGCCCCGTGGCCCATCAGCTTTAGCATCGGCAGTGAGGCCATCCATCCTTTCGACAATCGGCCTTTCCTTGATAAAGGTCTTATTAACCCCGATAACTTTATCAAATTCCCCTACAAGGAATCTGGCGAGATCAATGGAATGAGCGCCTAAATCCCCCAGTGAACCGGAGCCGGCTACTGTTTTGTCCAGCCTCCATACCAGTGGAAACTCGGGATCAATGATCCAGTCCTGCAGGTATAAAGCCCTGAAATGATAGATTTCCCCGATTTTTCCCTCATCAATAAGCTGTTTAGCCAGTTGGATGGCCGGAGCGAAACGGTAATTGAAACCTATCTGGTGTTTTACTTTATTCTTTTCTACAGCTTCCAACATTTCTCTTGCATCTTTTAAATTAAGAGCCAAAGGCTTTTCGCAAAAGATGTGTTTGCCTGCTTCAGCAGCAGCTATTGCAATCTCTTTATGAACATTGCTGGGGGCGGTTATGTCCACCATATCAATATCATCCCGCTTAACCAGCTTTTCCCATGAAGTCTCGTAGCTTTCCCAACCAAATTTTTCAGCTGACTGCTTAACCCATTCCTCATCCCTGCCGCATATAGCCTTCATAACAATTTTCATGCTTGGTTCAAAGAACATCTCAACCTTTTTAAAAGCGTTGCTATGGGCTTTTCCCATAAATTTATAGCCAACAAGGCCAACGTTTAATGTATCTTTCATGTTTTATCCCCCCGTTTTATTATATAAATGAATAAGAATACAAATGGCGTGATCTCTCACCATCATTAAAGAATGGTCCGGTTTATATCGCACCGGATATCATCCGGATAGCAATATCGAAAACTAAACAACAGCCAAACGCAAATTCAGGCATGGTTCTCATTGTCATTATATCAGTTTAGGCCCACCACATTTCACCGGTACTTTCAAAGATCATAACTTCTTTGAGGAAAGCAATGGCTTTTTGTAACCCTTCATTGGGGGACATCAGGCTGTCTTCATGTTCAATGCTCAAAACATAATCGTACCCAATCATTCTTAAATTGCTTACTATATCCTTCCACAGCTGATAATCACTACCGTATCCCACCGAACGGAAGATCCATGAACGGTTGATCTCGTCACTGTAATGTTTTGTATCCAGTACTCCATTGACGGAAGTATTGAGTTTATCGATCCTGGTATCCTTTGCATGGAAATGATAAATGGCTGAGCCCAGCTTACGGATAGGTGCAATGGGATCCATGCCCTGCCAGAACAGATGGCTTGGATCATAGTTGGCGCCAATTGTGTCCCCCACTGCTGCTCTCAGTTTAAGCAGGGTTTCAGGGTTATAGACACAGAAACCGGGATGCATTTCCAGGCATATTTTATAAACCCCATGGTCGTTAGCGAATTTAACGGCCTTCTCCCAATAGGGGATAAGTACTTCATTCCATTGATAATCCAGAATTTTTAAGAAATCATCAGGCCAGGGACATGTTACCCAGTTAGGATATTGTGAACCGGGTGAATCGCCGGGACACCCTGAGAAAGTAACAACCCTTTCCACGCCCAGCTTTTCAGCCAGTAAAATCGTTTTCTCAAAGTCCTTATGGAAGGAATCAGCAATTTCCTTCTGGGGGTGCACAGGATTCCCATGGCAGCTTAATGCACTGATTTCCATATCATATTTGTCTATCAGATCTTTAAATGCATTTAGCTTGCCTTCATCGGCCAGCAGTTCATCAGGATTGGCATGTGAATTGCCGGGATAACCACCGGTTCCCAATTCCACTGCCTGTACTCCTGATTCCTTTAAGTACTTCAGTGCCTCATCCAGGCTCTTATTTCCCAGTAGTACCGTAAATACCCCTAACTTCATATGTACCCACCTTTCTCTATATCATATTAATTTTTATATATATTATTCTCTATCGCATAACAAATTCCTCCATATAAAAATATTTTACTTCTAAAGTAAAATTCTCTGGCCTTTTTTGGCACTTTCCAGCGCTCCAAACACCATTGACATGCTTTTTATATTATCTGAACAGTCGGTTTCTGCCTTCCTCTCCTGCAAAAGGGCATTAAACATTTCATCCAGGCAGCCTTCATGGCCTTCCCTGCCGTCCCATGTGTAAGGAGCTTCTACTCTTTTGTAATCATGCATCAATTTATCCGCATCTCCCGAATCAACAATTTCACAGTAAGGAGGATTTATCCCGTCCCAGACAGCCGTCCCCCGGCTGCCCGTAATCCTCCAGCTGGATTCCCACGAAGTAGGAACTCCCTGGGCACACCATGAGCCCCGATAACAGAACACAGATCCGTTGGAAAATTCGAAAATACACACCGCGGCTGCATTTCCCTTATACCACGAACCCGGAGGATTGAACTCATGGCAGTATACCGAAACCGGATCAGCTCCTGTTATAAACCGGGCCTGGTCAAAGGTATGTATCGCCATATCCAAAATCAGCGGGCTTTCCATTATGTCTCTGAATCCTCCGAAATGAGGCCCAAGAAAAAAATCTGCACACACGAACCCGGGTTTTCCAATAGTGCCTGAACGTACCAGTTCACGAAATGCTCGTATATGTTTTAAGTATCTCCTGTTCTGCATAACCGCATACATCTTTCCACATATTTCGGCAGCGGACACCATTTCTCTTGCCTCTTCCATGGAGGAAGCCATTGGTTTTTCACCCATAACATGACATCCCATCTCCAGTGCCGTGGTCACTACATAATGGTGGGCTTCAGGAATGGTAACATCAAACACGAGATTGGCGCCTGACATTCTGATGGCTTCGCCAATCTCCCTGTATATACCGCAGTTTAACCGGTAACGCCGGGCAAAAGCCCTGGCATTCTCCTCATTAATATCAACTAATGCCACGATTTCCGCGTCCTGCCGTTCCAGGGCATATTTAACCCAGGTATTGGCCATTCCTCCGCAGCCGGTTACAGCTATCCTGAAATAATCCATTTTCCCTTTTCCTCCCTTTATTAATCTCTGCAAGCAGGCATGAAAACAAAGCAGGATACGGCCATGTGCCGTACCCTGTTTTGATATATTTCACCACAAACAAATCGTAGTCTCACTTTTTACTTTGCCGCTGCTTTAACCTCGGTCCACACCCTGTCATACTCCTTTATAACGTCTGAGAGGGCTTCAAACACCTCACAGTTTTCCAGATCCTCATCCGTTGGATAAGCCGTCCTGTCGTTGAGCACTTCGGAATCCAGCATTTTCTTTGCCTCGGTATGAGGTGTTGAATAGCCTATATAATCAGTATTGCGGAAAGCAATTTCAGGCTCACACAAGAAATTGATAAACTGCTCGGCCTCCTTTTTATTTTTACTTCCTTTAAGGATCACCATGGCATCAAACCATAGATTGCTGCCCTCTTTAGGAATTGCATATTCCAGATCAGGGTTTTCTCTCTTCATAAAGACAGCATCCCCGGACCATACAACAGCCAGCGCTGCCTGTCCCCCGATCATTGCATCCTTGATATCATCGCCCATATAAGACAATACCAGGGGTTTTTGTTCAATTAGTTTCTCCTTTGCCTGCTCAAGTTCATCCATGTTTCTTGTATTGAGAGAATACCCCAGCATTTTGAGAGTTATACCTATGGCGTCCCTGCTGCTGTCAAGCATGAATATCTGCTTTGTATACTTCTCATCCCACAAAACCTGCCAGCTGTCAACAGGTTCATCCACCATTGTTTTGTTGTATATTATCCCCACGGTACCCCACATGTAGGGTACGGAATACTCATTGTTCGGGTCGTATGCAAGATCTTTGAAACGATCGTCAATGTATTTGTAATTGGGTATGTTGTCAAAATCAATCTTTTCCAGCATGTCTTCCCTGATCATGCGTTCGATCATGTAGTCGGAAGGAAAAGCAATATCATAATCGCTTCCGCCGCCCTTGATTTTAACATACATCTCCTCATTGGTCGCGAAAGTATCGTATATTACATCTATATTATACTTCTCCTCAAATTCCTCAATAACGCTTTCATCAATATAATCTCCCCAGTTATAGAC
>DGEI01000027.1:0-3045 GCA_002385885.1 Firmicutes bacterium UBA3930
CTACTATTTTTCCCCGGTAACAGGGATCGGTCAGGATTTCCTGGTAACCTGTCATGGATGAATTAAATACCAGCTGGCCAAATGATTCTCCGTCTTTACCAAAGAGTTTTCCGGTATAATGAGAGCCATCCTCCAGGACCAGCACCGCTTTTTTCATCTTCAAACCTCCGATATATCGTTAAATATAGAATCCAATTCGCATATAAGTTTGTCTATTTCCTCTTGAGTGATAACAAGGGGAGGGGCAAACCTCAGGGTGTTGCAGCCGGTACAGTTGATAATATATCCTCTGCTTAATGCAATATTAACTATTTCTTTCCCGGAAACCGACGGATCGAGCTCCATACCAAGCATCAATCCTTTTCCTCTTATTTCTTTGATAAAACCGTACATATCCTTAAGGGCATTTAGTTTGGCCTTGAAATAGTCTCCAAGCCCGGCACATCTGTCAATTAGCCCCTCATCCAGGATAGTGGAAAGTACGGCAATACCGGCGGAGCAGGCAAGGGGATTGCCGCCAAAGGTTGAACCGTGGCTGCCGGGATCGAAGGCTGATGCTACCGGCTCCCTGGCTATGACGGCGCTTATGGGTACCCCGCCTCCCAAGCCTTTGGCAAGGGTTATAATATCCGGCAGTATGTCATAATGCTGGTAGGCAAACAGCTTTCCGGTTCTTCCCATACCGGTTTGCACTTCATCGATGATAAGCAGGATCTCTCTTTCCCTGCACAGCTTTTCAAGACTTTTTACATATTCATAATCGGCTTCAATTATGCCGCCTTCTCCTTGGATTAATTCAATCATAATGGCACAGGTTTCGTCGTCAATAACTTTCTTAATTGCTTCCAGGTCGTTGAAGGGTACTGTTATGAATCCCGGAGGCAATGGAAGGAAGGGTATCTGGTATTTTTTCTGCCCGGTGGCGGCCAAAGTAGTAAGGGTTCTGCCGTGAAAGGAGTTATCAGTCGTTATTATCTTATATTTATTCATTCCCATATCCCGAAAATATTTTCTGGCCAGCTTAATGGCTCCTTCATTTGCTTCTGCACCGCTGTTAGCAAAGAAAACCCTGTCGCCGAAGCTGTTTTGTACAAGAAGCCTGGCCAGCTCCGCCTGGGATTCGATATAGAAAAGATTGGAGCAATGTATAAGTTTTTTAGCTTGAGTTAATATAGCTTCAATGTGATTGGGATGGCCGTAGCCCAGTACGTTTACCGCTATTCCTCCCAAAAAATCAGTATAAGCTTTTCCTTCTTTATCATACAGGGTGGATTTATGGCCGTATTCAAATACAACCGGTAATCTGTCACCGAATGTATTCATATAGTATTTTTTATCAAGAGCAATTATATCCTGGGTATTCATGAGCTGTACCCCCTTTATATTTGTGGTAATAATTATACAATAGAGTGCATAAAAATGCAATAAGTTTGACAAAAAATATTATATGGAATAGCCATGCATGCTGCAGAGAGAAAAAATGTTTGAGATTAAGCAGGTTTGGCAGGACCCGGAGCGAGTGGTACAGGTTCTTGGCCTTGAGTACCAGCAAGCGGAATAATATTCTTCACAATTTCTATGCTCGATAGTAAAATTGCCAATGAGTATTGTGTGAATAATACTATGGAAATCACATAATTTGGGCAGGTTGACATCAAATGTTAAGTATTGTACACTATTTCTTGGGTACATTTATCCAGAGATATATTTTTGCATTCGAGAACTGAACCTATCATGTTTACTTGTGAATTTCTAATTTTATATTGATCTTGTTTCCTGCTGTATTACATAATATGAAATTACCAGCGTAACTGCATGGTGTTATATTTATTAAGAATATACGTATAAAACTTTCCTTTCTACTCCTGTTGTTATCAATCTTTTGAGAACAAAAAAGCAAATATAGGGGGATGGAAATGAAAAAGGATATCAAACAGCTGATATCGCAAAAGAATTTGCCAGGATGAGCGGGAATAATCCTTTTTTGAGAGAAACGGCGGGCGAAGAGACAGCTTCCGAAATGATGCCGGCTATCATGAGGTATATGCCGCTTCGCGCTATTGTTAACTTCAGCATGGGTAGTATTACCGATGATATGCTGAATGAGATAATAGATAAATTAAACAAAGTAGTGAAAGGGTGAGAATTATGAGATTCTTTGAAACGCAGAAGATAGAGGATTGCATTACCTGTATAAAAAGTGTGAAAACCGGCGAATTTATGTATTTATTTGAGGGGACTGAAAAGGCAATATTGCTCGATACCGGCCTTGGATTTGGCAATATAAAAGAATATGTACAGGGATTGACCAGGTTACCTTATGATGTTATACTTTCCCACGGCCATCATGATCACATAGGAGGCTCCTTCCTTTACGAATCGGCTTACATAAACCCCAAGGATATTCCGGTCTTTAAAGAATACGGCGATATGAAGATGAGAAGCCGAAGCCTCAAATATATGGCAGATGAGCATAATTTATCCAAAAATGATTTTGTACCGACAAGAGAAATTGAATTACTCCCGATTAATCACGGCGATTTGTTTGAACTTGGCGGGCTAACCATTGAAGTAATAGAAGCTCCCGGACATACTCCCGGCACCCTGTGTTTTCTGCTGAGAGAGAAACGGATATTGTTTTCCGGTGATGCATGCAACAATTGTTCATATCTATTCATGAGAGAAAGCCTGCCGATCCAGGAGTATCAAAAAACGGTAAGGATGCTTTTAGACAGGGGAGAGGAATACGATCGAGTCCTGCTGTCCCACTGGAGAAGTGAAGTACCCAAATCAATAATACAGGATGTTTATGACTGCTGCACCGATATTATGGAAGGCAATGCGGATGATGAGCCCTACGGATTTATGGACATAGAGGCTTATGTTGCAAAGAAGCGGGATCATAAAGGAGAAAGAGTGGACGGAAAAATAGGTAATGTCATATACCGGAAGGATAATATTTTTTCAAGGAGATAAAGGTACTATCAATACCGTTAAGCATCTTGGCATATATTAACTGATATGTAAAAGAAAATCCCTGACTCG
>DGEI01000027.1:3306-83840 GCA_002385885.1 Firmicutes bacterium UBA3930
CATAATGCAGCAATAAACAAAAAATAGCCGGAATCCCGGCTATTTTTTGCTGCCATTAAAAGTATGTTTTTTCTTCCAGATAATCCTCAATATCATCTATCTTCAGGCGTATCTGATCCATAGTATCCCTGTCCCGTACGGTAACCGTATTGTCTTCCAGTGTATCAAAATCGATTGTTATACAGTATGGAGTCCCGATCTCGTCCTGGCGCCTGTATCGCCTGCCAATGCTGCCGGTTTCGTCATAATCCACCATAAATTTCTTCAGCAGCTGCGTATAAAGCTGTTCGGCCGGTTCCCGAAGCTTCTTCATAAGAGGCAGTACTGCAACCTTATAGGGTGCCAGGGCGGGATGCAGCTTTAATACCACTCTGGTTTCCCCGTTGTCCAACTGCTCTTCGTTGTAAGCATCGCAAAGGAAGGCCAGCAATATTCGGTCGGTTCCAACTGAGGGCTCTACACAGTATGGTATATATTGCTCGTTGGTCACCGGATCAAGGTAGTTGAAATTCTCGCCTGAATGTTCTGCATGCTGTTTCAAGTCAAAATCAGTCCTGTTGGCTATGCCCCATACCTCGCCCCATCCAAAGGGAAACATGTATTCAATATCAGTTGTAGCAGTGCTGTAGTGGGACAGCTCTTCAGGGGAGTGATCCCTCATACGGATATTGTTTTCGTTCATCCCCAGGCTTAACAACCAGTTCTTACAGAAGTCTTTCCAGTATTTAAACCATTCCATGTCTTCTCCCGGTTTGCAGAAGAATTCCAATTCCATTTGCTCAAATTCCCGGGTTCGGAAAATAAAATTGCCCGGGGTTATCTCGTTGCGGAATGCTTTGCCTATTTGTCCGATCCCAAAAGGGATTTTCTTTCGTGAAGTCCTGAGAACATTTCTGAAGTTTACAAATATTCCCTGAGCTGTTTCCGGCCTTAGGTACAATTCCGCTTTTGAATCCTCGGTAACTCCCTGAAAGGTCTTGAACATCAGGTTGAAATGACGAATAGATGTAAAATTGTGTTTGCCGCATTCCGGGCATGGAATTTTATTGCTGTTTATGAATTCAAGCATTTGCTCATTGTCCCATCCTGTTACCGATGAGTTTTGATAATTGTTTGCTGACATGTAATCTTCAATCATGTTATCCGCCCTGAAGCGGGCTTTACATTCACGGCAGTCGATAAGAGGATCATTGAACCTGTCCAGATGGCCTGATGCTATCCAGGTGCGGGGATTCATAAGAAGGGCAGCGTCAATACCAACATTGTATGGATTTTCCTGGATAAATTTTTTCCACCAGGCCTTTTTTATGTTATTTTTAAACTCGACACCCAATGGGCCGTAATCCCAGGTGTTAGCCAAACCGCCGTATATTTCAGAACCGGGGTAAATAAAACCTCGGTTTTTACATAAAGCTACTATCTTATCCATTTTATCCTGAACTGCCACGAAAAAACCTCCTCCGTTTTGAACCACTATAATTGTTTGAAGCCTTTCTTATAATATCAAAATAATATCATACAATGGAAAGTGTTGCAACAAAGGAATTTATTGAATAAAGAGTGTAAACGGTATGGATATACGGATACATAGGATTCATATTTTTGGATTAGCAAGTAATAATAATTAATATGCTAAATTCCGGGTAATATGAAACTTAGCGAAGTTATTAACCGTCTTAAGTATTAAAGCTTAGTCAGGTGATAGGGTGAAGAATATGATGGCAAAGGCTAAAGTGATCGCTGTGATCCTGGTGTGTCTGCTGATGGGGTGTTCTGGCAAGGCGGTTATTCCCTTGTCAAACATCACTTATGACTCTTCGGACACCAATAAAATCATATATATAGAAGATATCGGTGATTCCAAACCGGTTTTTGAACTGTATGGAAGTGGATTTATCAGAAGAAGAGCAAATGTATTTCATGAAGAAATGGAAAGCGGTTATCTCAGCAAAAAGCAGGTTAAACAGCTCCTTAATCACATCATAAACAAACAGCGCATCGGAGATCTGGCATCCGGTTATCCGGAAAGTGTAATCCCGGGGATTGAAATGTATCCTAATCCTGAGTTATTATTGGAGGTGAGGATAAACGGGTTCCACAAACAACTCCGGTTCGTCTACAGTAATGTCAGTGATGAGCTGGAGTATTTCAGAGATGAGGAGCGCATTGATGAAGAGACTTTTAATGAATTGGACAAATTACGAGCCATATTCAGGTTTTTAATGAAGTACAATATTAGCAAGGAAGGATGAGTTGCGTGAAAACGTTAAAACCAGCAGTTTATGGAAGAAGAGGTGTATTGGCAACGGGGCATTTTCTGGCAACCTCAGCCGGGTTAAAGATGTTTGCAAAGGGAGGCAACGCAATCGATGCTGGAGTGGCAGCCGGATTTGCCCTGGCAGTGCTTAAACCTCACCAGAACGGTTTGGGAGGAGAATGCCCAATTCTGATTTTCAACCCAAAAGACGGACAAGTTACTGCCATTAGCGGGCAAGGGACAGCTCCTCGAAAGGCTTCAATAGAATGGTTCAGGAATAACGGTGTAAATATGATCCCCGGGGACGGATTCCTGGGAGCAACCGTGCCGGGTGCTGTTGGCGCCTATGCAACAGCCTTATTAAAATATGGAAGGCTTACACTTAAGGATGTACTGGAACCTGCCCTTGGATTGGCAGAGCACGGTTTTCCCGTGTATGGAGCCCTTCATAGTACACTTGCATCATTGAAAGATAAGTTCGTAAATGAATGGCCTACTTCAGCCGAAGTTTTCACACCCGGAGGAAGGGTCCCGGAAATTGGAGAGATACTGAGACAGCCCGGTATTGCACGGACGTTTAAGCTAATGATAGATGCTGAGAAAAATTCCAACGGTAACAGGGAAGCAGCCATCAGATGTGCTGTCGACTGCTTCTACAGGGGGGAAATAGCCGATCGAATACTTGAATTTTGTCGAAATAATCCGATTAAAGATGCAACCGGGAAAAGCCACACTACACTGCTCACAAAAGAAGACTTTGATACATATGAGACCAGGCTCGAATCCCCGGTGTATACAGATTACAGGAATTACAGGGTTTATAAGTGCGGGCCCTGGACCCAGGGGCCGGTATTTCTGCAGCAGTTGAAGCTGCTGGAAGGTTTTGATCTTAAAGGTATGGGTCATAATTCTGCAGAGTATATTCATACGGTAGTCGAATGTTCCAAACTGGCTTTTGCTGACAGGGACAGGTATTACGGTGATCCTGATTATGCAGATGTTCCTTTGGCTCTGTTGTTATCTGAAAATTATAATGAACAGCAAAGGGCTAAAATTGATCCGGCTAAAGCAAACAACTTTACTCCCCACAGCTATTATGAGGATAGCAGCGATGTATCATATAAAGGGGATACAACCCATCTTGACGTGATTGATGATGAAGGATTTATGATGTCAGCCACACCCAGCGGAGGATGGATTCCTTCATCACCGGTTATTCCGTATATAGGATTCCCTCTGGGTACCAGGGCCCAGATGTTTAACCTAAATCCAAACCATCCCAACTGCCTTGCACCTGGGAAAAGGCCCAGGACAACCCTTACGCCGTCACTGGCATTTAAGGATGGTAAACCATGGATGGTATTTGGCACTCCTGGCGGCGATATGCAGGATCAGTGGACACTGCAGTTCTTTTTGAACATAGCGGAATTTGGCATGGGTATGCAGGAAGCCGTAGAAGCGCCCACTTTCCATACAACACACTTTGCAAATTCCTTTTATCCTCATGAAATAGGTGATGGTACCGTATATGTTGAAGAGGGAATAGATCTGGCTGTTTTGTATGAGCTCCAGGAGAAGGGACATAAACTACACCTGAACGGGTCTAATTCTAACGGTGAGGTTTGCGGTGTCAGGAATAATTTTGACAACGGGCTTATCGAAGGAGCGGCATCTCCTAAAGAAGAAGGCAATGCCTATGCAATGGGATGGTAATAAATACAAAAAATAATGCTGTCTGCATGCTATTGATAATAAAAACTAGTAAAAAAGCCCTGTTTTTCAACAATTCCCGGATGACAATAAACACCATATTGTGAGTATTTATTTCCACCCATATAGCATACAGCCTCCTTTGATTGATATTAACAGTAATAGTATGCAGCCTATCGCAAAAAATATATCCGGGCATTTTATTGATAGAAATATTTTTTGCTCCAACTTCGTGACAGCAGTATTATGAAACAGCGAAAAGGACATGATGGAATGAAAAATAATTGATGTATGAAAATTGAAATAAAGACTGTTTACTTGAAGAATGGTGATAACAATTAGAAAAGGGTTTTTATCAGTTTGGAAACTATTAAAAAGGCTTATTCCTAATAGACATCCTCCAAAAAGTTGTTGTCAATAATTTTTGTGATTCCGAACATTGCTTCTACTTCGTCCGGTCCTACAATTTGAATTTTAAATTTACATCCTCTGTTAATCCCCAGCGCCAGGATGGATAGTAAACTTTTCCCGTTTCCTATCTTTCCGTCTTTTATTATATAAACATCTGATTTGTAACTGTTTGCGACTTTTGTAAATGTAGCAGCGGGACGGGCATGAAGGCCGGCTTCATTGTCAATAATAAAATCTTTTTCAACCATCAGCTTCTCTTCTCCTTGTGTATTTAATTGTTGACAACGGCTATTTTTAAATGCTAAATCATTATTGTCTTATATTTTACTGCATTTTTGTATAAAATACGACGCTTTATCAATACTTTTTACATTCTAAAACACGCAACCCCTTGATCTGACAAGGGGTTGCGTTTGCAGCAATTATTCTATTACAGGGAGGCATTTTAAGCCTTCTTTGAGCATTTCATCGGTATACTCTATATCCTCAAGATGATTATTAAAGTAAGCTTCATAGGCTGTGAGATCAAAATGCCCATGCCCGCTTAAGCAAAACAAAATAGCCTTTGCCTCGCCTGATTCCCTGCACCTCACAGCTTCATCAATAGCTGCTTTAATGGCATGTGCCGATTCAGGCGCCGGAAGTATTCCTTCGGCCCTGGCAAATTTAATGGCGCTTTCAAATACAGCCTTTTGAAAAACAGCCCGGGCTTCAATCAATCCATCATTATATAATTGGCTTACCAGTGCCGAATCGCCGTGATAGCGAAGCCCGCCGGCGTGAATACCCGGTGGGACAAATCCATGCCCCAATGTATACATCGATACGATTGGCGCCATTCTGGCCGTATCGCCGTAATCATATGCAAAAACACCTTTGGTCAATGTGGGACAGGCTGCCGGTTCTACTGCAATAGCCTGAACTTTTGCCCCGTTTCTTATCTTATCCATCAGAAAGGGAAAACTAATGCCGGCAAAATTACTTCCGCCGCCGCAGCACCCGATGATTATATCGGGATACTCATCGATCTTTTCCATTTGAAGTTTTGCTTCCTGGCCGATTATAGTCTGGTGAAGTATTACATGGTTTAGAACGCTTCCAAGAGCATAGTTGGTATCATCATGGGTGGCTGCGTCTTCAACGGCTTCGCTTATAGCTATGCCCAGGCTTCCCAATGAATCGGGGTTTTCAGCCAGTGTCCTTCTGCCGGCCTCGGTGTTTTGGCTGGGGCTGGGTATAACGGTAGCGCCGTAAGTTTCCATCAGCATCTTCCGGTAAGGCTTTTGCTGATAGCTGACCTTAACCATGTACACAGTACATTCCAGATCAAACATGCTTGCTGCAATACTTAATGCTGAACCCCACTGTCCGGCTCCGGTCTCGGTTGCCAGTCTTCTTACTCCCGATATCTTGTTATAGTATACCTGGGGGATGGCAGTGTTTAATTTATGGCTGCCCGAGGGTGTCACACCTTCATACTTATAATAGATCCTTGCGGGGGTATCCAGTTCCTGCTCCAGGCGGTACGCCCTGCATAGGGGGGACGGCCTGAAGGATTTGTACAATTCCTGAACTTCTTCAGGGATATCAATAAATCGTTCTGTAGTGACTTCCTGAAGGATCAAATCTTTAGGAAATATGGATGAAAGATCGTCAGGTGTAACGGGTTTCTTGGTTGCCGGATTCAATGCCGGCTTTAAAGGTGTGGGCAGATCAGCCTGAATGTTGTACCAACTGGTCGGAAGCTCCTGTTCAGATAAGTATACTCTGTAGGGAACTCTTCTCTTCTCTCTCATAATTCTCATCTCTCCTCTTATATAATTTTTATTGTTTACCATTGTACACAAAAGAGGAGAAAAAAACAAGTATTATTTTGGCATTGTAAAGTGCAAAAAATGTTCTACCTCAATATAAAAAATGGAAATTATGGAAGCTCGTGCAAAAAAACTTGTGTAAAGAATTATTATATGATATAATTTTAACAAATAACAATATCAGATCAAACCTTAACAAAAGTCATATTTATAATGAGTTCATGCAAGTCTTTTGGTTTTTTTATTAGTAAATGATGTTTCATTAAATATAAAATAAATACCGAACTCTGTCCGGGCAAAACGCTGTGGTGTATTATACGGGATATTTATCCGGTTGTATGCAATTGGAATTGAATTATTAATTTGCTGTTTTCATATTGTTCCATGAAAAAGAGAGTAGGCGAAATAATGGTTAAGGGAATTATCAGGACAATTCCTGAGAAATGTGTGCAGTGTTATGCATGCGTACGCAATTGTCCTGTAAAGGCCGTGGCCATCCGGGACGGAAAGGCACAGATAATACAGGAAAGGTGCATTCACTGTGGGAACTGCGTTGATATTTGTTCCCAAAATGCAAAGGAGGTCTTAAACGGGACAGGCAACACACTGCATTTAATAGAGAAAGGAAATGCAATAGCCATAGTTGCACCCTCCTTTCCTGCGGCATTTAACGGCAGGGTGGGAAAGTTCCCATGCGCTCTCCGGAAGCTGGGCTTCGTACAGGTATGGGAAGTAGCGACAGGTGCAGAGCTTGTGGTGGAGGCGTGTAGATCTTTTCAATTTGGGGATCATCCATACATCAGTTCATCCTGTCCGGCAGTTGTTAATCTGATAGAAAGGCACTACTCCCAGTTTGTGCCCTATCTCATTCCGGTAGTTTCACCCGCAATTGCAACTGCCAGGTTAATAAGGCATTGTTATCCAAATGACAGCTTCAATATAGTATTTATTGGGCCATGTATTGCAAAGAAAGGAGAGATCCGTCAATCCTCTGTCAGTGGGGATATTCAGGAAGTCCTTACATATGCAGAACTTGACGAACTGCTTAAACTCAAAGGGATTGACTGGAACGGCTTAAATGAGGGATCTTTTGACGGGCCCCGGGCATCCCTTGCATACTCCTTTCCAATATCCGGCGGACTTTTAAGGAATTTAAACCGTACCCAGGATATACTTCAGGAGGAATATGCAGTAATTGATGGTATGAAGAACTGGATGGATATTTTAGAGATACTTGAACATGAGAAGAACAGGGTACGCCTTATAGACGGATTGTTTTGCAATGGGTGTATTGATGGATTTGGCATGAAGGGAAGGGGGAATATTCTGGCGAGGAAGTCGTCTCTTCTTCAGTATATACGTTCAATCCCGCTTAAAGAACAGGCTGAAGGGAAGGCATGGCTGCTTAGTGCGGACGTTGACCTGGGCCGCCGTTTTAAAGAACTGAAGGTAACCCTCCCCCAGCCTGATGAGGGGGACATAATTGAAATACTTCAGAGGACCGGCAAGGCAAAGCCTGAAGATCAGATGAACTGCGGAGCATGCGGCTATCCATCATGCAGGGAAAAAGCAATTGCCGTATACCAGGGAATAGCAGAAGTGGAAATGTGCCTTCCTTATCTTTTGACTCAAAAAAGCCAACTGGTTGAATCCTTGGATAAAGAACTTGAAATGATCCGGGAACTTAAAAAAGAGCTGGATATCCTTATTGATGCTTCCTATGATGGAATATGTATGACCGATAACCGTGGGAATATCCAAAGAGTAAACCGTACTTTTGAACAGTTTGTCGGTATTGATGAAGAAAAGCTTATAGGGCTGAATATGTCTTTCCTGGAAAAGGAGAACTTATTATTCCCTTCGGTTACTATGGCGGTGGTAAGAGCTAAAAAAGCCGTAACCTTTGTTCAAAGCCTGCATACCGGTAAGAAGATACTAGCCACCGGTAATCCTGTAATGGATGAAGATGGGAACATTGTGAGAATAATTGCCAATCTTCGTGATTTTGATCTGATGCAGAAGATACGGGAAGAACTGGACAATGTTTACCATCCGTCTGTCATTGAAAAAATTGATAAGGATAATCCAATTATTGCATTGAGCCGGGAATTTACCAGGATTTTGGAGATGGCTGCACGGGTGGCCGTGGCAGATTCGAATGTACTTATACTGGGTGAATCAGGAGTGGGAAAAGAGGTTATTGCCCGATTTATTCATAAAAACAGTCCAAGGGCCAATGGCCCGTTCGTAAAGATAAACTGCAGCGCACTACCCGAATCCCTGATAGAATCCGAATTGTTCGGTTATGAAACCGGCGCTTTTACAGGAGCCAGTCCCAAAGGGAAACCCGGCTTATTTGAAGTTGCCCAGGGTGGAACTCTGCTTTTGGATGAAATGGGTGAACTGCCCCTTTCGCAGCAGGCCAAATTATTACAGGTAATTCAGGAAAAGCAGGCATTTCGTATAGGTGGTACCAAACCGCGGAAAATAGATGTTCGTATTCTGGCTGCCACCAACAGGGATTTGGCAGCTATGGTTAAGGAAGGAAATTTCCGTGCCGATCTGTTCTATAGATTGAATGTTATACCTATCCGTATTCCACCATTGAGAGAACGAAGGGATGATATTATACCTCTGATGTACTTTTTCCTGGAACGGTATAACAAGCGTTATAATAAAGAATGCAGAATGTCAAAAGAAGCAAAAGAGGTTTTTATGCAGTACTACTGGCCGGGGAACGTACGGGAGCTGGAAAATATGGTGGAACGGTTGGTTGTCATAGCACAGAAAAATATAATTGATGTTGATGATTTGCCGCCTGTTATGAAAAAACCCTATGAACCCGAAGAAATACTTGTGCTTCGGGAGATACTGCCCCTTAAGCAGGTGCTGGAGGAAGCAGAAAGGCAGCTGCTCATGAAAGCCAGGAGCGTTTACAACAGCACATATAAGATGGCACAGGCCTTGGGTGTTAACCAATCAACAGTAGTGCGAAAGCTGAAAAAATATTTCGATTAGAATTCATCCGGTAGTATAATGCAAAAAGGCATAAATGATGCAATTATGCATCATTTATGCCTTTTAATTTTATATGAGGATAGAAGGGTATAATGACCCGGATATGGAATGGTTTCAGGCCATATAGGCTTTTTTTGCCGGTATGTACTGGCATTTTTATTGAAAAAAGCATTTCTTTCTTTGGTACATAATGCAATTCTGCATCAAACCACCGGAAAGGTTATGTCTTTAGGTATGAAGCAGTTTTTTTATAATCCTGTAAACCCCTTGACAGAGCCAAAAAATTACTTATGACATTTTTGTTGTCAAAAAAAAATTGGCATGGTTTTTGCTGTTATATATTAGTAGAAGAATAAAGGAGGGCAGGTGTATAGCCAATGGAGGTAAGGCAAGTCGATAATCCTGATGTTCAGAGGCAAAAAGTAGAGGACATTATATCGGCATACAGGGATAAGCCGGGAGCGCTTATACCGGTATTGCACGAAATTCAAAACGCTTTAGGGTATCTGCCTCGCTGGGTTCAGTACAGGGTATCCAATATCATGAATATTCCTGTCAGTGAAGTAAACAGCATTATAAGTTTTTATGCCTTGTTTTCTGAAAAACCAAAAGGAGAATATGCGATTGGTGTTTGCAAGGGAACGGCCTGTTATGTGCGTGGTGCGGATAAGATTATTGAAAAACTGGAAGAAGAGCTGGGCATAGAAGCGGGAGATACCACGCCTGACGGCAAATTTTCAATTGAGGTGATGCGCTGCCTTGGAGCCTGCGGTTTAGGTCCCGTTATGGTAATAAACGATGATATCTACACAAGAATTAAACCCGACAAGGTAAAGGACATAATAAATGCCATACGGCAGAAGGATGGGAGTGAGACCACATGACATCTATGGAAGTGTATAACAGGCTTAAGGAAAACGTACTGAAGACGAAACGGGAATATGATGAAGGCTATATAAGCATAGTGATTCAGCTGGGGATATGCAGCCAGGCTGCAGGTGCAGTGGAAGTTGTAAAGGCTCTGGAAGAGGCCATATTTCATCAGGGTATAAAGAATGTAGTTATAACTAAAACCGGTTGTGCGGGATTTTGTGCCTATGAGCCTGTGGTAACGATAAAAAGAAAGGGCTCTAAACCGGTTACCTACTGTCGGGTGACGCCCGACAAAGCCCGGATCCTGGTGTCCGAGTATGCGCTTAAAGGGCGGATCATTCAATCCTGGACATTGATGGGGAAGGATGTGATGCTGTAATGGAAATGTACAGAAATCATGTGCTGGTATGCGGAGGTGGCGGTTGTCAATCCTCGGGATGCCAGATCATCCGTGACAGGCTTATTGAAAGTATTAAGGATAAAGGACTGGAAGAGGAAATTAAAGTAATTGTTACAGGGTGTATGGGACCCTGCTCGCTGGGCCCTATGATGATAGTGTATCCCGAAGGTGTATTTTACTGTAAGCTGATTCCTGAATATGTGGATGATATAGTTGAAAAGCATCTATATCAGGGGACACCGGCAGAGGAATATTTCTACAGGGATCCATATACCGGCGAGGCAATGGCTACTGTTCATGAAATTCCCTTTTTTACAAGGCAGAAAAAAATAGCATTAAGAAACGTTGGAACGATTGATCCATTAAATATAGATGAGTATATTGCATTCAACGGATATTTTGCTTTGGGAAGGGTGGTTACCCGGTTTACTCCGAAAGAAACAATTGAAATTATAAAAAGATCCGGATTGAGAGGAAGAGGCGGAGCGGGTTTTCCCGCAGGGCTTAAATGGGAATTTACTGCTGAGGCTCAGGGAACGCCCAAATACGTGGTTTGCAACGCGGATGAAGGAGATCCGGGGGCTTTCATGGACAGAAGTATAATAGAGGGAGATCCACATACATTGATCGAGGGTATGGCCATTGCCGGATATGCTGTTGGTGCAAATCAGGGGTATGTCTATATTCGGGCCGAGTATCCGATGGCAGTGAAGCACCTTGAAAATGCAATAAGGCAGGCAAGGGAATACGGTTTGCTGGGATCAAATATACTGGGGACCGGGTTTGATTTTGATTTGGAGATCCGGGTAGGAGCAGGAGCATTTGTATGCGGGGAAGAGACTGCGCTTCTGGCATCGGTTGAAGGCAAACGGGGTGAACCAAGGCCTAAGCCTCCGTTCCCGGCGCAGCAGGGTTTGTGGGGCAAACCTACACTTCTTAGCAATGTTGAGACATATGCCAATGTTCCTGCCATCATCCTGGAAGGCCCCGAGTGGTTCAGAAGCATAGGGACCGGGAAGAGCCCCGGAACAAAAGTGTTTGCCCTGGCAGGCCAGGTTGAGAACACCGGTTTGGTTGAAGTTCCCATGGGGACACCTCTTGGAGACATTATATTTGATATCGGCAGCGGAATTATCGATAAAAAGGAATTTAAAGGTGCTCAGACCGGCGGTCCTTCAGGGGGATGCATTCCTGCCGGCGGGCTTAACGTACCGGTGGATTACGAATCCCTGAGGGACTGGGGCACCATAATGGGTTCGGGGGGCCTCATCGTTATGGATGAAAATACCTGTATGGTAGACCTTGCCAAGTTCTTCCTGGAATTCTGTCAGGATGAATCCTGCGGCAAGTGTACCCCCTGCCGGTTGGGGACAAAAAGAATGCTGGAGATACTTCAGAGAATAAGCGAGGGCAAAGGCCGGGAAGGCGACATTGAAAAGCTCATTGAACTTGGTGAGGATATTATGGACACCGCACTGTGCGGTTTAGGTCAGACCGCTCCAAACCCGGTGCTTAATACCATCCGGTATTTCAGGCAGGAGTATGAAGAGCACATTCACCATAAATACTGCAGGGCTTCGGTATGTGCATCGCTTTTTGATGCACCGTGTCAGAATGCCTGTCCTGCAGGAGTAGATGTGCCTCAGTATATAGAGTATATACAGAGGGGAATGTATATGGAGGCGGTAAACAGTATCCGGGAGATGAATCCGTTTCCATCTGTATGCGGCAGGGTATGTACCCATCCATGCGAGGCAAGGTGCAGGAGGGCACAACTGGATGAGCCTTTGGCTATCCGCAGCCTAAAAAGGTTTGCAGCAGATTATGAGCTTGAGCACGCTGATGCATTTTATTTTGATTTGGAAAGAGAAGGCAAAACTAAAAAGGGTAAGAAGGTGGCAGTTATAGGAGGAGGGCCTGCCGGGCTTACTGCTGCCTATTATCTGGCAATATGGGGATATGACGTCACTATATTTGAAGCTTCCCAAAGACTGGGGGGGATGTTGAATTATGCCATTCCTCCGTATCGTCTGCCCAATGATGTGCTGCATAAGGAGATCGATATAATACTCAAGTCGGGTGTAAATGTTATTACCGGTATTAAGGTGGGAGCTGACATAAGCCTGGATGTAATAAGAAAGAGCTTTGATGCCGTGTTTATGGGGATCGGCACTCAGCAGCCGGTAAAGCTTGGGGTTAAAGGTGAAGACGCCGAGGGTGTCATGACTGCGCTGGAATTTTTACGGATGATAAATGAGGGAAATATGCCAAGCGTCGGGAGGAAAGTTGTTGTTATTGGCGGCGGAAGTACTGCCTTTGATGCCGCGCGATCGGCTTTGAGACTGGGTGCCGAGGAAGTTGCCATTCTTTACAGAAGGAGCAGGTGGGATATGCCGGCGCTGCCCGAAGAAAAGATACATGCAGCCGAGGAAGGGGTAAAGATCTATGACTATATTGCACCTTTGGAGATCATAGTGGATCGCCATGGGAGGATGGAAGGGCTGCGCTGTATACGTATGGCAAAGGGTGAATTTGACAGCAGCGCCAGGCGAAGGCCGGTACCTATAAAGGGTTCGGAATTCAGGATGGATGCTGATACACTGCTTATAGCCATAGGTGCCCAGGGTGAGGTAGAAGGATTTGGAGAGATAAAATCTACCAGGTGGAAGACATTTGAAGTCAACCGGGAAACCCTTGAAACTTCTTTAAAAGGTGTGTTTGCCGGTGGAGATTGTGTGCGTGGGCCTGACACGGTGATACAATCCATAGCCGATGGACGAAAAGCGGCTTTAGCCATTGACCGGTACCTGGGAGGAAACCGGATAGAGGCTGAAAAGGCGCGCAGAGAAAGGAAGCGGCAGTATTTTGCAACAATTATAGAAAACGAGCAGTCAAGGCTTACAATACCCGTGCTTGAGCCTGAAGAAAGAAAGAGAAATTTTGATGAAATAGAACTGCCCTTCGACCACAGAATCTGTCAGCAGGAGGCATTTCGCTGCCTGCGCTGCGATGTGAGATGAGAGGGAGGGATTGAATAATGCAGATAAAAATAAACGGAGTCGTATCAGAGGTACAACCCGGAATGACCATACTTGAAGCTGCCAGGGAAATGGGAATTGATATCCCTACCCTTTGTTACCTTGAAGGTGTGCATGAAGCTGGCGCCTGCCGTGTATGCATTGTAGAGGTCAAAGGAGCCAGAACCCTGGTACCTGCTTGTATAACCGAAGCAGCAGATGGTATGGAAATCTTCACACATACTTCGAGGGTAAGGCGGGCCCGAAGGACGATAATAGAGCTTATGCTTTCCGATCATCCCGATGAATGCCTGACCTGCGGAAAGAACAATCAGTGTGAGCTGCAAAAACTGGCCAGAGCCATGAATATACAGGAAAGAAAGTATGAGGGCGAGTATTCCTCAAGGGTGATAGATGACGGGTCTCCGGCAGTGATCAGGGATTCGGGCAAATGTATACTTTGCCGCCGGTGCCTTAGCGTATGCAGTATGATACAGGATGTGAATGCCATAGCTCCTATTGGCCGGGGTTTTAAAACTGTTATTGCACCGGCAGGGAAGGAGCCTATAAACCAGTCACCTTGCGTACAGTGCGGCCAGTGCGTAAATGTATGCCCAACAGGGGCCATCATTGAAAAAAGTGATGTTATCAGGGTATGGGAGGCATTGGAAGATCCGCGGAAGCACGTTGTAGTACAGGTTGCCCCGGCGGTAAGGGTGGCAATTGGAGAAGTTTTTGGTCTGGAACCCGGAACATCCGTTACCTGGAAAATGGTTTCTGCTCTAAAGAAACTTGGATTTGACAGGGTATTTGATACCAACTTTACGGCTGATTTAACAATCATGGAAGAGGGAAGCGAGCTTATACAAAGAATTAATGAAGGTGGCAGGCTGCCAATGATTACATCCTGCAGCCCGGGCTGGATAAATTACATGGAATACTTCTTCCCGCAGCTTGTTGAACATCTGTCCACCTGCAAATCACCTCAGCAGATGTTTGGAGCCGTTATTAAGACTTACTATGCTGATAAGGCCGGAATACCGGCTGAGAACATATTTGCAGTATCGGTTATGCCCTGTACCGCTAAAAAATATGAGAGCCAGCGGCCGGAAATGTATTCAAGCGGATACCGGGATGTTGATGCTGTGCTGACCACCAGGGAGTTGGGAGCTATGCTTAAGGAAGCCGGAATTGACCTGTTATCATGCGGCGAAGAAACTTTTGATCAGCCGTTTGGAGCCGGCAGCGGCGCAGGGGCTATATTCGGGAACACCGGCGGTGTCATGGAGGCAGCTTTAAGAACGGTATATGAAATACTGACCGGTGATGAGCTTGATAATTTGAATTTCCATCAGGTAAGAGGGTTAACCGGAGTTAAAGAAACTAGTGTAAAAATAGGAGGCAGGGAGTTTTCGGTTGCAGTAGTGCATGGCCTTGGGAATATCAGAAAAATATTGGAAGATATTGATAAGGGAAGGAGCAGATATCATTTTATTGAAGTCATGTGTTGTCCCGGAGGATGTATTGGGGGCGGCGGCCAGCCCATTTCAAAAGATCCCGGGATAAAGGAAAAGCGTATTGCAGGTTTGTATAGGGAGGATGAGGGGCTTCCTGTTCGAAAGTCCCATGAAAATCCTGCAGTACAGGAACTGTATCGGGAATTTTTGGGCCATCCCCTTGGACACAGATCCCATGAGCTGCTGCATACCCGATATAGAAACCGAAGGGAGCAGGAATATGAGAACCATTGGAAGACAGACAGTTTGTCCAAAGCTTAGCCGATATTGCTTTATAAGAATATAATAGAATCAGAAGAATTCAGTTTTATATTAAAAGCTGCGGCGACAGACAGGCAGCATGGCATATCATGCATGGCCTGTCTGTTATTTTTCTGTTTATTTCATTATAAAAATGGCATTGCCGATATGCCTTTTCAGGCAGGAGCATGGCAATTTACCTTATAATGTTATATAATGATCTCAGGTTTGGATTTGCGTTTTTTGAAGGTTGGCGGGCATATATCATTTTATATGGTTATATGCTTGACAGTTGGTTTATAACAAGAAAAGGAGGTTTTTAATATGCCGGAAAACCAATTGGAGTTAGTCATTGATGCTAAAGCCACATTAGGTGAGGGACCATGTTGGGACAATGATAAGCAGCTGCTTTATTGGGTGGATATTATGGGGGGAAATGTACATATCTATAATCCCAAAACTGGAAACAACCGGACCATTCATGTAGACGGGTATCCCGGTACGGTAGTTCCAAGAGAGTCAGGTGGCCTGGTTGTGGCTATGAATCAGGGATTTTATGCGTTGGATTTGGCTGCAGAAGAGCTTACTCTTCTGGTTAAGGCTGAGAACGAGCCGGACACCAACCGGTTTAATGACGGAAAATGTGATGCTTCCGGCAGATTCTGGGCAGGAACCATGCCTATGAGGAGCTCAGAACCTGCAGGCAACCTTTATTTTCTGGACCACGGTTTGAATGTTACACATGTATTGGATGGTATTTCCTGCTCTAACGGTATTGCATGGACCGGGGACAATAAAACCATGTACTACATAGATACGCCTACCAGGCAGGTTGTTGCCTTTGATTTTGATCTGTCTGCCGGAAAAATAAAGAACAAGAGAGCCGTGGTGACAATTCCTCCCGGAGAAGGGTCACCCGATGGGATGACTATTGATTCTGAAGGTATGATATGGGTTGCCCAGTGGGGCGGCAGCAAGGTGTCACGATGGAATCCGCAAAACGGTGAAAGACTGGAGATCATCCCGGTTCCGGCAGAGCGGGTTACTTCCTGTACTTTTGGGGGGGAAAACCTTGACGAATTATACATAACAACAGCCCGCATCGGTTTGAGTAATGAAGAGCTTCAACAACAGCCTTATGCAGGAGGAGTATTCAGGATTAAGGTTGGTGTGAAGGGAACAAAGAGTTATTCTTTCAGAGGGTAATCTGTGATCGCAGCGGTAAAGCTTAATAAGTATTATTAAATCAAAAACCCGATGGATTTTCTTATAGGAGAGTAAAAGGCTGAAACTGTTCAGCCTTTTGTTTATTCTGAAGTGCATGTATATGCTTGTTTAAAGCTGCCGTTTATTCAGAAAATGGCAGAGTATAAACCTACAAAAATTGGGGAATTATTGAAGTAAAGCATTATCGTCAATAATAGGGGAGTTTTTGTTGTATGAAAATTGATGAATTGTTGAAGGTATATACAATAGAAGGAAATGAAAAACTGGATAAACAATATACCGGAACCCGGAAAGCCATTATGGAGCTTGCCGGAGACAAGGTGCGGGAATTTATCGTGACGGCTGATGTGGGCTTGGATGCGGAAAGCAGAAATATTTTGGTATGTGTAATCTCCCGGAGCATGATGCAGAGTTTTTCACTGGGATACGGCATAGGCAAAATTGAGGGTAAGACCGACAGGCAGATATACTTGTAGAAATATGGCGAATTATCACGAAAATATAAGCCGGTTGTATGGACATTCATCATCCGAAAAGGTATAATTAAAATGAAGCTGTACGGAAAAATGCTTGCAATTGGTTAATTCTTGATATAAGTCAACTCTGTTATGGCAAAATCGGGGTTTGGGGGCAGGTTAGTATATGAAGGGCAGCACCTCAAAGCTGTTAAAAAGAGAGATTATAATCCTACTCTGCATAGTACTGGTTTCCATAATATTGTACTATATATTTTCATGCTGCACATATAAGGTATTTTTGCCGGATTTTTTTTAACATGGCATTTATTTTTAGAATTTTCCAGCATTGTTATGTCATTTTCGGTTTTTGCTATTACATATTATACATACGAGGAGTCCAACCGGTTAAGGTCCATAATAATAGCCTGCACCTTTTTAGCCGTTTCACTGCTGGATCTGTTTCATATCTTTTCCTATAAGGGGATGCCGGTTTTTTTGACGGAAGCATCACCAGACAAGGCAACTGCATTTTGGATCCTTGCCCGTTTGACAATGAGCATAGGGTTGTTTATTGCCACTCTGATACCATGTGAGAAAAAGGTAAAACGCAGTCAGCAGGGGTTATGGGCAGTGATGACGATAATCTATTCAGTTTACTGGCTTCTGTCGGTAAGCTACCATATTGACTTATTCCCACCCTTGTTTATAGAGGGCCAGGGTTTGACCCCTCTTAAAATATATCTTGAATATTCTGTAGTATTCATACAGGTTATAACCGCTGCTCTGTTTTTTGTTGCTTTTATTAAAGGTGATTGCGAAGATATCGGACATATCCATGTTGTAAGAGCTCTTGTATTCAGTATTTTCAGTGAGATAGCTTTTACCCGTTATAATAATGTCTATGACACATATAATTACCTCGGCCATCTTTATAAGATTGTTGCTTATTATATACTATTCAGGGCATTATTTGTACAAAACGTGCAAAAGCCCTATCAGGATCTTCGCACTGCTGAGAGGAAGCTTAGTGTTTATGTAGATAACCTGGAGCAGCTGGTGGCTATAAGAACAGATGAAATAACCCAGGCAAACAGGAGTTTGATGAGAAACCTGGATTATGCAAAGAATATTCTTCTTGCCCTTCTTCCTGCCAGTTTTCCTGTTATAAAGGGTACGGAGTTTGCGGCCAAGTATATGCCGTGTGAAAAGGTGGGGGGCGACTTTTATAACGTGTTCAGGCTGGACGAGCAAAATGTTGGAATTCTTATTGGAGATGTAGCCGGACATGGTGTTTCGGCTGCCATGATCAATGTATTCATTAATCAGAATATATTCTTTAAAAAGGAATACGATGATGGGAGGCAACAGATATTTACTCCCAGGGGCGTTCTGATGAACTGTTATCACAAGTATAACGAGATGCCTTTTCCCGAAGAGGTTTACGTTGTCATGTTATATGGAATATATAATGTGATCACCGGCGAATTTACATACGCATCGGCAGGAATGAATACCAGTCCGCTGATCTTAAAGGCAGATGGCCGGGTAGCTGTTCTGGAAACAGACGGATTTCCCATATGCAAATTCGGATCACACTACAAACCGTCCTATCAGAGCAGGACAGCGCATTTAAGCCCCGGCGACGCCCTTATACTATACACTGATGGGCTTATCGAAATTGATCCGAGAAAACCTGACCGGTTTTCCCGGGAACAGCTTGTACAGTTTATAACGGGTCTTAAGGATATTACTGCCCAGGAAATATGCGATGAAATCAGTGATGCATACCATGCATTACGTGAGGACCAGGAAATGACAGATGATGTAACAATTCTGGTTGTTAAGGCAGGTAATGCCAATGTATAATCCGATTGTGAGAACCTGACCGCAGGGGAATATAGCCTGAGCGAGAGGGGGGAACGGTTTATAGAGGCATGATTATGCTGCAGTGAAACGTTTGTAAAAACACAAGGGTTGATGGAGGTATAAGTTTTGGAAAAGAGACTTGGAGTTATAGGGATTGTGGTTGACTGCCCGGATGAGACCGGTACTCAGGTAAGTAAATATATAAGTGAGTTTTCTTCTATAATTGTAGGGCGTATGGGCATTCCTTACCGCCAAAGAGGCGTGTCGGTGATTGCTCTTATAGTGGAAGGCACTACCGATGAGATAGGCGCTCTTACCGGTAAGTTGGGAAACCTGGACGGAGTTACCGTCAAGAGTGCATTAACATCAAAAAAATTTATTGAGTAGGGAGACGATGATATTATGAACAAGACTGTTATTTTTATTGCCAGGACTGCTATTCTATTGGCTCTGGCTGTGCTGTTTCAGTCGTTAAGGCTGTTTATTCCCATTCCTGCTGCAGTTGACCAGTATTTGGTTGGTTCCCTGGTTAATATGTGCCTGGTTGTTGCAGCGGTGATAGTTGGCATTCAGGGTGGATTAATAGTTGCTGTTCTGACGCCGGTTATTGCTTTTTTACAGAATGTGCTGGCAAACCCTGTTTTAGTTCCTTTTGTGGCGTTGGGAAATGCGGCAATTGTGGTAGTAGCAGCGCTGCTGTACAAAAGGAATAAATATGTTTCAATAATACTTGGCGCATTATCCAAATTCATAGTGCTGTATATCACGGTAGTGCACATTGCTATACCTGTTTTGCTTGGAAATATGCCGCCGCAGATGAAAGAGCTGATGTCTTTGAGGTTTAGCTGGCCGCAGCTGGTAACAGCCCTGGTAGGAAGCTGGTTGGCAGTGATGGTATTGCCATTGCTGAAAAGGGCATTGAAACCTTTATCGTAAGCTGCTTTATATTCGTTGTGCCGGGATTGATAAGGAAGACAAAGGGCCTGGATTAACAGGCCCTTTATCTTTCCGGTCTCTTGCTGTTAGTCAGAAGCTTGTGACAACAATTTCAACAGTCTGAGTATCATCTCCAGGGATTGATCCTGGTTCTGGCTGTCCGGAGATTCCCGATTGCTATCATTGCTTTTTCCTTTCGCTTCATCATATGCCAGGTTTTTTTCGTATTGAGTGGTGCCATCGTTTATGATGTCTTCCCCGCTTTTCTCTTTATTTGCATGATGGTTAGGATCTTCCCGGACATTATGCTCTGCAGTATCCATGTCAGAGCCATTACCTTTTATTGCTTCACTAAAATCCATTACTTGAGCGATCTGCAGGAGTTTCTGCATCCTTTCGATTCTGTTTTGCTGCTGTTGGGGTATAATCGGCTTAATAATCTTTATAATCTCGTTCATTTGCTCGATTGGATTGGGTTTCTCTCCATCCGACAGTTCTAGGTTATTTGAATAAATTTTATAATTATTGCCCAGCCTTTCCAGAGATTCATATATCTGAATGGTTTTTTCAACGGCTGTGCGTCTGTTTTCGGGAATATAGTCTGACAATGCCTTTATTATTCCCAGGCCCTTATCATCATGCCGGGCAGGCACCGGTGTTTGCTGCATGCGGTAAATCTGATAGTTTCCATCGCTTATTCCCTTCAATATATATATGACTTCCAGCATTCCTATAATGGAATATACTGCTTCCTGTTCCGGCGTGTCGAGATAAGGGCTCACGGCAATGAGCATATCATGTATTTCGTACTTGGATATTGTCTGTTCAATGGAACGGTAAATATCATTAAGGCTTCCTATTTTCTGTTTTGTATGTACCTCGGGCAGGATAATACTTATTACAGCAAACAGCAAAAATAGCGAAAGCGGGTCATTGTGGGCAGACAGGAAACCGGGAATCTTTCTTTCAACAGTTGTGGTGCCGGGAGTTAGCTGGGAAACCTGTTGTGACAAATCGAATACAGCCCGGGGTTCCCGGCTTTCGTTTTTTTCAGGGTCATGACTGTAATATGTTGTGTCCAGAGGTATTGGTGTTATAGGCTGTTGGAATGTCATAGAATTCCTCCTTAATTATATGAAGTTCATGTCACGCAAGTCAGTACAAGAAATATAAAATAGAAAAACAGATGATTCAATTCAAAACGCACATTCCATATAAGGCTTAATATCATAAAGAAGAACAGTACGTTTGTACCATTAAACATATCAGTTGGTTTGGCAAAAAGCATAAATGGCTCACCATCCTATATGGTTTCTCTACCCATATTATGCGGTTAAACCAAAAGTGTGCACGAAAACATCCAAAAGGTGTCAGATTTCCGTTTCCTGAATAATATGTAATAAGACCATATTGTTTTGGAGGGATGGCGCTAATGGATATAGGAAGCCAGGACATTAAAAGACTGATGCAAGCCTTTCAGAGTGTACAGGGAAAATCGGAGGATGAGCTGATACGGGAATTGGTGGATATGATCAAATCGGGAAAGGGGGGACTTACACCCAGAAAAGCCGAAAGCATAATAAAAGCAGTGGAACAAATGGTGAACCCGAAGCAAAGGAGAATTCTTGATAAGCTGCTTAGGGAACTGCATAAACGGTAAACGAATTTTCCTAAACCCTTAACAACTTGCCTTGAGCATACATAGAATGTATCAGGCGCAAGCTGAAGGGGGGGAATTTTTTGAATATTCTGTTTGGAATGATGCTGTTCCCGATTTTAGGCAGAATTGCTAAGGGAGAAGGAAAGATAGATCAAAGACTAATCAAAAAAACCCAGACTTTAAACTCAACGAGTAAGCTTTCAGCTATCATTTTCTCCAAGGAAAAGCAGGGTACAATATGCAAGGAATGCCTGAAGGAAATGGGGGTTACCATTGTACATGAATTTCCATTTATCAATGCTTATGCGGTTGAGGTTCCCGGCTCCATGCTGGAGAAGGTAGCTAAAATAGAATCAATTAAGTATATTTCTGATGATATTGAAACGAGTTCTCTTTTAGATATAGCCACCCAAGGGGTTGGTGCAAGAACTGCAAATAAAATGGGCTATACCGGTAAAGGAATAGGTATTGCGGTGCTGGATACCGGAATATATCCACATCCGGATCTGATAAGGCCAAGAAACAGGATTACGGCATTTAAAGATTTTGTAAACCAGAAAGATGGGCCTTATGATGATAACGGGCATGGAACATTTGTTGCCGGGGTGGCTGCCGGTAACGGATATTCATCAGGCGGTAAATACGCAGGTGTTGCACCGGAAGCCAGTATAATCGGGGTTAAGGTAATGAACAAAAATGGGGAAGGTAACGCGTCAAAAATAGTTGCAGGCATGCAGTGGGTACTGGATCACAGGTATGATTATAACATAAGGATTGCATGTCTTTCCCTGGGTTCCCTGTCATCAGGTTCTCTGGCTAACGATCCTCTTGTGGTGGCTTCCAGTGCACTATGGAAACAGGGAATTTTTGTAACGGCTGCGGCAGGAAATGCAGGACCTAAACAGGGAACAATTACAACACCCGGTGTATGTCCCAGTATAGTGACAGTCGGTGCTGTGGACGACAAGCGAACTGCAGATCCAAGCGATGATGTGGTTGCAGAATTTTCGAGCCGGGGACCGGCACGGGGAAGAGTGGCAAAACCGGATGTGGTGGCTCCGGGGGTAGGCGTAATATCACTAAACACTGATCGCGATTATATCAGTGGTCTGAGGCTTTATTCCCTGGAGAGAGCATACGCCACAATGTCCGGAACATCGGTGGCAGCTCCTGTAGTAGCCGGGATAGCAGCCCTGATACTGGAGAAGCATCCGGATTATAAGCCTGATGATATAAAAAAGCTGCTGCAAAAATATGCGCGAAACATAGATGGCAATATATATGCCCAGGGAAAAGGGCTGGTTGACTTAGAAAGAATACTGAAAGTATAATATTGTGTAATGCCCTATATGGATAGAGAAAGAAACCATGCATAAAACATACGGAGATGCAGGGTTTCTTTTTTTATTTATAGAAAACAATTGATGTTTTATTCCATGAAAATCAAAGCAATGCGCCTGATAAAATCTGCTGTTACAGCCGGGTTAACTGTTCCAGTGCCCTAATGCATTGTTTAGCCTCGTCCAGGGTGTTAAAGATGCCCGGGCTGAACCTTACTGTCCCCTGTTCCAGCGTTCCTATGGTTTTATGTGCCATAGGGGAACAGTGAATGGCTCCGCGGGTTGCAATGTTGTATTTTTGATCCAAAAGGCCTGCTATATATGCCGAATCAAAATCTTTGACATTTATGGATATAACTCCAATCCGGTTCTCCATCCTGGCGGGGCCGTATACTTTTATACCGGGTATTTGCAGCAAGGCATCCAGAAAAAACTTCTCAATACGGGTGATACGGGACAGCAGTTTGTTTTGTCCTTCCCGCAGTATATAGTTGATTCCGGCACCCAGCCCGGCAATTCCGGGAGTATTAAGTGTGCCCGCTTCATAGCGGTCGGGTAAGAATTCGGGATGAAAAAGGCTTTCGGATTGGCTGCCGGTACCTCCTTCTTTCAACTGTTTCAGTTTCACATGGGGAGCTATGTACAAAACGCCGGTTCCCTGAGGGCCAAGCAGCCCTTTATGTCCTGACATGGCCATCATATCCACCGGCAGCGATGACAGATCTATCGGTATTATACCTGCCGTTTGCGCTGCATCGACCAGATACAGTATTTCGTGTTCTCTTGCTATCCTGCCTATTTCACGAATGGGGATCAGGGTTCCTGTCACGTTGGAGGCGTGAGTTGTAATAATCAGCTTCGTGTTGATACGGATAGCCTTTCTAATATCATCGGGATCAATTTCTCCCTGGCTGTTTGCCCTCACATATGTGGCGGCAACATCTCTTTTCTCAAGTTCCTTAAGGGGACGGGCCACTGAATTGTGCTCCATGGAAGTGGTTACTATATGGTCACCGGGCTGTATGCTGCCTTTGATGGCTAAGTTTAAACTTTCGGTGGCATTTATGGTAAACACCATCCGGAATGGATTATCTGCCGAAAAAAGCTGACACAGCATTTCCCGGGTATACAACAGGATATTGCCCGCTTCAATAGCCATTCTGTGACCTGAACGGCCCGGATTGGCGCCATGTTTCCTCATGCAGTTTAAAACCGCTGTATACACCGGTTCGGGTTTTGGCCAGGAAGTGGCTGCATTGTCCATGTATATCATTATGAGACCTCCTTTGGTGTTTGCTTTCTGTCAGTTTGTCAGGTTGCGGCCTAACAGCCTGCTTAATAAACCTTTTTTGTTTTGTTTGCTTAACAGATATTTTAGTTCTTCAAAATCATGACTAAGGATTTCCCATTGACGCTTATTCTCTATTGAACGTCTTCGAAGGGTTTCTATTTCACGCATGATTACCTGGTTCTGAGCCTGGACTTCCTCAGCTTTTTTGAACCATGAATTCAGAAGTTTTTCAGGTTCATATAAGTCAATTATACTGTTAGCCTGTTCTTCGGTTTGAATGGCTGAAGCGGCTTCGGATTCCGGTTTGGAAGGCGTAATCCCTTCCTGTGGGGAAGTATTCTCTGTTTGAGAGGAAGCATTTCCAACCTTTGCCGGTGAAATCTCAGACGAGGTTTTCCGGCTTTTTTCCTGCTGCAGAGGCGGTAGTGTATTTTTTTGAGCTTGCTCATAGGGTTTTATATTCAAATCCGGTACCTTTGCAGGAAAAGATGAGTATTCCCCTATGACCGGGAGTTCAAGGCCGGTGTCCAGGTTTGCAAATATCCGGTGGACCTTGAAAGCGGCCAGGTCTTCAGGAAAATTGCTGCAGTATCTTATACAGCAGCACTGTTTGTAATCAGACCATCCTATTGGTTTTGCCCCGGTCCATGTGATACCGTCATCAGACGAGGAGCAGCAGTAGATATCGTTATTTTGATACCACAAACACCACAGCCGGTTATCTGCCTGCAGCAGCTGGGGATACATACAGTTGGATTCATTGTTTGAAAGAAGAATATCGGATTCGTCGCCTTTTTTATAGTACTGGTTATAGTTCCAGCCTGTATATTTTATCTGCAGGTTGGCGTTTTTTACATATGCCCAGGCTAAATGGATTTTGTTCCCATGGACAAGAAGGCTGGGGGAGATACAGTCTGTCTGGCTGCGGGTTATCCTTTCAGGTTTGCTCCAGCGGTTAAGGCTGTTGTCAAGACGGCAGTGGAACAATTGATATTTGCCATAATATATACCCCGGTATATCATATGAAGGTTTCTTTTGCTAAAATCAAAATACAACGGGCTTGGCTGATTGTGGGTTGTATATCCGGTTATCTCATCATCAATCCATTTTCCTTCATGGAAATGGCAGTGATGAATTTTCCAGCCGTCGGAAGGCGGATTGGAACCAACGCTGAAGAATACATGAACACGTTCATTGAATGTTACAACCGATACCGACCGGGCAATATATTCGGATGAATCATACCGGGCAATCATCTGTTTATCCCAGTTTTTTCCGTTGTATATCATATATTGTATTTGTCCGTCATGATCCTGGAAAACCAGATGAAGCATGTCATTTCTGTCGACAGACAGGGAAAAATAATCCTGTGCATCGGGTATCAGCTGCATACTGTTCTGCCAGCCATGGTTTTGGTCAAGCCGCCTGTAATGTATTCCGAAACCCTTCCTGGAGAAAAAGTGCCACACTTTGCCGCTTTTAAATCTTACTATGTGATCGTTTCCATGCTGTAATCTCACCGGATCATCACCTCGATATTTTTTGTTGTACATACTTAACCGGATTGATAATTGTAAAACTACGCCGGAATAAATATATTTACCGGTTAATGGGATGACGGTTTGTATGTGGGACGGGTAGTCCAGTATATCTATATGCAGCATAAGGGAATAATTTGCACGTTTTTTTATGTATATATCCGTTGATAAGAATTTTTTACTGTGGTTTATCCACCTGCGATTCATGGCAAACCTCCTATAGAAATAAAACCGTTATATGCCAAAACACAGTGTATGTAGTATAATAGGAAAAAACGATGATGAAATATATTACAGCTTATATGAAAGGAGCAGACATGCTAATATGGATAATGAAAGATACAAAAAGATCCTTGATGAATTAGAAATCCACTATAAAGGGGCGACAACTGCATTGAAGTATAAAACCCCGTTTCAGCTGCTGGTAGCTACAATACTATCAGCCCAGTGTACCGACAAACAGGTTAACAGCATAACCTCAAAGCTGTTTCAGAAGTATCCGGGGCCGGAAGATTTTGCCGGGCTGTCTCCCGGGGAGCTGGAGAAGGATATATACAGCTGCGGGTTTTACAGGAATAAAAGCAGGAATATAATAAAGACCAGCCAGATACTTATAAGTAAATACGGGGGACAGGTACCTCAGAGTATTGAGGAACTCCGGGAATTGCCGGGAGTTGGAAGGAAAACAGCAAATGTTGTGGCCAGCAATGCTTTCGGCATGGATGCTATTGCGGTGGATACCCATGTTTTCCGGGTTTCCAACCGGCTGGGGCTGGCCAATGCAAAAACTCCTGAAGAAACCGAAAAACAGCTTATGAGGAACATACCAAAGAACAAATGGTCAAAAGCCCATCATTGGTTAATCCAGCACGGCAGAAGGGTGTGCATTGCCCGAAACCCAAGGTGCGGTCAGTGTTTTCTTGCTGAGTATTGTGACTATTATAACCATTCGGGCTCAGGAAAAAAAACGGAGAAATCAGACGATAGTAAATAAACAAGTATATGAAAGGGGATCAGGTAATGGATATACAACAGGAATCACTAAAACTTCATAAACAGTGGAAGGGTAAAATAGAGGTGATCAGCCGGGTAGATGTTAAGGACAGAATTGATTTGTCTCTTGCCTATACACCGGGTGTTGCACAGCCATGCATGGCTATAAAGGAGGATGTCAATCTATCATATGTGTATACCAGGAGATGGAATCTGGTTGCCGTTATAACTGACGGGTCGGCTGTTTTAGGCCTGGGTGATATAGGGCCTGAAGCCGGTATGCCGGTTATGGAGGGAAAATGCGTACTGTTCAAGATGTTTGCTGATGTGGATGCCTTTCCCATTTGTATAAAATCCAGGGATGTGGACGAGATAGTTAATACTGTTAAATTGATATCGGGGAGTTTTGGCGGCATCAACCTGGAGGATATATCTGCCCCAAGGTGTTTTGAGATAGAAAGAAGGCTGAAAGACGAATGCGATATACCGATATTTCATGACGATCAGCACGGCACGGCGGTGGTAACCCTGGCTGCTTTAATCAATGCCCTGAAAATTACAGGGAAGGATTTGCAGGATGTATCGGTGGTGATTAACGGTTCCGGTGCAGCGGGGATCGGGGTTACCAGGTTGCTGCTGTCGGTGGGACTGAAGGATATCATACTGTGTGACAGGAAAGGAGCCATTTATGAGGGCAGGGATAATCTGAATCCTGAAAAAGCCGATATAGCAAAGGTTACCAATCCGGAACACAGGAAAGGTTCATTGAAAGAAGTAATTGAGGGCGCAGATGTGTTCATTGGCTTATCAGGACCCGGTCTGGTGACCGGGGATATGGTGAAAAGCATGGCCAGGGAACCGATAATATTTGCCATGGCCAATCCTATTCCGGAGATTATGCCGGACGAGGCCAGGAAGGCAGGTGCACGGGTGATAGGAACCGGGCGTTCGGATTTTCCCAACCAGATAAACAACGTTCTGGCATTTCCGGGAATTTTCAGAGGTGCTTTGGACGTACTGGCCCGGGATATAAATGATGAGATGAAGATAGCAGCTGCCCACGCCATAGCATCGCTGGTTAACCCGCATGAACTGAACGAAGAATATATACTGCCTTTTCCTTTTGACAACAGGGTTGGCAGGACGGTTGCGGATGCTGTAGCCCATGCAGCAAGAGAAACCGGAGCAGCCAGGCTATGAGAAACAAAGCAGCTTTTTTGTTGAAAAATAAATTCTTTAACTTTCCCTGAAAAACAATGTATAATAAGTATATATATAATATACAAAATGGGGGGAAGCAAACATGTTAAGAAGAGTAGTTGTTGAAAATGGGGCACTGGAAGGGCTTCCTGCAGCCGATCCAAGGATTACCGTGTTTAAAGGGATTCCCTTTGCCGCCCCTCCGGTAGGGGACTTAAGATGGCGCCCGCCGCAGCCGTGCCCTGATTGGGAAGGTGTTTACAAAGCTTATACTTTTGCTCCCATCTCTGTACAGGAAACGCCGGGTTGGGATCCTGACAGTATTTATACTAAGGAGTTCTGGGTGGATCCAAATGTTCCAATGAGTGAGGACTGCCTGTATCTGAATGTATGGACGCCGGCTAAGCATCCGGATGAAAAACTTCCCGTAATGGTTTGGATTTTTGGCGGGGGTTTGGAGGTAGGTTACACCTCGGAGATGGAATTTGACGGTGAACGTATTGCCCGCAGGGGAGTCATTCTTGTAAGCGTGAATTACAGGGTAAATGTCTTTGGCTTCTTTGCCCATAAAGAGATTTCAGCCGAGAACCCGGACGGTCCAAAAGCGAACTTTGGCCTGCTGGACCAGATGGCAGGCATTGCCTGGGTAAAACGGAATATTGCTGCCTTTGGCGGAGACCCGGATAACATTACAATCTTTGGCCAATCTGCAGGCGGTGGCAGCGTAACTGCCCATGTAACTTCACCTGTAGCTGAAGGCTTGTTCCAAAAGGCAATAATTCAAAGTGGTGTAAGTTTTATTCCCCATCCTAACCGAAGGTATCCCGAACTGGAAGACGCCGAGAAAACAGGAGAAGAATTCTTTAAATTCTTAGGTGTAAGCTCATTGGATGAAGCCCGTAAAATCGATGCAAAGGAGCTTTTTGAAAAGTATAAAGCCTTTGGGCGCAGATGGGGTTTTGTCAAGGACGGGCATTACATAGTGGAGAATCCGGTAAATCTTATACTTGAAGGGAATTGGAATAAAATCCCCTTAATGATTGGTCATACGGGCGATGAGTTTCTTGTAATGTCGGATGCAAAGACAATGGAGGAGTTTAAGGATTATGCATACAAGCAGTATCAGGAGGATGCAGAAGAATACCTGAGGCTGTGCAAGGTTGACGATAACGATGTTGAAAAAATGCGCAAGAAAGGCGCTGTCAACATGTGCGAAACAGGCAATTTAATGTGGTGTAAACATAATGCGGAAAAACAGGACACCACCATATACTGCTATTGTTTTGACCCGGAAATCCCGGGGGATGACGCCGGTTCCTTCCATTCATCCGAACTGTGGTTTGTATTTGAAACACTTGCGAAATGCTGGCGGCCGTTTGTCGGCAAACACTATGATTTGGCCCGGCAGATATGCAATTACTGGACTAACTTTGCCAAGAAAGGAGATCCTAACGGTTCTGACCATGATGGCACACCCATGCCCGAGTGGCGGCCTTATACAAAAGAGGAACCGTTTATAATGCTCTTTGGGGATAAGCCGGGCAAAGATCCGGAGAGGCCGACGGAACTGATGAAGTTTATAGTGGAGCATTATTTCAAGCGGCTTAAAACAAAATAGAAAAGACAGTTCAGTATTGAATTAAATACGTTATTTTTATCGAGGGTTGTTTAACAACCCTTTTTTTTATAATGCTAAATCCCAGATCACGCTTTGTACAAGGCTGGTGCTGTGATAGCGGTACAAGTTTCAAACCGGCAGATGGCTTTGCATGGGAAAATGTATCAACGGGACTAAACATGTGCTGCAAAAAATAACTGATTTTAATTTTACCTGTGTTGTGCTACAATAAATATGTGTAGGTTAATACAAGCTTGCATGATAAGTTTATAAAAAGTATGCAAGTATATTAGGATATGTAAGGAGAAGACAGGCTTGAAGGTTTATGCGCTGGTTGGGCAAAGCGGTACGGGGAAGAGCTATAAAGCCCATACATTGGCCAGTGAAAAGGGAATTGAATATATAATCGATGACGGTTTGTTTATAAAAGGGAATAAAATAATTGCGGGTGTTTCGGCCAAAAAGGAATCTACAAAGATAGCGGCTGTGCGGAGGGCGCTTTTTATACATCCCGAACATGCCCGCGAGGTAAGGGAAGCAATCAGGCAGGTTGAACCTGAGTCGGTATTGATACTGGGGACATCAGCCAGAATGATCAATCGGATAATTTCCAGGCTGGATCTTCCGCCGGTTCAGGAAATTATAAGAATTGAAGCTGTTGCAACCGGAGGAGAAATTAGAAGGGCGCAAAAGTATCGCCGTGAACAGGGTAAGCATGTTATTCCCGTGCCTACGTTTGAAATCCGCAAGGACTTTTCGGGTTATTTTATTGATCCGCTGAAGATATTCAGAATAGCCGGTAAGGGAAAAAGGATAGAAACCCTGGAGAAAACGGTGGTGAGGCCTACCTACAGCTATATGGGAAGGTTCTATATTGCCGATACGGCTATAGAGGCTGTTGCAGCCTATAATGCCGTTAATGTGGAAGGTGTACGAAAGGTTTTGTCCACCAGCATAAAGAGCAGGGATGACGGATTGTTTATATTCATAGAAGTTGCCGTGAGATATGGATATAAGATCCATGATGTGCTGGAAACCATACAGTCCAGCGTTGCAAAAGATGTGGACAGATTAACCGGTATGAATGTCATACAGGTAAATGTCACTGCCAGGAGCCTGGTAGTCTGATTATATGACAGAACCAGAAAATGTTTTAAGGGGGAGCGGTATGTATAAAATTGTTTATAAAGAAAAACTGGCTTCAGGTATTTGGATGATGAAGGTTATGGCTCCGCTTGTAGCAAGGAAAGCCATGCCGGGACAGTTTATTATCCTTCGGGTAGATGAAGAAGGGGAAAGGATCCCGTTGACCATAGCAGATTTTGATCGGCAGGAGGGGTGGATAACCATTATATTTCAGGAGGTTGGATTGACCACACGTCTTCTGGCTGCTCTAAACGAAGGAGACAGCATTCTCGATTTTGCGGGTCCGCTGGGCAGACCGTCGGAGCTTGATGGTTTAAAGCGGGTGTTATGCATCGGCGGCGGGGTTGGCGTAGCGCCTTTGTATCCCCAGGTCAAACACCTCTGGGATAATAACTGCAGCGTTGATGTTATTATTGGAGCAAGAAACAAGGATTATCTGTTATTGGAGAAAGAAATGAAAGCTGTATGCAATAACCTGTATATAACAACCGACGACGGTTCCTGCGGACGAAAAGGATTTGTTTCGGATGTGCTTAAGGAGTTGTTGGAACAAGGGAATCAATATGATATGGTAATCGCTATTGGTCCCTTAATCATGATGAAAGTGGTGTCACAGATAACCAAACAGTATGATGTGCCTACAATTGTCAGTATGAATCCGGTGATGATAGATGGTACCGGGATGTGCGGTGGCTGCCGTGTTACAGTGGGAGGAGAAGTGAGATATGCCTGTGTTGACGGCCCCGACTTTGACGGTCATCTTGTAGATTTTGACGAAGCCATGAGGAGACAGCAGATGTACAGGGAAGAAGAAAACCATATCTGCAGGATAATGGGAATGGAGGGTGTATAATGGCTTTGATATTGAAAAAAGTTTCCATGAAGGAACAGGATCCACAGGCAAGACGCAGCAATTTCAGAGAGGTAGCCCTGGGGTACAGCCTTGAGGAGGCCATGGAAGAGGCCCGGCGCTGTCTTAATTGTAAAAGACCCCTATGTGTGGAAGGCTGTCCCGTAAATGTTAACATCCCTCAGTTTATACAGGCTATAACCCGGGGGGACATACAGCAGGCATACAGTATAATATGTCAAACCAATAATCTTCCTGCCATATGCGGGCGGGTTTGCCCACAGGAAACACAATGCGAGCAAAAGTGCGTACTGGGGAAACGGGGCGAACCGGTAGCCATTGGACGGCTTGAGCGGTTTGCGGCCGATTATTGCATAGAACGCGGAATTGAAGAGAATGTGGAAATACAGCCTAACGGGCGAAAAGTGGCAGTTATAGGAGCGGGGCCTGCCGGGCTTACGGCTGCTGCTGATCTGACCAAACTCGGGTACGAAGTAACGATTTTTGAAGCTTTCCACGAACCGGGTGGAGTTCTGATATACGGCATACCCGAATTCAGATTGCCCAAATCTCTGGTCAAGAAAGAGATTGGAGGTCTGAAGAAGCTGGGCGTAAATATCCGGACCAATGTTATTGTCGGCAAAACTATTACCATTGATGAACTGATTGATGCCGGATTTGAAGCTGTGTTCATAGGAAGTGGTGCAGGCCTTCCCAAATTTATGGGTATTCCCGGTGAAAATCTGTGCGGCGTGTATTCCGCCAATGAATATCTGACCCGCATCAATCTGATGAAAGCCTTTGATTTTCCCAACAGTCATACACCGGTAAAACACGGGCAAAGAGTGGCTGTTGTCGGAGGCGGCAATGTAGCTATGGATGCTGCCCGGTGCGCTCTCAGGCTGGGCGCCGGTGAGGTGTATATTGTGTACCGGCGTTCGGAAGCCGAAATGCCTGCAAGGGTTGAGGAGATACACCACGCAAAGGAAGAGGGTATTATATTCGAATTGCTGACCAATCCGGTGGAAATCATTGGTGAGGACGGATGGGTAAAAGGTTTGAAATGTATAAGGATGGAGCTGGGGCAGCCGGATCAATCGGGCAGGAGGAGGCCTGTTCCGGTGAAGGGCTCGGAATTTGTTATGGATATTGATATTGTAATAATGGCAATTGGTACCAGCCCCAATCCGCTGATTGCATCTACAACACCGGAACTGGCGGTTGAAAGCTGGGGTGGTATTATAGTTGATGAAGAGACCGGAGCTACCAGTAAGGATGGTGTATATGCCGGCGGTGATGCCGTAACCGGAGCTGCTACGGTTATACTGGCCATGGGAGCCGGGAAAAAGGCAGCCAGGGCAATTCATGAGAAGCTGTCCGGTCAATAAAGCCCAACAGGTGAAATTTATGGGTACAAATTGACAGTGTACTTTGCCGGCAAAGGGGATAAGACATGGAGGTTACTGAATTAAGCAATGGTATTTGTATAAAAGGTGTTTCGCACTTTTACCCCGAACACATTTTTGAATGCGGACAGGCATTCAGATGGGACAGGAAGGGGCAGGTTTACACAGGTGTTGTTGACGGCAGGGTTGCCGAGCTGGTTTTTGACCGGGGGGATATCATCATAAAAAATACATCCATAAGGGAATATGAACTGTTTTGGATGCACTATTTCGATATGGACAGGGACTACGGGAAGATAAAGAGGGTTCTGTCCCGGGACCCGGTTGTTGATAAGGCTGTCAAGTTCGGATGGGGAATCCGGATATTGAACCAGGATCCATGGGAAACTCTGATCTCGTTTATAATATCGGCCAATAACAATATATCCAGGATCAAAAAGATTATAAAAAATCTGTCCAGAAGGTACGGCAGCAGCTTGATATGGAACGGCAGCGAATTTTTTTCGTTTCCTGCCCCTGATGCTTTGGCCAATGCATCCATCGATGATCTCATGGATTGCGGATGCGGTTACAGGGCGCGGTATATCAAGGAAACGGCCGGAATAATATACCGGGGAGATATTGATTTGGATGGCTTGAAGAAGGCTTCGTATGAGCAGGCGCATAAAGAACTTCTGGCCTGTCCCGGAGTCGGGCCTAAGGTGGCTGACTGTATTCTTTTATTCTCCTGCGGAAAAGGAGAAGCCTTTCCCGTTGATGTGTGGATAAAAAGAACCATGCAGCATTTTTACCCCCGGCATTCAGGGTCAAACAAAGAGATTCGGCAGTTTGTTGAAGACAGATTTGGCCGTTTGGCGGGATTTGCCCAGCAGTACCTGTATTATTATGCCCGGGACGGTCTCAGGTTGTTTACCAAGGATTAATGTATTTTACGTTGGCGGAAACAAGCAATAAAACAGGAGGGTAACATGAGGATTGCTGTAATTGACGGTCAGGGGGGAGGCATGGGGAAGTATATTACCGAGAAGCTCAGAAAGGAGTTTGGCGAGGCCATAGAGATCTTAGCCCTGGGAACAAATGCCATGGCTACCATCCAGATGTTGAAGGGGGGCGCCAACGAGGGGGCTACAGGAGAACATGCTATTGTATATAATACCGATAAGGTTGATTTAATCATTGGCTCCCTTTCAATTGTACTGGCAAATTCAATGCTTGGGGAACTGACACCTGCTATGGCTGCAGCAGTGGCTTCCAGCCCTGCTCCTAAACTCTTGCTGCCTATACATAAAAGCAACGTGAATATTGTTGGGACTGTCAAAGAGCCTTTACCCCATGCAATGGAAAATGTTATTGAGTATATAAAACAATGGATGGAGAGTGAATGAAATGTGTGAAGCAACGGTATATTTTGAAGATGATGAGGGTCTCAAACTGTATTTTGACAATGTGGACAAAATTTTTCCTGGGGAAGATCAGCTTATCCTGGAAGATATATTTGGCCAGAAAAAAATTATTAAAGCACGGCTCAAAGAGCTTCATTTGGTGGATCATAAGATCATTATAGAAAGGACTAAATAATGGAGAATTCAGCCCCGGGTGTTGACACTTGAATATCGTTCTGGTAGACTATTTTTCAATATTTAAACGTGAGTTGGACAATGTGGATTGTTGTTTGAAATGGCCAGAAAATAGTAATAACGTGTAGGATTATTTAGGAAGGGAGTGTTGATTATAAGCGAAAAATTTATCGGGGAGGGGCTGACTTTTGATGATGTGCTGCTCGTTCCTCAGAAATCCGAGGTATTACCCAGGGATGTGGACCTGACTACGCGGCTGACCAGGACTATATCTTTAAACATACCCCTTGCCAGCGCGGCCATGGACACCGTTACCGAGGCCAGGCTGGCCATTGCAATCGCAAGAGAAGGAGGCATTGGTATTATCCATAAAAACATGTCCATACAGCGGCAGGCAGAACAGGTGGACAAAGTAAAACGTTCAGAACATGGGGTTATTGTTGACCCATTTTACCTGTCTCCCGACCACCTGCTTTCGGATGCTGCCGCCCTAATGGCAAAGTATCGTATTTCAGGAGTTCCTATAACGGAAAGCGGCAAGCTGGTGGGAATAATAACAAACAGGGATATTCGTTTTGAGACGGATTTCTCCAAAAAGATACGTGATGTTATGACTTCAACCAATCTTATCACCGCGCCTGAGGGAACGACACTGGAGCAGGCCCAGGAGATATTAAGGAAGTACAAAGTTGAAAAACTGCCTATCGTAGATGATAACGGCATGTTAAAAGGCCTCATAACTATTAAGGATATAGAAAAGGCGATAAAGTATCCCAATTCTGCCAAGGATAAGAACGGACGGTTACTGGCTGGGGCTGCTGTCGGCATATCAGCTGATACCATGGAACGAGTGGAAGCGCTGGTGGCGGCAGGCGTTGACGTTATAACCGTTGATACGGCTCACGGCCATTCTGCATCGGTCATAAACATGGTGAAACAAATAAAGAAAAAGTTTACCGGTGTCCAGATCATTGCCGGAAACGTAGCCACTGCCGATGCTACCAGGGAATTAATTGAGGCGGGAGCTGACTGTGTCAAAGTAGGAATAGGCCCCGGATCCATCTGTACTACACGGGTAGTAGCAGGGGTTGGGGTGCCCCAGATTACCGCTATATTGGATTGTGCCCGGGAAGCTGATAAATACGATATTCCTGTTATAGCTGATGGTGGCATCAAGTATTCCGGGGATATAGTAAAGGCCATAGCGGCAGGAGCCAGCGTGGTTATGATAGGCGGGATTCTGGCCGGCACTGAAGAAAGCCCTGGGGAAACGGAACTGTACCAGGGACGGCGCTTTAAAGTATACCGCGGCATGGGTTCAATGGGTGCCATGGAAGCAGGAAGCCGGGATCGTTACTTCCAGGATGAGGTAAAAAAACTTGTACCGGAAGGCGTGGAAGGACGGGTACCTTTTAAAGGGCCGTTGGCTGATACCGTATATCAACTGGTTGGCGGACTGAGAGCCGGAATGGGTTATTGTGGTACGCCAACAATAAGGGAACTGCAGAAGAACGGTAAATTTATCAGGATTACCGGTGCCGGTTTACGGGAAAGCCATCCTCATGATATTTATGTTACAAAGGAGGCTCCAAACTACAGCACCGGAATGTAGTGTCGTAATATTATGTCATAGCAGTATAATCCCAAGGCATATATTTCTTTTGTGCTTATGTGCAGGTTATCTGCTGGAAATGGAGGATATAAATGCTGTATAAGGGTGAAAAGGAGAAGGCAGGGTTAGAGCAAAAATTTCAGGCCCTTAAGGACTATCTGTCTGGGCTGGGCAGTGCAGCAGTAGCATTTTCAGGCGGAGTGGACAGTACGCTTCTGTTGAAAGTAGCCTGCGATGTCCTGGGGGACAAGGTAATAGCAGTTACGGCTTCATCCCCTGTTTCACCCGGATGGGAGCTTGAACAGGCTTCTCTCCTGGCTGAAGAAATGGGAGTACGCCATATTGTAATTAAGTCATCAGAACTGGATATGGAAGAATTTATACGAAATGATAAAAATCGCTGTTATTACTGTAAAAAACAACGGTTTAAAGGGATATTGGATATAGCAGAACAGAATGGTATACTGCACGTAATTGATGGATCCAATTACGATGATCTTGGGGATTTCAGGCCGGGAATGGAGGCTGCCAAAGAGCTTGGTGTTTTAAGTCCGTTAATGGAAGTTATGATGACCAAAGCCGATATTCGCCAGCTGTCAAAAATGTTTGGCCTTCCTACCTGGGATAAGCCCGCATATGCCTGCCTTGCATCCCGCATTCCTTATGGCCAATCCATAGATACCCGGAAGCTGGGTATGATTGAAAAGGCTGAGGAACTGCTGTTGAGCAGACTTGGTTTTAAACAGGTCAGGGTACGGCATCATGGTGATACAGCCAGGATAGAGGTTGGCAGCAATGAAAGGAATAAGTTCTTTGACACTGAAATCATGGATTTTGTTGACAGAGAGCTCAAAAAAATTGGTTTTACTTATGTTGCACTGGATTTATCGGGGTACCGGTCGGGTAGTATGAACGAGACATTAAGGCTGAAGGGAGAAATATAAAATGGAACCTGATAACCTGAAGAGTATTCTTGAAGATGTTAAAGCAGGGCGCCGGACAGTAGATGATGCGATTGAAGATTTAAAATACCTGCCTTTTGAAGATCTGGGCTTTGCAAAACTGGATCACCACCGCCAGCTCCGGAACGGCTATCCTGAGGTGATTTACTGCCAGGGGAAAAAACTTGATCATATACAGGCGATAGTAGAACGGATGGCAGCCAGAGGGCAGGTAAATATACTGGCCACCAGGGCCGGCAGGGACGTGTATGAAGCTGTCAAAAAAGTGGTTCCGGATGCCGAGTTTCATGAATTAGCCAGAATTGTTACTGTAAGAAGGGTTCAAATACCTCCTTTGAAGGGCAAAATAGCTGTAGTCAGCGCCGGTACGTCAGATCTTCCTGTAGCTGAAGAGGCGGCTGTTACTGCTGAGGTTCTGGGCAATACTGTAGAACGTATGTATGATGTGGGCGTGGCCGGACTGCATAGATTGCTGGCAAACGCCAGAACATTAAATGAAGCCAATGTAATCATAGTTGTTGCGGGTATGGAAGGGGCCTTGGCCAGTGTTGTGGGAGGTCTCGTGGACAAGCCTGTTATAGCCGTCCCGACAAGTGTTGGGTATGGCGCAAATTTTGGCGGTCTTTCGGCTTTGCTGTGCATGCTTAACAGCTGTGCCAGCGGAGTGGCCGTTGTCAATATTGATAACGGCTTTGGCGCCGGATATATGGCCAGTACCATAAACCGTTTGGCCCAATAATGCGGGAGGTTGGTGTGCCGAGGTATTCCTCGGTGTTTTTGTTTAGAACCGTTTACTGGATATTTATAACAATATACATTATATAATCCGGCCGGGCAGCAAAAAGATATGATAGCATATGATATACTGTTTATATTGTAATGTGTCGCAGCGAATAAACGGAGGGATGTTAAGTGAAAGTATTGTATTTTGATTGTTTTTCAGGGATCAGCGGTGATATGACCCTGGGAGCGCTGCTGGATCTGGGCCTGGACCAGCAATCCTTTTTACAACAGCTGAGCAAACTAGGGTTGAATAACGAATACGATATAGAAATTAAAAAGAATACAAAAAATGGGATTACCGGATTGGATGTCAATGTGATACTTAAAGGGAATGCCAATTCTGAAAACCACCGGCATACCGATCAACCTCATGAACACGCCGAAGAGAGCCGTGGCGGTATTTATCAGCATCATCATGATCATTCCCATCATGGAGGACATTCTCATCATGACTCCCGTCACCATCACCATCATGGCTCCCATCATCATTCCCATAACGGTTCAGGGATACAAAGAGATTTCAGCAAGATAAAGGAATTAATAGAATCCAGCGATTTATCCGCGAATGTTAAAGAAATTGCATTGAAGATATTTGAAAAATTGGCCAGAGCTGAGGGCAAAATACATAATGTCCCCTATGAAAGAGTTCATTTCCATGAAGTCGGGGCAGTGGATTCAATCGTTGATATTGTGGGTACGGCTATATGCATTGATATGTTGAAACCGGATGTTATTATGGCGTCCCCGGTCCACCTGGGGGGAGGCTTTATAAAATGCCAGCACGGCATATTCCCTGTTCCGGCTCCTGCCACGCTGGAGTTGCTGAAAGGCATTCCGGTTTACTCCAGGGGCTTCCAGGGGGAACTGGTTACCCCAACAGGAGCTGCTATATTATCGGCATTGTGCAGTGAGTTTGCGGATTTCCCGCCCATGGTGGTTGAAAAGGTGGGATATGGGTTAGGAAAGAGAAACTATGAGATTCCCAACTGTTTACGGGTATGCATGGGTGAGTCGTTAAAAAAATAGTGTCCCCCGGGGAGGTTAAGGTCATCGAGACAAATATAGATGACATGAGCGGAGAGATTTTCGGGTATATAATGGAGCGGTTGATGGAGAATAATGCCCTTGATGTATGGTATACGCCGGTATATATGAAAAAGAATCGTCCGGGTGTAGTGATCAGCGTGTTGTGCAGTCCGGAGGATGAAAAAGCTTTAGCGGATATTCTCTTAAATGAAACCACCACCCTGGGGGTAAGAAGCTATACTGCATATAGGAGCGTGCTGAACAGGCAGTGGAAAACGGTTCATACCAAATATGGCGATATACGGATAAAAATTGCACAGGATGGAAATACTTATAAAGCAGCGCCCGAGTACGAGGACTGCAAAAAAGCGGCTGAGAGATACGGCGTTTCGTTCAGAGAAGTATATGATGCAGCCAGGCTGGCTTATGAAAGAATGAAATGCAAATAGCCGCAGTCCGGTGCGGCTGGCGATATTCAACACAATAATAAGAAGACATCAAATAATAGACGATTCATTCCGAACATTTAGTACAATAACTTAAGAAATGTTCAAATTTTTTATTGACAAATCCCCCTTGCTCTGATAGGATTAAAGCGTAATATACAGACTTCATTGCTGAGCCGGTTGATATGCAATCAGGGATGATAAGATATACGGGGGAAGTTAACTGTGGTAAAGCAATTCATTTTTGTAAAAGAATATATAATAGCGATAAGCATAAGCAGCTGTACTTATGCGCTGCTGTAATGCCATACGGGAGAAATCCGATTAGTTTTAATCGGATTTCAGTTTTTTTAGTAAAGAATTACATCGGGTGGAGGTATGGAAATGCCAAAAGTTGGGATTGTCATGGGAAGCATATCTGACTTTGAAGTTGTAAAGAAAGCCATTGAAGTTCTGAAAGAGTTTAACATAGAAGTTGAGGCCAGGATATTGTCTGCCCATCGTACACCTTATGACGCAGCAGAATATGCCCGGACAGCTGAGAGAAGAGGGATAAATGTAATAATTGCAGCGGCTGGAAAGGCTGCACACCTGCCCGGGGTATTGGCGTCCTACACCGTTTTGCCGGTAATTGGGCTGCCGATTAAGTCTTCAACCATGGATGGCCTGGATTCGCTTTTATCAATTGTACAGATGCCGGCCGGGATACCCGTGGCTACTGTGGCCGTTAACGGAAGTGAAAATGCCGCCCTGCTGGCTGTGCATATACTGTCTGTGGGTTATCCTTATCTGGCAGAACGGCTTCAGGAATACAGGGAGGCCATGGCACGGCGCGTTTATCAACAGGACAGTAAACTGCAGGAGGAGTTGTCCTGAATATGAGAGAATTACAGTTATTATACGAAGGGAAGGCAAAAAAGATTAGAGGATCGATGGCATGAATAAAACAGTTTTATATAATTGGGATAAATTAAATGAGGAATGCGGTGTTTTCGGAGTATTTGCCCGGGATGATCTGGATGTCACTGAATTAACATACTACGGCCTGTATGCTCTGCAGCATAGAGGGCAGGAAAGCACTGGCATAGCGGTAGCTGATGGTAAAACGATTAAGCACCACAAGGACAGAGGGCTTGTCCCCGAAGTATTCGACCAGGATAAGCTGGAGGCATTAGAGGGCGGCAATATTGCCATAGGACATGTCCGGTATCCCACCCATGGCGATACAAGTATATTCAACGCCCAGCCTCTGGTCATAAGGTATAAAAAGGGCTATCTGGCTTTGGCCCATAACGGCAGTCTGACCAACGCCGATCGGCTCCGTTCGGAACTGGAGGAGGCGGGAGCCGTATTCCAGACCTCGGCAGACAGCGAGGTAATTGTCAACCTGATTGCACGGCAAATCGACCTGGGCTTGGAAGCGGCCATAACAAGCACCATATCCAGGCTGCGAGGAGCCTATGCCCTGCTCCTGATGACCGAGGATACACTCGTTGCTATACGGGACCCATACGGGATGCGCCCTCTTGCTTTGGGGAGAATCGACAACTCCTATGTTGTTGCTTCCGAATCATGTGCTTTTGATACCGTAGGCGCTGATTTTATAAGAGATGTAAAACCGGGTGAGGTTATCATAATCACTCAGGACGGATTGAAGAGTATTCAGACCCCTGCGCCATTAAGCTCAGCTTTGTGTATATTTGAATTTATATATTTTGCAAGAACCGACAGTGTCATAGACGGGGTAAGCGTATATACTGCCAGAAAAGAAGCGGGCAAAATTCTGGCTTCAGAGCATCCTGTTGAAGCCGATCTGGTTATCGGTGTTCCTGATTCGGGAACCACGGCTGCCCTGGGATATGCAGAAGGTTCGGGCATTCCATTTGGTGAAGGCCTGATCAAGAACCGTTATGTAGGCAGGACCTTTATAAGTCCCAGTCAATCAATCCGGGAGCAGGGTGTCCGCATCAAACTCAACGCCCTTAAAAAAGTGGTTAAGGGTAAGCGGATTGTAATGATAGATGATTCAATCGTAAGAGGGACTACCAGTAAAAAGATAGTGGAGATGCTGAGACTGGCAGGCGCCAGGGAAGTCCATATGCGTATAAGCTCGCCCCCGGTGCGTTTTCCCTGCTATTTTGGCATAGATACGCCCAGTAAAGAGCAATTGCTTGGCGCTTCTTACAGCGTTGATGAGATATGCCGTATTATAGGCACTGATTCCCTGGAGTATTTAAGCATGGAAGGCCTGTTGAAGACCGTTGAGACCAGTGGGTGTGAATTCTGCCTGGGATGTTTTAACGGTCAATACCCTGTAGAGATAGAATGAAGGGCATATGGATTTATGTTTGCCATATATCGAAGATGATTGAAACCAATAAGCATTTGATGCAAAACATATATAAATTTAAACGGTAACGCAGGTTAAGGATTGCTGTGGACCGGCAGAAGGGCGCAGCTGGGAATATCAGGCGATGGAAAGGAGTGAAATAATATGGGTTACACATATAAGGATTCCGGTGTGGACGTGGAGGCAGGATACAGGGCTGTCAGGCTTATGAAAGAGCATATCGAAAGGACACACAATAAAAATGTGATTGGTGGAATAGGCAAGTTTGCAGGCCTGTATTCTCTTGATATGGAGGAAATAAGCCAACCGGTGCTTGTAGCGGGGACCGATGGAGTGGGAACAAAGCTGCAGCTGGCTTTTATAATGGATAAGCATGATACCGTGGGTCAGGATTGTGTGGCTATGTGTGTAAATGACGTGATATGCCAGGGAGCAAAACCCCTGTTTTTCCTGGATTATATTGCAACAGGCAAGCTGGAGCCCGAAAAGGTGGCAATGATAGTAAAGGGTATTGCTGACGGATGCCTTGAAGCGGGCTGTGCTTTAATTGGAGGCGAAACTGCTGAGATGCCGGGGTTTTACAGGGAGAATGAATATGATCTTGCCGGATATGCAGTTGGAATTGTGGAACGGCAAAAGATTATAGACGGTTCTGCAGTAGTTGAAGGAGATATTCTTGTAGGGCTCGGTTCATCGGGTGTACACAGCAACGGCTATTCTCTGATCAGGAAACTGGTGCTTCAGGATAATGACCGGATTAATGAAAGATACGAATCCCTTGGATGTACTGTGGGCGAGGAGCTCCTTAAACCAACGCGGATATATGTGAAAGGAGTTCTGAAAGCTGTCGGCAGATATAATGTTAAGGGCATTGCTCATATAACCGGAGGAGGGTTTATCGAAAACATACCGCGAATGCTGCCTGAAGGTTTAACGGCTGAAATAAGGATGGGAAGCTGGCCGGTACTGCCCATTTTTACGCTGCTTAAAGAATGGGGTAATATAGAAGACAGGGAGATGTTCAATACCTTTAATATGGGAATAGGGATGGTACTGGCGTGCAGCCCTGATCACGCAGAGGGTATTTTGGATCTTTTCTGCCAGGAAGGATATGGGGCATATATAATCGGAAAAGTGGTACAAGGAAGCCAGGGGGTGGTGTTTGTTCCATGAAGCGTATCGGAGTGCTGATTTCAGGCAACGGCACAAACTTACAGGCAATAATTGACGGGATTGAGTCGGGAAATATACCGGGTGAGATCGCTGTTGTCATATCAAACCGCAGTACCGCATATGGCCTGGAGAGAGCCAGAATGCACGGCATACCAGCAAAATGCATATTAAAGAAGGATTATAACAACGATCATGAATTTAACAAAGCAATATTGGAAACCTTGCAATACTATAATGTGGAGCTTGTGGTACTGGCAGGGTATTTAAGCATATTGTCTCCCGATGTGGTTAAGGCCTATCGCAACCGCATTATAAATACTCATTGCTCCCTTATTCCTGCTTTCTGCGGAAAAGGGTTTTATGGAAAAAAAGTGCACAGGGCTGTATTGGAATACGGCGTAAAGGTGACGGGCGCTACCGTACATTTTGCGGATGAGGGAGCTGACACCGGGCCAATTATACTCCAGCAGCCGGTTGCGATCAGGGATGACGATGATGTGGATTCACTGGCTCAAAGGGTCCTGGATGTTGAACACCAATTGCTGTCCCGGGCTGTAAAACTGCTTATTGAAGGCAAGGTAAAGGTCAACGGCAGAAAGGTAAGTATCAGTGAATAAAAATTGTAATAAACCATTCAGGATAATGTTTTTTAAAAGATGGGCAGCAGGTTTCTGTCTGCCGGAGGATGAGATAATTAATAAAAGGAGTGGGATGACAAATGAAGAGGCGGGCGATAATAAGTGTATCCGATAAGACCGGTATAATAGATTTGGCCAAGAGGCTCAGCGATTTGGGTATAGAGATCATATCAACCGGAGGTACAGCCAAGGTTCTTGTTGAGGCGGGTATTCCTGTAACCGGTGTGAGCAGCATCACCGGCTTTCCCGAATGCCTTGACGGAAGGGTAAAAACTCTGCATCCTGCGGTTCATGCCGGTATTCTGGCTGTCAGAAACAATGCTAAGCATATGAACCAAATAAATGAACTGGGGATACAGCCCATTGATTTTGTTGTAATAAATTTATATCCATTTAAACAGACGATTCTAAAGGAAAATGTGGATCTTCAGGAAGCTATAGAGAATATTGACATAGGCGGGCCAACCATGCTCAGGGCTGCTGCAAAGAATTATCAGGATGTTGTTGTATTGGTAGATCCGGCAGATTACCACCAGGTATTGACCGAGCTGGAAACCAACAAACAGGTTTCAATCAGCACCAAGTTCAGGCTTGCAGCCAAGGTATTTGAGCATACCGCACATTACGATGCTTTGATTGCGGAATACTTGAGGAAACAATGTGATGGTGAAATCTTCCCTGATGTTCTTACACTTACCTATGAGAAAGCCCAGGATCTCCGGTATGGAGAAAATCCCCATCAAAAGGCCGTGTTTTACAGGGAAATAACACCTGCTGCCGGAAGCCTTGTGAAAGCTCAGCAGCTTCATGGAAAGGAACTTTCCTTTAACAATATAAACGATACAAACGGAGCTTTGGATCTTTTACGGGAGTTTGAGGAACCTACGGTAGTGGCGGTAAAACATGCCAATCCATGCGGAGTGGGCAGCGCTTCCTCTGTATACGATGCGTATATGAAGGCTTATGAGGCGGATCCGGTATCGATCTTTGGCGGGATAGTTGTGGCCAACCGCGGTATAGATGCTCCCACAGCAGAGGAAATAAACAAGATCTTTGTTGAAATTGTGGTGGCTCCTTCCTATACAAAGGAAGCCCTTGATATATTGAAAAGAAAGAAAAATATCCGTATTCTGCTTCTTGAAGATATAGCTTCTGAACTGCCGGCCGGACTCATGGACTCCAAGAAAGTGCTGGGGGGCTTGCTGTTACAGGAAATTGACAATCAGCTGCTGCCCGACATGTCACAGTTAAAAGTTGTAACCGAGAAAAAACCGGCCCAGGAGGAAATGGATGATCTGATATTTGCCTGGAAGATAGTCAAGCATACCAAATCCAACGGCATAGCCATTGCTAAGAATAAACAGTCCCTCGGAATAGGGCCGGGACAGGTAAACAGGATTTGGGCGGTTGAACATGCCATACACAGGAGCGGAGATAAAGTTAAGGGTGCAGTTCTGGCTTCCGATGCTTTCTTCCCCTTTTCGGATTGTGTTGAAGCAGCCGCAAAAGCAGGGATTTCGGCCATTATCCAGCCGGGCGGTTCAATAAGGGATCAGGAATCAATCGATGCATGCAATAAGTACGGAATTTCCATGATATTCACCGGCATGCGGCATTTTAAGCATTAAAATATATGAAGCTATCATATACCAATGCATCCGGGTAATCTATACCGGTTGCAATATGTACTGAACATGATATTAGCAGATAAAGCTGATACGGGCTGACGGGAGGGAAAGCTATGAAGATATTGGTGGTTGGAGGAGGAGGACGGGAGCACGCGCTTGTATGGAAGATCAGTCATAGTCCCAAAGTTAAAAAGATATATTGCGCACCAGGCAACGGAGGCATATCGGAATTGGCAGAGTGCGTTGATATAGCTGCAGCTAATGTGACGGAGCTGGTGGAATTTGCAAAAAATCATAGTATAGACTTAACCGTGGTAGCGCCTGAAGATCCTCTTGCCATGGGAATGGCAGACGCTATGCAAAAGGCAGGGTTGAGGGTATTTGGACCGGCGAAGGATGCCGCTGCAATTGAGAGCAGCAAGGTTTTTGCTAAAAACCTTATGAAAAAATACGGTATTCCCACTGCAGAATACCGGGTTTTTGAAGAATACAATGAAGCTGTTGAATATGTAAAAAAAGCCCGGTATCCCATTGTCATAAAAGCTGAAGGACTGGCATTGGGCAAAGGCGTTATAATAGTAAAAAATGCCGATGAGGCAAATCAAGCTTTGAAAGCCATGATGGTGGATTATGCCTTTGGACAGGCAGGCCAGAGGGTGGTTGTTGAGGAGTATCTGACCGGCTCTGAGGTTACCGTCATGGCGTTTACCGATGGTAAGAACTTCAAGCCAATGGTAAGCGCCCAGGATCATAAAAGGGTTTATGACAATGATGAAGGAAGCAACACCGGGGGAATGGGCGCCTTTTCACCCAGCCGGGTGTATACACCCGGTATTGCAAAGCAGGTGGAGGAAATAATAATAGGGCCTACAATAGAAGCTATGGCCAAAGAGGGAAGGCCGTTCCAGGGCGTGCTCTATTTTGGATTGATGCTGACGGAAAAAGGGCCAAAAGTGCTGGAATATAATGCAAGATTTGGAGATCCGGAAACCCAGGTTGTGTTACCACGCCTAAAGACCGATATCATTGATATTTTCGAGGCGGTTACGGAAAAAAGGCTGGATCAAATAGACATCCAATGGGAAGATAATGCGGCGGTGTGTGTTGTTTTGGCATCTGGTGGCTACCCCGGAGAGTACAGTAAAGGGTATAAGATAACCGGCATTGAGAGCGCTGTGGATGATTCCGGCGTAATTGTGTTCCATTCCGGAACCCGGCAGGAAGACGGAGAGTTTTATACAAACGGCGGCAGGGTACTGGGAGTAACGGCCGTAGCCGGGGATCTGGATTCAGCCATACATAAGGTGTACCAAGGCGTGGATAAAATACATTTTCAGCATATGCATTACCGGAGGGATATAGGCAGGAAATGATTCCGGCCATATCCCGTTTTTTATCAGGTTCTTGGCCTTGAGCTTCAGCGGGCGGGATAGTATTCTGCAAAACTGCATTATGAATCATGCGATTATCATCAGACTGTGGAGTATATGTTGTGTGAAGAATAATTATGGAGCGAGCATTGCGGAAAGGCTCAGAACCAGTTAGCGAAGTAAAGGATAAGCCGGATAGAATAATATACAGCCTATGTACCATCAATAACAGCCCATTGATACGGTATAATACTTCCTTTTTGGATAATATAAATAATAGACCGGGATAAATGCGTTATAAGGCAATTTCATAAGACAGCATTAACGGGAAGTGGAGGCTTTACTATGAAACAAGGATATGTCCAGGTATATACAGGTGATGGCAAGGGAAAAACGACTGCCGCATTGGGCCTTGGATTAAGGGCAGCCGGCAGGGGGTTAAAAGTCCTGATGATCCAGTTTCTTAAGGGAACGGACAGCGGCGAACTTGAGGCGGTTAAGAGGCTGGCGCCGGACTTCCACATAATCCGGTTTGCTGAGACAAAAAAATTTTTTTGGGAACTGACCGATGATGAAAAAGCACGGCTTAAGAATAAGACCCGGCAGGAGATGCAAAACCTGGAGGAGTACCTGAAGGACAATTACTGCCATGTACTGATACTGGATGAAATCATGGCAGCCATCCATGGGGATCTGGTGAGGGTTGAACAGGTATGCAGAATAATCGATCAGAAGCCCAAAGGTATGGAATTGGTTTTGACCGGGCGGAATGTGCCTGATGAGATTGCTGAAAGGGCAGATTTAATCACCGAAATGAAGAAGATCAAACACTATATGGACAAAGGAGTACCTGCGAGGACAGGCATTGAATATTGAGCATATGCTTTTTCGACATATCAGTTAACGATGAATTAGTATGAATGTCTGTTTGTATCAATACACACAGAACGGCCGGACGCAGAAACATATCAGGATATTCTTAAGAAACAGCTTCCTCTCCTTTTGATTTATTTCGTTCTTCTATCTCCTGCCATTTAACATCGGCAAAAGGTTTCCAATTATTAGCTATTCCTTCAATTTTTTCCCCGGCGCTGCCAAACAGTACGGCCCCTGCACCATCATGGGTTTCAACAGCTCCTGACTCTGCGACTATTTCCCGCAAGGCTTGAGGTACATCTATGAAGGGGCAGGGCCGCAGTAAGTTCCTGCTGAAAGGCTGCCTTTTTTGATATGCGGAAAACAGGGGAGAGTTCAAAACCTGTTTCAACGATTTACCCTTTATGTTATCAACTGCAAAATGGACGAAAGCGCAGGGTTCCACATCGCCGGCAGCATTTATATGAAAATAGTATTTTCCCCCAGCTATGCATCCCTGGGTCATCTGTCCATCATTCCAGAAATCGGCTATTTGAATTGGTTTATGAGATCGTATATAACGAACCCTGTCAATTAACCAGGCCCGCTGTTCGGGCTTCAGGACAAGAGAAAAATCAGGGCTGCGTCCTATTGGCATATAATGAAAGGACCATCCGTAAAGAACGCCTTTGTGTATCATTGCGTCTATGAATTCATCCGAAAACACTTCAAGGTAGTTTTGGCTGGTTACGGTAAGGCTGATACCGAAAATGATGCCATGCTTTTTAAGGTTATCCATGGCTGCCATTATTGTGTCGTATACTCCGGTTCCGCGTCTGCTGTCTGTATATTCCCGACCTCCTTCCAGGCTTATAGCGGGTGTTATATTACCTGCCTGCTGCATTTTTTCAGCCGTAGCCTCATCAATTAATGTACCGTTGGTATATATCATGAATGCCGCATCCCCATGTTTTTCACATAGTTGGAAAATATACGGCCACATCAGGGGTTCTCCGCCTGACATTACGAAAAAATAAATGCCCAGTTCTTTGGCTTCAGTTATTATTCTATCAACTTCTTCAAAGCTTAAGTCTTTGTGGTTGGGATAAGCTCCGGCCCAGCAGCCTTTGCACTTTAGATTGCACTTGCTTGTCGGATCGATCAATATGGTATAGGGTATGTTGTACCCAAGCTCCTGCGATAGTTTTATATGTTTTGGTATACCGATCAGGCTTGCATTTATAAAGAGATTAAACAAAAAACGCTGCTGCACATTTTCGTTTACCTCTGTCAGTATACGGTTGAAATAAATTTTCATTACAGGACTGTTTTCAAATAAAAGCTTTAGCTGCTGGATAAGCTGACGGTGACGGGGCGCTATGGGAGCCCTGCACAAAAGATCCAAGGCCCGTGGAATGTTGGACATGGGATCCTGTTTTAAATAATTCAGCAGTTGGTTTATTATTCTTTCCCCAAGGTGTTGTTTGGCTATTTTTAAGTTAGATAACATAAAAAGCCTGCTCCTTCCATTGTATTGGTATTACTTATTATAATTACCAAAAATCTGAAAATTATAGATACGTTTTATATATTCAGGAAAGAGCAAACTTCTTTAACAGTCTACAGTTCAAAGGCCATCATAAGAGCTTCCAGGGCTTTCTTTTCATCCTGACGCTCAATAATATATGAAACCTTGGTTTCGGATGTGGTTATCGCTTTAATGCTGATGTTTTGTTCGGCCATAATCGTAAAAATCTTTGCTGCTATTCCGGGCTGGTGTTCCATTCCCGTTCCTTCAACCGATAATTTGACTATATGGCCGTTTGTATTAAGGCTTATGGCGGGATATGCTGATTGAAGCTCGTTTACCGCTGTAACTGCCTTTTGAAGATCTTCACGCGGCAGGGAAAAGGAAATATTGATCTTTCCGTCCACGGGTGCGGTCTGGCTTATCATGTCAATATTTATATTTTGCTTTGCCAGTGATTGGAATATCGCTGCCACGGCATAAGCGTCATAGGGTACATCGTTGATGGTAACCAGGGCTTCCCTGTTGCTGGAACTGATATTGGTAACGGCTGTCTGCTGGGTTAACATATCCTTCATGTTATACAGTCCCGGCGGTTTGGTAACAACATACTTACAAGCATTCAGGGCGCCTAATGCAAATATCCGCCTGGAGAATGCCGTATGGGTTATCTTCAGGACTTCATCGTTGCCTGCAAACAGAACAGTATGTTCACCAGGTATGGTGCCGCCGCGGACGGCATGTATACCTATTTCTGATTTGGAACGCTTATCATGTTTTGAAAACCTTCCGTAAACATAATTCTTTGAATTAAGCAGTGTTTCGTTTATGGCATCGGCAAGAGCGTAAGCAGTCCCGCTTGGCGAATCAAGTTTTTGGTTATGATGCTGTTCAATGATTTCAATATCAAACAGGCTGCCAATGGCCAAAGCGGCATTTTTGGCAAGCTCCAGCATCACGTTAACGCCCAGGGACATATTGGCAGACTGAAAAACCGGAATGCTTTGAGAAGCCTTTCCTATTAAGCCGAAATCATCATTTGAGAAACCCGTAGTAGCAATAACAACCGGAATATTCCGGTTAACAGCATAATCCAGCAAATTGGGAAGGGCAGCGGGTATTGAAAAATCAATGATAACATCAGCATCTTCACTGCATTCCTCCAGGGAACCGTATGCAGGGAAGGGATTGTTTTCCTTATCGGGGAACTTATCCACTCCTGCAGCTACTTGTATCGTTGGGTCTGCAGCAGCTGCCGCTGCAACTGCCTGACCCATTCTTCCATTACAGCCGTGAATAATAACATTTATCATTAGTTGTTGTTCACTCCGTTTCTTTCTTGCTTACTTATGCCTGGATTTCAAAACCGTATTCTATCATTTCCTGTTTCAAAATCTTTAGGTTTTCTTCTGACATATCGGTTAAGGGCATACGAAGTTTGCCTGCATTCATTCCCATCAGGTTCATGGCGGTTTTTACAGGGATAGGACTGACTTCCATAAACAGGGCTTTAACCAGGGGATAGAGTTTAAACTGAAGTTTACGGGCTCCTTCAATATCGCCGTCAAAGAACCTGGCTACCATGTCATGGGTATCCCGGGGAGCGATGTTGGCAACCACTGAGATAACACCTTTGCCTCCTACTGATAGTAAGGGAACTACCATATCATCGTTTCCTGAGTACAGATCTATAACTCCTTCACACAGCCGTGCCATATCAACTACCTGGGCTATATCCCCGCTTGCCTCTTTTATGCCTGCAATATTGTCTATCTTTGAGAGCTCCTTCAATGTTGACGGAGTTATGTTCAAATTTGTTCTGGAAGGAACATTATAGATAATGATAGGAATATGAACGGTATCGGCTATGGCTGCATAATGTTGAATCAATCCTTTTTGCGTAGTTCTGTTATAATAGGGAGTGACAATAAGCAGCGCATCGGCGCCCAGTCTCTCCGCTTCCTTGGAATCTTCAATGACAGCAGCCGTATTGTTTCCTCCTGTTCCGGCCAGGACCGGCAGCCTTTTTGCAGCTTTTTCAACGGTAAAGCCAATAACTGAATATCTCTCTTCTTTGGTCATGGTGGAAGGCTCTCCGGTTGTACCGCAGGCTAGCAGTGCATCAGTGCCTTCCCGGATTTGAAACTCAATCTGATTTGCCAGGGAATCAAAATTTATACCGTTTTCGGTAAAAGGGGTAACCATTGCAACACATGAACCTGTAAAGACACTCATGTTTTTAATCACTCCTTAATATCAAAGTCGGTTAAATCAGAATCAGCGGTCTAGCTGGCCGTTTTCCCAGTAATCGATCAGCTTTTGAGCTATTTGAACGGTGTTTGTAGCGGCGCCCTTGCGTACATTATCTGAGACTACCCATAGATTTACACCACTTGGAACGCTTTCATCCCTCCGGATACGGCCGACAAACACCTCATCCTTGTTTTCTGCATACAGCGGCATTGGGTATTTATTGTTCTTCGGATCGTCCACCACAACAATACCGGGGGAGTTCGCCAGTATATCTTTGAGCTCATTAAGATCAAAATCTTTTTCAAACTCTACATTTATGGACTCACTATGTCCATGGAAAACCGGGACCCGTACCGTAGTTGCAGTTATTCTGATACTGTAGTCGCCTATTATTTTTTGCGTTTCCTGTATCATTTTCATCTCTTCTTTGGTGTACCCGTTATCCAGAAAATCATCTATGTGGGGAATACAGTTTGCAAAAATGGGATGAGGGAATTTCAAAAGCGTATTGTTGCCCTCAATTCCATTTTTGAGATCCATGTAGCCGTTTAAACCCGCTCCGGATACGGCCTGATAGGTGGAGTATACAATCCGTTTAATCCTGTAATGCCGGTGCAACGGATTTAATGCTACTACTGCCTGGATGGTAGAACAATTGGGATTGGCGATTATGCCCTTATGTTTCAATATATCAGCCGGATTGACTTCCGGCACAACCAGGGGCACTTCCCCATCCATTCTCCAGGCACTGCTGTTATCGATGACGACAATACCTTTGGAAGCAGCTATTGGAGCATACTTTCGGCTGACACTTGCGCCGGCTGAAAACAATGCTATATCAATTTCTTTGTCGTCAAAGCATGTTTCAGTCAGCTCATTTATAATATGTTCTTTTCCCATAAACTTTACACGCTTTCCGGCAGATCGAGCTGATGCAAACAGGTAATAATTCAACGCAGGCAGCTGCCTTTCTTCCAGAACCTCCAGGAATTTGCGGCCTACCATTCCCGTCGCTCCGACTATAGCTATATTGTATTTCTTCATAATGCTTTCCTCCCATATTTATAGAATTATTACAAAAAATCCGTTCAAAGCCGGCCTAATACCATCATATGTGGTTATTATTTGTGTGTGCCTTAACAGTAAAACGCAAATAAAGCGGCTGATGGACACCAGCCGCTTTCGTACCACAAAAACAACATGTCAATGCAGTCGGTCAAAATCTGCATACGGTTTGCGATGCGAAAGCAGTTAGCGCTCCATCATTACAAATGATGACAGTCCCAGGGCTGTTAACCCTGGGCCCAGGACATGGATAACGGGACATCTCATATCCTTCGGCACCTTTTCCTTTCAGCAGCTTTCATCAAATCCCGTATTCTCCAGCATTTTACTTATAAAAGGTGCGCCTCTAAACTGCTCTATGCTTTTTTATTTTTTTAATAATAACATTGATTATTTTAAAAGTCAAACACTTTTGACTGTCTGCTTTACCCGGATTTGAATGTATATAACAACAATACATGGCCTGGTGCAGAATTATTTTGGAAAAACAAAAGAATATGAAAAGAAGGATTTTTGACTGCATTGATAAAAGAAGTGAAGAGATCATTGAGTCGGTAAACCGGATATAGGTGATTTATCATCCTTGATGCCGGTTCTTGAAGCCATGCTTGGCGGCGTAAAAGGAAGAATATTTTAAATACGTGGACGCGCTTTTTGGAACGAGGATTTACTATGAAGGAGATATTTTCAAATAAGGGTTAGTTTGCTAAAATTTGTTTATAAATAATATAGAGCGAATACCAGAGCCTTTCTTGATTTTAGCGGGTACATATGTTAGGATTAGATTGGGATTTTTTCATGGTTGTACGTATATACTAAGATCTGCTATATTGGGCGTATATATAACAGTTGTACATATTATGCCATTTTTCTCCAGAATACAGTCAGCGCCCTTCAATGCCATTACAATAAATATATTACAAAGGAGGAAGTATAATGGAGAACTTCGTATTTCAAAGTCCCACAAAAATTATATTCGGAAAAGGTACTGAGTGTCAGGTGGGTGCTGAAACCCGGGTTTACAGCAAAAAAATTCTTCTGCACTATGGTGGCGGCAGCATAAAACGTATTGGCCTTTACGATAAGGTTGTCAAATCCCTTAATGAGGCCGGTGTTGAGTTTATAGAGCTTCCGGGGGCACAACCCAATCCTCGCTTGAGCCTGGTAAAAGAGGGGATTGAAATCTGCCGGAAAAATAATATCGATTTTATACTGGCTGTAGGCGGCGGAAGCGCCATAGACTCGGCTAAGGCAATAGCTGTTGGCGTACCCTATGAAGGAGATGTATGGGATTTTTACAGCGGAGCGGCTGTACCGGAAAAAGCACTTCCGGTGGGTGTTATACTTACTATTCCTGCTGCCGGCAGCGAAGCCAGCAAAAGTTCGGTTATAACCAATGAAGATGGATGGTACAAGAGGGGACTCAATGTTAATATCATCAGACCAAAATTTGCAATAATGAACCCCGAAATAACGTATACCCTTCCTCCATATCAAACTGCATGTGGAGCGGCCGATATTATGGCTCATGTAATGGAGCGTTATTTTACCCACCAAAAAGATGTGGATTTTACCGACAGATTGTGTGAAGCCACGTTAAAAACAATAATTAAAAACGTTCCAATAGCTCTTCAGGATCCGGAAAATTATCAGGCAAGAGCTGAGATTATGTGGGCAAGCACTGTTGCGCACAACGATTTAGTAGGCACCGGCAGGATTGAAGACTGGGCATCCCATAACATAGAACACGAACTGAGCGGAATTTACGATGTGGCACATGGTGCGGGGCTGGCTGTGGTATTTCCCGCCTGGATGAAATATGTATATAAACACAACATTGACAGATTTGTTCAGTTTGCAGCAAGAGTGTGGGATGTGGATATCGATTTTGCATGTCCTGAAAGAACAGCACTTGAGGGTATAAAACGGCTCGAACAGTTCTTTGTAAGTATCGGTTTGCCCGTTACTTTGGAAGGATTGGATATTCCCGAAGATCGGCTTGAAGAGATGGCAGACAAATGTACAGACAATAACAGGAAGAAAATTGGAAGCTTCGTTCAACTGGACAGGGAGGACGTGCTCAATATTCTTAAGATAGCAGCAAAATAATCCGGTTTATATCTGGATAAGAGCAGAGGGCAACATTTTCAAGTCATGGATATTAGCTGAAAATGTTGCCCTTAATATATAAAACATTTATTCAGTAAAACAGCGGAGGAATGGTTATGAAATTTGACGGCGAAATCCTTTCCCTAAGAGATCGGTTGATGCAGCACAGAAGATACCTGCATCGTTATCCCGAAACTGATTTTGAGGTTGCACGTACAAGGGATTATATAGTGAACCGGGTAAAAGAATTGGGTTTTGAGGAAATCAGCATATTGGCAAAAAACGGTGTTAAAGCAGTCATGAGGAGTGGTAAGCCCGGCAAAACCCTTGCCTTTAGGGCCGATATGGACGGATTGCCGGTTGAGGAAGAAACAGGTGTAGAGTATGCATCTCTAAATAAAGGGCTTATGCATTCGTGCGGACATGACGGACATATGGCCATTCTGCTTGGACTTGCCGAATGGATAGGAAAAATGAGAGACACAATAAATGGAGACTTGGTACTGGTCTTTCAACCGGCTGAAGAAACAGTTGGTGGTGCTCTTCCAATGATAAAAGAGGGTGTATTGGAGGATCCAAAGGTTGACGCCATATTTGGACTGCATTTGCTGCCCGATATCCCCCAGGGAAAGGCAGCTGTTAAGCCGGGGGTTGTAATGGCCCAGGCATGCGAGTTCGATGTAGAGATCAAAGGCAGGCCAGCCCACGGGGCAACCCCCTGCCGTGGCATAGATGCCCTCCTGGCTTCATGTAATTTTGTAAATATGCTCCAGGGAGTATTAACCCGCCAGATTCCTCCCGGTGAGAAAGCTGTCGTAACTATCGGAAGGATGGAAGCAGGGGAGATAAGAAACATAATTGCCGGGAAGGCCAGGATGGAAGGAACCATCCGGTCCTATGACAATAAAGTGTACAGCATTATAAAAGAAAATATTGTAAAGCTGCTGCAAGGACTTGAACATAGCCATGGTATCAAAGGCCGGTATAGCGAATTGGTCTACTATCCCGCTGTTAACAATGATGTGCAGCTAACCAGGCGGGTAGCAGGCTTAATTGATCCTGATATGCTCGTGGATATAGAGCCGCTTATGATTGCCGAGGATTTCTCTTATTACCAGGAGAAGGTGCCAGGAACATTTATGTTCCTGGGCTGCAGGAATGAGGATAAGGGATTTACATTCCCTCTCCACAGCAGCAAATTTAACTTTGATGAAGAGGTGCTGCTGCTCGGGGTACAGATATATGTAAACATAATCAAGAGTTTTAGCTGAGCTAAATGATTAACTTGTCAATGCAGAATGCTATGGAGCTTGCCTTATGTAAAAGCTCAGAACCTGTTAGCGAAGAGGAGGATAAGCCGGAACCAGTCTGACGCGCCGGTGAGTTTTGGTGAAGGCCCGGAGCGAGCAATACAGATTCTTAGCCTTGAATTCCAGCGAACGGAATAATATTCTGCAATGCATATTTCCAAGTTTTAAAAACTACGCGTTTGAGTAAATCCTGTTGAATAATCACAAATTTCTTGTTACAATGAGAGGCGGAAAATAGATTTGCTTTTGAAAGGACTGTTTATATGTTTGGCGGTTTTTTTAACCGGATGTATTATGGAAACCCAAATAAGCCGGACTTAGGATATGAAGATCTCAAAAAAAGGCGGTTTAAACTGTTTTTTACCGTCCTTCAGATTAGGTTTTGGAAGCTAATACAGCTGAATCTTTTATATTCAATATTCTGGCTTCCCACCTTTATATGGATATATGTTCAATCCGTTGTAACGGCTGAAACAGGTGAGCCTGTAACCCTGTTCTTCTTTTTGATATTGCTTCCATGCCTGCTTTTTGCGGGCCCTGCCACTGCAGGAACAACTTATGTGGTCCGAAACTGGGCAAGGGACGAGCATGCGTGGCTGTTTAGCGACTTTAAAGATGCCTGGAAGATGAACTGGAAGGAAAGCCTGTTGATTATGTTCATCAACGGTGTTGTATTGATGCTTTTTTATGTGGCTGTTATCTTCTATAATGCTTTGGCTGTGAAAAGCATATTATATCTGGCGCTGTATTACTTTATACTGATGATCGGGCTTGTATATGCAATGATGAATATATATATTTTCCCTTTGCTGGTTACCTACAAACTTACTATACGGCAAATTTATCGAAACGCTTTTATTTTCACCATAGGCAAACTGCCCCATACATTTGGTATTTTCGTTCTTATGGCTGGAGTATTTATAGCAAGCACCTGGTATATCTTTCCGCTTTTCCTGGTGGGGTTGACTTTCCCGATGCTTATAGGTGTTTCCCTTGCCAACTGGGTATTTGACAAGTATATGAACGTTAAGCTGGAAGATTATCAGGATGAAAGCGGTGTTGAATAATCCTGAATACGGATGCCCGTTTTAGTATCTTGTAGGATCATTGAAATATAGTAAAAGGGAGAAGATGGAGATATATAACCATTTTGCTTATATTTACGATGTTTTGATGGATGATGTGGATTACTCCGGATGGGTGGATTATATAGAACGAATACTGAAAATATACGGTGTAAAGCCTGCCCGAATTGTTGATCTGGCCTGTGGTACCGGGAATATAACCATAATGTTGAAAGCAAGAGGTTATGATGTAATAGGAATTGATCAATCCGAGGACATGCTGTCGGTTGCTAAAGACAAGGCAGAAAAAAGCTTTATGGATATTCCCTTTATATGCCAGGATATGAGATTTTTGGAACTTCATGGCCCTGTTGATGCTATTACCTGTATATGTGATGGTATAAATTATATTCTCTCGCTGAGAGATCTGGATATGTTATTTCAGAGTGTGCGCCGTTATCTGAACCCAAACGGTATTTTCATATTTGATATCAGTTCCTATTATAAGCTTTCATCAATTCTGGGAGATAATATCATGGTGGAAACCGATGAGGAGATCAGCTATATATGGATTAATAATTTTGACAGACGGACCGGCATATGTGAAATGAATTTATCATTTTTTGTAAAAGACGGAGAACATTACAGAAGATTTGATGAAACCCATTATCAGCGGGCCTATAAAGTGGATGAAATAGTACACCGTTTGAAGCATAACGGCTTTAAAAGCATTGAGGTGTATCAGCCTTTCATGCTAAAGCCGCCAAAGAAGAGGGCCGAGCGTATTTTTTTCGCAGCCCGGAAGATTTGAATTTGAATAAGAACAGATTGTTTCCATAATTAACTCAGGCAATTCGATAACAGGAGTGAATAAGGTATGAAGGACTATGTAGTGAGGGTTACAGCCGGAGACGGTGCTGTCCGGGCTTTTGCAGCCAGAGTTACCAACCTTGTAAATGAAGCTCAAAGGCTCCATGGTTTACATCCGGTGGCTGCTGCTGCCCTGGGAAGAACTATGGCGGCAGCGGCAATGATGGCAGTTGATATGAAGGGACAAAAAGACACTCTATCAATGATTGTAAAGGGTGACGGGCCGTTGGGCAGCATTATAGTGGTTGCGAATCCCGGTGGGGACATTAAAGGATATGTTGGGAATCCATCGCTGGATTTGCCCCTCAATGAGTTTAAAAAACTTGATGTGGCGGCAGCTGTTGGAAAAAATGGAAAGATAACCGTCATAAAAGACCTGGGGCTTAAAGATCCTTACATTGGCCAGACTGAACTCGTATCCGGGGAGATTGGGGAGGATGTGGCGTATTATCTGACAGTGTCGGAACAGCAGCCTTCAGCAGTGGCTTTGGGTGTGCTTATAAACCCCGATTACTCTGTAAAAGCTGCAGGTGGTTATATAATTCAGCCTATGCCGGGTGCGCCCGAGAATATAATCGATGAAATAGAATACAGGATAAATAATTCAGCGCCAATTTCCAGGCTGTTTGAACAGGGGAAAAAGCCGGAAGAAGTACTGTATAATTTTCTTGGTGGAATGGGCATGAAATTGAATGCCCAAGCCGGTATAAGGTTTAGATGTGATTGCAGCAGAGAGCGTCTCCGGAGAGTCTTGATGGGAATTCAGGAAGATGAGCTCACCGATATAATTGAAACTGATAAAAAAGCAGAACTGGTATGCCATTACTGCAATAAAAAATATATATTTTGCATTGATGAACTTAACCAGCTGCTGGAAGAAAAGAAAAGAATCAAAATGTAAAAAACAGTTATTGTTATAGAGGTTTTTTCTGATATATGCTATAATGAAACCTATAATAACAGTAAGGTTAGGAGAGAGAGATGGCAAGAGAAGTATGTTTGAAATCCAAGAGTAAGGTTGTTCCATTTGATCAGAATGGTCAATTTTATTATAAAAAAGCAAAAAAATATATGGAGAATAACAATTATATAAATGCCCTGAGTTTTTATCGCAAGGCTGTGGAAAAGGATCCGGAAAACCTGGATTATAGAGTGGACCTTGCTGAGGTTTTTACTGAAATGGGCTACTATGAGGTATCCAGTCAGATACTTTTTTCAGTGCTGCAGAAAGATGAAAGCAAAGCTAATTGCTATTTCTACCTGGGATGTAATTACCTGGGACTGCAGGATTATGAGAAAGCCAAGGAGTGTTTTGAAAGGTATATTTTTATGGAGCCGTACGGTGTATACTCGTATGAAGCGCGTGAACTGCGTGACATTCTTAAAAGCCAGGAATTTTATGCTGAAACTGAAATAGATGTAATAAACCCGGCAAAAGAGAAGCTTTACAGGATGGCAAACAAAGGGAAAAATTATCTGGACGCAGGAGATTATAAAAAGGCCATACGTTGCCTGGAAAATGCTGTATCAAAAGATCCGTCCCTGGTATTTGCAAAGAATAATCTTGCCTTGGCATATTTCTGTATAGGAGAATTGGATAAAGCGATTGATATTTGCAATGAGGTACTGAAGGACTATCCTTACAATGTTCATGCCAACTGTAATATATCTATATTTCTACAGGAAAAGGGATGTAGTGAAGAAAGTGAAAAACATCTTGATACCTTACTGGGTATGCAGACCAAAGATCCTGAGGAGACCCATAAGATTGCGGTTACCCTTTGCGAATTAAAAAAGCACAAGGAAGCTAACAGGCTTCTCAAAAAACTGCTTATATACAAACCTTACGATATAAAAATTTTGCATTATATTGCCGTTTCGTACTTTAATATGCAAATGTATAATGATGCGTTAACATACTGGGACAAGATAGACAAGATAGTACCTCATAATACCATCAGCAGCTTTTATAAGAGGCTGGCACGGGCAATTATGAAGAAGGAAAGGGAGTTCAGAGAGATTCCCTACCATTTCCAGGTTCCCTATGAGGAGGTAATTTACCGGATTAAGAAGATAAATGATTTGCTGAAACTTCCCGAAAGAGCTTTGAGGCAGAGATGGGAGACCGGAGATGAGCTGATGGCCTTGCTTGGATGGGGGCTTGGACTAAATGATATTTCTATAAAAAAAGCCATCCTGAATGTTGTAGCTTCCTTTGGAGATCAAAAGACAGAGCGCTTTTTAAGGGAATTTCTGCTGAAGAAAAATGTTGAGGATGAGCTGAAAAAAGAGGCTGTGGCGCTTCTTAAGCAGATGAAAGCAAGGGAACCATACATTGCATATATAAATAATACGGTAGTAGAAATATGGGTGGATATATTAGAAAAAGTATCCAGCGGTGAGATTCCCCGGATATATTATGATGTACTTGAGATAGCTACTCAAAAGATGAAAGATCGGTACGAAGATGGATATGAACTGAAGATTCGGGAAATGTGGGAGAAGTTTATCAGGGCAGCACAAGCAAAAAGACTGCCAAGGATACGAAAAGCAGAAGCCTGGGCTGCTGCCCTTGAGCTGTACTTCTGTCATAAATCGGGTATAGACGTCAATATGAAGAGAATTGCAGAGTTTTACGAAGCTGCCTATTCTACGGTATATAACAATTGGCATTATATATTCTATACCATCCTGGAAGAAAAATATGGAGTGTCTATACTAAAATGAAAGGCTGCTGACAATACAAATCAGCAGCCTTTTTATGTGTAATATTATGAGGGGAATAGTGAATGCCTGGACTAATATTTGCTTATTCGTCTTCGGATTCATCATCGGATGTTTGCTCTGTATCGCTTTCATCGGATGATTCCTGCCCGGTTCCTTCTTCATCTTCACCGGATTCCTGAGAGTCATCATTCGTTTCATCTTCCAGGGATTCTTCAGCAGTGTCGTCGGATTCCTCGGTGTCAGATGAGTCATCCGGATTATCTGCTTCCTCCGTATCAGTAAGTTCACCTCCGTCAGTTGCCTGGTCAGTTTGCCCGGATTCTTCAGGAGTTGTTGAAGATTGGCTCTGACATCCGGTGAAAGCTGCCGATACCAAAAGGAAGACAGCTGCCAGCAGTATGGCAGTCAATCTTTTAACTCTCACAGAATCACCTCCTTATGTAGAATTTCATATGCTGACCGGCACTGAGGAAATTATAGCCATGATATTTGAAAAAACAATGAACAAATTGTAAATTCAATGTAAATGTTTTGCATGATTTACTCTTAACAAATTCATGGTAAAATGATATTATGAGCTATGAGAGGAGGAAAACCGGAATGCGATGGAATGCGGTAATAAAATCAATTACTCACAAACAGGCAGTGATAGAATTATTTGATGATGGCGATGACATTATTATTCCGGTAAAGTATTTGCCCTGTGGATGCCGTGTCGGAGATGTAATACAGATTGATATATCTTTTAGCCCGTTTGACACTTTGAACCATTTACTGGACAGAATTAATAATCAGGCTATTTCAGAATGATTTTGGATGCTTCCGAATATTTATATATGTAATGAAACATGGATATTCGGAAGGCGGATGTGGTTTTTGAGGATCAGGGAGGAAATAGTTCAGGCAACAAAAATCGCTTTTGCGTATATAGGCACTGTTGTAGGGGCCGGTTTTGCATCCGGCCAGGAAATAATGCGTTTCTTTACCGTATACGGTATATATTCCATATGGCCCATACTGATTGCAGCCTCTCTTTTTATATTTATAGGCACTAAAATATTAAGGCTTGGGTCTAAGCTCAATTCTCAATCGTATAAAGCAATAATAGAACATACCTTTGGTATCATTTCTCCTTTTGTCAGTGGATACATAGCACTGGCCATGGTGTTAATCGGCGCTGCTATGCTGGCCGGTTCCGGAGCATTGTTCAATGAATATGCCGGTATTCCCTATTGGATTGGAACCGGTGTAACAGCAGCAGCAGCTTTGATAGTTGTATTATTTGGCATAAAGGGTATTCTGGCAATCAATACCTGGATAGTTCCACTGATACTGATGTTTAGCCTTATTGTATACGGGTACAGTCTGCAGGGAAACGGGTCCGGGCAGGAGATTACGGCAATATATGAAATAACTCCTGTTGAATTGGTCATGAACGGAGTGCTGTACGCTGCATTCAATATAATACTCTCCATCGGGGTTTTATCTTCCGCTGCATCCAAAGTGAAGGAACCGCGGGCCTTGACTATTGGAGGAATTATGGGCGGCGGGATCCTGGGAATAATGATATTTATCAATAATTATTCATTGCGAGCCCAGGGACCGGGGATTTATGATTATGAGGTACCGATGTTGTATATAGTCAATCATATGGGCCCGCTTTTTTCCGGATTATATGCCGCTGTTACCTGGGGGGCGATATTTACCACGTTAATTGCCAACTTTTTTTCGTTATCTTCGGTGATTAATGATGTGTTCAGAGTGCCGGTGTCCCTGTCACTGCTGATGGTAACATGTTTGTGTTTTGTCATTTCGTTTATGGGCTTTTCACAAATTGTAGCCTTTTTTTATCCCTTACTCGGGATATTTGGTTTTGTATTAACTGTCATTATGTTTGTTTCCACATTCAAAAATTAGCTTTGTGTTATTTATCTGCTTGTTTGGCATTACGTCCGCATCTGTCTGAAGACAGCTTTTAGCCTGGATAAAAGCTGTTGTTTGTCATTGCATTCGGGATCCATAAGCACCCATTCATAAGCCTGATTCAGGGCTTTGCCGATAATCCGTTTATCTTTCGTGCCTATCCCGATGCCCAGCACGTCATTCCCGTTTATGGCCATTTGAGACATGGTAACCGGGTCACCTCTTGAAATGATTTCATTTACTATATTTGTATACCGGCGTATGCATTTTACTCCCTGCTGCTGACCTGCAGCTGACAGATATGCCTGCTCAAGTTCAAGGAGCCTATAGGTATCAGCCTGGCCAATTTTTCCGATTATTTTTCTTAAATGATAGGCTGCTTCGGCTTCTTTTAGGTTAAGAGGTAATGGAGAGCTTGTTACAAGAGACAGGACCCGGCGCGTGGTTGCACCGTCGTACCGCAGCCGTTTGAGTGAAAGCTCCGCTGCTTTTGCAAAACAGCCGGCAGCTTGTATGTTTATTGGCCCGGATGTATCGGCCCATATCAGTTTATTGATATTGTTTAGGCAGTACAATGCAGCAAGACGGAGGATAATATCGCTTCTGCACAGGCTTACAGCCTTTATTGCCAGGTGAAATCCGTCCCGGAATGAACATGATAACGCCGTAGAATGGCCATAATATTGCCATAAATCCGGTAGTATGATTTTGAATAATCCAAGCTGGTGCAGCATCATTAAAGGATAAAACGGATCTGATACCAGCAAAATCCTGTTAAGCTCATCTCTTATTCTTTCGAAGGATATTTGGGAGAGTAAGCGGCCGTATGTTCGTGCCGCCTCCATGGCCTTGCTATCCAGTTCAAAACTAAGCTCGGCGGAAAAACGGATCCCTCGCAGAATACGCAGCGGATCCTCCGAAAACCGTTCGCCGGGGGAGCCTACCGTCCTGATTGTTCTTTTTGTTATATCAACAACTCCGCCGAAGGGATCTATGAATGCAGGTGTCAAATACGGGTTGTAAGCCATGGCATTGACGGTAAAATCACGCCTTGCCAGATCATCGGCAATATCAGACAGAAAAACAACCCGGTTTGGACGGCGGAAATCGAGATATTCTCCCTCACCGCGGTATGTGGTTACCTGTATAGGCTTGCCGTTCATTATTACTATTACGGTGCCGTACTTTTTGCCGACGGATATGGTACGGGTATGGGAGAACAGCCTTTCTATATCATCGGGCTTAAGAGAAGTCGCAATATCCCAGTCGTTTATCGGCCTGCCCAGTAAAGCATCGCGAATGGCGCCCCCTACTATATATGCTTCACCGCCATGTTCCATTATCCGGGTTAGTATTTCATTAATTTCACAGGGAAGGGAGATGTTTATTTCCGTATTCATCATGATCCCCCCGGTTTGTTGGCATATATGTTCCGAAGTTCGGTTTCAGGATAATAGTGCCGGATGATCTCGTCATAGGAATAGCCCAGCAGGGACATACCGTATGCCCCGTACTGGCTCATACCGACGCCATGGCCGTATCCCCCTCCTGAAATGACTATATTGGTGATCGTTCCTTCGGTGTTTCTTTCAAGGTCAATATAAGCAAAAGCACTGGGCAGGATGGGAAAATTCTCCCTTACCGATCCGTCAAAGCATTGCAATACTATAGGCTTGCCTCCATCAAGGTAGTTGACCGGACGCAATACCTGACGTACATTATACTCTTTGATAACCCTGAATGTACCCCGGGTTGTGCTGATATCCAGTTCCATTATATTTCCGCCCTGACCTCGGCGCGCAACCTGTATATTTAACAGTTGTCCTGTTTCATCCGGTATATTGTCCCGGACAAATATACCATTGTCTTTTCTTGTCAATACAAAGGAGGGATCGGCCTGTTGGATTCGGGACAGATTATTTTGGATAATGGCTTCCAGTTCCTCGCGTTTCAATGTAATTGACCATCTGAAAAAAGGTGAAAAGCGGTCATATCCGTCCAAATCCTTTTGAATAATAAAAGCCCGGAAATTTTCTTCATTATGAAGATCGGGTACATTGCTTGGGAATTGGGGTCTTGAAATCAGATAAGGAATTTCATTACCCGGGAAGCTGCGGTTTTTATCGCTCCATACTTCATGAAAGTTAGCGGTATATCCGCAGGAAGTTGAAAAAAACCTGGAATCTATGACTTCTCCTTCATAAAAGGCAGCTAAACCATAGGTTTCATTAACTGCCTGTATCGATATCGATTGTTCAGATATTGAATTATACACCTGACTGGCTGTACTGTCATCAACATGTGCACCATAAGCAGCATACCCCTCGGAAGTTAAACACCGAAGAGCGTATGAACGGGAGGCGATAGCCTGGGCTTTCAGCGCTTCCAGGCCGAATTTAACAGGCATTTCACTGGGAACCACCGAATAAAGGTATTCCTCCAGGTTTACTTCATTAATCAAAAACAATTCACCGTTATTGTATGATACCTCCAACGTTCCACGGTATGGAACAGAGGATAGGGAACTGCCTGTATCCGACTGTTTATTCAAGATTTTCAACATGCCCTGGCCTGATGGACGTATGTACCATCTGTCAGGGGAAGACCCTGTCTGCTTGTTGTTATGAATAAGGACGATCCCGTTTTCCGAAGCTTTTAATGTTAAAACATCATGTGCTGAAAAAGAAAATGAAGAGTGGTTTATCAATGTTTCGGCAGTAAAACCGGTATCACATGTGATCATTATCTGGTTGTGACCGGCAGTGTTGCTGTCCTTACTTCGGATAAGCACTCTTATTCCGTCTTCAGGCACGGAAGGATCCTGGGCTATGAGCGCCCGTCCCAGGCCATCATCGTCATAGTATAATGTTGAATTGGCAGACCCCACTAATACAGACATATTGCCCCGGTATGATGGTATGTTGTCCTGCATTTGATATACCGGAAAATCGCCGGTTACCGGTATTATGCCTTTCAGTTTGTCCTCTATATATGACTGTGAACGTGAAACAGCCATCACCTTGGTTAGTTTTGCAGGTTTTAAAGGCTGGATATCCACCAGCTGGTTTTCAACCAGGGTTATGTCTGACGGGACCAGGTTATGGATCATATTAACCGGCAGTGTACGAGTGCAGAGAATGGTGCTGCCGGCAATATCCAGCCGGAGCTCATTTCCCGCTTTGCCGGCCTCACTTTTTATAATTGGAATGGCCGCAGGAAGATGAACCACAGAAGGTAGAGACTGCACAAGCCATCCTTCTTCGGTTTTTGCTATTGTTATTGGTATGACAATTGAGCCATAATTTAAATTTAGCGTTATCCATGAACGAAATTCACCGTTTGCGGCGGCTTTTGTTTCATTTATGTTAAAGCCGGTAAACAGTTTTTCTTGTAAAGCCAGTTTTATAAAAGGATGTTCCCTGTCCACATGCTTGTCCATATAAGAAAACAGCCTGTCATTGGGAGATGTTATGAGATTGTCGAGGAACATCTTTATGGTTTTTTCAGGCTGCGAAAGGTACAGAAAGCGATATAGCGTAATTATGGCAAATGCCAGCAGTACAATCCCTATGATAAAAACAAACCGTTTTTTTCTCATAAATGTACCCCCCTGTCCAGTACAGGCTGCTTTATATTCTAGCACAATCCAATTGTTATTTCACTTATATTTTTGCTGATACCTTGCTGATGTTTATGTTTCAACAGGCTGGCTAACTATAATTAACAGTTTCTAATATATTTTATTATATGTTTATGGAATTAGAAAAGCATTCGTGGTAAAATAAAAAAAGATAGGGGGTTTTTTTGTGAGAAAAGTTGTTGCTTTAATTCCAGTATTATTGGTTCTTGCCTTATTCGCGTCAACAGTTTATGCAGATGATTCAATAACATATTCTATAAATGACTGGCATATTCATGCAGCTGTCAATCAGGACGGTTCCATGAATGTAAAAGAGTATATTACTTATAAGGTTTCACCTGAGCATGAAGGCCCCGTGAAAAGAGATATAAATATTTCACGGGCTTCTTATATGGATGAACTGAGTGTATCCGTGGTTACTACGGTGGACCCCGAGGATATTACCAGATCGGAAGTTGAACCGTATAAGCTTGTTGACAATCCTGAGCAGCTCGTAGAAGGAACATATGCAGTACAGCCCGGAGCCAATGCTGATGAAATCCAGGAAGTCCATATTTACCTTCCTGATGATACGCAGGAAAAAACATTTGTTTTGAGTTATAAACTTCTGGACTTTGCATTTTTGTACCGTGATACGGCAGCAGTTTTCTGGAATCCGGTTGTAACCGGATACGGTAACGGTATTCAAAACATTGATATTAGATTCTCTCTTCAAAAAGTGGTTGGGACTGATACAATACACTCCTTTGTTTACGGCGCTTTGGATGGAGAGAGCCTGGTCCTTGAAGATGGGACTATCAATATAACCGGATATGATTTAAAGCCTGAAGAGTTTATGGATGTTACGGTACTGTTCCCAAAGACGGCTGTAGATGAAGGAAGAAAGCTGATTGATAATGACGCAATGCAGAAGGTGCTCCAGGAAGAGCAGGCAAAGATGGAGGAAATGGAGCTTTTACGGGAAAAAAGAGAACAAGAACGGCGTTTTCGCAAAACAGTTACCATTTTAGTTGCTGCAGGTGTTTTAGCCATTATTCTTTGCGGCTGTTTGCTGTATGTCAGGAATCGTCATATCAGGAAAGATAAAGAGAAACCTGATAAGGCTGATAAGCATATGCAAATGCCTTATAATGTTTCGGATAAAGCCAGGCAGCTGATGCATAGAGTTAAAACCGGTTCCAGAGGTGTACTGGATCAGATTAAAGGGAAACTGCCAAAAAAGAAGGAAGTAACGGTATTTGATAATCTGCCGGCTGACTATTATAGTCCCGCAGAACTGAGCGTGCTGATGCATGGAAGAGGTGTCAGATCCAGGGACGTTGCGGCAACATTGATGGATCTGGTTGTAAGGCGGTATATTGAAATAAAGGCCGTTGAAACGGATGATGATAGGTATTATGTTTTTAGACTGAAGGATTATCAAGCTAACAGTTTAAAGGCTCATGAGGAATATCTGGTGAACTGGTTTTTCAAAGATGTTGGCGATGGGAATGAAGTTACATCGAAGGCAATAAAGCAGGCTGCCTATGGTTCAGGCAGTGTCGGACTGTTTAGTACCAAGTTTATTGTATGGAAAAAACTGGTTTTAAATCAGGCCTGGCGCTGGAAATTTTGGGAACGGGAAGGGATTTTCCGTTGGTATAAAAGAACTGAATTTGGAGTGAATCACTATAAAGAATGGATCGAATTCAGAAAGTTTTTGAAGGGGATGGGCAATGATGTAGGAAGCATACCATATGATAAGTTGGAAACATACTTAGTATATGCTTTTCCCCTGGGCATAGCCGGACAGGTAGTAAAAGCTTTGAAGGCGGCTTTTGCTGACGGTACACCCATTGATGACCAATTGACCATCCTAAACGGGTTAAATTTTCATGCGTTTGATGAATGGTTCAGCCTGATTAACAGTTTTAATTTCCTTAGGAATATAACAACAAAGCTGAGGCAGCGTATATCTTCAGTTTCCCGTATAGTCGTCAAAAACAGGGACAGGGCTATGTAGCGACAGTGGATGTTTTGTTGAATGCTTAATGTATCCCTATGATAGATACACGTTTCATACTCCCGTTGTAAGCGGGAGTTTTTTTATTATCTTGAAAAACCAATGTGTTAAACTTCATTGCCTTAAGCTCCAGTGATTGAAACAGTATTCTGCAAATACACATTATGAGTCATACAATTATCATTAGACTAACGGGAATATCCATGTGAAGAATAATTATGGAGCGAGTTATACAGGTTCTTGGCCTTGAGCTCCAGCGAGCGGAATAATATTCTTCATATACACTATGTACGATGTTACTGTTACCGATGAGCATAGTCTGCAGAATACTCTGAAAACCAACTTGTGATAGGGCTTAAAACTAAAAAATTTTTGAGTTGATTTTCCAAAAATATGATATAATGTTTAAAATATGATGCCTGACAAATATGCAATAATATCATAGAACAGTTATATACAATCAAATACCATTACAGGCCGTTTCATATATTGGATTTGGCCGTTCATTGACAGCATGTATGCTTTTTGCCATTTATTTTATGTAATAAGTGTGGTGAAAGTAAAATTTCATAAGGTGGCCTTTTGGATATATCATTTAGGTCACCCTTTTTGCAATTAATGCTGTTAATAAACGTATCTGGTTTATTCAAAGGATAAAATGAAATCCGCATTTCAATAAAGATCTAATAACGATGTTCATATGTATATTGTATGTTCTCTGTAAAAAGAAAATTTGCACTGTGAATGGAGTGTGGTAATGTGAAAATGGTGAAAATCGTTGAATTGACAAAGAAATATGGTGATGTAATTGCGGTTGATAATATAAGCCTGGAAATTGATGTAGGTGAAATATTTGGCCTGTTGGGCCCTAATGGTGCAGGCAAGAGTACGACAATTAATATGATAACCGGCCTTTTGTCCATGGACAAAGGCAGTATATGGGTAATGGGGAAAGATGCCAGGAACAGCACCAATGAAATAAAGAGAAATATAGGCATAGTACCGCAGGATGTTGGAATATATGAAGACTTAACCAGCCTTGAGAATGTCATGTTTTTCGCAAGCCTCTATGGATTAAGAGGCAGTGAACTTAAGAAGCGTGCTATAGAGGCCCTGGAATTTACCGGGCTTACTGAACATATAAATAACTTTCCAAGAAAATTTTCTGGCGGAATGAAAAGAAGGCTTAATATTGCGTGTGCCATTGCCCACCGGCCTAAACTGATAATAATGGATGAGCCTACTGTCGGCATAGATGCCCAGTCGCGAAAACATATACTCCAATCAGTACAGATGCTTAACGAAATGGGCAGTACCATTATTTACACCAGCCATTACATGGAAGAGGTAGAAGAGATATGTACCAGGGTTGCAATAATGGATTACGGTAAAATAATCGCAGAAGGTACTCAGAAAGAACTTATGTCAATTATTACCGACCAAAATTCTGTGTGGGTATCAATATCAGGAGAAGCTGACAGGATCGACAAAACAGAGCTCATGGAAATTCCCGGCGTAATCAGTGTTGAGATTGACGATAATACAGTTAAAATAAACAATTCAAATAATATAAACAATCTTGACAGAATTATCCACTACTTTACAGAAAAGGACATACCGATTAAGAACATTGAAAACAAAACTCCTGATTTGGAAACGGTATTTCTTACCCTTACCGGAAGAAAGCTGCGGGACTGATATCTGAATTTTGGGAGGCGTGCAAAATGAAAAATATTGGCCCAGTCTTTATAAAAGAATTAAAGCATCACCTGCGTGAAAAAAAAGCAAATATAATGATGATTCTGTTTCCTATAGCTTTGATAGTGATACTGGGGGCAGCTCTTTCATCCATGTTCAATACTACAAAGATAGAACTTGATGGGGTTAAGGTTCTATATACAAACATGGGAGGTTCCCAGCTTGAGCAAGCCTTCACCGGCTTTATAGAGCAGGCAGGCAAAATGGGTGTGATGTTTGAAGAAACCGATGACAGCAATTTGGGAATTGAAATGGTAAAGCAGGCTGATTATTCATGTTACGTGTTACTCAAAGATAATCCCCGGGTGATAAGGTTGTACAAGAATAACAGGTATAATTTTGAGGCAAACCTTGTGGAAACCCTGCTTAACGCATTTGTAGAAAGATATAATGCGATTTCCGAAATAGCCCGTGAGAATCCTGCTGCGCTGGCGGATGTTATGGATGAAACCGATAAAGAATTTTATTATATTAAATCTTTGGATGGAAAGCGAAAGCCTACTTCAACCGATTATTATTCCGTGGCTATCCTGACAATGGTGCTTATGTATTCATCCATTGCCGGGATGTCAAGCATCAGGATGGAAAAAAGTTTAAAAACCGGAAACCGGATATTGTGCAGCCCTGTCAAAAAACATGAAATACTGATAGGAAAGGTGATGGGATGCATAATGATAACCATTTTACAGTCTTTGATGGTATTCTTGTTCAGTAAGCTTATTTTAAACGCATACTGGGGAGACAATATTGGGGTGATAATAGCTATTATTGCTTCGGAGGCAATATTGACGGTTAGTTTTGGAACATGTATTGGTTTTACAATAAAAAATGAAGGATTGTCTGTAGGGATAATCAATACGGTCATTCCTATTATTGTTATGCTGGGCGGAGGATATGTTCCCCTGGACACAATGGGAGAATTTGTTCAGAAGCTGTCTGTAGTATCTCCAATAAAATGGACCAATCAGGCTATCTTCAGGCTAATATACAATAGCGATTTTTCATATGTACCGGTGAGTATAGCGGTGAATCTTATTATTTCGGCCTTACTCATTACGGTTTCATCTATAGTATACAGAAAGGAGGCTGTCTGGTGATGAGAAATATTATTTTGTTGGCAGCTAATACCGTTAAGGTTACATTTAGAAAAAAATCAAACTATATAGTGTATTTTGTATTACCTGTCCTGGGATTGGTCTTATCCATGGGAATGCATTCAGACATAGGGACAAGGTTATTAACCATTGGTATAATAAACATGGATGGCGGTGTTATATCCAATGATATAATAGATACTCTAGGCAATATGGAGGATTTTGAAGTAGTCAACACCGAATCCGCTTCTATTGACAACCTCCTTTTGGATGACAAACTGAGCTGTGCGATGATTTTCCCTGAAGATTATACGGAAAACATTATAGGCGGAAATCCGGGGAAAATTGAAATTGTTACGGTGAAAGGGAAGGATACCACCATATGGCTGGAGAACTATATTAAAATGTATACTGAGAATATATATATGCTTGCCCGGGCATCCGGAGGTCAGAAGGAAGTATTTGACAGGCTGTATGAAGGTTACAGAGGGCAGGCACTGCGCTTGGAAACAGCCAGGGTTGATGATCAGGCAAAAGACAGATCTATAACTCTAACGAGCCTGGGATTCCTTATAATGTTTGTTATGATTGGAACAGGGAACACCGCTGAAATCATACTTAGGGATAAACGAAACAGGACATATTACCGGATATGTTCAGCACCTGTTAAGCCAAGGGAATATGTGTTAAGCAATGCTGTAACCAACATTGTTATCGTACTCGTACAGATATGCGCATCAATTGTTATGATGAGGTGGGTGTTCAAAATTAACACATATGTTGCTGACTGGCAAATGGTGGTTGTGCTTGGATGTTTTGGCCTTGTTGCTATAGGCTTGGGTATGGTGATAGTGGCCTTTGCCAGGTCATCATATGAGGCAGGTGCTGCTTCCACCCTGGTGATTACTCCTACGTGTATGCTGGGCGGCTGTTTCTGGTCGGCAGAGTTTATGCCTGACATAATGCAGAAAATATCCTACATTATACCTCAACGGTGGGCACTGGATGCGGTCAAAACCTTGCAGAAGGGTGCAGCCTTTAATGATATAGCGTTAAATCTTGGTGTACTGCTGGCGTTTGCGGCTGTCTTTTTTGCCATTGCTGCATACAGGTTCAGCATAACTGAAGATGCAGGCAGGTTTATATGATAAAAGCAAAAAACGATATAAAAAGGGGGTAATTGTATGGATAAGGTGCTTTTTCCTGATAATTTCATATGGGGAGTTGCTACTGCATCCTATCAGATCGAGGGAGCGGTAAACCAGGATGGACGAGGGGAGTCCATTTGGGACCGCTTCAGCCATACACCCGGCAAAGTTTTAAACGGGGATACCGGTGATATAGCCTGTGACCATTACAACCGTTATAAACAGGATGTGCAGCTGATGAAGGAGCTTGGTATAAGAGGATACAGGTTTTCGATAGCATGGCCCCGTATATATCCGCAAGGCAGGAGGCAGGTTAACCGGAAGGGCATAGATTTTTATAATGCACTGGTGGATGAGCTGTTGAATTACGGTATTGAACCTGCCGTTACCCTTTATCACTGGGATTTGCCGCAGGCACTTCAGGATCTGGGCGGCTGGGACAACAGGGATGTTGCTGATTATTTTGCCGATTATGCATTCAAGATGTACGATGTTTTAGGTGATCGTGTAAAGAAATGGATTACTCATAATGAACCCTGGGTGGCAGCTTTTTTAGGCAATGCACAAGGAGTACATGCTCCGGGGAATACCGATTATGCGCTTGCTGTGAGGATTAGCCATAATCTTATGTTATCTCATGCCAAAGCGGTACAGGCCTACCGTCAGTCAGGGAGCAAAAACGGTCAAATAGGTATTACTCTCAATTTGACGCCGGTTTATCCGGCTTCTGACAAACCTGAAGATATGGAAGCTGTGCGGATTTTGGACGGAAGCCAGAATCGATGGTTTCTGGATCCCATATTTAAAGGGAAATATCCGGAGGATATACTGTCAATATACCAGGAAAAATATGACGCTCCATTAATAAGGGATGGGGATATGGAATATATAGCCGGTAACCCTGTGGATTTTCTTGGGATAAACTACTACACCAGGGCTGTCGTGAAAAAGGGACGGGAGGATGATATAGAATATGTGCGTCCCGAAGGTGTTTATACCGAAATGGATTGGGAAGTTTATCCGGATGGCCTTTACGATCTTTTGGTCAGAATTGAAAAGGACTATAATAGTCCTGATATATACATTACCGAAAATGGAGCTGCATTTAAAGATGATAGAATAACAGAAGACAGGATAGATGATCAGGACAGGCTGGATTATCTGAAAAATCATTTTGAAGCGGCATACAAAGCGATCCAGGACGGAGTAAAACTCAAAGGCTACTATGTATGGTCATTTATGGATAATTTTGAATGGGCTTTTGGATACAGCAAGTATTTCGGAATAGTACATGTAGATTATCAGACAATGAAGAGAACTCCCAAAAAGAGCGCATTGTGGTACCGTGAAGTGATAGAAAACAATGGGATAATATAGGATCCATTGTAGATGAAGCATAATGCCTGATGCTTTTTGTAAAGGGAATCGGGAAACGCCATTTAATTTTCACAGTGAAAATGAAATGGCGTTTCATGCAATAAGGGAATCAAAAAGCGATGCATTTAACCAATAGAGATTTGTATTTTTTTGGCGAACAAGTACGTATACTGCATGAATAGCTGGATTGGGGAAAAATTGTTTGCATTAAAATTTAGCTTATGGTATACTCAAATTAGCTGCATAGTGAATTCAGCTTGTGTTATAAGCCTGCATAGGCAAACTGAATAACAGATTGTAATGGTTTTCAATCTGGAACGCTGAATTCTTTTTATAAGAAGCGGGGGAACCATTTTTGGGGTGAGTCACTTTTGGGCATAAGCCGGTACCCAAAGGTGTAGGGCCACACTCTTCGGTCCGAATCCGTCAGCTAACTCCGCAAGCGTGGTAAGGGGAGGTTGATAGCTAAATCTTCTATGCCTATAAGCTATGGGTCTCCCATGGCTTTTTAATTTATCCGGTGCATCTCCGGAGACATATATAATACATGATTACTATGTTTTTGCCTGACCAAAGGCAAAGTTTGATCATTTCTTTAAACGGTTCTTGATATCGCACAACAGCGGCGATATTCAGTTATGTATTATTTTACAACACGCACACTCTGGAGTTGGAACTGTCCTTCGCGGATGGGCAATGTGGACAGCAAAGCTGACTTACCCACCGGATTGCCATCTCCACAGGCGGAGACAGTTAACAGGGAACAGGTTATAATATATTCTGTTTCAAAGTTCTGTATTGATTTATAAAAACCGGCAAAGGTATGCAAGGTTCCGGCAGAAGGAGCATAGGAGCATATATTAATATGCCCTGCTGATTAGTTCATATATAAATAATACATAGTATTAGTTTATATATATGAGATAACACTTTGCAGGCCCAATGCATTGTTACCCGCAGTTTAATGTGCCGGAATACCAGGTATTTAATGCAGTAGCTTACTTCTTTTGGGAGGGGTATGTTGTTGAACCATGAAATTCTTAAAGTAAACGATTTGGCTGTTCATTTTCATCTGGAAAAACGAATAATTCCGGCGGTTGACGGTGTAAGCTTTTCGGTATCTAAAGGAGAGACTTTGGGTATTGTTGGAGAATCAGGATGCGGTAAAAGTGTAACCGCTCTTTCAATTATGAGACTGCTGCCCAGCCCGCCGGCTAAGGTAGTAAAAGGCGAGATCTTACTCAAAGGAAAAAATCTTCTTAATATATCGGATGAGGAAATGAGAAAGGTCAGGGGCAATAATATATCAATGATATTCCAGGAACCCATGACATCTCTTAATCCTGTGTTTACCATCGGGCACCAGCTTTCAGAGGTCTTCATGCAGCATCAGGATCTGTCCAAAAAAGAGGCCTTATCAAAAGCAGTTGAGATGCTTAAGCTGGTAAAAATACCGCTTCCCGAAAAACGAATAAAACAATATCCGCATCACTTAAGTGGAGGAATGAGGCAGAGGGTAATGATCGCAATGGCTTTGGCATGCAGTCCTGAACTTCTGATAGCCGATGAACCTACCACAGCCCTTGATGTGACCATTGAAGCACAAATACTTGAGTTGATAAATGAGCTTAAAGAAAGAACGGGTTCTGCTGTTATAATGATAACTCATGACCTGGGAGTGGTAGCCGAGGTCGCTGACAAGGTTGCCGTTATGTATGCCGGCAGAATTGTTGAGTATGCGGATGTATATACCATTTTCAACACTCCGAAACATCCCTATACAATGGGACTGCTTGAAGCTATTCCTGATATTGATATGTCCAGGGGACAAAGGCTTAAGGAGATACAAGGTTTGGTGCCATCCCCTGATGAAATAAGAGAAGGCTGCAGATTTAGAACCAGATGCGAGTACGTCAGAGGAGAATGCATGGTTGAAGAGCCGCCTTTATTTCAGGAAGGTTCCAGCCTTGTGCGCTGCTGGAACTTTGTAAAATGACCGGTACCGACACCGCAGGTTATAATATTGTAACTATGGAAAAGAGAGAGCAAATATAAGTTGGAGGTATGGATGTGGCTGCAGAGATATTAGCGGTTAAAGGGTTAAAAAAGTATTTTACATTCAGGAGAAGCTGGCTTGGAAGAAGCCTGGAATACGTTAAAGCAGTTGACGGCATTGATTTCCATATAAATTATGGGGAAACCCTGGGCCTCGTAGGTGAAAGCGGATGCGGCAAATCCACCACAGGGCGTACTATTATACGATTGCTGGCTCCCACTGAAGGTGAGATTTTCTTTGAGGGCCAAAATATAACCCATCTGGGCAAGAAACAGCTTAGGCAGGTTTATAAACACATGCAGCTTATCTTTCAGGATCCCTATGCTTCGTTAAGCCCGAGGATGACGGTAGGAGATGCATTAAGCGAGGTTCTATACATCCATGGGATGAAAAATGGTGTTCAACGGAGAGAAAAAACTCAGGAACTGCTTGAAATAGTAGGTATTAGGAAGGAAGAGATGGATAAGTATCCTCATGAATTCAGCGGTGGGCAGCGTCAGAGGGTGGTTATTGCACGGGCTCTTGCTGTTAATCCCAAACTGATAATATGTGATGAGCCTGTGTCAGCGCTTGATGTGTCCATTCAGGCACAGATTATAAATCTCCTTATGGATCTTAAAAACCGTTTAAAATTGGCGTATTTATTTATATCCCATGATTTGCGGGTGGTCAGGCACGTAAGTGACAGGGTGGCTGTAATGTATCTTGGCAAAATAGTTGAAACAGCCCCTACCGAAGAATTGTTCAGGGAACCCGCTCATCCATATTCCAAAGCATTGCTATCGGTTATACCGCTTTTAAGACCGGGGAACGACAGAAAAAAACTGGTATTGGAAGGAGAGGTGCCCAGCCCGATCAATCCACCTTCGGGATGCAGGTTCAGAACCAGATGTAAGTATGCCGCCAATAAATGCGTTGAAAGCGAACCGGATTTAAAATGTATAGGCCGTCAGCATTTTGTAGCATGTCATTTGTATTGAAGATACAGGTAAACAGGCTTATTGGCAAAATGATATTCATTTTAAAGTATTAAGCAGGTAAAAATGAGGAGGTAGATATAGTGAAGGGTACACTGAGAAAGATTATGGTGATGATGCTGGTGAGTGTATTATTAGTTGGTGGTGTGGCCGGCTGTTCATTGAAAGCCGGCAGCAAAGGTGCCGGGAAAACTCTGGTTATTGGTTTTGACCGTGATGCCGAGATTATGGATACCATAAAAACCTCATGGTATTCTGATGCGCTGATATATATACACGACAGGCTTGTAAGCAGGGACTATAATTTTGGTTATCAGCCAGGACTTGCTGAAAAATGGGATGTGTCGGAAGACGGCCTTACCTGGACATTCTATCTGAGAAAGAATGTCAAATTTCATGACGGTTCCGATTTCGACGCTGAGGATGTTAAGTGGACCATTGACACTATAAAGGATCCCGATGTTGGTTCTCCTTTTAGGGGCGATTTGGATGCAATAAAGGAAGTACAGGTAGTTGATGAACATACAGTAGAAATTATTCTTAATTATCCGTTCCCCAATCTATTGTTTAATCTTTCCAATACCGCTGCCGGCATACACCCGGCTAATGCTTACGAAAAATACGGGGATGATTACGGGAAGAAAAAAGTGATCGGCACCGGCCCGTATAAACTGGAGGAATGGATCCAGGGGGATAAAACGGTTCTTGTAAAAAACGAGGATTACAACTGGGGTCCTGAATGGATGTCAAACAGAGGCCCTGCCCTTATTGACAAGATAATTCTGAAAGTTGTACCTGAAGAAAGCACCAGGATAATGGAGCTTGAAGTGGGAGATATCCATATTCTCAGGAATGTTCCCGAGACTTATGTAGATCAGCTGGAGGAAAATTCCGATATAACTGTTTATAAAGAACCTGCTACAAAACTGGGATATCTTGCCTATGCTACCGATAAGGAACCGTTTACCGATGTCAGGGTTCGCAGGGCGATTAATCATGCGTTGAATAAGGAGGAGATTATACAGTTTGTATTCCGGGGTATTGGTGAAGTGGCGTATGGTTATTTACCCTTTGCCCTTGAAGATGAGTACCTTGAAGAAAGCCGTGATCTCGATTATGAGTATGATGTGGAAAAAGCAAAACAGCTTTTGGCCGAAGCTGGTTATCCCGACGGTTTTAAAGCAACCCTTTCTTCCGATAACTCATCAAAGAGCACCAAGCTGGCCGAAATTATCCAGAGGCAGCTTAAAGAGGTGAATATAGAAACCGAGATTCAGCTTTATGATTCTGCCAGCTATACCGATATGTTGAAAGAGGGTAAACAAGAGCTTTTTATAAGGGAATACAGCTGGCCCAATGCGGATATACTTGACTGGTTCCTGCTTTCAGAGCGGTTCCCATACCCAAACCATTCAAGATGGGTTGATGAGAAAACCGATGATCTGATCATGAGTGCTGCCAGAAAGCCCACTTGGGAAGAAAGGGCCGAGGGATATAAAGAGGTACAGCGATATCTGATAGATCAGGCAGTATGGGCACCGATTTATGTGCCGATGCAGATTATAGCGGCACGAAAAGAGGTAAAGAACTTCAAATATCATCCTTGGATGCTGCAGTATAGCGATGGTTTTGATCTTGAAGTGGAATAAAGAAAAGGATTTGACAAGAATGCAGCTGCATTCTTGTCAAATCTGAATTGCTTTCATTATTCCCAAAACCTTACATTGCAGAACAACAAAACTATTTCAGGGAGTGTAACCGATGCTGAAATACATCGTAAAAAGGATTATCCTGATGATACCGGTGCTTGTTTTTATGACCATAGTAGTATTTTCAATATTTTACTTTGCTCCCGGAGATCCGGTTTCACGGATTGCGGGCCCCAATGTTACTCCTGAAGTTTATGAAAGCATAAAACGGAAATACGGCCTGGATCAGCCTTATATTGTACAGTATTGGAGATTTATGAAGAGCGTTATTGAAGGGGATCTGGGGATTTCTATTCTCCAGGAGAGGCCGGTGATAGAGATGATAAAGGAAAGAATGCCGGTCACACTGGAGATTGGATTTCTTGGATTCCTGATAACCTTTGTAATAGCTGTTCCGGCAGGAGTAATAGCAGCTGTAAAAAAGAATACATTTGTTGATTATTTATGTATGTCAGGCTCTCTGCTGGGAATAGCAATTCCTACTTTCTGGTTTGGCATGCTGCTTATGTACTTTTTCTCATACAAGCTGCGCTGGTTTCCTATTTCGGGTTATGGGACTATAAAACATCTTATTCTTCCCAGCTTTGCCATCGGACTGACTAATGCGGCTATAACGGCGAGGATGGTAAGATCGAGCATGCTGGAGGTTTTAAAACAGGACTATGTACGAACTGCCAGAAGCAAAGGGCTCCTGGAAAAAATTGTGATCTACAGGCATGCCCTGAAGAATGCCATGATCCCGATTATTACGCTTATGGGGCTCAGATTGGGATGGATAATCGGAGGTTCGGTTGCCCTGGAGATCATATTCAGTATTCCGGGGATAGGACGTCTAATGGTAGATGCGATATTAGCCCGTGATTTTCCGGTGGTTCAGGGAGCAATGCTGGTGTTAACCTCATCAATTATATTCGCCAACATTCTGGCGGATGTGTTGTATGCTGTAGTAGATCCAAGAATAAGATACGGTTAATTTCGCGGAAAGAAGGTGGTATAAGGGATGATAACACCTCGAAGCAAGAATGGAGTATATATTGATAAAGAATGGGTTCAGCAGCAGATCTCTGAATATACGGAGAAAAGCGAACAAAAAAGATCTGTTATTGAATTTCTGCAAAAGCTTTTCAAACATAAAGGCGCCATATTTGGAGCGATAATCATCATATTGTTTGTATTTACATCAATATTTGCACCGTGGTTGGCGCCGTATGAATATGATAAACCGGACATATCAGCTGTACTCCAACCCCCTTCTGCCGGGCATCTGTTTGGAACTGATGAGTTTGGCAGGGACATATTAAGCAGAATAGTTTACGGAGCCAGGATATCCCTTGAGGTGGCTTTGGTTGCAGTGGGTATTTCACTGGTTGCAGGTACGGTCCTGGGAGCTATAGCAGGGTATTACGGTGGCATTGCAGACTATATTATTAGTTCCATTACCGATGTGGCATGGGCATTTCCAACTACGCTTCTGGCTATAGCTTTTATAGCTGCATTGGGTACGGGGGTCCAAAACGTAATAATAGCCATTGCGCTGGCCAGCTGGTCGGGATACTGCCGGGTAGTAAGGGGACAGTTTTTGTCTCTGAGAGAACGTGAAAACATACAGGCTGCACGCATTCTTGGCATGAGCGATGCGAGAATAATATTCAGGCATATACTTCCCGACGCAGTGGCACCGGTTATCGTAATGGCGACCCTGGAGCTGCCAAAAGCCATTGTAATAGAGGCATCCTTAAGTTTTCTGGGATTGGGGGCAAAACCACCTGAACCCAGCTGGGGAGTTATTTTGGACAGCGGGAAGGGACTGATTGGCCAGGCACCATGGATTTCCTTCTTTCCGGGTCTGATGATAATGCTTGTTGTACTTGGCTTCAACCTTTTTGGTGATGCGCTGAGGGATGTACTGGATCCCAATTCATAGCTGAGTGGAAAGGAAAGCGTCTTAACCTAAGATCAGCTCATGGAGTGGAATCTCCTTGTTGGTTCCATACAGTACCGGGGTGTGGAGCAGTTTGGTATCTTGTCCTGTTCGGGACGAGAAGTCTGCAGGCTCAGAATTTGATACGCCGGGCCGGGCCTGCCTGAGGCTGGGACGATGAAATATAAAAGCGCACGCACGGGTGTTAGGGAGCAATCCCTACATCTGTGTCATTTTTTCGACACAAACGTTCTTTCTTAAATTATACGTGACAAAGAAAAAAATTTATGCTATAATCTATAAACGTATTGAGAATCATATATGCCAACATAGCTCAGCAGGTAGAGCAGCAGTCTCGTAAACTGCAGGTCAGGGGTTCGAGTCCCCTTGTTGGCTCCATTGGAGTGTCGGGGTGTGGCGCAGTTTGGTAGCGCGTCTCGTTCGGGACGAGAAGGTCGCAGGTTCAAATCCTGTCACCCCGACCATTTTTAAATCAAAGCGCGTTTCATTCTTATTCTTTTACAGGATTATAAAGTATATAAATACTAATTAGCAGAATTAGTATAACTGCACAAATTTCTCCTCTGTTGGAATTAGCACCTGTTTATTTATATTGCAATGAAAGAGGTAATGTAATGAATGTCCCCAATATGCTAACGGTGATCAGATTCTTTTTAATACCTGTTTTTGTGTATGTATTTTATAGTCCAGACATAAGCAATAATACTCTTTGGGCACTTGTAGTTTTTATAATAGCAGGGGCTACCGACCTTCTTGATGGGTATATTGCCAGGAA